>JBGSJI010000012.1:0-250020 GCA_041742055.1 Limnoglobus sp. | reverse complement strand
GCGAGGAGGTTTGGCACCTCGATGTCGGCTCATCACATCCTGGGGGTGGAGAAGCTCCCAAGGGTTCGGCTGTTCGCCGATGAAAGTGGTACGTGAGCTGGGTTTAGACCGTCGTGAGACAGGTCGGTCCCTATCTGCTGTGGGCGTAGGAAATTTGCGGGGCTTTCTCCCTAGTACGAGAGGACTGGGAGGGACGCAACTCTGGTGTGCCAGTTGTGACGCTAGTCGCATCGCTGGGTAGCCACTTGCGGAATGGATAAACGCTGAAAGCATATAAGCGTGAAACTTCCCCCAAGATCAGATTTCCATGAAGACTCCTGGAAGACTACCAGGTCGATAGGCCGGGTGTACAAGTTCAGTAATGGACTCAGCTAACCGGTACTAACAGTCAACTGTTTGGCCACATTGTTCGCTTTCTCTCTCGTGTCACGATCTTGTCGTGATCAAAAACTTCGTGCTTTCCAAGTTGCATCGATATATCTGCGACTTGCCGGTGATAAGACCCAAAGTGGTGAACCCGTTCCCATTCCGAACACGGCCGTAAAACCTTTGGGGCCGATGGTAGTCCGTCTAGGGCGAGAGTAGGTCATTGCCGGCATAATATTAAAAGCCCACGATCCACAAGATCGTGGGCTTTTTCTTTTGATACCCATTCCCTTCAGTTTCATATCATTCCTACAATTCGATTCGCCAGGTGATACCTCAATGCGATCCTTCTGCTTCCTTTTTCTTTTCGTTCTGCCTTCCTGTCACTCTTCGAATTCTTCAAAACAAACGACCAAACCGGATTCACAGAACAATTTCAATCTTCTGGTTGCTGATCAATCCAAAACCACAATCACAAAAACCAATGCTACTGAACCGATCCAATCATCCCGTACCGGCGATGACTGGCCGCAGTTTCTCGGTCCGAAATCTGATAACGTTTCAAAAGAAACAGGAATTCTCACTGCCTGGCCACGCGTTGGTTTGAAGCTTCTCTGGCAGGCACCCATGGGTGTCGGCTACGCACCGCCCAGTATCGCTGACGGCAAACTTCTTCACTTCGATGCCTTCGATACCATCGCACGACTCACGTGTCGAAATGCGGATACCGGCGATGAACTCTGGAAATTCGAGTACACCTTCGAGTACGAAGACCAATACGGATACGATAACGGACCGCGATGCGCTCCGCTCATCCATGATGGCCGCGTTTACATTTACGGAGTCGAGGGCGTACTCCACGCAGTCGATCTCAAGACTGGACAAAAACTCTGGAACTACACCTCGCGCTCGAAACACAAATTCTTACAGAATTTTTTCGGGGTCGGCAGTTCGCCCGTCATCGAAGATGATCTCATCCTGATCGCCGTCGGAGGCAACAAGGGACCACGACCTGCCGATTTCATGGATGCACAACCCGATGGTTCCGCCATTGTCGCACTGGATCGTAAAACGGGAGTCGAGCGCTACGCCATGCTCGATGAACTGGCGAGCTATTCCAGCCCGATGATCGCGACCATCCACAAAAAACGCGTCGGTTTGTACTTCGCCCGCGGAGGGTTGGTCGCCTTCGACCCAAAAAATGGCAAAAAGTATTTTCACTTCCCGTGGCGGGCCAAACTGCTCGAAAGTGTGAATGCATCCAACCCGGTCGTAGTCGACGATCAGATCCTTCTGACGGAATGTTACGGCCCCGGAGCAGTCTGCCTGAAAGTGAAATCAGACTTGTCCGGCGTGACGGAAGTCTGGAGCGATCAGGATAAAGATCGCGAGGATCGCTCGCTGGCCTGTCACTGGAATACTCCCATTCATCACAACGGTTATGTCTACGGCTCGAGCGGTCGCCACGAGAACGAAGGCGATATTCGCTGCGTTTCCCTGAAAACCGGTGAGGTGATGTGGCGGGAGAAACGTGCAACCCGCTGCTCATTCCTGAAGGTTGATGGCCATATTCTCAGCCTGAGCGAACGCGGCGATCTTCGCCTCTTCAAACTCGACGCGAAGAAGTTTGACGAAATCGCCAAAATGGAAACCGATCTCATGGCCCCGTGCTGGGCACCGCCGGTCCTCAGCCATGGATTGCTCTACATCCGCGGTAAGGATCGATTACTGTGTCTCGAACTCATTCCAAAAAAGTAAATCACATCGAACCGCTGCCCCTATACTTTTGAAGTATGGATAAAGTGACCATCGCAGACATCCGACGTCGAATCGAGCCCTTTTTTGAATCGGTCGGCTCCGTTGTCATCGGCCAACGGGCTTTGATCGATCGACTGATGATCGGGTTGCTGTGCGACGGGCATATTCTCATCGAAGGTTTACCCGGCCTCGCAAAAACACTCGCGGCCCGCACCGTTGCCCGGGCCTTTCAGCTCGATTATCATCGCATCCAGTTCACTCCCGATCTGCTGCCGGCTGATGTGATCGGCACGCAGATCTACAATCCGCGTACCGGGGAATTCTCGGTCCGTCGGGGTCCCGTGTTTGGCAATGTTGTTCTTGCGGACGAAATCAATCGCGCGCCGGCGAAAGTTCAATCGGCTCTGCTCGAAGCGATGCAGGAACGCCAAGTGACCATCGGTGATGAAACCTTCCGATTGCCGAAGCCGTTTTTTGTCCTTGCGACGCAGAATCCCATCGAACAGGAAGGGACGTATCCGTTACCGGAAGCGCAAATCGACCGATTCATGATGAAAGTTCTGATCGAGTATCCCAGTGCGGACGAAGAACTCAAAGTTCTCGACCGCATGGTCGGCCTCGATTCGGCCACCGAGATCGAACCGGTTCTGACCAAGGACGATTTATCGGCGGCGCGGGCGGCAGTGGATGCGATTCATGTCGATGAGAAGGTCAAAAAATACATTGTTGATATCGTCCGTGCGACACGTTCTCCTGGCGAATATGGTCTCGATGTCGGTGGCTTATTGCAATATGGCGCGAGTCCGCGTGCCACGCTCTCGCTCACGCGTGTCGCCAAAGGCCGGGCGTTTCTCGATGGCCGAGGATTTGTGACACCGGATGAAGTGAAGCGGATGGCGCCGGATGTCCTGCGTCATCGGGTCATTCTTTCGTACGAGGCCGAGGCCGAGGAACTGAAGGCGGACGTCGTGGTACGGAGAATACTTGACGGACTGGCGGTTCCCTAATTCCCCACAAGCGCGCAATTTCTGCCAATCAGGACGTTTGGTTTCGGTTCAACATCAGGAGGCGATTCGATGTCACACCCTCGACGATTTTCCCTACTTCAATTCGAAGATCGCATCACACCAGCAGCGATCGGGGGTCTGGATCCGACCTTCAACTTTACAGGTCTATCCGAAATCGCCTTTGATCTGGGCGGATCCAAACTGGATCTGGGTGCCGCCGTCGCCATCCAGAAGGATGGAAAAATCGTCGTAGTCGGATCGGCCCAAAACGATACGACCGATGTCGATTTTGCCATCGCACGGTTGAACACCGATGGAACACTCGACACGTCATTCGGCAGTAACGGTCTGCGAACGATCGGCATTGACCTGGGTGGAGATTTGATCGATCGGGCGACGGCGGTCGCGATTCAACCCGATGGCATGATACTGGTCGGGGGTTCAGCGCAGAACGATAGCGAGAACGACTACGACTTCGCCGTGGTCCGTCTGACCCCGACGGGCGATCTCGATGCGGGTTTTGACGGTGATGGTCGACAAACCATAGCGTTTGATGTCGCTGGCGGAACGTTCGAAGATAAAGCGTCAGGTCTTGCACTCGATCAACTGGGTCGGATTGTTGTGGTTGGTTCCGTTGCAAATCAGGACGCTGGCGATTTCGATTTTGGGGTCGCGCGTCTGCTGCCGAATGGCTCGCTGGATACCGAGTTCAATACCGTCGGTAGTGTGGTCGTCGGCTTCGACCGAGGCGGATCCAACGCGGACTTCGCCTCGGCCGTTGTCGTCGATTCGCAGAACCGGATCGTTGTCGCGGGGAGCGTGCAGATCAGCAATTTCGGTGATGTCGATTTTGGTGTGATCCGGCTGAATGCCAATGGTACGCTTGATTCGACGTTTGGCGAAGCGGGTGATGGGCGAGTGACCGTCGAATTCGATCTGGCGGATAGTAAGACGGGCGGATCCAATGCGGATCAGGCGACCGCCATGGCGCTGGATTCGCAGGGGCGGATTGTCGTTGTCGGCACGGTCGCAGTCGGCTCTGAAGGCGATGAAGATGTTGGTGTTGTGCGTCTGACCGCCGAGGGCATCCTCGACACTTCGTTTGATACAGATGGGAAGATCTCGTTGGGTTTTGATCTGGGTGGAGGGTTGAAAGATCGCGCGACCGGTGTCGTGATCGACCGGATCACGGGTGACATCATCATTGCGGCGACGGTCGATGAAATTTCTGTCGGAGATACGGACTACGGGATCGCTCGCCTGACGACGGATGGGAGTCTTGATCCGAGTTTCAATGGTGACGGCCGCGCGACGGTGGCGTTTGACCGCGGAGGTGCGAATGCGGATACGGCTGCCGGCATCGCACTCGATTCCGCCCGGCGGATCATTGTCGTTGGAAGTATCGATACCGCCACGGCCAATGATCGCGATATCGGTGTCGCACGTGTCATTGGCTACACGGGATTTTCACAGCAACTTCTCGTGGGTGGATTGACGAACGGAGTCACGGCAAAGTTTCAGGGCGCCAGCGACGGATTGACTTCGGATGGTACCTTGAATGGCCCATCCACAACGGCGACGTCGCGTCCGGTTGTCGCCGACCTGAACGGCGACGGCGTGCCCGATCAGATCATTGGTGCGGGCCCCGGTGGCGGATCGCGTGTGCGCATTCTCCTAGGAACCGATCCGGTCCTTCAACCCGTCGAACCAAGTCCGCCTCTGGAATTTGACGCCTTCGAAGGGAACTTCAATGGCGGAGTGTTTGTCGCGGCGGGCGATGTCGATGGCGATGGCCGTGCGGAATTCGTGGTCAGCCCGGATGTGGGCGGCGGGCCACGGGCGTCGGTCTTCTCGTTGACGAGCGATTTCAATCTGATCAAGCTGGCGGACTTCTTTGGAATCGATGACCCGAACTTCCGCGGCGGGGCCCGTGTGGCGATGGGCGATGTGAATGCGGATGGTCGTGCGGATCTGGTGGTAGGAGCGGGCTTCCTGGGCGGACCGCGTGTGGCGATCTTCGATGGCGCGAATCTCTTCAATCCCGGCGCGAACGGCACCCCGCCGAAACTGACGAACGATTTCTTCGCATTCCCCGGGACCGATGCGGTCACGCTGCGGAATGGCGTCTTCGTCACGGTGGGCGATCTGGACGGCGACGGGTTCGCGGATCTGATCTTTGGTGGCGGACCGGGTGGCGGGCCACGAGTCTTCGCCTTAAGCGGGAATCTGATTGTCAACGGTCAGATCGATGCTGCGTATGGAAATCCGATCGCGAACTTTTTTGTGGCGAATGATTCACTGACGCGTGGCGGAGTGCGGTTGGCGGTGAAGGATCTGGATGGCGACGACCGTGCGGATCTGATCACGTCGAGCGGCGATAACCTGCCAAGCCATGTGCGAGTCTATCGGGGAGCGACGATTCCTCAGGCGAACGGCGTCGAACCTCCGCTCTTGCAGGAATTCGATCCGTTCGGCATCGTTCTGGCGAATGGCGTCTTTGTGGGATAGCGATGTGATAGCCTTCTCGCAAGGATGACATAGCGGGTATTACGTAGCGGCCGAGTGGCCATGGGAGACACCGGACGTCATCTTGCGGTGTCGGGCCTCGACGGCCCGGTGAATCAGGACGATCACCGCGGCCCCACCGAGTGCGATCACCAAGGTCGCGCCAGCGCCGACGAGGTTGTTCAGAAACCCCGGATCAACGACGAGGATCACCCCGAGTGCGAGCATCATCAGCCCGGATATCAGTTTCAGTACCCGTCCCTGGTATTCGGTCAGTTTGTGCGATGACAAGGTTAGTGAAAACGCGACCACGATCAGGAGTAGCGGAGTGACATAGACCAGGTTGTACAGTGCAAGGTATCCGTAATACGCCGAGGGGGACAACTGCCGCAGAGTCAGCACTCGGGTGTAGACGAGCGGGAATCCCGATGTGCAAAGCAATTCGTACATGTTGGCGGCGAATGCGAGGGCCGCCGTCCCAGCGACAACCGGAAGGAACCCGGTTCGGCCGATCAGGGTTGTCATGCGCCCGACCAATCGCGACCGTGCCGAGTCGGAGAGCGACAGCGAAACACCTTGCTTGAACCAGAAGTAGTCCTTGATGTTGATCACAGCCGCGACGACCGCAATGACCCCCGCCGCCAGGGTGATCGTCCGGAGATGTCCGACCACGAAGAACAGGTTCATCCACGCGGCCATGAAGAGGAAGTACACCAGTCCCGAGATGAACACAAACACGCATCCGACAAGAAGCATTTTCCGTCGACTGTCGGCGTGCAGCATCAGACTGAGCAGGATCATCAGCACGAAGAACGCACACGGGTTGAATGAGTCCAGCCCACCGAGTATTACGGTCAGTGCCGGGAGCGACACCTCCTCCGCCTTGAGCGTTCCCCACCAGGGGACGTCCACGGTTGGCTCCTCGGGTGGCGGGAGTTCCAGGTCGAGTTTCTCCAGGTCGAGTTCCGCCGGCGGGTCAAGCACTTCATCCTGACCGAACACCTTATGGATGGCCTGCGGCGGGTGCTTGTCGTGATATTTCTGGAGGGCGTCGCGGTACCGGATAAGCCCGCGTTCGAGCCGCTGTCCGGTGGACTCGTCGCTCTCGTAGCCAATCTCGAGTTGCTTGCAATAGAAGAACGCAGGGACCTGTCCGGCCGGTTTGCCGACGTTCGCAGCCATCGCCCGATACAGTTCCATGTTCTCGGACTTGCGGGAAACCTCGTAGTTGTAGACTTTGAGCCAGTCGTGCTTCTTCTGAAGTCCGTCGAGGAAGGTGTGGGCCTTGGTACAGTGCGGACACGTCTCCGACCAGAAGACATGGAGGTGAAGTTGCACCTTGCCACCCTGAACTTCGTACCACTTCCACGTCGGCGTCTCGGCGGACGCTGGGGAGATGCCCGACAGAGACGCGAGTAAGACAACGGTCAATCGAATCAGCAGGTTATTCATAGCGTCCCGTGGTTGAATTCGATTCTGAGGCGGATGAGGCATCCTGACACACGTGCCTCTGCAGAGAAACGATGGACGGTCCCCGCCGAGGACTCATCCCTTTCGGGGTGTGATGCTCATCTGTGTGGACCTCATGCGATACGAAGGTCAGCATGGGTTTTCACCCGAGGCGTTCGTGAAAAAGTCGCTCTCACGCTCTTCGTGTTCATGAACGTGGCGGAGCCAGTGCGCGAGGCGGTCGCGCAACTCCCCGGTCAACCCCTCCCCCGCTTCGGCAGTCGCAATCAGAGAGTCCAGAGACTGGAGTAGGTCACGGTGTTCGTCGAGAAGGGCTCGCCGATTCAACTCTGTCTCGGGCCGGCACGTCACGACCGGGCTGAGATAAGCATCCTGCTCCTCGAGCCGAAAGTGCTCGGCCGAGACGTCGCGGAGTTCTCTCAGGCGGTGGACCAGTGCTGCTGCCGGGACGGCTGTCATTTCGGCATCCATCGCCGCCACACTGTTCAGTTCGCGGAGGAAAGTCGTGTTCGCCTCGCGGATCCGTTCGGCTTGGTACTGGCTGGTCATCATAGGTCACTCCTAAAGAAGTTGCCGTGATTCCACGGATCCGCTTCACATCCCCTTGAGGAGCCGCAGCAGTTCGCTGGCGTGCCCGGCATCGTCAGTTGCAATCCCCTCCAACTTCGCCTTGAACTCGATCAATCCGAGTTCACCGGCCCGCTCGACCAGACGGTATACTCGTGATCGTGCGGGTCAGGTCGATGCGGATTACAAATTGTCTCCGAGATGCACAACGGAACAAACGGTCGTTCATTGTCGAATATGCAACTGCTGTACCGCTCGTACTACATATCAGCTTTGGTGTAAATTTTGCACAAGTAATATTTAAGACAATATGTTATGACAGACTACTTCGTAACGGCGATCGATGTGATCCAATGAGAAACGCCCTCCGTTGCGGAGGGCGTTGCCGTTTGCTGAATCGCGGGGTTTACTTCTTGGCCAGTTCGTCGGCAATGGCTTTTGTGAGTTCGTCGGAGTCCGGCGCGACTTTGGAGGCGTAGCGACCGACCACTTCGCCTTTGCGATTCACCAGGAACTTCTCGAAGTTCCACTTGATGTCGCCGGCGAACTTGCTGTTGGTTTCCTTCGAAGTCAGGAACTGATACAGCGGGCAGATGCCGTCACCCTTGACGACAACCTTCGAAAGCATCGGGAAGCTGACGTTGTATTTGGTGCTGCAGAACTTCTGAATTTCTTCATCGGTGCCGGGTTCCTGTGCGCCGAATTCGTTCGCCGGTACGCCGATGATCACGAGGCCGTCATCTTTGTGCTTTTCGTAAAGCGCCTGCAGGCCTTTGTATTGCGGGGTATATCCGCAGCGGCTCGCGACGTTCACGAATAGGACGACCTTGCCTTTGTATTGCGAAAGATCAACGTCTTTTCCGTCGATCCCTTTCATTTTGGTTTCGAGTGGACCAGTCAACGTGGTGCCTCCTTTTTTCAGATCATCGGCCTGACAGGCCGTAAGTGAAAACGCCAGAACGCAAGCCAGGACTAAGTATCGCATGGAATCCTCCGGTTGAGTGACTCAGCTTATCTTAGGGAGAAAGCCGTTCGCGAATCCACGTTTCGGCCTGCCTTTGGAAACGGATCCGGTCATGAAGCCGACTGGGTCGCCCCTGCCAGAATTCAAATGCTGAGGGCAGCAGGCGATATCCGCCCCAATGCGGCGGACGCGGGATGTTGCCGTCGGGGTGGCGGGCCAACAGTTCCGCCTGATGGCGTTCGAGAACCTCGCGACCGGTAATGACCTCACTCTGGACGGATGCCCAGGCGCCGAGGCGGCTACCGAGCGGTCGCGAGTGGTAGTAATCGTCCGATTCTTTTTCCGTCACTTTCTCGATGACCCCTTCGATCCGGACCTGCCGTTCCAGTTCATCCCAGAGGAACACGACGGCGACGCGGGGATTGGATTGGATTTCCCGGCTTTTTCGGCTTTCGTAGTTGGTGAAAAAGGTCAGACCGTGATCGATTCCCTTCAGCAGAACAATCCGGTTCGAAGGTTGTCCGTCCGGCGAAACCGTGGCGAGCGCCATGGCATTGGGCTCGGGAAGTTGAGCGGACAGCGCGGCCTCGAACCACTTGCGGAAGAGAGCGATCGGATCATCGCCCGCATCCGCTTCGGTCAGACCCGCCTGAGTGTAATCGCGACGAAGATCGGCGAGAGTCATGGGTTCTCCTTCTGGATCTATCTTAGTCCGCTTCGTTTCCGATTTGCTTCTGATAAGACTTCTTTATGCCAGCAGACCATGCGACCGCCCTGGTGATTCGCGGAACCGACTGGAGCGAGACCAGCCGCATCACGACGCTCTGGACCCGCGAATTCGGTAAGATCCGGGCGCTGGCGAAGGGCGGACGGCGGTTGAATTCGTCCTTCGAAGTGGCCTTCGATCTGCTGACGGTCTGTGAAGTCATGGTGATCCGCAAAGCACATGCGGGGCTGGACTTGCTCACGGAAGCCAGGGTCCTCGAGCGGTTTCCGCAGCTGAGAAGCGATCTCGGAGCGCTGTACAGCGGTTATTACTTTGCGGAGCTCTTGAGCGACGGAACAGCGGATTACGATCCCCATCCGATCCTTTTCGATGAGACTCTGAACCATCTGCGTAAACTTGGCGATCCCCGGAGTGATCGATACGGATTGTTGAGCTCATTTGAGCTTGTCTGGTTGAAAGAGGTTGGTTATAGCCCTCGATTCGAGGACTGTGCCGTATGCGGAACCGGGCTGCCGGAGACGACGAATGTCTTGTACAGCCACTCTTCGGGTGGCGTGGTTTGTTCGAAGTGCAGCCCGTCGGTAATGGATCGGTGGACTTTGAGTCTGCCGGCACGAACCGCATTGATTCAGTTGGTTCGAGGTTCTCAAGATCTCGCGATCAGCGAACGGCGTGAAGTCAGGCAATTGCTGGCCCAGTCGGTCAGCGCAGTTCTGGGACGCCGGCCCAAACTGCTTGCCTATCTGGATGGAGCCGGTTGACCCGAAGGAACGGGAGATACGCGTGAAGGACTTGTTCGCTCGCTTCCGAATCCGTCGGCATTTGGCGTTCGCCGCCTGCGCACTCGCGGCCGGCTGCACGACCGTGAAGAGCCTCAAACAGAAGGCCCAGGAATCCACACGCGGACTCGTCTCCAAGTCCTACGACGATCCCCGTGCCGCCGAACGTATGGCCGAAGCGGAGAAACACTTCGAGGCGGGCGACTACTCCAAGTGCCGCGAGACCTTCCACGAACTCGCGAATAACACGCTCAACCCCGCTTTACTTTCCGAGAAAGCCCGCTTCCTGGAAGCCGAGAGCTATCGAATGGCCGGGAAGTATCCCGATGCCGTCGATACCTATCACAAAATGCTGATGGAACATCCGACCGGCGCTTACCGGGATCCAGCGTGTCAGGAGATGTTCAAGATCGCCGATTACTGGCTGGATGACACGCGATCGGAAATTCAGGCCGAGCAGGATGGTGAAAATCTGTTCATGTTCAAAGCCGCCCGATTCTTCAAGTTCGATCGCACCAAACCGACACTGGATCGGGAAGGTCGAGCCCTTCAGACACTTGAGAATGTCCACTTGAACGACATTACTGGCCCCACGGCCGACAAAGCGCTCTTCTGGTGCGGATTTGTGAACTTCTATCGCGGCAATTATGTCGAAGCGGATCATTATTTCAGCACACTGATCGAGTTCCACAAAGATAGTCCGCTGCGTCCGAAGGCGACGGAATTGGCAATCATCAGCAAGAACAACAGCACGGGTGGCTCTGTCTATGACGGGCAGAAAGCGGCGGAAGCGCTGCAATTGGTCCACCATGCCGAAGCGAGCATGCCGGAGTTCAATGATTCGGAGCGGAAAGATTTTCTGACGCGGCAGAAACTGGCGATTCGCGCTCAGCAGGCGGAGAAGGACTTCAAGACCGCGGAATATCACGAACAGACGAAGCATCCGGGCAGTGCATATTTCTGTTACGAGCTCGTTCGGCGCCGCTATCCCGGTACGAAATATTCGGATCTCGCGACGCAACGGATGGAAGCCATTCGTGTCCAGGCCGAAGCCGAAGCTGGCAAGCCCAAAACGGCAAACCCGATCGAAAGCGCTATTCAGACGATCGAGTCGGTCCTGGGGCGTCCTGAGCCGGGAATAACGGTACCTTCGGTGCTCCCGTCAAGCGTGACCGCATCACAACCCGGGGGAATCCAGACCCCATGATGTACCAACGATTCATTTTTCTGAGCATTCTTGCACTGACAGCAGGCTGTCAGAACGTTCGTGATTTTTCATTCCTGGGTTACTCGACAAAACCACAATTTGATGAGTCGATTCGCACGGTCTACGTTCCGGTCTTCAAGAATCTGGCGTTCCAGACGATGCCGAACCGGGAACTCGAAGTGGATATCACGAAGTCGGTCATTCGTGAGATCGAATCCAAAACACGGATGAAAGTCGTCTCGGATCGGGAACAGGCCGATACGGAACTTCTGGGAACACTCGTCAATTTGCGAAAAGGTGTAGTCAACACGAATCAGCAGAACCTCACGCGTGAGGCGGAGGTCACCGCCACCGTGACGATTGTCTGGCGTGACCTTCGTGACGGACGCGTGCTCTCGAACCGCCGGCCCGCCAGCCCCACGATCGCGCCCACGCCATTCGATCCCAGCTTGCCGCCTCCTGAGCCGGTACAAGTCCGGGAACGTGCCATTCCGGCTCAAGTTGTCGCCGTTGGTCGGATTCTTCCGGAATTGGGTGAGACCAATGCGACAGCGAATCTCTCGATCTCGAATCAATTGGCGAAGCAGATTGTTCAAATGATGGAGTCGCCCTGGCAATAAATATTGCATAATCGGATCAAACGGGATAATCGTTTCAGCACTTGGATCATCTCCCCTTTACCATCTTCACCAGACACTTTTTTCATTAAAGTCTCTGCGTTTTATCACAGTTCTGGCTAACATCGAATTATTGATCATCCTCAGGAGAACCACCGTGATGCGAGCATTCGCTCTGGCGTTCGTCTTTCTCACCGCAGCGTATTCCCTCTCTCAAGCTCCCCCTGCCAAACGCCCCATCAAACATTCGGATTACGAGATCTGGAATTCGGCCAGTTCCTACACACTGTCACCAGACGGGAACTGGCTGGCCTATCAGCAGATGCCGCCCGAAGGCGATGGGCTGATCATCGTGAAAGGACTGACGAATTCGCAATCCTACTCGATCCCGCAGGGGAGCCGTTCGAGCGGTGGTGCCACATCCGCATTGGGTTCACTCTCCGGCAGTCCGCAATTCACCACTGACGGTAAGAAAGTGCTATTCCCGCTTGTACCGACCAAAGCCGAAGTTGACAAAGCTCGATCGGCGAAGAAATCGATTCAGACTGTGCTAGCTGTGATGGATCTTGCCAATGGTAACGTCGTCGAACGGATTGAGAAAATCCGTGCGTTCTCGGTCCTGGAAAAATCAAATTCACTGATCCTGCATCGGGAAGCCACAAAAGCGAGCCCGACCGCCGTCGGCGCTGTAACGGGCGGAAGTTCGCTGGTTCCGCGAACCACCGCTCCTCAAACACCTCCGAGCACCACCCAACCGCCTCGCGGTCCGGGACGCCGACCGGGCTTTGGAACGCGTGGCGGTGCACAACCACCGAACACGCCGCAAGCTCCGGAAGCGCCATCCGGCAGCGATCTCGTCATCCGCAACCTCGCCAACGGTTCCGAGCAAACGATTTCCGACGTGGTGAGTTTTGACGCTACCCGTGACGATGCGATGCTGATTATGAAACGGGTTTCAAAGACCGAAAAAGACAATGGTCTCTTCGCACTGGACATTGCTTCGAAAAAACTGGCTCCGATCTTCACAGGTAAAGGAAATACAAGCCGGGATACCTGGGATGAAAAGCAACAAAGATTGGCGTTCTTCCATGAAGAACCCGCCCCGGAAATCAAGCCGAATCAACCCAAACCCGTGGTCAAACCGAAGGTCTTCATTTGGAAGCGCGGGTCGCAGGCTCCGGCGACGGAGCTGATTTCCGACGCTCCTCAAGGGCTCAAAACGGGCACCATGATTTCAACTCGCGGCGGGATTCGCTTCAGCGATGACGGGCTCAAGTTGGCACTCGGCACGAGCGAAATTCCCACGACAAGTTCCACGCCGACTCAAAGTCCCGGCACTTCGACCAATCGCACGGAGAGTGTCGATCTCGATCTCTGGCACTGGAAGGATGAACAAATCCAGCCGATGCAAAAATCCCCGACTTCCCGTAGTCGAACGCAGACGTTTTCCGCGGTCTACTTTTTCGATACCAAGCAGTTCCGTCAGCTCTCGGATGAGGATCTCTCGGTTTCGGTCCCGGATTACGGTGATTGGACACTGGCGTCCAACAACAAGGCGTATCGATATCTGACGGGCTACGGTCCCTCACTCGCCGATTACTCCGCCTACAACATCCGCACGGGCGAAACGAAATCGCTTCTAAAGGCGTTTGAAGGGAGTATCCTCAACTCGCCCAAGGGCACATACCGTCTCATCTTCGATGGCAAGGACTGGAGTTCGCTCAGCTTACCGTCGGGCAAAATGCGGAACCTGACCGCGAAACTCACAGTCAAGTTTTTCGATGAACAATTTGATCAGCCGATGCAGGCGAGACCCTACGGCATCACCGGATGGACCCAGGACGAGAAATTCGCGCTGGTCAACGACCAGTACGACATCTGGAAATTGGCACTGGATGGTTCCAGTGCCGAGAACCTGACCAAGATCGGTCGAACGTCCAATATCAGTTTCGCACAGATCCGGTTTCCCGATCCGGATGGTGTGATTCAACGTGGATTGGATTTGAGCAAGCCCATGCTCTTGAACGCGACCAATCTCAAGACGTACGACTCGGGATTCTATCAGCTTGATCCGGGTCAAAGCCCGCGTTTGCTTGTTATGGGTGGACGGGATTATGGCCGACCGACAAAAGCCAAACATGCGGATCGATACATCTTCACGATCAGCACGTTTTCCGATTATCCCGACTACTACACGTCGGATACGACGTTCCGGGAGATCCGGAAAGTGACCGATATCAATCCGAAAAAGCGTGAATTCAACTGGGGCAAAGCCGAGCTGGTTCATTACAAGAGTTTGGATGGTGTGGAACTTTCGGGCATGCTGATTAAGCCTGAGGATTTCGATGCCCAAAAGAAGTACCCCATGATCGTGTACATCTACGAGAGGCTGTCAAACGGTTTGCACCGCTTCCGCCTGCCCTCCGCTGGCACAAGCATTAATCCGACCTACTATGCCAGTAATGGATATCTGGTGTTCATGCCCGATATCGCCTACACGGTTGGATCACCGGGCCAGAGTGCGCTGAAGTGCGTACTTCCCGCCATTCAGGCTGTCGTCGATAAAGGGTGTGTCGACGAAAAGGCGATCGGCATCCAGGGGCATTCTTGGGGCGGCTATCAGATCGCCTACATGGTCACGCAGACGAACCGATTCAAAGCAGCCGCCAGTGGAGCGCCGGTTTCGAATATGGTCAGTGCCTACGGGGGCATCCGCTGGGGCACAGGATTGCCGCGTCAGTTTCAGTATGAGCGCACGCAAAGCCGGATCGGCGGAACGCTCTGGAACGCGCCACTGAAGTTCATCGAGAACTCTCCCATCTTCATGGCGGATCGCGTGGAAACGCCACTCATGATCCTGCACAACGATCAGGACGATGCGGTGCCATGGTATCAGGGGATCGAATACTATCTTGCACTGCGACGACTCGGCAAGGAATGCTATCTCTTCAACTACAACGGGGAGTTGCACGGGCTTCGCAAGAAATCCACTCAGCGCGATTACACACTCCGCATGCAGCAGTTCTTCGATCATCACTTGAAAGGTGCACCGATGCCTGACTGGATGAAGTCCGGCATTAAGTTCGAAGATCGGGACAAGGAAAAAGATCAATGGAAGAAGGTCTTTGAAAAGCCAAAAAACTGATCAGACTCGTTCTTTGTGTCGGCCTTCCCTCACGGGAAGGCCGTTTTCGTTCAGGGCTTCTCTCGGACAGGTGGAGCGGGTTCGCGGAACTGCTGGATCACGATTGGATAATCTCGCAGGCTTCGCACAGCCAGTAAATCGGGATCGAATCGAATCTGATTCAGCCATTGGAAACCCTGTTCCAAATCTTGAAGGCGATCCAGCGCTTCGTTCGCGAGATCGCCGGCGATCTGATTCTTATCGGTTGCGTCGAGTGCCGGATCCCGCGTTGCGAGGATGGCGGACCGCCCGAAGAGACACGCGGTTTCGAATCGCATTGCATCCGGCCAGCGCGTCAAAGATTCGATCCTCTTGGCGACGACCGGCACCTGATCGTAGCGATGAAGTGCCGAGAGCAGATCCGCATACGTGCGGGCGTAACCGCGGACGTTGCTCCAGACATTCGAGTCCGATGGACTCATGCCCGGTGACTGAGCGGATCGTTCCGTATTGATCCAGGCCTCACCGAGCATCTTTTCTGCGGGAACCAGCTGTTCTTCCAGCAGCAGGATCGTCGCGAGTTCAATCTGGTAGTATGCCAGATCGTTGATGGTTCTCGGGTTGTTCGGGCGTTCATTTCGAAGCATCTCCGCATGCGCGATCGCCGTGCGGGCCGCTTTCTGCGCCGCTTCGAGATTCCCCTCTTCACGATGATTCACCGCTTGGGCGTGAGCCGTCCGCCCGCGAAGCTGTGTCGTGGTTCCATCGACGGCGAACCGGCGTTCCAGATCGTCAAGCACGAGAGTTGTCGCTGCGAGCGCGTTGGCGGCGGCTTTGGTCCGACCGGCAGCCTGTTCGGTCACGGAGAGGTTCAGATTGGCAACCGCCAGTTGCTGGCGGTAGCCGACATCGGACGGGTAGAGATTTACCAGTCGCGACCAATTGAGCACCGCGTTGTCCGCATGTCGTGCCGCCACCGATCTCGCTGGCAGCTTGGCGATTGGTTTTTGGTTCGTTCCGGCTTTCTTATCTTCCCCGACAGGGCGAGCCGAATCCAGTTTCAGGGATTGTCCGCCGGCGAGACGCTGATCCGCGGTCACGATCGTGAGGAAACTGTCGATATCCGCGAGTTGCACGAGATAGACCGCCGATGTCGGATCCTTCTTGAGGATTTCGGTACAGATGTCCCGGGCCTTAGTTGCGCTTTCCAGAGCTTCCAACCGCCGGCCGTTGGAGTTGCAGACCATCGCGATCTGTCGGAGGCTTTGAGCGATGCGAAACTGGTAATCGAGATTGTCCGGTTCGCGAGTCAGAAGCATCTGACGATTCGAAAGTGACGTGCGGAACCACGCCTCCGCTTCTTCGAGTTGCCCACGAATGTAGAGGACCAGTCCGAGACGATCTTCGGATTGTCCCAACCGGTACCAGTACTCGGTTTTCGAAACTTTGCCGACGTTATCATCCGCGATGATCAGATCAAAGAAGATCTGACGTGCCGATCGGAACGACTCCTCCGCCTGCGGCAGCGCGCTGATGACCATTTTCTGAATACCCGAGTAGATCAGCGTCTCGCCATACAATTGCTTCCACTCGGGTGTGGACTTCTCTTTTGCCAGCTCGAACACACGCTGGTATGCCTGATCCGCCTCGGTATGGTTGCCCAGCTTGAATTGCAATCGGCCGACACGGAAGTGCGCACCTGCGACGAAGTATTGAGAATCCTCGGTCGTCGATTCTTGAATGAAGCGATGATACATCGCGACAACGTTTTCCAGGAACTGCTTTTGTTTCCCGGTTGCCGCATGCTGACTTGTGAGAATTTCGCCAATGGCATCATCCGTGAGCGCGAGTAAGGCATCGCGGGCGCTTTCACGACTCCGTTCGGCAACGGTTCGTGCTTCACGGACTCGTTTTTCTTTTTCCTGAAGTTCAAGAAAAGAATTTCGGACTTTCTCTTCTTCCACTTTCAAACGGCCATAGGCCTCATCGGTCTGGCCTTTGGCTTCTGCGGTCCGCTTCTGTTCCGCCGCGACCTGGAGGTAACCAATGGTTATGGAAACGAGCGCTGTGAGAATGACGGTTGCCGAGGCGAGCATGAACGTTCGATGACGCCTGCCCCAGCGAGCCAATCGCACGGTCCAGGGTTCGCGATAAATCGCGATCGGTTCATCCGCCATCCAACGCTCGACATCATTGGCGAGATCCAGAGCATTCGCATACCGTTCTGAAGGAACCAGCGCCATCGCCTTGTATGCGATGGCGACAAGGGCTTTGGGGAGGTTCTTCTTGTGTTCTTCGATCGGTGTGATTTCCCCTCGTTTCACCTTCTCCAGAATGGCATACGCTTCGCCACGAAATGGCGGTTTTCCGCAAAGAATGCTATAAAGAGTTGCCCCCAGACTGTAGATGTCGGCTTGTGGTTTGACATCATCCCAGCGGCCGTCGGCTTGTTCAGGTGCCATGTAGGATGGGGTGCCCATGGCACGACCCAATTCGGTCAGTTCGCTGTCATTGGTCCCGGGCGGCGTCGCAGAACTGACCGGGTTCACGCCCATTCCGGTGCGCGTGGCATCATACGCCACGGAATCGTTGTTGATGCTTTGGACAACGGTGCCTTGGTACGAATCAGAACCAGAGTCCAAATTTGGCAGCTTCGTCTGTGTTATCTGATACGCGAGCGAATCGTCACCGGGTGCCACGGTTTGCTGTTGCGTATCTGGCAGGCTGCGATTCATCGCCAGTGTTGGAATAACTGCGGTCGGGCTTGCTTGCGGTCGCCTGGGAGGTGCGGCGGTATCCTTGGCAAGACCCCAGTCGACGACCAATGTCTCGCCGTAGGGGCCCAGCATGATGTTGGCGGGTTTCAAATCGCGATGCAGAAATCCGCGACTATGGGCGAACGCGATGGTGTTGCAGACATCGATAAATCGTTTCAGCAACTTACGCAGCGCTAATGCCTGTTCCTGCGGGTTGAGTTTCGGTTCCTCAGTCTGGTGGAACGCCTTGATTGCGTCCTGCAGACTTTCACCGGTGATGAAGCGCATCGCATAATACGGACGACCATCCGGGTAATGGTTCAACCCGTAGACGGGAACGATTCCCGGATGCTCCAGTTTGCCGGTGACCCGCGCTTCCAGCACAAATCGAGCCGCGACGGAGTGATCGTAAGCGTAGCGGGGTTGAATTTCCTTCAGTGCGACTTCGCGATCCAACTCGCGATCGATCGCTTTGGATACCTGACCCATCCCGCCTTTTGCGACTTCTCTGATGATCGTGAATCGTTCGCCATCGGATTCTGTCGGTGTCTTCGGTTTGTGAAAAAATGTTGGGACGGTGAGAGGGTTGGATGCTCCGGTCGGAGCCATGACAGTTCCCGTTGGCCCATCCGCATAAGGCTGTGAAATCTCAGGTGTGAACTTGGCGGAGTGTGCCTCGACCTGGGAGTCGATGACCGATTTTTCAGGAGAAGAATGGTCTTCGATTTCGATCTGCAATGACTCCGGTTGACTCGGGAGCCGTCGCGGATTCTGAGCCGTCGGTACTTCAGGAGGTGCCGAAGTTTGAGGAATGGTGCCGGATTGTTCCGTGAATCCCTCTGAGGAAGGATCGCGGGACGAATCATGGTTCATAATCTGACCAATCCTTTGGAGTAGGGATCCCTTGCATTCTACAGGACACCCTGTCGTTTCGTTCCCCGGAATTCTTCATGAATAATCCGAGCTTTGTGAATTTCCCTGTCAACCCCCTTTGCCCGTATTGCCGATAAGAGACGAGATAAAGTCGATTTTGGAAGGAGTCTCCCATGTCCCGGTTTTTCGTTCGCTGGACTCGATCACTGATACTCGTTTCAACCCTAGGTGTATCGGCCAGCGCACAGGAAACGGCCATGGTAATCCGCGATGATCTCATCCGGGTACAAGTTCCCGCCACGCCAGTACCAAAAACTCCTCAGACACCGCCGACAACACCGACGTCTCCTCCGCCCCAGATCACCTCCCCCGCTACGCCCCCGGCCAGTCCGATCCGGATCCCGGCTTCGACCGGCTCCAACAGAGGATTTGATCTCCGCTCATCGGGTACCGCGGCCCGACCGGTCGAATTGCCGACGATGTACGGCGATCTTGGCGGCTTGTTCGGGTTCTCACCCTATACCGTTGCGAATACGCCATCCGGTCAGCGACAGACGATTCTGCCCGGACAGCTAGCACGTTTACCTGCGGGGACCGTGTTCAATCGTGATATCAACGGTTTCGCTGTGATCGTGTCCAATCCGATCGCTCCACTGCCGGATGTGCCATTGCCTCCGGGATTTCCGGAGAAACTCGGTCAACGCGAGACATTCACGAATACGCGACTGACCGCGGGGACCGCATCCGCAACGGATATCCTTGTCACCGGTCAGGATCCGCAAAGTCATGCCGGCGGATTACCAGTCAATACGCTTCGTGGTTCGTTCAAGATCGGTGAGAACGAAAGTCCACGACCGGTTGATCGTGTCTACGTGACTTACAACTACTTCAACGATGTCAACCCCACGCTTCGCGTACCGGGTTTGTCAGTCATGAATGTCCACCGGCAAACGCTCGGTATTGAAAAAACGTTCCTCGATGGCGATGCATCGATCGGCTTCCGACTTCCGCTGCTTCAGCTGACGGGACCGCGCGACCTCGATCGCGCGACCGTCGGTGACTTGAGTATGATTCTGAAGTTTGCACTCATCAATAACCCTCTTGATATCGACGAGAATGGATTTCTGCAGGGTGGTGAAGTGCTTTCGACCGGTTTGGTCGTCACCGTTCCGACCGGTGGATCGGCGGCATTTTCCGCTCTGCAGCCTGAGATTCACCCGGCCGTCATCCAGCCATTTATCGGTGGGATTACCACACGGGGTCGGTTCTATTCCCAGTTCTTTACGTCAGTTGCTGTGCCAACGGATGACCGGGATACAACCTATTTCTTCAACAGCCTGCAAGTCGGATATCTGCTTTATCGAAACCCGGACGCTCGCTTTGTCCGGGCGATCCTTCCCCTCGCGGAACTCCATGTGAACACTCCGTTGAATAATCGTGGACTGAATTGCTTGCCGATCGGCGCGACCGATATCGTGGGATTCACAGGAGGTGCGACATTCGCATTGGGATCGCGCTCAACCTTCAACCTGGGAACCAACGTACCCATGACCGGACCACGGCCGTATGCCATGGAAGCGATGTTTCATTTGAACCTGATGTACTGATGACTTATCCGGCCGCTCGAAGTTGTGAGGTGCTCTCCGGGGCATTTTCGGCGGCGAACCGTACGAACTTGTTCCATGCATCGCTGGGGCAGGGGAACTGCTCGGCAAGCTGGGCCAGTTCGCGAATCAATTCTCCCGCATCGTGGAATGGGCGATCAATCGCGACGACATCGCCCATCGCAGGTTCCGCACCGATTTCCAGTCTGCGAATGATACTTGTCAATTCGGCGGGGAACGGTTGAGAACGATTCCCGCGTCGCCGTGAAGAAAGCTGAGACCACGCGAACGCGATGCGGCCCAGCGTTCGAAGGTCGCCTGCGGGTGTCGGTTCACCCGTGACGGCTCCGCCAGCGAGCCAACTAGGTTCGCCCATTCCCAGAATTTTCAGCTGGCCGTCGGCAGGGAGGACGAACGATTCGGCGAGTAATCGCCCGTGAGTCAATCCGATCCGATGGGCGTGATGCAGCGCCTGCGCAGCACCCGATACGAGGCGAAGCCAGACTCCCGGGGTCGCCGCGACTGGCGGCCAGTCAACGGATGACAATCCGATGACCCACTCCTGAAGAACCGCAGGGCGCCCCTGAATTTCCAGCACTTCAAGCGAATTCGCGAGGTGCGGATGCGGAGATTGAACCGCTAACCCAAATCGTTGCCGGAACTCATCCGGATGAACAGCGTCCTGGATTTCCTGCTCCGATAAATGCCTAAGAATGTAGATTCCTCGGGTCGGACCCCCCGGGCGCGTCGGGTCGAATACGCGATAGACCGATTCTTTCGAGGTCACACGGATCCGGTCCACAACACGTAGCCGCCCGAGCATCAGCCCGTCCATGGTGCCCGCTTCGATCAGTGCTAGTTGATAAAGCGTCAACGCACCACTTGCGAGCAGGATCTGGCGCAACGCTCGCTTTTGTTTTTTCGCTTCCTCAGTCAGAGCGCTCAGAGTGGACTGATCGATCAATCCCCGCGAAACCAGTAATTCACCCAGTTGCTGATCGCCCGGTTCCGTATCCTCGAATTGGATCTCCGGATTGTGTTCCGGGGGTTTGGCGTCATTCGACGCTGGCGGCTTCCAGACCGGCATATCGGCTTCATCCACGCCTTTACCAGCCGCCAGTTCCCGGAGCTTGCGCCGATACCACTCCCGCATATCCGCAAGATGGCGTTCCATCTCCGTGCGTTTTTCGCTGGCCAGCCTTCGCTCGCGCTCCACTTCTTGAGTCTGGCGAATCAGTTCCTCGCGAAGATGTTCGATATCGCGTTCGGCCGAACCGACATTCGTGCCGCGTAGTTCGATCTGGTTCTGTGCCGAATGGAACTGATTGCGCAGCTCGCCGATCTTCGATTGCCAGTCCAGAAGTTGTTGGCGGAATCCCGTGACCGCGAGTCGATGTTCCGACCGTGCTGTTTCCAGTTCCTGAGCTCGCTGGCGGATCTGGTCTTCCTCCACACGCAAGCGGCTGCGTTCGGAATCCAGTTCGTGCCGTGTGGACTTTGCAAACTCGTGGAGCTCAGCCAGTTGCCCACGAATGACGTCACGCGTCGCCATGAGCCGTTCCATTGCCGTCACTGCCTGACGGTCGAGTTCGGGCGCCTGCGCCTGCAACTCGGCGAACTGCGCGGCGATTCGCGATTGAAGCTCTTCCGATCCTTGCAGTTCACTCTGGTGAAGTTGCAGGACACGCGTCTGCTCTTCAGCGAATTGCGTCTGGGCGGTCCGCAACGATTCTCGCTCGTTGGCCAGCGCTTCGCTCGCTTCTTGGAAGCGTGCAATCTGTCGTTCGAGTGTCGCTTCCCGCTCGGTCAGAGCCTCGGTGCGGGTCTCAAGTTCCTTTTCGCGTCGCGCAAGTTCGTCTCGCTGTGAATCAATTTCGCGTGAGCCCCGGGACCGCTCACTTTCCAATTGCTCCCGCAACCGGCTGAGAATCGCCTGCTCCTCAGCCATTTTGATCCGGAGGTCCTCCATTTCGCGCGAACGTTTTGTCAGTTCATCGGACCGTTTGCGGAGTTGTTCCTGAAATTCGAGTCGTGCCTGATCGCTTTCGCTCAAAGTGGCTTCACGAGCCCGGATCGCTTCGCGATCGTGTTCGAGCCGTTGCTGAAGCTCAATGGTCTGCGTGATGCGAGACTTCAGGAGCGCGACTTGCTCGGCGAATTCACCGGAACGGGCGTCGAGTTCGATCTCACGCTCGCGGACACGCTCTTCTGTTGCGCGAAGTTCTTCGATCTGCGAAGCCAGAAGCGCGTTACGCTCCGTCGCGGTCTGGATTTCTTCCAGGCTGACATCGCGTGCGGCACCGACCTCCGCACGAAGTTGCTCCGCATCATTAAGCCGCTGTTCAAGGTCCCTTCGGAGACCATCCAGTTTCGCACGGTCTTCGGCGAGCTTCACCGATTCAGATTGAATCTGTTCCTGTTGCCGTGCCAGTTGGGATCGAAGTTGGGCAAGCGACGCCGCCTGAGAATCGAGCCGGGCGCTGCGCTCGGTCTGTTCCGCAGCGATGAGATCCAATTCCTTATGCTTGGCCTCCAACCGCTCCGATTCGGTTCGAATTCGAACCTGCTCCGATTCCGCCAGCTTCAGGGTTTCTTCCCATTCCTGACTGGTTTGCAAAAGCAATTCCTGGCGTTCGTTCAGCTCTGCTGTGCGGCCTTCGAGCATCGCCTGCGTCTGCGACCATTGCGCTTGCGTGCGATTCCAGCGCAGCAGATCCTCTTTGTGTTGATCCCTCTCTTTTTGAAAAAGCTCCATTTCCTCACGCAGGTGACTTTCACGGCGAGTCAGTTCCGCATGACGCTCAAGCAGAGTGCTGTCGAGTTCCTTCATCCGAGCGAGCTGCCACTTGCGCTCGTCTTCAATGACTTCGCGGTCCCGCTTCATTTCCTCGTGAAGCGCACGCAGCGATTCTTCCCGGGCAGCGAATTCCGCCTGCGCTTTAGCAACTCGTTCTTCGATCAATTTGAGCTCGACAAGCCGCGGTTCCGATTCGCGGATATCGGCTTCCAACTGGATTCGTTTTGCGCCAATCTCCTCCTCGATCCGATCGTGCTTCTTGTGCAATTCCTCTTCAATCTGTTGCCGACGAGCTTTCAACTCCGATTCAAGTTCAACCCTTCGCCTCGCCATCTCGTCTTCGAATGCGCGAAAACGCCGATCGTATTCGTGCTGGAGTTCCCGCTCGCGTGCTGATAAGGCGTTTTCCCGAGAGCGTAACTCCGCCGCGTCTGGCGTAGCCCGCAGTTCCTGCTCCATTTCCATCTTCCGCCGATACCAGATCGCACGCTCTTCTTCGAGTTCGCGAGTCTGTTCGGCCAGTTCGGCCTTCATGCGCTCGAACTCGGTCCGATCGGAGAGGTTCCCTTCATGAGCGGGTGTCAAGGGGACCTCGGGTTCATCCAGGGTCAGCAGCTTGGGTCTGGGGTATTGTGGCTGAGAGCAATGGATCAGGATCTCAACCGGCCCCGCTTGAACGATGTCCCCATCCTGCACCGCGACCGGTGCGGAACCCGACAGTTGTTTCTCATTCAGTTCAACGGAAATAATCGGTGAAAGTTTTCTGACCTTAAGCCCGTGCTCGGAGAGCGTGAACTGGCAGATCACTGGCGGAAATTGACTGCTGGCGAGGCGGATATCGCAGCCGGAGGCGGAGCCAATCAGAAACTCCCCTTCCGTCATGACGTAGCCATGCCGCGGACCCGACCCGATTCGGACATCGAGTCGGACATCCTCATCGCTGGGAGAAGGTGTCAGTGGCAAAAACGCCAACATAACTGCATACCGCATCCGTGCGGATCGAGATTGACCCGTCGGGATTGGAACGAAAACTCATCATTCTGACAAGCCCAATCCGGATTCACGCCGCTACGAGCCTTGACGTCATTCCGCCACCACCGCCACACCCCTGCGTGGAAAGACACGACAATTTCGGAAGCGCCTATGCCCGATAAGCACTTACGTCAATTCCACGGTTCCGATTCGCCGCAAAATCGTAAGCTAGTCACGAAGGTGGATTCGATTCTCGGATCACCACTCGTACCACGGGCGGGATGACGAACAATGAAAGTGGGTCTGGTGGGATACTCTGGCGTGGGAAAAAGCACGGTTTTTCAATGGATGACGGGTGCGACGCCGGACCCGGGCAAAATTCAGCAGGGACAGGTCGCGATGACCGATGTCACCGATGAACGCCTGCGCAAAATCGCCGAAGTCTACAAACCGAAAAAACTGACCTTCGCCAAAATCGAGTTCCTCGATACCCCCGGTCTCATGGCGGACGACCGCAAAGACAATGCCCGCCGCCTCGGCATTCTCCGCGAAGCCAACGGTATGGTCGTCGTGCTCGATGGATTCAGCGGCGCACCGCTTGCGGAGATGCTGACCAAGTTTCGGGAAGAACTCCTCTTCGCCGATCTCGAAATCCTCATGAATCGTGTGCCCAAAGTCGAAGCCAATTTGAAAAAGGCCAAACCCGCCAAAGAAAAAGAACTGGACGAGTTGGAACTGAGCGCCCTCAAACGAATCATTGCGGGGATGGAAGCCGGAAAACTGGCCAAGGATCTCAATATCACTGTCGAAGAAGAAAAACTGCTCCGCAGTTTTCAGATGCTGACGTTGAAACCCGAGACGGTTCTCGTGAACCGGGGCGATAGCGGATTCAACGATCCGCTCCCGAACGATCTTCTGGAACTTTGCCCAACGGCAACACAAGCACCTGTGAAACTCGAGATGGAACTGGCGGCACTGTCTGAAGAAGATCGCCAAATGTTCATGGCGGATCTGGGATTCACGCATTCGTTCAAGGAAGACGTGGTCCGCTCCATCTTTTACGCCATGGGCCGCATCGCATTTTTCACCGCTGGCGTGGCCGAAGTCCGTTCCTGGGCGATGACCAAGGGCGAAGACGCCGTCGCCGGCGCCGCCTGCATCCACAACGATCTTGCCGCACGGTTCGTCCGGGCCCGCGTCGTGGGGTACGAACAGTTCGAGCAATGCGGATTCTCAGAAAAAGAAGCCAAGGCAAAGGGTCTCGAACGGCTGGAAGGCAAGCAGTACATCATGCAGGACGGCGACGTGATCGAAATTCTTTAATTCGACCGTCTTGTGCTTCGGCTGGTTTGTTTGACAGGTTCGAGGAATAGCGTTGGTCAGAATTCCTTCAAAACGGGTGCCATGCCCCACTGCTTTGAGTGGGCATGCTCACGCCAAGCCGGAGCATGGCACCCGATCAACTGAAGATAAGATTTCGAATTCGACTCAAAATATTGATTGCACCTGTCATTTGAGTAGGGATGATCCACTAACACAACGATTTCTGTCATTCTCTTTTGAAAGGTCAGATCATGTCGGTTTCCTGGCGCGGCGTATTCCCCGCGGTTTGCACGCAATTCAACCCGGACGAATCGCTCAATATTCCCGGTACCCTCAAGCATGTCGATGCGATGCTGGCGGCCGGCGTGCATGGGTTCGTGATGATGGGCAGCGTCGGCGAGAACACCACGCTCGAACTGGGCGAGAAGAAGGATCTCCTCAAAGCAACGATTGAGCACATTGACGGCAAAGTGCCGGTGCTCACGGGCGTGGCGGAGTACACCACGGCTCAATCGTGCCGCTGGGCGAGCGAAGCCGCGAAACTCGGCGTCGATGGGCTGATGGTGCTTCCCCCGATGGTCTACAAGGGCGATAATCGCGAGACGATCACGCACTTTCGCACCGTGGCCAAAGCGACCGACCGGCCCATCATGGTGTACAATAATCCACCGGCTTACAAGGCGGATATCACACCCGAGATGTTCGTCGAGATGGCGGACGAACCGAAATTCGCTTGCATTAAGGAAAGCAGCGACAATCCGCGGCGGATCACGGACATCATCAACCTGACGAAGGATCGTTACGTTCTGTTCGCCGGCGTCGACGACCTGTTTCTGGAATGCGTAATGCTGGGCGCGGTCGGTTGGGTGAGCGGGTTGGTGAATGCGTTCCCGGCCGAGAATCGCATGATCTGGGATCTGGTTCAGGAAGGGAAGTGGGCCGAAGCACGGGAGATCTACCGCTGGTACACGCCGCTTTTGCACCTCGATACGCACATGAAACTCGTGCAGTACATCAAACTGGCGAGTGCCGAGTGCGGATACGGAACCGAACTGTGCCGGGCGCCACGCCTGAATCTGGTGGGTGAAGAACGCGAACAAGTCCTTGGCATTATCCGCAAGGCGATCGCAAGCCGACCGAAACTACGAAGCTAGGATCGCTACATGATTGAATTGATTCTTACAAGCAATTCTTGCATCGTATTCGAACGCCCGACAACCGATGGATTCGGGTGCCATGCTCACGGCTTTGTGTGAGCATGCTCAAACGAATGGAATCTGGGAAAGAGCTTCATGCCCACGCCGAGCCGTGGGCATGCCACCTGAAGCTTACTTCGTCCGAGACTCCATGACCGCGGCCCGCAACCCCTCACGAAAACTGGGAAACCGGGGTGCCCATCCGAGTTGCTCTTTCGCGAGTTTGTTCATGATGCGTCGGTTGGCTTCGATTGCTGGCGATTCCGAAGTTCGAAATTGAGCAGTTGGAGCACTCAACAGTTCCGCACTCAAAGTGTAAAAGTCACGCCGGCGCACCGGTTCGTCGTCTGCAATCAAATACGTCGAACCGGGCTTCGATCGGTTTTCCGCCGCAAGAACTGCTGAAACTCCGTCCTCAACGTGGATGAGATTGAGCCACTTCTCGGCATCGCCGATGAGCGGCTCGCCATTCAGAAGTGCCTGTTTTCTCAAGATTCGATCCGGTCCATAGATCCCTGCGAAACGCAGAATGATCGCGTCGGGACGGTAACTGCGGAGCACCTGCTCCGCTTCGAGAACCACTTTTCCGGAATCCTCCAGCGGCTGCGTCGGCGAATCTTCCGTCACCCATTCACCATCGGTCTGTCCGTAAACACTCGTGCTGCTGATGTAAATGAACGGCCCGTTGCTACGCACCGATCGAAGAACGTTTTCCAGACCCTGAACGTAAACCTCTCGCATGGATCGTCCGGCGGAACGATCCATGCCGACGGCATAGAGGACCGTCCCCGCCTCCGGCAGCGAAGACAGGCTTTCGGGCTTGAGCACATCGCCTTCGATCGGCTCGATCGAGAGCTCAGACAAAGTATGGGCGCGACCACGGGTCAATGCCGCGACGCGCTTGCCGGCAGCGACCCAGGATTGCGCGACACGCAATCCCAAGTAACCACAGCCAAAAATGAGCGAATCGGTTGCCATTTGGAGCATCACTTCTTGGTCACGATTTCCTGGACAGCCAGCCAGTCCATCAGTCGATCGGGCCAACCCGCCACAGACGGTTCCGGAGCGATGCGCCATTTGCCGGCGGCGTCCTTCCAGCCCGTGCCCAGACCCAGACCGTGAACGCCTTTGGCATACATATGTAGTTCGCACGAGACCTTCGCCTTTTTGCACGCGAGGTAAAAGCGAATGGCGTTCTCCGGAAGCACCGCCTTGTCTTCGCTCGTGTGGAAGATGAAGGTCGGAGGCGTTTCGGCAGTCACGCGTTTATCGTTGCAATAATACTCGAGCAGTTTTTCGTCCGGCTTGTCACCCAGCAGGTTCTTCACCGATCCGCCATGCGTCACGCCCTTCTCGGTCGAGATCACAGGGTACGAAAGGATG
Source organism: Limnoglobus sp. (assembly GCA_041742055.1). GTDB lineage: Bacteria > Planctomycetota > Planctomycetia > Gemmatales > Gemmataceae > Limnoglobus. The sequence continues at coordinate 222,025 of JBGSJI010000012.1, read as the reverse complement.
AGAAAATCGGGGCGGCAGCTCGCTTTGTCAATCGCATCGCCGTCCGTTTTGCCGCTATCGAAGTGGGTTCCGGCAGTACTGGCCAGGTGTCCACCTGCGGAGAAGCCCCAGATGCCGATCTTTTTGGGATCGATGCTCCATTCTTTCGCTTTCGATCGCACGGTGCGGATCGCGCGTTGGGCGTCTTCCATCGGAGCCGGGTGAAGCGGTCCCGGGCGGCCCGGTTGCACGATCCGGTATTTCAGAACGAAGGCGCTGATGCCGTGTTTGTTCAGGAAAACGGCGGCGTCTTTGCCTTCGTGTTCGTCGGCGAGGAAGCCGTATCCGCCTCCGGGGCAGACCACGCAGGCGGCACCGTTGGCGATTTCTTTGGGTGCGAGGTAGACCGAAATGCTGGGCTGATCGGTGGCGGTGTCGCCGACCGCATGCGGAGCTTTCCCCGGCCACAAGGGGAGAACTTCGGGGGCGGCGGAGGGAGAGATCATCATGGTGAGAAGCAGAAGCGGTGTCATCGTCCGACTCCGGGAGAAGGAATGAACATGGTCTAGCGGAAGCGGCCGTGGATGTAAACATCCGATCCGAGAGTCTGAACGGTCGGGGTTATCTTGCGGGCATCCGAAATCAGAGGGAGTCCTTTTCCGCCGATCGGTGACCGAGCATCCCGACCGCCGATCAGCGAAGGCGCAATGAAGGCGTGGATTTCGTCGCCGAATCCCGCATCGAAGAACGATCCCAGAAGTTCCGATCCGCCTTCGACCAGGATATTCGTCATGCGTCGTTGGCCGAGTACGTTCAGGACATGTTCGATCGACTCCATGGCAACGACCTCGGCACCGGCGTTGGACCAGGCTTTGAGTCGGACTTCGTATCCGTGTGCGACAAACACGAGTACGGGAATCTGCCGTGCGGAATTCAGCAGCTTGCACGAGTTGGGAAGGTCTCCCCGGCTCGTGATGACAACGCGGGTGGCCAAACGTGCACCTTCGGGCCGGGCGGTGAGTGAGGGATCGTCCTGGCGCACCGTGGCGGCACCGACCACGATGGCGTCCATGCGAGAGCGGAGTTGGTGGACGATTGTGCGCGATTCGGTGTTGCTGATCCACTGCGAATCGCCGGTATGCGTGGCGATCTTGCCGTCGAGTGTCATCGCCCACTTGCAATGAATCCACGGCTTCCCGGTTGTGACGAGTTTGAGGTAAGGGGCGTTGAGCGCACGCGCTTCCGATTCGCCGATACCGACATCGACGGCGATGCCCGCTTCGCGAAGGATCGCGATCCCTTTGCCGGCAACCTGCGGGAACGGATCGCTCATCGCCACGACGACACGCTTCACGCCGGAGTGAATCACCGCATCGGTGCAGGGGGGTGTTTTGCCGGTGTGGCAGCACGGTTCGAGCGTGACGTAGAGCGTTCCGCCCTTCGCCCGTTCGCCGGCGGCGGAAAGCGCATTCACTTCCGCATGCGCTTCGCCGAAGCGCTCGTGCCATCCCTCGCCGACCAACTGGCCGGCGGTATCGAGGACGACGGCTCCGACCATCGGATTCGGCTCCACAAAGCCCTGACCCTTTAAAGCCAGCGCAAGCGCCTGGAACATCCCGCGTTCGTCCGTTGACATAAGAAATCCTGAATTCGCGCGAACTTTTGAAATCTCGGTGCGTCATTAACAGCGTACTGAGTCTACCGGAGAACGAGAAATACCATGTTCGCTTCGATGCTACGAATGAGTCGGCAAAAGAGTCATGAGATCGGTAACGATCTCGCGCTGGCCGGACTGCGTATGCGTCGGAATCTCGATAGTGAATTTCCCTGATCCCCAAGGCTGACGAAATTTCGTGGCCGGCCGGGAACCTGAGAATTCCCGGCCGGTTTTCTTTTGTCCACACTGAGGCTTAGGTGTTAGCGGCAGCACTTCCGGCTCTTAACCGGAGTGTGAGGGTTCGAGTCCCTCAGGCCTCACTGTGCGTCTGTGACGTAGTTGGGAACGTACCGGCTCGCCATGTCGGAATCGCGGGTTCAAACCCCGCCAGACGCTTTCGAGTGCAGAATGCGGAGTGCGGAGTGAAAGAAAAGAAGAGCAAAGCAAAACCCTTGCAGAGTAGTCCGGAGTACTCGCCACCCTGTCACGGTGGAGATCGCGGGTTCGAGTCCCGCCAGGGGCGCTGAAAGCTGACATTAGGGTGTCAGCGTTGATTTCGGCCCGTTCGTCCAGCGGCGAGGACGCCTGGTTCTCAACCAGAAGACAGGGGTTCGACTCCCCTACGGGTCAATGAAAACAGTGACGTGGCCCAACTGGAAGCAGGCACCGGTCTCAGAAGCCGGTCGGTGTGGGTTCGAATCCCACCGTCACTACTGATGGAACGATTGCAGACGGATTGGTGTTCGGTTGGGTCTCATAAGCCCGATGGCTGGGTTCGACTCCCAGGTCTGCAACTTGCGACTCGGTACGCAAATCGGAAAAGCGGTCAGGTCGAGAGCCTGATGCCTGTGGGTTCAACTCCCACCCGGGTCACTGCTGGTGTTTTTGGGACGGTCGTCTAACGGGAAGACTCCTGTCTTGCACACAGGAAATCAGGGTTCGATTCCCTGCCGCTTCCACTGAAAATTTGAATACGGAAGGGAGCCGGATATCGGTTGGCCGGGTCGCACTGCTAACGCGTTCCGCCGTCAAGGCGGTGAGGGTTCAACTCCCTCTCCTTCCGCTCGATTGCCCTGGTGGTGAAACGGATGATCACTCCACGCTTCGAACGTGGCGTTCCGGGTTCGAATCCTGGCCGGGGTACTTTTGTCGTTATAATCGAAGTAGGACTTTGAATCCTGCATGAAGAAGATGGGAGTCTTTTGTGAGTGCGTCACGAAGCCCGAGTTCCGACATCAGGACAAAGCTCAGGCAATCGGTGAACGACCATTCCTGATCCGCGTGTTTCAAGAAAAAGAGTCGCGTTTTCTGAAATCGCGCAGAGTCCGTCCATTCGATCCGGCAAGCCTGCGATTGTTCCACTCGTTCGAAAAGTCCCGCGATCAAGTGAGTTTTTCTGCGTGCTTTCAAAAGTGTGGCCGTCTCGTCGAGCACATAATCCGTCGTGACGAATCCGCGTTTGCGTTTTTGTGCGGAAGCGATCTGTTTTGCCGCAACCGAATGCCGATCATCTTCGCTTGAGACCAACGCAAAGAATCCGCTCGTGTCGATGAAAATCTCATTCGCCATAAACGATCTCGTCGATCTGTGGATTGGTCAATGAACCTGCCGCTTCTGCCCAAGAACAAATGTTATAAAAGGGATCGCTTCCTTCGATCGGTTCGTTCCTGATCGGTTCCAGTCTCGCAACCGGTTTCCCGCGATGCGTCAGGATCAGGCGCTCACCATTCTGTACTTTCGCGAGCACCAGTTCGGCGTCACGGCGGAACTCAAGCATGGTTACGGATTTCATAATTCCTACAAAAGCAAGTTTGAGTTGAAGTTCAACTCCATAATACTCTGCAATGAATAAAAGTCCAACTGACCGCTCTGCGAGAGTGAACTCACCGTCGGATCAGTTTCCAGGTCAGAATAATCGCCATGAGGCCGCCAATGACGTCAGCGGCGAATACTCCTATCGGAAGCGAGATTTTGCCATCGCGGCCCATGTTCGATCCTGCCAGCAAAATGGGATAATACATCGCCATCGTCGGCAGAAAGCAAACCACGAACGTGCTCAGGTAATCCGCACGGTTGGCCCGCATGCCCACCGGGCAGCCAATGATCGCAAACACCATGCATCCCAGCGCCAGCGCCGGACGCATGAAATACTCATTCTGGGTGTTCCGCTTCAATCGGGATTGCTCTTCGATCTGATACTTCAGGCTCTTGATATGACCCTGAAACTGAAGTTGCTGATTCGGGTCCGCAGTCTGTTTGGACAGCTGGGAATGGAGATCCATTTCCGCAGTCAGTTTCCCGATCACGGTTTCATACTCCTGAACCTTTTGCGGAATTTTACTCCAGATCAGGTTGGCGGGCCGGTTCTTCATTTCCTTCTGCGAAAACATATCAGGCAACGGCACGCCGATCGGTCGATTCGCATCCGTTGAAATCTGCGTTGATCCATCGCCGCCGACCCAACGATCCGGATCGATGAAAAGCATCGGTTGCAGATCGGGGTGATCCTGATCCGGCAGATCGACCCGCAGGCGAGCTTCGCGCGCGCGGACGACGAAGTCGTAATTGCCCGTCGGGATCGAATTGCCGTTGCCGTCCGTCTTCAATTCCTTGCGCTTAAGAACCACGTCCACCAGTCGCCGGCCGATGACATCTTTCACATGAATCACATAGGGGAAGTTGCCCGCACGGAATGTTCGATCACGTTTCAGCAAATTGTAAAGCAATTCTTCGGGATCCTTAAGCAGTTTGTTTTGCAATGCGGCCTGCGTCTGCGGGATGACGGAATGCGCCAGCACGAAGGTACACGCGGACGTCAGCAGTCCGAGCAATATGGCGGGGCGGATCACTTTATGAAGGTTCACACCTGCCGCCTTCATGGCAACGGCTTCGTTGTCGTGGGCGATCCGACCGTACACCACACACGATGCGAATAGCGTCGTTGCGGGGATGGTGTACGGCAGCGTATAAGGAATGAGGAGCGGGATCGCTTCGAGTGTCTGCAGTAGGGACAATCCGAGGTTGCTGGCTTGCTGTACGACGAGACCGATCAGGAATAATCCGGTCAGGCCGGTCAGAGTCAGAGCAAAGACTCTCACCAGTTCCCAGAAGATCATACGGTTCAGGATTCCACCCAGTAAACTCACGATGACTCACTCCTTGTATTCATCTTTAAGGATCAGACCGCACGGCGACACTTTTGGCTGCCGGTGTTCGTGCGGCACGTTTCTTGATCCGTTCGACTATGGCCTTGAAGGGATCGGTGACGATCGGCACGGGACGCGGTTCGTATTTCATTTCCCCGTTGGGTTTCCGTGTCACTTCGATCTTGAACAATTTTTCACTAACCATGGCGGTGAGGTCGCCGAAGGGCGTGGTGAGCCATCGTTGCAGCGTTTGCGACCAGATCGTGTAGAAATCGAATTTCACATACTGCCCCTGCATGTCAAGTTCGCCGGCGCCGCCGAGGCTGATGGCGGTGCCGAGCAGATCGACGTGATCGACAAGGATCCGGTCTCCGCGAATTGTGAACACAGCGTGGGCTTCTTCGAATGCCTTTTTGTCCGGCGCCTGGAGTTTCAGCGCTTTCAACAGCGGAACGAGCGGCGGAAGATTGTAAATCTGCCCGCGGTCGACATCCGCTTTGCCGTAACCGGTGAGGATCTGTTCACTGGTTCCGGGGATGACGGATGTTTCGAGCAACAGGCTGGCCTGAGCGGTGCCTTCCATTTTTGCCCCGTTGCCGAGTTTGTGATGCCGGGCAAGATCTTCGAGGCGAACGTTGGTGGCGGTCAGAGCGAGTCGATAGCGTACAGGATCGCTAAGAACAACGCGTGCGGAACCGCCGATCATTCCCTGGAACAGTTGGCCCTGAATGTTCTGGAATTTGAAGGCCGGCGGCAGCCACTCGCCGGGGCGGAGCGGATCGGCTTCCTGCGGATCGGCGTCGAATGTGGCCTTGATCCGCGTGGCGGGATGAGAGGCGATCAAGGCGGAATCGAGCCAGAGATTTCCGTTCACTTTTCCGAGATGCGTGGGGAGATAACTTCCCGTGCAGGCGAATCGTCCGAAGGCGTTTTCACATGAGACCCCGGATTCGAATGCGGCGCCGTCGAGCTTGATCTCACCGTTCCAGTACACTTCCGGGTCCAACTGAGAATCCGGATAATCGGAACGCGGAGTGAGTAACACCATGTGTTTGAGCGAAAGTTCTGCCGGTCCGCGAAGATTGATTTCGTTGACGCCGCGGCGAAGACCTCGCGGCAATGCCGCAATCAATTCGTCATCGACGACCAATGGTGCGACGTCGATTTTCCCCAGATTGGCCCAGATCCGGCCGTCTTCGTAGAAGCGGATTTCAGCAGCGTTCAAGGCAAGGGCGGAGACTCCGTGGCGGGCGGTGAGGCGTTCGAGTTTCACGAGCGAGCCGTCGAACTTGAGACGACCCGACGTGGCATCCATCTGATAGGGGAAGAATTTTGGAGTGATCGTGGGGCCTTCGAATGTGAATGCCAATTTCAGGTCGGATTCAGGATCGAACGATGTGCTTTCGACGGGTCGGGCGAGGGCCGTAAGTTGGCCGAGTGGTTCGATCGCGTTCTGTCGCATCGCCGGACCCATGGTCGTTCGCGGCGAGGATCGTTCGAAGCGATCGAGTATTTCCACATCGACCGCGAAGGAAAGCTGACCCTTTGGCTGAAGGACATCCGAAACGACATTCAGCTTCAAGGCTGCCAGTGCTTCGTGAAATGTTTCGTCGATCGGACAGTCTTTTCCCCAGACATTCAAGGTCATTTTCCGATCGCGGCTATTCGGAATGGGATCGTTATCACCTTTGATCCAGATTGTTCCTGAACCGTGACGGGCGGTGATTTCACGAAGTTCCATCCGGTCGTTATCCGGGAGCGGACCGATCGCTTCGCCGGGTCGAATCGGGCGTGCGGAGTCGTTCACCGTGACGTAGATGTTGATTTTTCCGCGGACATTTTCGAGCGGATACGGGAACGCCTTGTGGCAGATGGCGACATCGTAGACCTCGATTTGGACCGTGTTTTCCAGCAGATTCCTGCCGGCTTCCTGCTTCACTTCAACCACGAAATCTCCGCGTCCCTTGGCGTGGATCGCCTGGAGCATCTGAGAGTCTTTCCGATTCGGCAGCGCCTGCGCTAGCGTATCATCGATGGGAACTCCCGTTCCGTGGATACGCAGGGTGATCTCGGGATCCGGGCCCGCACCGCGGACCGTCCCTTTGAGCGTGATCGGCTGCCCGCTCGCCAAGGCCGTCAGATCGATCACGGCCGAATCCGATTCCGGCGAAGTTGTCTGGCGGATTTTGCCGGCGAGATCGGTGAGCGGATAACGGAACTTCTCATAGACGGCTTTGAGTTTTTCCGGCTGGATTTCGAAGACGCGTTTCCAGTTCTCCGCGTCGGATCGTTGGAACTGGTAAAGCAAACCGAGCCGGCCTTCCGGTGCGAAGACTTCCTGAAGCTTTTGAAATCGGGCGGGAAGTCTCCGGAAAAAATGATCGTCAATCGTGATCCGTTCCAGCGAGAGATCGATTCGCTCCAGATCCTCTTCCCATTCGAAGGATCGCGCGGGTGCGGGTGATTTGGTCCGTGAGACGAGCACGGCCGGGTTTGTGACGGATTCGTTGCCGGGTATCGGTGGAATGACCGGAGTGCGAGTCTGCAGGGAGAGCTTGAGTTCGGCCTGGCCCATTCGGGCGACCAGTTGTTCGATCGTGACCATACCATTGCGAACGCGCACGCGACCTGAAGAGCATGTTACGCGATCGGGAAGCCAATCGTGCGCGAAGTTCAATTCACGGATCGTTGCGGTTGCGTCGTAGTCGAGCGGCAGTTCGCGGCAGTAAGTCACTTGTGCGCGAAGATCCAGTTTTCCGGAACTGGCAGTGAGGAGCGAGCTGATGCCGGGGTCGAATTGCTGCACGAGTTGCGACAGCGATTCGCCGATGATCAGGTCCGGGAATTCGGTTCGGAGTTCGATCCGACCCGTTCCGCGATGAATTCGGGCACTCGCATGAAACGGCGTGGTGTAACCCTGACCGAGTACTGCGGTGGCGGAGATTTTCGCGACGAGATAGTGCGGGGCGGGGTCGTTGACGATTGTCAGATTCGTGTCGTTCAAAATGATTGTCGGCCAGTGCTGATCGCTCTCATCGCGTAGGATGATCCTGGCTTTTTGAATCACAATGGTCGGGACGGGCTCGTTGGTGTGGAGATCGTCTTTGAGTCCCTGAATGCTCCAGTTTCCATCTTTTTTTCGCACGATGGTGAGAACCGGGGAATCGAGCTCCACCTTGCGGATGGCGAGTCGGCCGCGATTGATCTGTTCCTTGTCGTGATAGATCGTTCCCGATTGCGCCTGGAAAAACGGATGATCTTCCCCCGTGCGTGTCAGCGACAGATTGCGGATCGAGATTCCACCAAAGACACGGATATGTGCCGAACCGACCGTGATCTCGGTATCTGGGAATTGTTCCGCAAGCGTACTCAGAAGCGATGCGCGGACCGCCTCCGGGCTGACGTAGGACTGTGCCCACCACAGACCGTATCCAACACCGGAAAGTACGGTGAGGATGACTCCTCGGATGATCCAGATTCGGAGGGCCATCCATTGCCTTCCGGGGTCGCGCAGGGAATTACGGGAACGCCTCCCGATGGGTCGGGATCATAGTCAGATGCCGGGAAACCGTCAATTGGAAGCCCAAACCTCAGGGAAAAGAGCGGTTTTTCTAACACAGAATCACGATTTCACTTCGAATTTCAGCAAGGCATGAACCTTTCAAGGAGAATGCAATTCATCTCTGGCCTTAATTCTCGTCCTTTCGACTTGTCACTTCGATCGGAAAACCAATAGCTTGTTCGTATCTCTGACAAGGAAAGCTCATGGGAATCGGACTCTCGCTTGCCGGTGTTCTTGGTTCCGAATCGAAATTGCGGCTAACGGAAATTCGGGATTGGTTGTCTCGTGCAGCAGTCTGGTTTGAAGCGGCGGGAGATTCCGTTCTCGAGACGAGGCTTGTCAGGGATTATCACGGTCATCCCCTTCTGCATGTCCATTTTCACCCGGTTGCCGAACCTGCGCAGATTCGACTTGGTTCTTCATGCAAAGTTTCGGTTCACGCCAAAACGACACCCGCCGGGCCCGGTTATCACGCCCACTTGTGCGAACTACTTATCGATTTCGCAGAGGATCATGAGTTCACCTGGAATGAACCCGCCGCGGATCGCGATCCGGTGAATTACTTTTCGCATCCGGACCCGGAACGCCTCGAGCGGCACTTTCTCCATTGGTTGTCTCGGGAATGTTCGCAGGCGCTGCGACGCTCCGCCCCGGATGCGGTCATCGCGGTCGGCATTCCGCGGCCGAACCGCTTTTGTCATCCCGGACCGGTCCTGACGCCCCTCGGGCCGCAATCGATGGACTGGCTGAAACACGTCGCCACCGAACCCGCAAGCGGGCGATCGTTCTTCCCTTGGTGGTCGAAAGACTTGAACGCCGATTTCTATATGCGGCGTGCCCTGACGGATCTCTGGCTGGCGTTCCCGTGGCGAACTCCGCTTACGGAGGCGGAGGGCGAAGTGGTCGATCAGATTGCGGCCGATTTTGTGAACGCTTACGAAGCCAATCCACACGCGGAGTTGCCCTGGTCGGCCTGGAATACCATCGTGCAGACGATTGAAGCCGACGGCAACAAGTTTACTGTTGAGCCAATTCCCCAGGATCTGGTTGAACAGATCCGCTCCCGCGATGATGGTTCAGCGGAACCGATGGGGTATCGGAAATTTCCCGTCCATAGACAGTTCTCAAGCGGATGGCAGATGACAATCTCCGGCCAAATGGCAATCCGTCGCGAGGAAGATGGCCGCACATGGACCGCCTGGGATGATACGATGACGGTCTGGCTGTTCGACCAATCGCTCGGTCATCCTGAACGCGGACCGGTCCCGACGCCCGCTCAGGCGATCGCGACGGCACGGCGGAACCTGCCGGACGGTCATCCGATTCCGTCGCTGACGGGCTCGACTCTCGGAGAAGCGGTTTACGGTGAATATGATGAGGAAGGCCGGCGGATGGGCCGGCTGAGCGGAGTGGCGGCCTCCGGAAATCGGATCGTGGTCTGCAACATTTACTTTGATTACCCCCGCCAGAGCGAACTTGCCAAATCGATCTGGCAATCGCTCGAGCGGATCCACGATTCCAAACGACCTTGAATACGCCATCCGGTTCGAGAGCGAGTATGACTTTTGAAGAGGCTCTCGCCTTCTGGTACAATCGAATCAATTACGAAGTCAAATCCGCCCGACCCGCCGATTTGAAACTCGAACACATGTCCGCGTTCCTCGATCGTCTGGGACGCCCACACGATCGCCTGCGAGTCGTTCATGTCACGGGCACGAAAGGCAAAGGGTCCACCGTCGCGTTGATCGCATCGGTCCTTCAGGAAGCGGGATATCGCGTCGGCCAGTTCACTTCACCCCATCTGGAGTCCGTGACGGAACGGATTCGAGTCAACAATCTCCCGATCACTGAGAACGAACTGGCGGAATTGATCAGCGAGATCGTTCCTGTCGTTCTTGATGAAGAATCGCAGGGTCGTACAGGGCCAACATTTTTTGAAATCGGCACCGCTCTGGGATTCCTGCATTTTGTGCGGCGGCGGGTGGATCTCGCGATTGTGGAAGTGGGTATGGGCGGGCGGTTCGACAGCACCAATGTCTGTTTGCCTCTGGTCTCGGTGATCACTTCGATCGGTCTCGATCATATGGCTCAGTTGGGCAGGACCTTGGGGGAAATCGCATTTCAGAAAGGTGGGATCATCAAACGAGGTGTTCCGGTCGTCTGCGGGAGCGAACGGGAGGAACCAAGGACGGTCATCGAATCGATCGCGCAGAGTCACAACGCACCGCTCAGGCTGATCGGCACCGAGTTCGCAGCCGAATATCGCGCCCCCGATCAGGTCCGGGTCCGGACACCGCTGAAGACATATCCCTGGTTCAAATTGAAAATGCCCGGTGCCCATCAGGCGGTAAATACTGCCGTTGCCCTCGCGACGATTGAGGAACTTCAAAAGACGGGACTGTTCATCTCACCGAATGCACTCCAGCGTGGAATCGAACGGACACGACTCTCGGCCCGCATCGAAAGCATCCACTCGCAGCCGGCAGTCATTCTGGATTCCGCCCACAACGTGCCGTCGGCTCAGGCGCTGGTCAGGACTTTGAAAGAACTTTATCCTTCCGTGCGGAGAGCCTTTTGTGTTTTTGCGGTGTCATCGGACAAGCAGTATTCGGAGGTCCTCAGCATTCTCTCTGAGTACTTTGATGAATTCTATCTGACGAAATACTCAAACAATAGCCGTGGTGTCTCGCCGGAGCAGCTTCAGAATTGTGTTGTGAAACCCTCGCAGGTGTTCGAGAGTGCAGGTCAGGCCTGGGATGCGGTCGCCCGGTGTCTGACACGACAAGATCTGGTCTGCGTGACCGGATCCATATTTTTGGCGGGCGAATTGTCAGATCGTGTACGGAATGAGACGTTTGGTTCGATTGTTCCGTGAAGTTAAGTCCTGCCAGTTACAAAAATTCTCTGCTTATTGGCAATCGTTTGGGCGACGGGGTTCGTCTAGTGTGCGCTATCCGCGCAATGTGCCTAGTACAACGAACTGTTATCGGGGATATTTTCACCAGCTTGCCAAAGTTGCCTTGCAACGGATTCTGACTCCGGAATAATTCACTCTTGATCCGTGAGGCAGGCTGCATGGGCGGCCGGATAGTCGCCAAAAAAACCTGACTCGCGTGCGTGATCGCACTGCATGAACACTTGAGGTGGCTTATGCCCGCTCGTCGTGTACCTTCTTCCCGCCGCAATACAGCGGATACCCGTGCGACCAACCTTCTGGGGCTTCGCCGATCTCTGGAACAAATGGAGGATCGCTGCGTGCCAGCGGTCTTCAATGCGACGGTCGACCCGGGGCCGCTCGGCGGCAACAACACCGCCGCTATCAACGAAATCCTGGGGTTCTTCACGCAGGCCGTTGCCAATAACGAAGCTGATGTGATCAACCTTCTTCCGGGTGCGAACTATAAGTTCACCACGACGAACAACGTCCTCGATGGTAACAATGCGTTGCCGGTCATCGGGCCAGACGGCACGGGCAAAAACGGGATCACCGTCAACGGCCAGGGTGCCACGTTCTCGCGATTCAGCTCCGAGGATTTCCGTTTCTTCCGGGTGAACGGGAACAACAACAATGTCCAACTGATCATCAACGATCTGAATTTCTCCGGCGGTAAGTCGACCGACGGCGGTGCGATATTTGTGACCGCTGGTGCTTCCCTTGAGGTGAACAATTCGACGTTCAGCAGCAACGAAGCGACGGGTTCGGGTGGTGCGGTCGCATTCAATGGCGCGAGTGGCGGCGGTGTGTTCAACAACGTCACGTTCTCGACCAATACCTCGGTCGGCGGTGGTGGCGCGGTCAACAACACATTTGATGGGTTTTTCCAGTTCAATAATGCGAAGTTCCTTGGCAACGTTGCCACGAATGGGACGGGTGCGGTCGGCACGTTCGTTGGCGCCTTCGAGTTTAATGACTCGGTATTCGATAGCAACACGGGTAAGGGGCTTGGTTCGGCCGGCGCTTACAGCGGTTCGGAAGCGGTCTTCAATCGTGTAACCGTCACGAACAATACCGCGACGTCAGGCGGCACCGGCGGTGTGTCATCGGGTCTCGCGAATATCCGTGTCGTGGATAGCTACATCGCCAACAACAAAGGCTTGAGTACGGTCAGTTCCGGTGGTGGTGTCCAAGGTGCGAAGGTCGAGTTGTATAACTCGACCGTTCACAATAACCAATCCGGAGCCGGTGGCGGTGTTGCCGGTACGAATGTGATCATTCGGCACTCGACCATTACGAACAACACGAGCAACTTCGGGATCGCAACCGCCGGCGGCATTTCCGCCAACTCGCTCGATATGGCCCATTCGATCGTGGCGTTCAATCGAAACATCAACGGCGTCGATGACATCGCCAATCTCGCCTCGACAGGCACGACGAATTCGACTTCCAAGGGGTTCAATTTCGTCGAAGCGATCGGCGCAGGCGCCAAGTTCAATGCGGCGGGTGGTGATCAATTCGGTGGCACGGCAGCCGATAAGCGAATCGATCCGCTGCTGTCCGGCCCCGCTGCCAGCGGCGGACCGACATTCTCCCGCGTGCCGCAATCGGGCAGCCCGGTCATCAACGCCGGTTCGACCACGCTGGGAGCATTCAATACCGATCAACGCGGTTACCTCCGGAGAGTCGGTGGCCGGATCGACATCGGTGCGGTTGAAGTTCAAACCGGCAGCGCGGTCGGGATTGTTTCCGGAAGCGGCCAGACGACTCAAACGAATCAGCCCTTCGCTAATACTCTGACCGTTCTTGTTACGGACCCGAACGGAGCACCTCTGAAGTCGACACTGGTTCGCTTCGAAGCACCGACCGTTCCCGATCCCACCGCTTCGGCCATCTTCTTTGGACAAGGCGCCGTCACGGGTGTTACGACGGATAACACAGGTTTGGCTACGGTTTCCGTGTCAGCGAACGGTGTCGCCGGTGATTACACGGTCATGGCTAGCACCATCGACAGCCCGGCCCCCGTGTTCTTCAACCTGCGGAATACGGCCTTCGGCGTTTCGATTCCGCCCACGGGTGCGATTCAGATTGTCAGTGGTAACAACCAGAGTGCGTCGGCGAATTCGACCTTCAGTTCCAATCTGAAGATCCAGGTGCTCGATACCAAGAGCTTGCCTATCGCGAATGTGCCGATCTCGTTTACCTCGCCGGACTCGGGTGCGTCGATCACGTTCTCGAATGGCGGGACGAACTTTACGGCCTCGACGGACACGCTCGGCTTCGTTGCGATTCCGGTTACTGCGAATACGATCGTCGGCTCCTACCTCGTGCAGGCGACCGGTCCGAACGTCGGGACCGTGTCGTTCAACCTCACGAACACGCCGGCGGCAGCATCCAAAGTCAACATCGTGAGCGGTACGGGTCAGGCAACCTTGACCAGCACGGCGTTCAGTAATCCGCTTCAGGCTCTGGTGACCGATATCTTCGGCAACCCAGTGCTGGCAGGCGTGAGCGTGACCTTCGCAGGTCCGACGATGGGGACCGGAGTCGACTTCTCCGGCAAGACGACGACCGTGGTTCTCACGAACGCAAGCGGGATCGCATCCGCAAGCCCGACCGCCAACGCGACCGGCGGATCGTACTTCGTGGACGCCTCCGTGTTGGGCGGTACCGAGATCGCGTCCTTCGCTCTCACGAACATCTTCGTTCCGCCTCCGCCTCCGCCCCCGCCCCCGGCTGCGAACACACTGCCCGTCATCACCGACGTCGCAAATCAGTCGATCGAAAACGGTGCTAGTCAGACGATTCCGTTCGGCATTTTCGATGCGGAAACGCTCCCGAACAACCTCAACGTCACCGTCTCGTCGTCCAATCCCGCCATCACGCCGACGCTCACGCTTGGCGGCACCGGCACGAACCGCACCATCCTCGTCGGTACGGCCGCAGGCCAGACCGGCACTGCGACGATCACACTCACCGTCACGGACGAACTCGGTGCACAGGCGAAGGACACCTTCGATGTCACTCTGCTGCCTCCGCCTCCACCTCCGCCGCCCGCACCGGTCAACGCTCCTCCGGTGATTTCCGACATCGTGAATCAGACCGTACAAGCCGGTAACGCACTCTCGCTGCCGTTTGTCGTGGTCGATGCCGAAACCGCCGCTTCGGTTCTCACGGTCACCGCGAAAGCCGCGAACCCCGCACTCGTTCCCACGCTGACCATCAGCGGTGCCGACACGAACCGAACCTTGAACCTCGTCTCCGCTACCGGTCAGGCCGGTACGACGACCGTCACCGTGACCGTCACGGACGAAAACGGCAACTCCACAAGCGATACCTTCGACGTCAACGTCTTCACCGTTCCGCCTCCGCCCCCGCCCCCGCCTCCGTCCGTGCCACTCGTCGGCAATCCGCAGTACGCTGTCGGATCCGGAGCTGGCGGATCTCAGGCCGTGCGGTACTTCAATGCCGACCAGACCGAACGCTTCATTGCTCCCGCATTCCCCGATCAAACCGGCGGTGTGCGAACCGCCAGCGGTGACTTTAACGGCGACGGCGTCGCCGATGTCGTGATCGGTTCCGGGCCCGGCGGGATCTCTCAGGTTCAGGTACTCGACGGCAACTCCGGAGCCGAACTGTTCCGTACGCAACCGTTCGAGTCAGCCTTCACCGGCGGTGTCTACGTGGCTTCGGGCGACTTGAACGGCGATGGTATTGCCGATCTGGTCATTACTCCGGACGAAGGTGGCGGCCCGCGGGCACGGATCTTCAGCGGCAAGGGTTTCTCCCAGCTTGCCGACTTCTTCGTCATCGAAGATTCCAACTTCCGCGGCGGAGCTCGTACCGCCGTCGGCGATGTGAACGGTGACGGACGCGCAGACCTGATCGCCTCCGCCGGCTTCGGTGGCGGGCCCCGCATCGCGGGTTTTGACGGAACGACGATCGGCGTGAATCCGCAGCGGCTCTTCTCGGACTTCTTCCTCTTCGAAGACACGCTTCGCAACGGTGCATTCATCGCCGCGGGCGACATCGATGGCGATGGATTCGCGGATATCGTGGGCGGTGGCGGACCTGGTGGCGGACCTCGCGTCCTCGGCCTGAGCGGCAAGTCGCTCCTCACCAACGCCTACATCACTCGGGCCAATTTCTTCGCTGGCGATCTCTCGGATCGCGGTGGGGTTCGTGTCGCCATCAAGAATCTCGACGGCGACAACAAAGCCGATATCATCGTCGGCTCCGGTGAAGGCAGCGGCAATCGCGTCACGGGCTTCCTCGGCGCCAACATCCTCCCGGATGGCACACCGCTGGCCGCCTTCAAACTCGATACCTTCCCCGGGTTCGCCGGTGGGGTCTTCGTGGGTTAATCATCCCGCAGTCAACGCAAACGCCCGCGGTCATCCGCGGGCGTTTTTTCATTTCAGACAGTCCTATTTCAACGGCAAATCGTCCGGCACGCCCTTGCTCTTCGGCCGCTCCATGCTCTTGCGCAGCGGCGTGTTCGTGTTCTCAATCATGCCGCCTGTTGCGAGGAAAAAGCGCGAGTCCTTCACACCCGCGTCGATATTCACCACCGGATTGGCGTCGGCGGTGAACCGGCATTTCGTCAGTTCCGTCCACTCGCCCGCTGTCGTCTTCAACCAGCCGTTGCCGAACGTCGCTTTGCGCGTTTTCGTCGTCGAAATCTTGTTCCGCCGGAAATCCTCGACAAAAGAATAGGTCCCCTCGATCAGCATGCCTTTCGTGAGCGTGGAGAACGTCACAAGATGCTTCCATTTCCTCGCATCGTTCAAATAAAAGTATCCGCTGTACGCCGTTCGCTCCGCGCCGTCGGCTTTCGCCGTCACCAGAAACCGGTACGTCTCGCCAGCCTTCCAGTCGTAATCGAAAAACGACTGCCCGCCGGTACCCTCACCGCCGAAACGCCCCACACGCACCCCCTCATCCTTGTGCAGCGTCTTGACCTTGTGATCCTCGGGCACTTTCTTCGGATCGTTCCCCGAAGTCGGATCCCAGACCGAAAAAAGGATCAACTTCTTCCCATTCGCCAATTCCTGAAGCCCGAAATAGCCATGCCGAAACCCCGCCACCATGAAATACGTCCCGTCGGCGGATTGATCCACTCGCGCTTCATTGTAAAACGCCGTGCCCGCCGGCGCCGAGTAACCCAGATGCACGGATCGGCAGGCGATCCCCTTGAGTTTCTCGTCCGCACGGACCTGCGAAGAAATGAGAACCATCACCACACTGGCAATCAGAATGCGCACGCGTATCTCCTAAATGTAGGCTCTTCTTCATCCTAGTGTTGTGGGTTGAGGTGTCGTATGTTTCGAGCGTTCGTTGCGGTTCTTTTCAGCTCAATGGTTGCTTTCGCGCAAGCGCCGGTCATACAAACCACCGCCGAGAAATCGAACTTTCAGAAAACCTCCACGCATGCGGAAGTCCTGACGTTCGGTGAACAACTCGCCCAACTTTCTCCCAAGGTCAAAGTCTCGACGTACGGCAAAAGCAAAGACGGCCGCCCGCTGCCGCTCCTGATCCTTTCCTCCGACGGAATCACGTCGCCGCAAGCACTGCGCAATTCCAATCGCATCGTCGCCCTCGTCTACGCCAACATCCACGCCGGCGAAGTCGATGGCAAGGAGGCGGTGCTCGCACTCGCACGCGATCTCACCACGAAGGACAGCCCACTACTCAAGAACCTCGTCCTGCTCATCGCACCGAACGTGAACCCCGACGGCAACGAACAGTTCGGCCCCGACAACCGCCCCGGGCAGAACGGTCCCGCACTCACCGGCAAGCGCGAAAACGCCGACGGACTCGACCTCAACCGCGATTTCATCAAACTCGAATCGCCCGAGATCCGCGCACTCGTCCGCCTCATGAACGAATGGGATCCCAGACTCATCATCGATTGCCACACCACCAACGGCAGCAAGCACCGCTACACGCTCACCTACGATGCGGTGCGCTACCCCGCCGCCGATCCGCGCGTCGTCAGCTACAGCAACGAAACGCTCCTCCCCGACATCACGAAACGGCTCAAGACCGCGACCGGATTCGATTCCTTCTTCTACGGCAATTTCAACCGCGATCGAACCCAATGGACCAGCTACGCCGCCTCGCCACGCTACGGCACACAATACGTCGGACTGCGCAACCGCATCTCGCTCCTCTCCGAATCTTATTCCTACGCCAGTTTCGCCGACCGCGTGAAAGCGAGCTATCACTTCGTTCATTCCGCTCTCGAAAGCATTCTGGCGAATCCCAACACCATCACCACCGTCACGCGTCAAGCCCAGACACCGGCACGCATCGCACTGCGAAGCAAGACCGTCGCACAGGCGCAGCCCTTTGCCGTGCTCGGCTTCGATCCCGACGGCAAACCGAAGGACTTCTCGCTTTCCATCGTCACCAAGATGGAACCGGAACTCGAAGTGCCCGTGCCGGAGGCGTACCTCATCCCCGCACAATTTTCTCTCGTATCGGATACGCTTCGCCGTCACGGCATCCAGGTCGAAGAACTTCGCGAAGATCTCGAACTCGACCTGGAGACGTACACAGTCAACGAAATCCAACAGTCAGAACGCGCCTACCAGAATCACAAAGCGACCCGACTTGAAGTCGCGCCGGGCAAGGTGACTTGTCGCGTACCCGCTGGAACATTCCTCGTGCGAACTTCGCAGAAACTCGGCCGGCTAGCGGCCTACTTGCTCGAACCGCAGGCAGAGGACGGCCTTGCCTACTGGAACGCCTTCGATGATGGCTTGGCCAAGGGGAAGGAATACCCGGTGATGCGTGTTGGCAAGCTGGGCGGTGTGGCGGTCGGCGCTCCGCGACCGTTGCCGGAAGATCGCAAGACGAATCAGCCGTTCACGATCGATTTTCTCACCTCGAATCGCGGTTTCGCCATTGGAGAGCAGGGGGGCGTGACCTGGCTGCCTGATGGCGAGCATTATCTTCAAAGCAAGGGCGGAGAACTCTGGAAGGTTTCGGCACGCACAGGTCGTACGGAATTGTTTGTCGATCCGGAGAAGCTGGCGAAGTCCCGCAAAGCGCTGCCGACCATGGAACGCCCTGGAGCAGGTGGACGTGGTGGTGCCGGACGCGCAGGACCAACTCGCGGAGGAACCCAATTCCGGATGAATCCGGCCCGCACGGGAACACTCGTGGATCTGCCCAAAGGCGAACTGGGCTTTGCGTACTTCGATGGTACACCCGGCGTGCAACTGACGAAAAGCGGAGGCAAGAAAGAATTCGTCACCTTTTCGCCCAACAGCACCCACATCGCCTTTGTTCGCGATGGCAATCTCTTCGCTGTCGATCTGGCGACGCGCAAGGAAATCGCGCTGACCAACGAAAAGGAACCGGACGTACTCAACGGCCGGGCGGACTGGGTGTACGAGGAAGAAATCTTCAGCCGGAATGGACGGGCGTACTGGTGGAACCCGGATGGCACCTCCATTGCGTTTCTGCGCTTCGATGACAAGCCAGTGAAGAAATTTACGCTTGCGCTGCCGCACCCGAATTCCGGTGGGGCGGAGGTCTATGCTTATCCGAAGCCGGGCGATCCGAATCCGATCGTGAAGTTAGGCGTCGTGAGCCTGGCGGATCCGAAGCCGGTCTTTGTTTCGATGGGCGACAAGAAGCTGGACGATACGCTGTTCGCTCGTGTTGGCTGGATGAAGGATGGCAAGACGGTGTTTTCGTATGTCTCGAACCGCCGGCAAACGTTCATCGATTTCACCGTCTGGGATTCGCCGACCAGCCCGCCAAAAGTTTTGTTCCGCGATCAGACGAAGGCCTGGATCGACGATCCCGGCGAGCCGGAGTTCCTGGAGGATGGATCGTTCCTCTTCCCGAGTGAGCGAAGCGGCTGGAAGCACCTTTACCATTACGATTCCGCCGGGAAACTCATTCGGCCGATCACAACTGGCGAATGGGAAGTGCGCACGGTCCACCGCGTCAGCCCGGACGATGGGTTGGTGTACTTCAGCGGAACGAAAGACGGCCACAATGGTTCAAACTTTTACTCCGCCAAGCTCGACGGCGGAGGCGTGACGCGGATCTCATCAGGCGATGGCAGTCACACGATCAACCTGGCGCCGAAGGGCAAGCTCTACACGGATCGGTTCACCGATAACGATACACCGGGAACCACGGTGCTGCGCGAGCTGGGCGGCGATGTGGTGCGCACGCTGGATAACAACCCGGCCTACGCCCGCGAAGAGTATCGTTTTGGCAAGTACGAGCGGTTACAAGTGCCGATGAAGGATGGCTTCCTGCTGGAAGCGGCGATCACGTATCCGCCCGATTTCGATCCCAAGAAGAAGTATCCGATCTGGATTTCGACCTATGCCGGACCGCATGCGCCGACGGTTCGCGAAGGGTGGAGTTGGCGGAGTTTCGAGCAGGTGCTCGCGCACATGGGAATCGTTTCCTACCGCGTCGATCCGCGACCCGCGAGCGGGAAGGGGGCTGTCTCCGCCTGGACCTGCTACAAGCAGATGGGCGTGCAGGAACTCAAGGATCTGGAAGAGGCAGTGGACTGGATCGCGACGAAGCCGTGGGCGGATGCGACTCGCGTGGGGATCAGCGGGCACAGTTATGGCGGATTCATCACGGCGTATGCGCTCACGAATTCGAAGAAGTTCTCGGCAGGGATTTCCGGCGCCCCGCCGACTGACTGGCGACTCTACGACACGATCTACACGGAGCGGTACATGGGACTGCCATCGGAGAACAAGGATGGCTACGACAAGACGAGCGTGGTGAAGGCGGCGGGCAATCTGCACGGCAAGTTGCTGCTGCTGCACGGGCTGATTGACGACAATGTGCATGTGCAGAACACGATGCAGTTGGTGGAGGCGTTGCAGAAGGCGAACAAGCCGTTCGAGATGATGATTTATCCGCCGTCGCGGCATGGGATCGGCGGAGATCATTACTATCACCTTCAAATGGATTTCATCCGAAGGACGATGTTGCAGTAATACTTTTTGTCGAATTCAGCTCATACATGAATTTTGAGATGATCGGTCTGAAGACGAAAATGTGTGAAAAGTCGCTGGTTTCGTGTCAGGGTTTTCCCGGCGTCTTCGCCAAGACCCTGTGTGTCTGGTTGGCGGAGTCGTAACACGATTGACTCTGTTCAGCTATGGCCTGAATGATTAGGACGGCATGGGCAGGTACCAGTTGGGCGGAACGAGCCATTCGAGTTGGCCTCCGCCTTTGGCGATCTGGTAGCGGCAGTTGATGCAGGCAATGGCGGCTTTGTCGAAATCGACGCCACCGGATTCCGCGCCGATGAGCCAGTTGGCGTAGTCGGCGATGTCGGGCATATGGCCGACGAGGAGTGGCGAACCGCCGAGTTCGAAGGCGAGTTTGGAGAGTTTCTTAGGCTTTAACTCTCCGCAGGCGAGTCGTTCGGTGACGACGAATTCTTTACCGGGTGTGAGTTCGAGCAGTCGTTCGGCGGTTTCGATCGCGCGGACGAGCGGGCTGGTGACGATGACGGTGACGGGGATGCCGAGGTTCTTGATGACTTGGGCGAGCGTCTGCGCCTGCGTGCGGCCGAGTACCGTGAGCGGTCGGTGGAAGTCGGTGGCGCCGGGATCGGACGAGAGCGGTAGGGCCTCGGCATGACGAACCAGGAGCAGCCGCATGATCAGCCTCTCTTCACGGTTTCCACTTCATCCAGCCCTTCCGAAGGCGGCCGGAACTTCTACACTAAGAGTTGATCTCTCCAGCGACTACCCTTGGCCGCGGCCCTTCGTCGCGGCTTGTTGTCTTTAAGTAGTGTGGACCATGAAGGCCAAGCGAACCGATCTCAGAAATGTCGCCGTGATTGCGCACGTTGACCACGGTAAAACCACGCTCGTCGATCAGATGCTGCGGCAATCGGGGCAGTTCCGTACCGAAGAACTCGACAAACTCGTGGGAGGCCAGCATGGCCTCATCATGGATTCGAACGATCAGGAGCGAGAGCGGGGGATCACGATCCTTGCGAAGAACTGCGGGATACGGATCGGTGATGTGAAGGTGAATCTGATCGATACGCCGGGGCACGCGGATTTCGGTGGCGAGGTCGAGCGGATTCTGAAGATGGCGGATGGCGCGTTTGTGCTGGTGGACGCGGCGGAAGGCCCGCTGCCACAAACGCGATTCGTATTGAAGAAAGCTTTCGCCTGCGGATTGAAGCCGATTGTGATCATCAACAAGATCGACCGGCCGGATGCGCGGATTCAAGAAATCCACAACATGATGTTCGAGTTGTTCATCGAATTGGGTGCGGACGATGAGACGGCGGATTTCCCGGTGATTTACGCCAGCGGTCGTGCGGGAATCGCGACGACGGATCTGAATGTTGAACCGAAAGATTTGAAGCCGCTCTTCGATGCGATCCTGAATCGGATTCCCGCTCCCGAGGTGGACGTCGATGCGCCGCTGCAGATGCAAGTGACGGCTCTGCAATACTCGGAGTTTCTGGGCAAAATCGCGGTTGGCCGTGTGGTGGCTGGCAAGATCAGGAAGAATCAGAAGGTCACGGTGGTGAAGCAGAAAGATGGGAGCACCTTCAACGATACGGTGGTGCAGGTTCTGGAATTCGAACGGCTGGCGAAGAAAGAAGCAGAGTCGATCTCGGCAGGCGATGTTTGCGCGATCGTGGGGCTGGATGAAGCGGATATCGGCGATACGATCTGTGAATTCGACAAGCCGCTTCCGCTTCCGCCAATGGCGATCGACGAACCGACGCTCGACATGCTCTTCAAGGTGAACGATTCGCCGTTCGCCGGCCAGGACGGAAAGCCGCTCACGAGCCGTGAGCTGCGAGCGCGGTTGGATAGCGAACTGCAACACAATGTGGCACTGCGCGTGAAACCGGGCGAACGTGAAAGCGAGTTTATCGTCAGCGGTCGCGGGCTATTGCATCTTGGCGTGTTGCTTGAAACGATCCGGCGTGAGGGAGGCGAAATCGCCGTGGGGAAACCCAAGGTGATCACCAAAGAAGTTGATGGCAAGACTCTGGAACCGGTGGAATATCTCGTGGTGGAAGCGCCGAACGAGCATTCATCGTCGGTCATGAGGCTGGTGCTCGAGCGGCAGGGCGAATGCATCAAGATGGAAGGCGGACACGGCAACAGCACGCATATGGAGTTTCACATTCCCGCCCGCGGCCTCATCGGGCTGCGCACGCGCATGCTGACCGCTACCCAAGGCACGGCCATCATGCACCATAACTTCCACGACTACCGTCCAGCCCGACCGGGTATGCCTGGGAGATCCGCTGGCGTGCTGATTTCGCTCGAGACATCTAAGACGACAGCCTATGCGATCGAAGGTCTGCAGGATCGCGGTTCGCTCTTCGTTGCGCCGGCCGAAGCGGTGTACGAAGGTCAAATCGTCGGCGAACATTGCCGCGATAACGACCTGACTGTGAACGTGACACGCCTCAAACCGTTGACCAACATGCGAGCGGCGGGTTCCGATAAAACCGTCCCGCTCAAACCTCCAATGAGATTTTCACTCGAGATGGCTCTGGAATATATCGATGACGATGAATTGGTGGAAATCACACCGACAAGTCTTCGCATGAGGAAGTTGTACTTGAAGGAAAACGAGCGGAAAAAATTCGAACGCGGCCGGATGTGATTACGGCTTGTTCATTCCGACGAAGCTTCCGTTGTTTTCACGCGAAAGCGCCCAAAGGAACGCGCCGACTTCGTTGCTCTCGAAGAAGAAGCCGATCGAGTTGATCTTCACTCGTTTCGCATCACGCTCCGGATTCCAGACAAGCCTGAGCGTTTGTCTCACGTGTTTGGTCAGATAATCGGAACGTTGAGTTTCGGTGAGAGGTTTCGTCAGATCGGGGGGAATTCCCTGTCCGCTTGTCGGTAATCCGTCCGAGAAAAGATAGATCGTATCAAGTCCGCTTGCTTTGAGGCGAAACGCGAGATCGAACGCATCGTACATGTTGGTATCGCCGACTGGGTCTTCGTCGAGCAGTTTTTCGCGGATCACGTTGAGTGTTTCTTCGCCGTTGTATCGTTGCCAGGTTCCACCCGCTTCGAGGTAGCGAGAAGTGCGCGAGAACAGAACAATCTGATAGAACTCGAGATCAGGCAGGCTCCTCATGACCTTGATCAGAGTGTCGACAACGACAGGCCACTTTTCTGGAGCGGCTGTTTTGTCGTCGAGGAGTTTCATGCTGCCCGAGACATCGAGAGCGAACACGACACGCCGACCGGTCATCGCGATGCCGGCGAACTTCGAATCACTTTCAATTCGCAATTTGTCGATCTTGTCCGCGAGTTTTTTCTTTTCACCCTGGAGATCGATAATGTTGATGTTGGCGTCGTCGATTTGCTTCTGCATCTGGCGCATCGCCGCTTTGGCCGTCGCAAGTTCGTCTCCGGTTTTCCTCATGGCCAGAAGATCGGATTTGGCATCATCATTCGCTTTTTCGAGTGCTTTGAGTTTCGCGTCTGCATCGTTTAACTGGTCGACCGCTTTTTTTGCTCTCATGGCAAGTTCATCATGTTCCGCATCCTTATCCCGAATAAGCTTGCGAAGTTCGTCAGCCGACTGAGTCACGCTCACTAATCGCTCGGCCATCATGTTGGCATCTTTGCGTTTCTTGACCAATTGTTCTTCGAGTAGACTGGTCTGAACGATCGCCTTGGAAAGCTTCGTTTCCAAAGACGAAATGTCGGCTTTCGCGACCGCCAGCTGGGCCGCGGTGTCATCCCGTTCGCTTGTGGTCGCAAGGAGCTTTGCCTTCAGATTGTCGATCTGAGCGTTCAGACTCCGGCGTGTGGCTTCTAACTCCTTTGTGGTACTCAGGAGACTGGAGCGAATCGAGGTGAGTTCGGCGATGGCAGCTTTGTTGCGTGTCGCTTCCTGGGCTGCATCACGATTGCTCACAAGCCAGAGAAGCGTCACGCAACCGAGTGCACAGCAGAACACATCGAGCATCCACATGCTCACCAGCTGTGGCGGTTTTGGCCGGGTTCTCATGAAGTACTCCGGTTCGTCCTAAACGGATTTCTGAATCCGTGTTTCAGGTGTTCGTCTCAACGTTTCGACTGCAATGACGCCTTCCAGATGGACGCGCGGAAGTCGATCAGCCATCCAGTGGGCATGTAATGCCGCAGCTGCTTCGGCGGCTGCGTCCGGCGGAAGAACCGAGACTTCAGTATTCTCGGATGACAGTTGAAAAACTGCTGAGCCTAGACCGGGCAGATTGGCAGCAGCATCTGTCAGCCAGATGGCCCGTGGTGGAGCCGATTGACAGGAATTGGTCATGAATTCGCTGAAGTGGCTGGAAAACGATCCGATCAATCCTGCGCAGTATTCTTCAAAATCCAGCGGTTGCTGAACAAGATCCTGGTACCACTTCTCACTTCGAACTGTCAGTGTCACTGTCCGTCCCTGTCGCGATCGTTCCATGGACGAATCGAGTTGTTCGTAGAGCGCCTGTTCTGCTGCTGCAGAATCTCGTGGGTCTCGACGACAAAGCCGCACGCAACGATCAGACAGCGCATCGATCAGCCGGTCTTTCCAGAGTTTCAATGACAGCCGCGGCCAAACCGCACGTGATGTGAGGCGGACTTCTTTCTGCTGGATATTGATCGCTGTTGCTGAAAGAGCATAGTCGTCGACATCAATGATCATGACATCACCCGGACCCGCCGATTGTGGACGGATCGGGACAATCCATGACGAACTTTCCTTCGAAGTATTCTCATCCGGGACCGATGGCGGATTCAGGATCTGTCGTGCACGATGAGACGCGATGGCCATCGGTGCGGATGCTGTACCGGTGAACGGGATTTTGGAGCGGGCGGCGATTTCTCGAACGGATTTGATCTGTGAAGCGATCAGATACGAGGGTAACGTCAAAACTCCACCATCGGTCTCAGCGGTGATCGGTCCGCGAATCTTTTCGAAGGCGGTTTGCAACGCTGATTCCGGAGTGAGACGAACGCGTGAACCTCGCCATTCTCGCGTTTGCCCCAATTGAGGGAGAAAATTGGTGCAAACAAGGTGAGGATGCTTTCGGATGATTCTGTGGCCACTGAGTCCGATTTCTGGGATTCGGGGTTCTAAATTGATGAACAGAAATAACTCATCGATAGACGAGTCAAGTGGTATCAGATTCGAGTGTCCACCCGCGACTGCGAGTGCTCGCACGCGCGTCGATGTCATATCGATACCGACGAGTTTTGCTCGGTCCGCGATGGGGACGGTTGCTCGTTTCGAACTCCCGAAACCAAACATTAGCGGCCCTCCACGTCATCCGATCGAGGATCATACAGTCGCAGAAGGAGATGTTCTTGACAATACTCCTGAGAATCGATGACGAGTGTCTCTTCGGACCGCTGTACCGTGTGGAGCAGGTACATCAGGACGATACTCAGAACCAAAGCCACGAGTGTACAGTCGAAGGCGATTTTCAGCTGATCGGTTGCCATCTTGAGAAACTGTGTGTTATCGATGTCTTGGACACCACCCAGTCCAAAAGAACCTGCAAGTCCGCGAACCGTACCAATGAATCCCAAAGCGGGAATGGCCCAAGCCAGATAATTGACCAACCCACCCATACTGGCGACCAATCTGTTGAATTCGATATCGGCCTGATTGCGAACAACCTCTGCCACATCGGATGCGGACTTGCTGATTGCGTATTTCCCCAATCCCAGTCGAATCATGTTTGCCAGGATGTACGGGCCGCCTCGCGCCGTGACCTGATCGACTTTTCTCGCTAGAGGCCGAGCGTCTTCTGGTAAGATTCTTGCGCCTTCATCTGTCGGGAGAAGTTCGAGGTGAAAAGCTGCTCGTTGACGAGTGACCTCGCGACGCCGGATTACGAGCACCAACGAAGCCCAGACAAAACAGATGTAACAAGCAACTTGTTCCGGGCCGAGCAAGAGTTTGGCGATGCGTTCGGGAGTCCATTTGGCAAGGAATTGTGCTCGGGACTCGCCGGCATCCATAATTTGCCAGAGTGGGACAACAATCGTGCCAACGATAATGAGTGCAACAATGAGGAGCAGCCATTCACGGGTCGGACGCTGAGAGGATCGTACAGGCATCCGCTGTCTCCACTCCGAATTTGAGGAATTCTTATTGCAAGGCCACTCGTGAATCCCGATGATCCACGGTGCATTCTTTCTGTGTTTGCCGCTGGGTCAAGTATCCGTTCAGAACGGATAGTATTATTGTGCCGGAATGCGAAGCCTCGACCAACCGAAATTTAGAACATCGATTGGAGATTCGAATGCGAACCTCAAAGATTTGTGGGATTCCGGCACTTCTTGCGATCTTGGTAATCACTACAACCGCGAAGCCCGCTGATCGCAAGAGATTCGATGCTCCGATTGCCCCACCAGGCTTTCCCAGATTCCAAGTCGAGGAAATCGATTCAGGTCTGAAAATCGGCTACGCCGTCATCATCGAGGACCTCGATGCCGATGGCAATAACGATATCATCGTGGTGGATCAGTTTCAGGTAATCTGGTACCAGAATCCGACATGGAAAAAGCGTGTGATTCTTGATGGAAAAACGAAGCCGGACAACGTCTGCATCTGTGCTTTGGATATTGATGGTGGCGGTGATCTGGAACTCGTGATCGGAGCCGGATGGAAACCGTTCGACACGAAAAACGCAGGAACCCTTCAGTGGTTGAAACGTGGGAAATCACTTGATGATCAGTGGACTTTGCACAGCATTTTTTGTGAGGAACCGATGGTGCATCGAGTCCGCGCGATCGATCTCGATGGTGATGGGAAAAAGGAGATCGTTCATGTTCCTCTCATAGGGCGTGATGCGACGCGCGAGAAGAACTGGATGGATGGCAGACCTGTCCGCGTGATCGCTTACAAGGTGCCAGATGAACCGACTAAGTCAACAAACTGGAAACCGATCGTACTCAGTGACGAACTTCACGTTTGCCACAACTTCTTCCCCTATATTCCTGACGGTTCGAAGAAACCGATAAGCATATTGGTCGGAAGCTACGAAGGTTACAATGCGATCATTCTTGGGGAGTCGGGAAAGAAGAACCTGACGAAAACCGTTCACGAAGGAAATCAGGCCAACCCCAGGAGCAATCGAGGCGTAAGCGAAATCAAAAGCGGACGATTGACGAACAATGGTGATGACGTGGTTGCGACGATCGAGCCATGGCATGGAAATCAGGTCGTTGTCTATACGGGGAAGAAAGGCCAAAAGCCGACACGGCAGGTCCTTGATGATCACCTTCGCTGGGGGCACGCGGTTTCGTTTGCGGATCTTGATGGAGATGGTGCGGACGAGTTGATCATCGGTGTCCGGGATAATCCGAACAAGTCTGATTCATTCAAAGAACAGCGTGGCGTTCGGATCTACAAGCATGAATCCGGTGAATGGAAGCGTTATCTCCTCGAGAACGGTGGTGTAGCGGTAGAAGATCTGGTCGTTGGCGACCTCGACAGCGATGGGAGGCCCGATATCGTTGCCGTCGGACGGCAAACGTTTAACTGCCGGATTTATTGGAATTTGAACAAGTAATTTAGAACGAATGAACCCATCCTTTGGGGGTCAAAGGTTGTCGTATCGTTTCGTATTCAAGGAAATAACCGGAATCGATGCATTCTCCAATTTTCCAGACGGGTACAGGAGAGGACTTCAAAAGCTTTTCGACATCCGTTTGTGCTATAGTAAATATCAGCTCAAAGTCTTCTCCATCTGTAAGAGCGTGTTCGATAGCCGGCTTTCCTGACGATTTTGAAAGTTGTTGAGCTGCAAGCGAAACCGGGATTTTCTCAGCAAAGACGACGGCACCGCAACTGCTTTCAGTGATGATATGGTGTAAATCCTGCGAAAGTCCGTCACTGATGTCGATCATCGAATGAAGATCAACGACCGACCGTAAAGCCCGGGCTTCATGGATTCTTGGCGTAAAATCGAGGTGATGGCCAAGGATGCTTCCACCGAGTTGACCGGTAACAAATATCTTATCCCCCGGCATTGCACCACTTCTGAGAATTGGTTTCTCAGATTCACCGATCAATGTTACGGAAATGACCAAGGGGCCGTACCAAGTGTTCGTGTCGCCACCGACTATGGACACCCCGAATCGGTCAGCTACTTCACGTAGACCCAGATAAATCAGTTCGGCGAGGTGTTCAACACCACGGGGAAGTGCCACGCTCACAACGGCGAAAAGAGGAATTCCCGCCATTGCTGCCAAGTCGCTGAGATTCACCGCCATGGCTTTGCGGCCAACTCGGTGGGGACCAATCTCATTCAAATGAAAGTCGACCCCATCCATGAGCATGTCGGAAGTAATCAATTGCGGTAAACTTCCGGGATAAAGAACCGCACAGTCGTCACCAGGACCAATTACAACTCGTCCTTTACATTCTGATCGGTGTCTTATCCATTCGATAAATTGGAATTCATTTGACATGATTTCCTCTCAGACCTGAAAAGTATTCTTGGATAGATTGGCAACCGGGTGTTTTTTTCATTCACATGCCCGATTTTTCTCCCTTAGTCGTAACGGTTGTTCTAAACTTTCGTCAGTCACCATGGCCGGTTCGCCCTTTCGTTTTTCATTGAAGGACGTTCAATGTCCACCAGTTCCGCAGCACCACCGACCGTATGGGAATATCCCAGTAAGCCATCTCCGTTGGTTCACCGGGTATTTGGTGAACCACGATTTCAAACGGAAAATGATGTCGCAGCCATCGCATTTTGTCAGGACGGTACGATCTATTCTGTTGATGAAGCCGGGATTCTCCAACACTGGAATTCCGATGGAAAAGTGATTTCACGTCATTATTTGAGCGATCTGGAAACCGTTTGGCGATTCGATCCGAAAGCGGAACTTCTGGTGAGCGGGAACGATGAACTTCGGTTTTGGAATGTCGGTACGGGATTATTGCAAGGTCGTGCGGGTCGATCATCCTGGGTTACGGCTTTGGCATTTTCATCCGATGGTGCTACAGTTGCCAGTGGTCATGATGACGGAAAAATCCGTTTATGGGATTCCACGACCCAACAATTTGAGAGTGAAATTGCTGGGCATTCCATGCCAGTATCGGCCATTGTTTTTTCACCGAGCGGGGGAATGATTGCGACGGCCAGCGAAGACCGAATTATCCGCGTATGGGATCGGCAAACCGGTAAACGGATCATAGAGTTGAAAAGCCATACCGATCGAATTCCGGCTTTGGCTTGGAACGCTGATGGAACACTGCTGTTTTCCGCAGGATGGGATACCTCCGCACGAGTGTGGCGAATCGATCAGCCAGATCCCCTGATCTTGCTTAATAGTCATTCCGATCAAGTAATGAACTTGGTTTCCAGTCAATCCAATGGATTTCTTGCCACGGCTGATTCCGACTACGAAATCCATATCTGGAACGATCCCCTCAAAGCGTCCGTCGCGCATGTTCTGCGTGGTCATTTTGACGAGATCCGCGGTCTGGTCTTCAATTCCGATGGAACTCGCCTCGCGTCTGCCGGTGCCGATCGTACTATCCACATCTGGGATACCACGACAGGCGAATTGGTATCTGGTCCACAAACCCAATCGAATAACGATCTTGCCATACTTGCCGAACAGAGCGGACAATGGTTTCTTGCCAGCACGGGAGCGACTCGGTTCCGAATGTGGAATGTAGAAACGGGAGCAGAACAATTCCCTTCAAATGATGCTCCCGCGCATACGGTCGCCGCGAGCGATGATGGGCGCTGGCTTGCTATCGGAGGTACAGACCACATCACTCGCGTTTACAATCTGAACCAATCTCAGACGCCTCGATTGCTGGAGGCGACCAAACCTCCGATTGGTTCCTTGTGCTTCGATGCAAATGGTGGGATGCTCGCACAAACCAGTCCTGAAGACGGGCTTGTCTGGCTCTGGAACACGTTGACAGGCGAACCGAAGATTATTCTCATCGATGCGGCCGACAACTGCACTCTCGAGAGTGTGGTCTTTCATCCGGACGGCGAACGTGTGATCGTCGGTGGTATTGATTATCTCTCGACCGAAAATCGCACGGGTGCGGTTTGCGTATGGCATATCGCTAACAAACAGCGCGAACTGGTCTTCGATGTTGGTGTCAACGCGCTGGCGATCGACAAACCCGGTCGTTACCTGGCCGGCGCTGGAATCGACAGTTTGATCCATGTCTGGGATCTTCAGTTGCAGAATGAAATCTTTGAGCTGGCCGGACACAGGGATCACGTGAATTGCGTGGTCTTCAGTCCGGATGGCAGTTACCTTCTTTCAGCCGGCGATGATCAAACTGTCCGGATCTGGGATATTCTAAGCGGTCGTTTGCTGATGGTCCGGGAGTTTGACTCCGCCATCCACTCGCTTGTCTTCAGCCCGAATGGAAAGTGGCTGTTTACAGGGAATGCAAATCGTACCTGTTATCAGATCGAATTTGAGAAGTTGCTTGAAGATTAGTCACGGTTTCATACTCGGAAGCATTCGAATCCGTGTAACGTTTTCGAATTCGTAGGACGACTCCGCCACCGCTTGTGCATGCACTTGGCGAAAATAAATTAATCGTACGATGTTTTGATTCTGTAATTCTGTTTACAACGTCCGGGGGCATTTCACCTTCAAAACGCACCCCCCCACGCCTGTAATCAAGCTAAAATTCTCTCAGCCATTTTTAGCCCATCACTCAGTCTCGCCACCACATCATTGCACGTCTTTCACGATTCCGTCTACTCAATCCTGGTGTAAAGTTCGTACTCAAATCCGAGTTCGCCTTATCCAGGCCAATTGCCTGGCGCCATTTGTCATAAAGCCGTTCGAAGACCGATTTCGGTTGAAGTTCCGCCAGACCAGGCGCAAGCGGTGCCGCGATCGGTGCCGCGAGATTTCTCAGATCGACGACCTGGCCGGGAGGACGTTCCATCGAGATCGGATTGCCATCGGGTCCGACATAGCCGATCTGCTGGCCAGCACGCGGTGCGGCAGCGGGTGCGGTCTGACCAACGGTATTAAAGACCGGCCGCCCCACGGGTACGCCCGATTGCGGGAACGGAGACAATACGTTTTGTGCAAGAACGGTCGGGGCGACGATCAGCAGTAAGGTTAATGTAAAAGTCGAACGCATCGTTTTTCTCCCGTACTTTGAGGCCGTGCTTATGCCGGTTATCTGGTCGTAAGTCAAGAAGAAACACCGCTGCGCAAGACATTTCAATTTTCTACTACGTCGAGCCACACAGTTGCAGCTGCGTCGCTGGGCATGCGCCAGTCACCTCGGGGAGAAATACTGACGGATCCCACTTTCGGGCCGTCCGGTAAGCAGGAGCGTTTGAATTGATTGGTAAAAAATCTTTTCAAGAACAGTTTCAGCCAATGACGGATCTCCTTTGAAGAATAGTTCCGGTCGAACTGCGTTTGACTGGCAAGATACAGGATTTTCTCCGGTGTCGATCCCCATCGCAGGAAATGATAAAGGAAGAAATCATGGAGTTCGTATGGGCCAATCGTCCCTTCGGTACTTTGAGGTTTTGTCCCATCGGCTGATGCCGGGAGCAGTTCGGGAGAGATCTCTGTTTCCACGACATCCAGAAGTGTCGAACGGACCGGATCTTCGAATTCATTGAGCGCGACCCAGCGCACCAGAAACTTGACCAGCGTTTTCGGGATACTCACATTCGGGTTGTACATGCTCATGTGATCTGCGTTGTAGGTGCACCAACCTAACGCCAGTTCCGAGAGATCTCCGGTCCCGACGGTAAACGCTGCGTTCATCAGGATACTGGTGCGAATCCGTGCCTGTAGATTTTCAAACGTCAGATCGTTTCGCCGTTCCGGTGGTAAGATTCGCAGTTGCTCTGAGAGCGTGTCGGGTCTGTGTCCTTCGAGTGAAATGCCAAATGGTTCATGGCCCACAGCTTTCATTTGTTCGAGGCAAAGGGATCGAATGTCGATTTCTTTTGAGCTCAAACCCAGCCAGTTCATCAACGATAAGGCGTTGGTTTTCGTTCGACTGGTCGTGCCGAAGCCTGGCATCGTGAACGCCAGGATTTTTTCCCGTGGGATCTTGAGCAAATCGAATGTCTTGCAAACAACCAGTAAAGCCAGGGTGGAATCGAGTCCGCCCGATACGCCGATGCTGATCGAAGGTTTTCCGATTTGTTCAAGCCGACGGGCCAATCCGGCCACTTGTGTCTGGAAGATTTCAAAACACCTTTCATCGAGTGTCCTGGGATCGGATGGAACAAACGGATGCGGATCGATCGTGCGTTCCAGTTGCTTGCCGGATTGCCAGACTGGGAATTCACAGGGGATCCGTCGATATCTGCGCCGAGCATGTTGTTCGGCGTGGCTTTCATTGAAGCTATTTGAAACTTGCCGATCGTAAGTGATCCGTTCAAGATCGAGATCAGCCACGTTCAGCGAAGCCTCACGCTGGAATCGTTCCGACTCGGTCAGGATCGTCCCATTTTCCGCGATCAGAGCGTGACCACCAAAGACCAGATCCGTCGTCGATTCGTTAACACCCGATGAGGCATAAACATAACCAGCGATGCAGCGACCGGATTGGCCGGCAACCAATTGTCTGCGGTAAGACGCTTTTCCGATTGTTTCGTTACTGGCGGAAAGATTCAGAAGCACGGTTGCGCCTTGAATCGCTTGTAGGGAACTCGGAGGAATAGGCATCCAGAGATCTTCACAGATCTCAACCCCGACCACACATGACGAATGAGCCTGGAATAGAAGATCTGTGCCGAACGGGACCGTTTGCCCGGCGATTGTCACTGTTGTAGAAAGGGAGTTCCAAGACGGGGCAAAGTAGCGAGCGTCGTAGAACTCCTTGTAATTCGGCAAATAACTTTTTGGAACGATACCGAGAAGACGGCCACCGCGAAAAATCGCCGCGCAATTGAACACCATCCCATCAATTGAGAGCGGCAAGCCCACCGCACCGATTCCGCTGAAGCAGAGATCGGCAGCTAAAAGCAATGATTCCAGTGCGTCTTCCGCGGAGCGAAGGAGCGTTGCGTGATGAAACAGATCGCCGCACGTGTAGCCGGTCAATCCGCATTCGGGAAAAACGATCAGCTGAACATTGCGCTCTTCCGCCGTGCGCAGCAGGTCGAGAGTTCGTTCGACGTTGTACTGGGTATCGGCCAGCCGAAGTTTCGGAACCGCTGCGGCGACGCGGATAAATGAAAACGGCATGGTTTTGCCCAATCACTCTCTGAGACTCAGCGAGTCAGGTCGGAGATGGTATCGTTATCCGCAAATTGAAGCGAATTCACGATTGCTTCTAATACAGCTTCATTTTTCTTGCGATCGTATTCACTGTATTGCGACATGATGAGAAAAGGACCGGCAGGTGACTCAACGCCGTGGAGTTGGCAGGTGATCGCTGTATCAACGGTCAGAAATTGAATTTCGTATCCGATCGCCGGGGCTCCGCAAATTGTGCACGTGCTCGTCTCAATATCCAGTTCTTTGTACTCTTCTTTGATCGCCTCCAATGCTTCTTCTGCCAGCATCGCAGGAGCATCGACATCGACACGCAGAGAAAACAAGACGAATGCCAGTTCCTGGCTTTGGACCGTTGCTGTCCAGCCACCGTCGCCTTCTTCAAAATCCATAGACCAATTCTCGGGATATTGAAAGCGAATCCCATTCCGATCGAAAGTAGCGATCATCTGATAAACACCTTCCTCATGGACGATGATTTGGTGATGGTTCTATAGTATCTTCGGTTGATGCAATGTGATACCCTGTCGGAGTTCCCGATGTCTCGATTTGATTACACGCTGCTGGAGTCCGCACCCAAAGTTCCTGGAAAGCCCCGGCATAAAACGCGAGTAGTCGCTGTGGGCGGTGTCGGCATTGGTGGTGATGAGCCGATCCGAGTGCAATCGATGACCACCACGGATACGTTCGATGTTGAAGGTACGATCAAGCAGATCCATTCTCTCGAAGAGGCCGGATGTGAGTTGGTTCGTGTCACGGTACCCAAGCCTGAAGACGCAGGCGCCCTGACGAAAATTCGTGAACAGATTTCCATCCCGTTGATCTGCGATATCCATTTTGATTACAAAATGGCGCTCGCGGCGCTTGATCATCCGATTGACAAAATTCGTCTGAATCCCGGTAATATCGGAACCGAGGAACGTTTCCGGCAGGTCGTGCGAAAGGCAAAGGATAAAGGCCTACCGATGCGGATCGGTGTCAATGCGGGTTCCCTTGAGAAAGAATTGATCGAGAAATACGGTTTCCCGTGTCCGCCAGCGATTGTCGAATCGGCGCTGCGCTCGATCGAGATTTGCGAAAGTGAAGGGTATCGCGATATCATCGTTTCCCTGAAATCGAGCGATGTTCTTGTCGCAGTGGAATCATATCGTCTGTTCGCTCAACTCGCAGATTATCCCACTCATATTGGGATCACGGAAGCCGGTAAACCGCCCTATGCCATTACGAAAAGCGCGGCTGGGCTTGCTCCGATTCTCCTCGACGGAATCGGAGATACCATCCGCATTTCCCTGTTGGGTGACCCTGTACCCGAGATCGCCGCCGCGTTCGATATTCTTCAAGCCACTCAACGCCGCGTACGCCGCCCGGAACTCATCGCCTGCCCAACCTGCGGTCGACTGGCGATCGATCTCGAAAAGATCATCGCCGAACTCGAACATCGACTCCAAGGTCGACGATTACCCGTGAAAATCAGTGTTCTCGGATGTGTCGTCAATGGTCCGGGAGAAGCACGGGAAGCCGACATAGGCATCGCAGCAGGAAACGGGCAAGGCATGATTTTTCGCAACGGCGAAATGGTTCGTCGCGTCAAGGAAGAGGAAATCGTCGATGCACTGATGATCGAGTTGGCCGATTGGGAAAAGACGAATTCCCACCGACTCCCGAAGCAGGAGACGGTGGGATTGGGTCGACGTAAACTGCCGCTAGTTGTGTGAATACAGCGTGATCACACGATTCGAATCGTTCGTAGTACGGCCATCGAACGTGGATGGAGTTTGTAAACCTCTTTTGTCGTATCGTGAGTCGTTGGTTCTTTATTTTCAAACGTATCGAAAAGAAGATCCCAGATCGTTCCGGACTTGTGTCCCGGTAGCCGGAACGGGATCGATTCATGGTGGGCATTGAATAAAAGCAGCAGAGTATCACCTTTCAGTGGCCGCCCGCGCTCATCCGTACCCGGAATCATATCGCCGGCCCAGCGCACACCAAAGCTTCGTACCCATCCGCTGTCCCAGGCTTCGTCCGTCATTTCGTCTCCGTTGGCGTCGTACCAGGTAACATCCTTCACATCCGCGCCGTGAAGCGGCCGTCCTTGAAAAAAGTGCCGACGCTGAACCACGGGCTGGCTCGACCAGATCTCGATCACACGTTGAGTGAATGCCAGCAGATCTTTCTGTTCTGTTGACAATTCCCAGTTGATCCTGCTGATTTCGTTGTCCTGGCAATAGGCGTTGTTGGTTCCCTTTTGGGTGTGTCCTAACTCGTCACCCGCCAGCAGCATCGGTACTCCCTGTGAGAACATCAGTGTTGCGATGAAATTCCGCTGTTGTCGTGCGCGGAGCGCATTGATTTCCGGATTATCGGTCGGTCCTTCGGCACCACAATTCCAGCTTTCGTTATTGCTCTCACCGTCGCGGTTCTCTTCGCCGTTGGCTTCGTTATGCTTTTCGTTGTAGCTCACCAGATCACGCAATGTGAAACCGTCATGACAGGTTACGAAATTGATGCTGGCATAGGGCTTTCGACCGTTGTGAGCGTATAGATCACTTGAGCCCGAAAGGCGTGTCGCCATTTCGTTGACCGTTCCACCGTCTCCCTTCCAGAACTTCCGAACGCAATCGCGATATTTCCCATTCCATTCCGTCCATCCCGGCGGAAAGTTTCCGACCTGATATCCGCCAGCGCCAACGTGCCACGGCTCCGCGATCATCTTCACCATTGACAAGATCGGATCCTGAATGATCACATCGAAGAAACTTTCCAGTTTGCCGACCGCATAAAAATCCGCTGCCAATGCGCTGGCGAGATCGAAGCGGAATCCGTCGACGTGCATTTCCGTGACCCAGTAACGCAGGCTATCCATCAGAAGCTGAAGCACCCGTGGATGCGAGCCGTTCAGCGTGTTCCCACACCCGGTGTAGTCCATGTAGTAGCGGGGCGTGCCATCAACCGTGCGATAGTAGGAGAGATTATCCACTCCTCGAAAACCGAGCGTGGGCCCCATGTGGTTGCCTTCTGCCGTGTGGTTGTACACCACGTCAAGGATCACTTCGATTCCTGCCGTGTGAAGCGTACGCACCATCGACTTGAACTCACGTACGACATCTTCCGGGTGACGTTCGGAAGAGTAACGCGGATCCGGTGCGAAGAATCCCAGCGTATTGTAACCCCAATAATTGCAGAGCCCTCGATCGACCAGATGGCGTTCGCTCACGTGGAAATGAATTGGGAGCAATTCAACAGCGGTGACACCCAGATCCGTCAGGTAGTCGATCACCGGTGCGGTGGAAAGGGCGGCGTATTTCCCCCGCAGATGTTCAGGGACCAGCGGATTGAGTTTGGTGAACCCCTTCACGTGCAGTTCGTAGATCAGAGTTTTATGCCAGGGTGTTTTCGGATGATGATCGCTGCCCCAGGTGAATGCGGGGTCGATCACTACCGCCAACGGCGCACTCGCCGCACTGTCGCGTTCATCGAACGAAAGATCCCCCTTCGGATCACCAATCTTGTATCCGAAGAGTTCATCCCCCCAGCGCAGCTGACGTCCGACAGCTTTGCCATACGGGTCGAACAGCACCTTGTTGGGATTGAAGCGGAATCCCCGTTCCGGATCGTAAGGACCGTATACGCGGTATCCGTAGATCTGTCCGGGCCGCAGGTCCGGAAACGAACCATGCCAGATCATGTCCGTTTGTTCAGGAAGAGGAATTCGAATCGATTCCGTCGTGTCGTGCGGAGAATCGAACAAACACAACTCCACCTTGGTCGCATGTTCCGAGAACAGCGCAAAATTGACCCCCGCACCATCCCACGTCGCTCCTCGGGGATAAGGCTTTCCCGGCCATACTCGCATGAATTCGCTCCCGGTCAATTCACGTTACGATCAGCATCACGGCAAAGGTGATATTCTAGTTCGACCATCGTGAGATTTCCCCTCCGCTCAACTGATCGTCCATTTCATCTCCGCGCATGACCATCGCAACACGCTTGACTCTCGAAATGTGTCGCGATGTCGTTCGCACGCTTACTCGTCTTTCCACCGCGCCTGCCACACCCTACCGTGGAAAGACACGATTTTTTCGGAAGCGCCTATGCGCCACAAGGGTTTACGTCGATTCTGACAGAACGGAGTCTGAATCAATCTATCTAGGAAAATCATTATATTGTAGATATTTGAAAGTTCGGAAAAGTTGCCAACTCGTTCACGCCCACCAGAATCGAACAAGTTCCTTCGTTAGAAAATGCCAGAGTCCCAGCGCTGATTGGTAGCTCTTCTGCGCCCGTTCACGATCGCCGCGAATTCGTCGTGTACCCGCCTGAACCAGTTTGGCCATGCACTGAAATGGTGCATCAATCGACACAAGCAGCTTGTAGAGGCGCAATTTCGCACTCGATACGCCTGATTTCCGAAAATAATGGACATATCCAATCGCCACATTCGGCGATGCGAACCCCACATTCATCCGGCTCGCCATCCGTCCAAAATGCGTAATTTCGATGTGTCCCAGGAACAGCAATGGTCGGTGACGGCCGATCTGCGTTGAAAGATCCAAGTCCTCGCCTCCGAAGCGGTATGATTCATCCCATTTTCCTGACCGCTCAAAAATCTCGCGAGGCAGAAACACCGCCGCTCCCATCAGGACCTCGACCGAATGCGTCCCCTCAGGATTGAAGGAATTCCTCCGGTAATCGTAGTAGACGGAGCGAAACACGCCTGTCCAGCGAAGGAAACTGACCCGATGAAACAATGCTCCGAGTGTCGGTTTGCAACGGTAGGAAATCTGCAGATTCCCATCGCCATCCCGCAAGCGGGGGCCAATCATGCCGGCGTCCGGGTTTGCTTGATACGATTCCACCAGCCTGCAAAGGGTCCGTTCAGGAATCCAGGTGTCATTATTCAGGAAGAACAGGTAGTGGCCTTGGGCTAACTGGGCGGCTTGGTTGTTGGCGACGCTGAATCCGAGATTTTTCGTGTTCCGGACCAGCAAGACTTCGGGAAACTTTTCCCGGACCATTTCCGCGGCACCGTCACTGCTGGCATTATCGACAACGATGATTTCAAACGGGACGCCCTGATCCTGTTCCAGCAGGGACGCAAGACAGTTGTAAAGCAGGTCGCAGCAATTCCAATTGGCGATACAAACCGAGACGACAGGATCGACCTGTACCGGTGCGACGGACACGGAAAGCAATTCGGACTCGAGTTGCATAAAATGCTGTGTATCATGCGGATCGAAATCCGGTCAAGCCGAACAGTTTCCGTTGAATGAGTCCTTAAACTTGAATTTCAACGCAAACGAAGTATCATATGATTGTGTTTTCAGTTACATCGCACGTCTCCTTTCTCCGCAACGGGAGTTTTCCCCATGCGACGACGCACTGTTTTTGTGATGTCCATCCTGGCTCTCTCGAGCTTGTTCCTGATAGGTTCTCAGCGGTTGTCGGCACAAGCCCCAGAACCGACCGACGAGTTGATCGAGACCGCCGATGGCATGAAATTGCGCGGGATCTTTTATAAAGCTCTGAACAGCAAGAATGGATCCTGCGTGCTTCTGATCCATGAGCCGTTTACCGACCCGACGAAAGGGGATTGGGACGGCTTGGCTCGTACGCTGGCCAAGAACGGTTATCACACCCTGCGCTTTGATTTCCGTGGCCATGGAAAAAGCAAAGAACTGATTCCCGCGATCTTCTGGCGCGATCAATTCAACACTCGTCTTTCCGGTGCACGGCGCAACCCGCCGAAAGACACGCTTGAAGAGAAGGATTTCAAAGACAAATCGTTTTATTTTCCGCAGTTGGTTTACGACATCGCGGCGGCTCGGAATCACCTCGATAAACTGAATGACGATGGTCAGGTCAACAGCAGCACCGTCTATCTGATTGGTGACGGCGATGCGACGACCTTGGGTATGATGTTCCTCGCCACCGAGTGGCATCGGGAACAACGGAAGCCCGTCGGATTTTTGAACGAACAAAAGCTGGTCATCGCCGCCAATCAGTACATCCTTCCGGGCGGTTCGCCCTCCGGACGCGACTACGGTGGTGCGGTCTGGCTGACGCCGAAAATCATGAAAGGCTTCAGCACCAGCGCTGTGAAACGATGGGTTCAGGAAATGGGGCGCAGCAGAGATGGCGATATGCGAAGTGAAACACCGATGCTCTTCGTTTACGGCGAGAAGGATTCCGACGGAAAGCGCGACGCGAACTACTTCAACGAAAACGTGATGGTGTCCGAAGGGCGCGGACGAATGGCGAAACTCGATTCCACGTTCGTTCGCGAACGGAAAGGGACCGCACTCCAGGGAGTCAGTTTGCTCGGCAAAAATGACGCGCTCGGTACCGAAAAGATGATTCTGGAATTCATCGAGAAAATGGAAGAAATCCGACGCAGTAAGGTCCGGATCACCCGTGAATATTCCGTACCCCTGAAAATCAATCTGGCGTCGTTCGGCAGTTAATGATCCTCCACCAGCGCTCATCGACCCCGGCCCATGGCCGGGGTTATTTATTTGGTGATGTTATTTGGCTCTGGGGTGGAATTTCTGATGCATCGCCTTGAGGCGTTTCCGATCGACGTGCGTGTAATGCTGGGTTGTGCGAATTGATGAATGGCCCAAGAGTTCCTGAACAATTCTCAGATCGGCTCCGCCTTCCAGCAGATGCGTGGCAAAGCTGTGCCTGAGTGTATGCGGGCTGACAGTCGTGGGCAAACCGGCCCGTTTGCAGTACTTTTTGACGAGCATCCACAAATCGATCCGTGACAATGGTCGACCGGTTCGACTGACAAAAACGTGGCCGTCGGGATCGTGAGCGGGATTCCGCTGCGTGTGGTCCTCCGCGTAACTCCTGAGCGCACGAATCGCCGCTGCTCCGAGCGGAACGACTCTCTGTTTATTTCCCTTTCCGGTGCAACGGCAGAACGCCGCATCCAGGTAGAGATCCCGGAAGCGAAGCCCCACGACTTCCGAAGCCCGGCATCCGGTGGCGTAAAGCGTTTCGAGCATCGCGCGATCGCGCAGGTAAAAGCGATCCTTTGACTGCGGGCCGCTCAGGAGGGCATCGACATTTTCCGGAGAAAGGACGTGCGGAACACGTTCCCAGAGTTTCGGGGAACCAAGCAGTTCGACTGCGGAGGGGTTGGCTTTTTCTTCGAGTTTCAGGAAACGGTAGAACATCTTGAGGGCGACGAGGTGTCGGGCGATGCTCGGGGCGGCAAGTTGTTCTTCGTTGAGGAATCCGAGATACCGTGACAGGTCCGAGAGTGTGGGGGCGGAGTAATCGTTCAACCGTGCGCCGGCGGCCCAGTGTGCGAATCGATCGAGGTCGTGTCCGTAGGCGATCACGGTGTTTTCAGACATTCCGCGTTCGGCCCTGAGGTAGGTCCGAAAGGCGAGGATGTCCGAGACGAGTTCGTTAAGCGACATGCTTCATTGTTCGACCGGGCGGAGCGTTAATCTGTTCGCGACTCGGTTCATTCCGTCGATTTGGGGTCCACGATGAAAGATAAAGTCGAACGATCCGGCGAATTCCACCAGAAATCGGTTACAATAGCGTGAGGTTCGTTCACTACTCATGGTCCGGGAGCTGGAGCGTGGGCCTTTTCAATCTGTTCAGTGGCAAGAAGAAAAAGCCGGGGATCAATACGAAGGGGATGAAGCGCGCGGATTTTAAGAAACGATGGGATTTGCGCGGACGAACCGGTCAGGGGAGCATGTCCAAGGTCTATCAGGCTTATGACCGTGAACTCGGTCGGACGGTCTGCCTGAAACTGCTCGACAAGGAAAAGACACTTCGCTTTGAATCACGGTTTACGCAACTGGGTCTTGTGAAACCGCCTGAGGGCGAAATCTGCATGGCCCTCAACCATCCGAATTGTGTTCGTAGTTATGAATTCGGACTCACGCAGTCCGGCGAACCGTATCTGGTCATGGAATGGATTGATGGTCTGGGTCTGAACTATCTGATCGAAACCCGCAATATCCAGCTGATTGGAAATCGGATCCCGTATCTGGCCCAGTTGTGCGATGCGGTTCAGTATCTGCACGATTCGAAGTATCTGCACCGCGACCTTTGCCCGCGGAACGTGATGGTGGATAAGGAAGGCGTGATCAAGCTGATCGACTTCGGACTGACAATTCCTTACACACGTGAGTTTTGTCAGCCAGGGAATCGCACGGGCACGGTGGATATCCTCGCACCGGAAATCGTGAAGCGGAGCCGCACCGATCATCGCGTGGATTTGTTCGCGCTGGGTGTTACGGCCTTTGAAATGATCACGGGGCAATTGCCGTGGGAGCGCTCGGTGTCTTCGGAAGAAAACCTATTACGACGGTTGAATACAAAATCAAGGAAGGCCAAGGATCTCGCACCACATCTTGACGATGATATCTGCGAGGTACTGATGAAATCGGTGGAACGGGAACCGACGGACCGCTATTCGACGGCTCTGGAATTCAAGGAAGCACTTTTGAGCGTTAAGAATCAGGGACTTTGAAGACACGCGGCTGCGATGGCGGCTGTTTCAATTCGAAGGATCGTCGGACCGAGCGTCAGCGGTTGCCAGTTTGATTGGGCCACTTCGTCGTCCGTGAATCCGCCTTCCGGCCCGATGGCGTAGATGACGGGAACATTGAGAGGCGAAAGCGTGGACGCCGTGCCAGGGTGCAAGATATACCGATGGTCGGGCAGTTCACTTTTGAGCAATGCGGACCATGAGGTGGGACCGTCGATTTGCATCAATCGGTTTCGCCCACACTGTTTGCTGGCTTCGATCACCATCCGCTGATATTTTTCGACCACACTGGACTGAGGGCGCACCACGCTGCGTTCCGTGAGCAGCGGTGTGAAGCGGCTGACGCCGAGTTCAGTGAGTTTTTCGATGAGGAAATCGATCCGATCGCCCTTCGGAATGGCGGAGGCGATCCAGACGAATTGGGTTCGCTCCCGTGAGAGTTCATTCCGGGAATGGATCACGAGCTGAATCGATTTTTTGGAGAGGCCGATGACTTCGGCGTGGTATTCGGCGCCGTCGCCGTTGAAGAGCGTGATCGGATCCGCGATGGTGATGCGGCGAACGGTCGCGAGATGGTGAGCTTCGGGCCCTTGGAGCGTGTAATCTCCGAGGCCCAGAGGATCGCGCGTGTAGGCACGCACCGCCATGGTCGGCTCACCTGAGAATACGAGAAGCGTTATCTTAGGCCGCTTTTCGACCTTCGCCTCCGCTCGCGCGTTCCCAACGGCCGTTCCGCCAGACCATCAGAACTTCAAGTTGACCGCGCCAGACGACACAATACTGACCGAATGTGGCTTTGATATTCCATCCCATGCCACGGAGTAGTTCGGTGCGGGGTTCCAACTCGCTCGTGTCATTTTCGTTCATCATCACGCACTCTCCTGTCGAGATTGTGGGTTCTCCGATCGTCGCGGAGGGGTGGAGAGAATTATTCATTCGGTCGGGAATGGTTGAAACGATCATTTTTAACCCTGTTCCTGATTCATTTGCCGAATCCCGAGCTGGAACAATCGTTACAAGCGGAATCATTTTTTGAGGATGGGATGTGTCATCATGGGTATCGGTCCTGTCAGTCCGAGGAGTGCAACCGGCACCGGTTGTGGCGGAGGCGGAAGATCGCTGTTGGTAAACTGGTGAACCTGGGTTGGTAATAGTTCGGGCACTGTAGGCGTTGGAGTCGACGGATTCGCGACGGGCGATTCCGGCAGCTCTTCGCGACTGAAGTAGGGAATGGCGGGCATCGTGGGCAGATCGGGCAGCGATGGCAGCGATTCGCCGGCGAGTTCCGTGCTTTGGCGGATGGTTCCGGAACTGTAAGGCCCGCTGCCGAGGAGCCAACGGTCTTTGAGGCGGCTGGCGTCTTCGACCATACCGGACTGCCAGACCGCGCGTCCGGTCACGCGGTTGTAGGCGAAGACGGCGAGTTTCGCGACACCTTTCTGATCGGTGCGTTTGTAGAGGGCGATTTCCGGGATATTCGTGGGAAGCCCGGGTACGAATGCGGGGACGGAGATTTGCGGTGAGCCGAAGAGGAGCGAGTGGCGATCGGTTCCGACAGCGCCGACGCGTGCTTCAACCATGTAGACGGCATCGCGTTTGTCTTCCATGACGAGCGCACCCTGGGCGAGCAGCTGCTGGCGGATGGAACTGATGATGTATCCTCGATCGACGGTCGCGGGATCGATCATCGAGACATCGAGAAAAACGGTACGGCCCCGGAGTGGCGTGAAATCGAGTTGCCCGACGGCGCGGTCGACGGCCTGGGAAACGAGCAGCATTTCGGTCGCGGCGCGGTTCGTATCGGT
Organism: Limnoglobus sp.; assembly: GCA_041742055.1. Lineage (GTDB taxonomy): Bacteria > Planctomycetota > Planctomycetia > Gemmatales > Gemmataceae > Limnoglobus. Next base: position 178,200 of record JBGSJI010000012.1, on the reverse strand, counting down.
GGACCGCGTGGTTCCGCAGCCCAGACATCCGATCATCACAAAGCCCAGGAACGATATCATCCGTGGCATTTCCAGACTTTCCCCCTTGTTCCCCATCGACCAACGCGGGACTATAACGAAGTGCACGGTTCCGTCAATGACTCTTTCGAGGTCCTTTCATGCGTAACTTCTCCCGGCGCCGGTTCCTCTCCGCATCCGGAGCCATACTGGCTTTACCCGCACTCACCTACCGCAACGCCTTCGGTGCAGATACGCCTCCGAGCGAATCGATCCGCATCGCCGCGATCGGCGTCGGCAATCAGGGCACCGGCAATCTGCGTGCAGTCATGAAGCACGCGGTTGCGGTGTGCGAAGTCGATAAGAAACGATTGGCCACCGCGGCGGGCATGGTGGAGAAAGACGGCAAGCGCACTCCCGTGGCGGTTGAAGATTACCGCAAGCTCCTCGATCAGAAAGATATCGATGCGGTCATCATCACCACGCCCGATCACTGGCATGCACTGCAGACCATCCACGCCTGCCAGGCCGGTAAGGATGTCTACTGCGAAAAACCGCTGACGCTCGTGATCGAGGAAGGCCGCGCGATGGTGAAGGCCGCCCGCGACAACAAGCGCATCGTTCAGACCGGCAGCCAGCAGCGCTCCGCCAAGGAATTCCGCACCGCCTGCGAACTCGTCCGCAACGGTGCCATCGGCAAAATCAAGGAAGTGCTCGTCGGACTGCCCGGTCCGAACTGGATCGACCGGGCCAAAAAGCCCGTACCGGACGGCCAACCACCGGAAGAACTGAACTACGACCTCTGGCTCGGGCCAGCGCCGAAACGCCCCTACAACGAAAAACGCGTGCACTACCTCTTCCGCTTCTTCTGGGACTATTCTGGCGGACAACAGACGAACTTCGGCGCACACCACCTCGACATCGCCCAGTGGGGACTCGGCATGGACGAGAGCGGTCCAGTCGCGATCGATGGCACCGCAACCTTCAATCCCGACAAGTGGTTCGAAACACCCGTCACCGCCAAAATCACCTACACTTACGCCAACGGCATCCCGGTCAGTTGCACACTCGGCGCGAAAGGCCATCCCGGTGGAACAACGTTCATCGGCGAGAAAGGCAAAGTGTACGTTAATCGCGGGAAGATCGAAGTCACGATCGATGGCGAGAAGGTGGATCCCTACAAGCTGCCATCCGGAGAGATCAAACTCTACGTCAGCACCGGTCATCACAAGAACTGGCTCGAGTGCATCAAGAGTCGCAAGCTGCCCATCTGCGATGTCGAGATTGGCCACCGCTCCGCTTCGGTCTGTCACCTGGGAAATATCGCCATCCGCACCGGTCGGAAGATCACATGGGATCCGGCGAAGGAGCAGATTATTGGCGATGTGGAAGCGGCCAAGATGGTCGGCAAGCCATATCGAGAACCCTGGACTCTGGGCTAACCCGCGTTCGACATCGTGTTTTTGCGAGGGAGATCAGGCATGCGTCTTTTCGTTTTCTTGTTTTTCCTCGCAACTCCGCTGTTCGCTCAAGAAGCACGTCCACCCGTTGTCGGCACGAAGGGAATGGTCGTCTGCGTCTGCCCGATCGCCTCCGAAGTCGGCCTGTCCGTACTCAAATCCGGCGGGAACGCCGTCGATGCCGCTATCGCCGTAGCCTTTGCCGAAGCGGTTACGTGGCCGGAGGCGGGAAACATCGGCGGTGGCGGATTCATGCTCATCGCTAAGGATGCGGAATTCAACTTCATCGATTACCGCGAAATGGCGCCGGCGCTGGCGACGAAAACCATGTTCGCGGACGGCACCGTCGACTGGCGCTCGCATCAGTCCGCCGGCGTACCCGGCACGGTTCGCGGCATGCAACTGGCCCATAAAAAATACGGCACAAAACCGTGGAAGGAACTCCTCGCCCCCGCCGTCAAGCTGGCTCGCGGATTCACCGTCGATGCTCCGCTCGCCCGCCGAATCAATGGCATCGTCAAAGATCCCAAGACCACGAATGCGGAGTTCCTTCGGATCTTTGGCCGCGAGTGGAAAGCGGGCGATACGCTCAAACAACCGGAACTTGCTGAAACACTTGCCGGTATTGCCGAGAATGGTGCTGACTGGTTTTATGCAGGAACACCAGCCGAACAGATGGAAGCCGAGATGAAACTCGGCGGAGGACTGATCCGGAAAACGGACATGGCTGCCTATCAGGCCAAGGAGCGATCTCCGCTTCGCGGAACGTATCGCGGGTACGACATCATCGCCGCACCGCCGCCCAGTTCCGGTGGAGTCGCGATCATCGAATCGCTCAACATGCTCGAACGATTCGATGTAAAATCTCATCCGAGGCAGTCTGTCGAGACCATCCATCTGCTCGCTGAAGTTCAGCGCCGGGCGTTCCACGATCGGGCGGAGTTTCTCGGCGATCCGGATTTCACCAAGATCCCGGCACATCTGGTTACGAAAGACTACGCCAAAAAACTCGCCGCTGCTATCGACCTCAAACAAGCGACGAAAAGCGAAGCGCTGGCGGGTGCGATCCCGATTGCGGAAACCGGCGGAAACACCACACACTTTTCCATCATCGATCGCTGGGGAATGTGCGTTTCCAATACTTACACACTGGAAATGAGCTTCGGCAGCCGAATCGTGGTCCGGGGTGCGGGATTCATTCTCAATAACGAAATGACCGACTTCAATCCGATCCCCGGCACCACCACACGGACTGGCAAGATCGGTACGCTGCCCAATCAGGTTGCACCTGGCAAACGCATGCTCAGCTCGATGACGCCGACGATCGTCTACAAGGACAACAAACCGTTTCTGATCACGGGAAGCCCCGGCGGCCGCACGATCATCAACACGGTGCTCTGTATGCTTGTGAATACGCTCGATTATGAAATGAGCGTTACGGCGGCCGTCGATGCGCCGCGGCAGCATCATCAATGGTTCCCCGATCGAATCAGTCTCGAGAAGTCGCCCGCTTCAAAGGAGCTGATCGAGAAACTGAGAGCCATGGGTCATACAGTGAGCGAAGCCCGCCAGGGAGACGCACACTCGATTCGGATCGATCCGAATTCGGGTCAGTTCCAGGGAGCGGCTGATCAGCGTCTGAATGGCAAAGCCAGCGGATATTGAAGTCTGGACAACTTTCTGTTTCACTTCGCTCCGTGTGTTTCGTTATGATGGGGCCAATTGGGTTACCTCTGGGAAACTGCCATGCCAACTGAGATTTCGCGACGTCACTTTTTGCAAGCCAGCGCGGGTGCTGGCATCGCTTTGGCCCTCCCTTCGGAAGCCCGAAGTGCCAGCCGTGGTACTGCGAAGAATTGCATCATACTCATGCTCACCGGCGGACCGAGCCAACTCGATACATGGGATCCGAAGCCGGATGCGCCGAGCGATGTTCGCGGGCCGTTTTCACCGATCCGCACCACCGTGCCGGGGATGCATCTCTCAGAACTCTTCCCGAAAATGGCTGCGCTGGCGGACAAGTTCTCACTCATCCGCACGATGCATCACGAGCATGCACCGATCCACGAGAACGGCCTCCAACTGCTGAACACCGGACGGCGGTTTGGTGATGGCCCGGCGTGGCCGAGTGTCGGGAATGTGATGAGCTTGCTGAGAGGAAGTCGGACCGCGAATCGGAACACCCGGCATTACGTAGCTCCTATTGCTGAAGTGAAAACGGGCCTTGATTTTGAGCAAGGGTTCGGCCCGGCGTATTTGAAGGATCGACTGGAATTTCAGGACGGGAACGGCAAAAACTTCTCGGACGAGATGACCGAAGACCAGTTGCGAAACTTCCAACCCGATTATCGTGATGAACGGTATTCGATGACTCCGTTTGGTCAGAACTGCCTGCAGGCGATGCGAAGTGTCACGAAGGACGAAGGTCGGCTCGTGACCGTGAACATGTTCTCGACCGTTTTCGATCGGCCATCGTGGGATTGCCATGCCGACACGGGCTCGTTGCGGTGTTCACTGGCCGATTATGCCGGCACCGTTGCACCGACGTTCGATGCGGCTTTTTCCTCATTGATTTATGATCTTGACGAACGTGGAAAGCTAGACGAAACGCTCGTCGTGGCGGTCGGCGAGTTCGGCCGCACGCCGAAGCTGAACTGCAATGGCGGACGCGACCATTGGTCGAACTGCTGGACGGCCATCGTCGCCGGCGGCGGAGTGCAGGGCGGACGGGTGATCGGCGAATCGGACGCGATCGCCAGCGAACCGAAAAACCGGCCGGTGCATTGTTCCGAACTCGTCGCAACGATCTACCACGCGATGGGTATTCCCACCGCCACGAAGATCCCCGGCCCCGACGGCAACCCGGTCCGCGTTGTTCATGCCGAACCGATCATGGAACTGTTCTGATTTCCATTTTGCACTTTTCATTTCTCATTTTGCATTGGTCCGGATTCATTCGAACCAATGCAAAATGAGAAATGAAAAGTGCAAATGACGAACCCGCCGCCTGCCAAGTCCGCCTTCTTCTCCCGAGGCATCCGAGATGCGAACCCTTGCTTTGCTCGTCGTTTGCGTACTGATTCACTCCGCCGCCGCCGATCCGCTGCCGAACACGAAGCCGCTGACGACCGAGGGCGACCTCGCGAAACAGATGGTCGACGGCATCCACAAGTACCTGGATCGCGAGTTGGTAGCGGCCCCAAAGAAGCGGGAAGAGTTGTGGAGGAAATTCGACCCGAAGACAAAACGCGAACGGCTGAAGCACATCCTCGGTGTCGTCGATCCGCGCGTTCCGCCGAAGTTGGAATCGTACGGCGAGTTTCGATCCGATGGTCAGGTTACACCCACCGGCGGCGAGCAAGTCTATCGCATTCGTTGGGATGTTCTCCCCGGCTTCGTCGCGGAAGGCTTGTTCGTGCAAGGAAAGCGAAATCGCCATGTCGGTGCCGCGATCGCAATTCCCCATGCCGGGCAGACGCCCGAGGACCTCGTGGGCCTCGGCAGCGGGAAGAAAGAGGACCCGTACGTTCTCAAGCTCATCGAACATGGATTGGATGTCTACATCCCCGCCATCGTGGATCGCACCGATACCCATTCGGGCAACGTTCGAATGAATCGATGGACCAACTACAGCCATCGCGAATGGATCCATCGGATGGCATACGAGATGGGCCGCACGGTGCCTGGGTATGAGGTGCAACAGGTACTCGCTTTGTTAGATCACTGGGCACCTCGATACGGCGAACTCAAACTGCCCATCGGTGTCATCGGCCATGGCGACGGTGGGCGGATCGCTCTATTCGCGGCCGCTCTCGATGAACGCATCAATTGCTGTCAGGTTTCCGGCGCGTTCGGCCCGCAGGAAAAACTGTGGAAACAACCGATCGACCGCAACGTCTGGGGAATGCTCTCAGAATTCGGCGATTCGGAGATTGCATCGATGATCGCGCCGCGCAAACTAATCATCGACCCGGTTCCGTCGCAGAAATGGGACGGCCCTACAGCTCCGAAAGCCGGCCGGTCTGGGACAGCTCCAGGAAACATCGAACCGTTCAAATACGAGGAAGTTAGCGAGGAGTATCGGCGTATCGGTGTCGAAGCCAAAAAGTCGATCACACTTCTCAAAAACTCAGAGCCACATATCGACAGCGACGTCTTCTTGAAATTGATGGGTGCCTTCGCTGAAAAGAAGAAAATTCTCCAGACGGCGGATCACATTCGATTCATTCAAGGCATCGTCACCAACGGAGCCGACAAACCCGAGGTCGTTCAAAAGCGCCTGCTCGACCGCCAAGTCGCCTTCACCCAGAACCTCTGGCGGCTCTCCGAGCCGGTCCGCAAAGACTACTGGAAGAAAGCCGACGCCTCGTCGCCCGAGAAGTGGGAGCAATCATGCGAGCCGTATCGCAATCACTTCCACGAAGAAGCCATCGGCAAGCTGCCGGAGCCGACGATGCCGCTGAACCCGCGATCGCGGCAGATCTACGACACGCCGAAGTGGACCGGCCACGAGGTGATGCTCGACGTCTACGACGACGTCTTCGCCTACGGCATCGTGCTGCTGCCGAGGGACCTGAAGCCCGGCGAGAAGCGGCCGGTGGTCGTCTGCCAGCACGGTCTGGAAGGACGGCCGACCGATGTCTGCGATCCGAAGCAACGCACGAAGTACTACAACTCGTTCGGTGCCCAACTTGCCGACCGCGGTTACATCGTCTTCGCGCCGCAGAACCCGTACATCTTCGACACCCACTTCCGCCAGATCATGCGCAAGGCGAACCCGCTTAAGCTCTCGCTCTTCAGCTTCATCATCCGGCAGCACCAACGGATCATCGACTGGCTCGAGACGCAGCCGAACGTCGACCCGAAGCGGATCGCTTTCTACGGCCTCAGCTACGGCGGCAAGACCGCCATGCGCGTGCCGGCCGTCGAGAAACGCTATTGCCTCTCGATCTGCTCCGGCGACTTCAACGAATGGATCGGCAAGATCGTGAGCACCGAACTGCCGATGAGCTACATGTTCACGAAGGAGTACGACATGCTCGAGTTCAACCTCGGGCATACTTACAATTATGCGGAGATGGCGAACCTGATCGCACCGCGGCCGTTCATGGTCGAGCGCGGTCACGACGACGGCGTCGGGATCGATGAGATGATTGCGTACGAGTTCGCCAAGGTGCGCTACCTCTACGAGAACCGCCTCAAGATCGGCGACCGCACGGAGCTCGAGTTCTTCGTCGGTGGCCACGAAATCCACGGGAAGGGGACGTTCGCGTTTCTGGACAAGCATCTGAAATGGACGCCGAAGTAGCTCAACCGTTTTCCAATCCCATGAGGACGGCGGTCTCGCTGCGCAAGCCGGGTGCGTGAGGCGCATCGACTCGCCAGTCTTGCACTATGGAATCTTCTTCAACTTCGTCCATCTCCTCGGGTTCCGGGTGCGGGCGAGCGTTCGCGCAGTGATGGGCGATGATCAGGAATCCACCATACCAGAGCCAAGTGAAGCGGAAGAGGTTGTGCCCGAAACAGCCCATAAGCAGGAGCAGGAAGACACTGGTGCCGATGGCGGAGGTGAGATTCCTGAGGAAATCGCTGTTCGGTTCGCGGGCGGACCATGTTCGCATCCGGCGGAGGTTCAGCATGAACGTCGCGATCAGAAACGCAAATGCGACAAAACCAATCGTTCCCATCTCGCCTAACAACTGGCCGTAAAGATTGTGTGATTCGATCGAGCTTTTTGTGGCGGGCCGCCAGGCACCGGGGCCGACTCCCGTGAGCGGATTCTGAGTCCACAATTCGAGACCGGTGAAGAACCCTTCGATCCGGCCTTCGCCAGAGGTCTTGGCGGACTCGGGTCCGACATCGGGGTTCACAATTGTCTCGAATCGCGTTTGCAGCGATTCGGGAAGCGCAAGGAAAACGAGCGGTGAGAAACACGCCGCCACAATCGCCCAGAGCCACGCCCGGCGGACACGCAGGATGAGCAGCAATCCCCAGACCGACATGCCGAGGAACGAAGACCGCGAGCCGGTGAGCAGGATGCAAAGCATGCACAGACCTGCGAATCCGAGCAGCGCGAGTTTGGCCGGTCGTCCGCCGATGCCGGTTCGCCAAAGCGCCGGTATGAACGGCAGCACGTAGACGATGCTGGCGCCGAAGCTGTTCGGATCGCCGAGCGTACGGTCCACGCCGATCATTCGTGTGATCCCCATCCGGAATGTATGCCGACCGCCGAGGTATTCGCGGAACGAATGGAGCAGGTAAAGCCCCATCACGGTGATGAATCCGATGACGAGGATTTTCAGTTTGCGTTCGTCATGAATCGTGGTGACGAGAAGCCCATAAAAGACCAGAATTTTCAGCCAGTCCTCGACCACGGGCTGTCCCTGTTCGTTCCAGGGACTGGCGATCCAGCACAGCGCCACCGCCAGCGCGAATGCGCCGTACGCCAGTTGCTGCAGGTTCGGGAGGATCCGTTTGCCGGGTACAACAAGCCAGACTGCCAGCATGATGAGCATGTAGACACGCTCAACGTGCAGGTCTCCGAGCCAGGGCCAAACTTCGAATGGCCGGTCGATGAACAGGAACATGTACCCGATCAGGAGCCAGTGCATGGGGAAAGCATAACCCGATTCCTGTTTCGACGAAAAGTCCAACCGCGAGGGTTATGAGCGTTGCGTATCGCAGGCATTCTGATGCGTGTTTGAACCGAGCGGAACCACTCTCGTGAAGACAGCGAATGCGTGTAAAAAGTGAGGGAAAGGAGCGTTTTATGTCGCGTACGTTGGCGGGGAAACGGGCGATTGTGACGGGTGCGTCAAGCGGGATCGGCCGCGCGATCGCGCAGGTGCTGGCGGCAGCGGGTGCGCGTGTCGTGCTCACCGGGCGGAACGTGGAGCGGCTGCGCGAAGCGGCTCAAACCTGCGGTGCGCAGGCGATTGCGATTCCCTGCGATCTCACCAAACCCGAAGATCGCGAACACCTGGTCAGCGAAACGGTCCGTCAGCTGGGCGGAATCGATCTGCTGGTGAACGTGGCTGGCATTGGCGCCTGGGGTCATTTCGCCACATCCAGCGAAACGATCAACCGGCAAGTCATGGAAGCGAATTTCTTCGCTCCCGTCGAGTTGATCCGCCTCTGTGTTCCGCATCTCACTCACGGTGTCGAACCCGCCATCTGCAACCTGACCAGCATGTGCGCTCGCTCGGGCATGCCGGCCTGGCCGGAGTACAGCGCAAGCAAATTCGCGCTCATTGGCATCACAGAAGCGCTTCGCGGTGAGATGGCTCGCTACGACATTGACGTGATCACCATCGTGCCCGGTTTGACGAAAAGCGATCTCAATCGCAATCTCCTGCGGAGCGAAGGCCGGGCCGAGATACCCTACGATCAGGGAATGGAGCCCGCTTATGTCGCGAAGCGTACACTTGATGCCATCCGCCGGAGCAAACGCGAAGTCGTGCTGGGCAGCGAAGCGAAAAAAATCCTTCTCATGAAACGGTTTGCACCCCGACTCCTGAACTGGCTCGCCGCACGCAAAGTCAAAAAACTTTATGCGAATGCCAAGTGATCCTCCATCTTCCTCAATAAACAAGCGAATTTGAAGTTTTGATTCCAATCGATTTGACTGACCCCAAAACCGTTGGGAGGACTCCGCCACCACGTAATTGGCGGAGTCCTCCTCGAGCCATAGCGCTGTGTTGATCGGCGATCAAGGCCGAAATGCATCACGCACATTTGAAAAATCGACTTTTGTATACTGTGGTGACATCGTTGCAAATCAGAGCGGACAAGCAGGTGGCGGAGTCGCAAGTCAAATTCACGACGTTTCCTCCGCGTTGAAGCGGACCACACTGAAATTGATCAACGGACACAATTCAGCCATAATGTCTGAAACGGTCTTTATCGACAAAAGGTAAAAGGTCTCCGCTGATGCGGCCGACAGAATTCAGGAATGATTGAGGCGCAGATGATTGCGACAGAATTGCCAGTCAGATCACTTTCCGATCCGAGCTTTAAGGAGCAATTGCAGGAGCTTCGTCGGACGGATAATTTCACCAACTGGTGGTACATCCTTCGGACCTACCTCTATTTCTCTATCGTCATCGGCGGTGCGGTGGCGGTGTTCGAGGCGGTTCGAATGTCCGAGATTTCGTGGCTCTGGGCGATCCCCTGCTGGTTACTCGCGGTCGTGCTCGTCGGTGCCGGGCAGCATCAGCTGGGCGGCCTGGCTCATGAAGGCGTGCATCATATCCTGTTTCGTCACCGGAAACTCAACGATCTGGCATCGGACTGGTTCACGATGTTCCCGATCTTCGGTGCCACGCATCTCTATCGGCTGCAGCATCTCGCCCATCATCAGTTCGTCAACGATCCCGATCGCGATCCGGATGTCTCGCAGCTTCAATCAAGCGGGCACTGGCTGAAGTTCCCGGTCGGCAAGCGGCAGTTCCTCATAACTCTGCTGAAACAGCTCTGGATTCCCAATCTCATCCGATTCATGCGCATTCGGGCCAAATACAACGCCACCGGCACCGACAAAAACCCCTATGTGAAAAAGGGACTTCGCCAATCCCGGAAGGCGGTCCGAGTCGGCGTACTGTACATCGGTCTTTTGTTTCTTTCGCTGATCGGTCTTTACTTTCTGGCGAATGCGACTTTGCTTGCGGTGATTCCGCTTGCGATGTGGCTGGCGGCGTGCGCTGTGTTCTGGCGGTTACCCGATTCGGCATTCAATCAGAGCCGATTGCATCCCGTGATTCCGCTGCGATACATGACGATGCTCCGATTGGGTCAGATCACATTAGTCTTCACGGCGCTTGCGAACATCACGTTCCACACCGGCGCACCCGCCTGGCTTTATTATTTCCTGCTTTGGATTTTCCCGCTCTTCACGTCGTATGCGTTCTTCATGATTCTGCGCCAGATCGTTCAGCACGGAAACGCAGACCGCAGCTGGCTGACCAACACGAGGACGTTCTTCGTGGGCCGGTTCATCAACTCTGCCGTCTTCCCGATGGGTCAGGAGTATCATCTGCCGCATCACATGTATGCCACCATTCCGCATTATCGGCTGAATGAGTTGCAGGATCTTCTGATGCAGTATCCGGACTATTCGGAGGAAGCGGTGATTGTCGAAGGTTACTTTTTCCCCGCCCACCACCCCAAACTGCGACCGACCGTTCTGGATGTGCTCGGTCCGGACTATGCGCGAAGAAGCGACGAAATCTCTGTAGACAACAGTGTAATCGACGACGACGAGATGGACGAACGGGATGAAATTCTTGAACTGGAGACTCTCGTCAAATCGGAAGCCAAACAGGCGCACGGAGAATCAGTCACGCCGAATTGACCGAAACAGTTCCCACATCGACTGACCCATCTGATCGAGTGAGAATTTCAGGACGCGGCGATTGCCATTTTCGATGAGTTTCGCGCGAAGCTCGTGATTGGTCAGGAGCTCGTCCATGGCATGGGCGAACTCGTCCCGGCGATCGGGATCGACGAGATATCCCGCATCGCCGACGACTTCGGGCAGGCTCGTCGCCCGACTCGCGAGAAGCGGTACGCCGAGTGACATCGCCTCGATGGCGGGCAGGCCAAAGCCCTCATAACGCGAGGGATAGACGATCACACTGGCGTGGGCCATGGCATGAAGAAAGGGACTTCGATCCAGATTGGGGAGAATGCGGATGCGATCATCATGGCTCCGCCACGCCTGATCAACAATGCTTCCACGGTCGTGTTCGGACGGCGGTAGAAGTTCGTTCAGCATGGCGTCATGCAGGATTCCGGTACTGGCGACGATGAAGCGGATGTTCGAACCACGTTTGCCCGATTGTTTTTGAAACAGGCGGAAGGACTCAATCGCAATGGGCAGGTTTTTGCGGACGCGATTGAATCCGGTGGCCGCACCGACCGGCGAGAAGAAGTATTCCCCCCAGTCGGCGATGCGATCGCCCTTGTCCCAGAGCGGCAGATCGTTCTGTTCGTCTTTATGAGCCTGTGCGAGTTCCTGTGGCGAATCGAAGAGTGCGTGGCCAACGACGGCCGTCCGTTCCTCCGGGAACGGGAGGAGTCGGCAGATGCGCTGGCGGGCGTCGTTGGAGATGCAGTGCAGTCGATCGATCCGCGGCGCGACCTGTGCGAGCGTTTCGCGGCGCTGGCGAGCGGTTTCTCCGAAGATGTGCGGGAAATCGAGAAACCCGGCATCGTGGAACGTCACGACTTGGGGGCACGGTGGAGCGCTCAATCCGTTGTAATAGGATGCGTAGAAGACGTCGGAATTCGATGCGGTCACATACGTTTGCAGAACGGGATCGAGCGGTTGTGCCAGTGGGTGTTCCTTCGGCCAATCGATCGGTATGACGGTTGTGCGTGGATCCTGGGTGAACTGCTTCCAGGAATTGTCGAGTCCTGAGTTCGGGAAGAATTCATTTGGATGAGCAAGCGTGAGAATCGTGATCCGATCGCCCTGTGACGCGGTTTGGATCAGGGCATCGGTCAATCCCCGGCAATGGATTCCCAGTCCGCCTGTGATTGCGAGATGGGGAAGGAATAGCGTCAGCCGCACTCGATTCTCCTTGGGGATCAGTATTCAAGTTATCGTGTTGCCGATGTTGGACAATTACGGTTTGTAACGATTAATTGGTTCATGTCGGTTGTCCGCTGCGCATATTGGTCTCAACTTTTGCTGAAAACAGAAGCAGTACGCGAATCATAGGGGATTCCTGGTAATTTGTGACGACCACGCAGGGGTGGTGTCGCTCATTACTGATTTTCTCAGCTTATCAATCTGCTCGCCCCCGCAGGTTAGGACCGAAAAAGGGAGTAAGCCGGACGCATGGATGTCCCGGTCTGGGCGGATCGCCCTGAATCGTCCCTCCTCATGTTAGGAAGACACGCATGTTGACCACGATGCTTTTAGGCTCGTGGCTGGCGGCCGGACAAGCCCCCGCCCCGATGCCCATGCCAATGCCGAAGACCGCCCCGATGGCGGTTCCGATGGCGGCACCTGTCGCTGCTCCAGTCGCTGTTGAGTCCGCACCCTGCACCGCATGCGAGACGGCGGAAGAAGAAGAGGCGACCAAGTACTTCGTCCAGAAGCTCCTGGAAGGTTCACGGTTTGGCCAGACCCTCGCGGATCGCGGTGTCGTGATTTCGGGCTGGGCGAACATGAACTATACCGCCAGCAGTACGAGCCGCTCCAACGCTCCGACCGCGTTCAACGATTTCGCCAACGATTATCAGTTGAACCAGGTGTGGCTGCAGGCGGTCAAGTCGATCGACACCAGCAAGAAAGAACGCCAGTTCGGTTATAACGTTTCGGCGTTCTACGGCCGTGACTACCAGTTCACGCTGCCCCGTGGTCTGTTCTCGGATCAGGCAGCCGACCAGCGAAACTATGGCTTCGACCTCGTGTACCACTACGGCGAATTCTTCATGCCCAATCTGGGTGGTGAAGGTTCCACACTGCGAGTTGGTCGTTGGGGCACGCTGATCGGTTATGAAGTGATCGACGCGCCGAACACGCCGTTCATTTCGAAGTCCTACAACTTCCAGTACAACCCGTTCACTCACACGGGTGCCATGATCACGACTCAACTCAATGAGAACGTGAGCATGTACCACGGCGTGGTGACCGGTAGCGATATCTGGATCGATCCCGCCGCCCGTGCGACCTACGTTGGCGGTGTTAAGTATGCTCCGTCCGAAGGCAAGGGTAGCATTGCGTTCAATACGGTCATCGGACCAGGTGAATTCAATGTTCAGGAAGGCGTCACGCACTTCAACAGCTACAACGTTCTGTTCACGTACAACGTCAGCGAAAAGCTAACCTATGTGCTGGATACGACCTTCAGCCATGCAGATGGTTTTCCCGGTATCGGCTCCGCCAGCTGGTATGGCTTCGCCAACTACCTGCACTACAAGCACGGCGACCGGGTCACGAGCAACTTCCGTCTCGAATTCTTCGACGACCGGAAGGGTGCGCGGACCGGCTTTGAGGGGCTTTACACGGCCGCGACCTACGGTCTGACCGTGACTCCCTTGGACTGGCTGATCGTCCGCCCGTTCGTCCGCTATGACTACAACTCGGATAGCGATCCGTTCGAAGGCGATCCGGATCTGTTCACCGGCGGTCTCGAAGCGATCATCCGCTGGTAAATGTCAAACGATCTCGCGAAACCCTGCGACCTGGTCGCAGGGTTTTTTCATTTCACGAGATGTGTGACGATCTCGGACCAAGAGTTGAATTGATGAAAGGTTTCGCCGTGTTCGCGCAGGCGTTGGGCGAGGTAACCGGTTGCGAAGCGGAACTGTGGTGGAACCAAAAGGGCAGGGGGGATGTCGGTAATTCCGTCGCCGGCGAAGGCGACCTCATGGCCTTGATCGAGAAATGATTTCACGACGGCCGCTTTGTCGATGCCCGCATGCGGATGGTAGAACGGCGAATCGGTCGGCAGTTCCATGATGAGACGGTCGTCCACGATGCGGCCGCCATTGGTGTGCACGGGCAGAGACACGCCTTCGCGTGCCAGCAGGCGCTGGATGTACCAGATGCTGCCAGCGGATGCGATCACGACATTCCATCCCTTGGCATTCAGTTGCGCGAGGAGTAGCGGGAAGTTTTTGGGAAGTTCAATCTGCTCAAGAAAGCGGATGAGACCGGCTTCGCCAAGCGGAACGTAGGCGTAGATGTTTCGAAGACATTCGAAGTGCGTGATTTTGCCGGAGGAAAACGCCGCCCACTGATCGGGTGCGTCAGCGGGGTAGAGCTGTTCGAGGAAGAGGTTGTAGAAGTCCAGGCGTGTGAGAGTGCCATCGAAATCCGTGACGAAGGTCCGTGCTCGTTGGGTTTCATTCATCGTGCAATTATAGAACCGTTCGCCGCAGGGCGGTCAATCCGAGTTCGGCAACTTGCGAGGGCTTCGAATTCCAGACAATGGGGTTCATGACTTCCAGCGATACGCCGCGATCGTATTCGATTTTTTTGAGATGCTCGATGAGCGGCGAGAGAATGAAATCGCCTTCGCCGGGAAACACGCGATCGGAATCGGTCATCAGCTCGCGTGGTACACCCGGTACGTCGCACACTTGCACATGGGCCAGATTCGACTTCGTGATCTTCCGCAAATCTTCGGATTTACTTGGCCCTTTATGAAAGTGAAACGTGTCGAGGCAGACACCGAGATTTGCTTCGTCCGCCTGCTCGACGAGCAAGAGAGCCGTTTCGAGATTGTTGCAGAACGCATCCGCACCGCGGAATTCGAGGCCGAGGGTGACGTCGAAGGCGGCGGCCCACTGCGCGGCCTGCTTGAGCGAGACGATCGCGCGGCCGAGCATGGTGTCGTCGAGTTGATTTGCGAAATCGGCGACGAGCAAGAGCGTTGGAATCCGGAATTGCTGACAGAGATCAAGCCGCCGTCGGTAATGTTCGAACGAGACCTGCCGCGCTTCGCCCTGCGAAAGCAGCAACCCGCCTTGATACGCCGCCGCAACGAGTTCAACACCGTGCTCTGCAAGCAACGCTTTCGTATTCTCGAGCGAATGGATTTTCAGATATTGCTCAAGCTTGGTCAGCCAGACTTCAACGGTCGTGCATCCGCCTTCGGCATATCCCTGGAGATCCTCTGCGAATGAAGCGGGGAGCGTGCAGACCTGACTGATGCAAAGTTTCATGAAACTATTGTAAGCCACTTCAATGAATTCGATCCGGCTTATACTGACCGGATGGATGCTTGCTTGCGTGAGAAGCTGTTGGCCATTTACGCGGAGGTGGATTCCGCTGTTGCGCAGGCGGCACCGAAGTGCGATGCCTCGGGCCGCTGCTGCCGCTTCACGGAGTACGGTCATACGCTTTTCATGAGTCAATTCGAGGCGGAGATCCTGCTCGAGGCCGAATTGCCATTCGCGCAGCCGGTCTCGCGTGACGGGTGCCCGTTTCAGGTGGATGGTTTGTGCACCGCGCGAGCGCATCGCCCGATCGGATGCCGGATCTATTTCTGCGATCCGGCGTTTCAGGATGCGCAGGGACCGCTCACGGAAGCGGCGCTTTCGAAAATGAAAAAACTGGCGGAGGAGTTCGGCACGGGCTGGCGATATGCTCCGTTGCATGTATTTTTGAATGAGGCGGAACCACTGGCAGCACCACTCACGTCGCGGCGTCCGCTTCCGCTTCTAGCATGAGGATGTTCCATGCGAATCGTTTTCGGTTTGATCTGCCTTTTCGTTTGTCAGCAATCTGTTTCGGCGGATTGGCCCCAATTCCTCGGGCCCAATCGCGACAGCACGACCAAAGAAATCGTCTCGCCCTGGACTGGCACACCCAAGGTGCTTTGGAAAAAGCCCGTCGGCGAAGCGCATGCCTCACCCGTGATCGTCGATGGCATTGTGTATTACTTTGTGAAGCCGGCGGGGAAAAACGCCGACGCGCTCCTGGCATTTGATGCCAAAACCGGCGATTTAAAATGGAACAAAGAGTACGAGCGGGAAGAATACAAACCGCCCTTTGGTGAAGGCCCGCGCAGTACGCCGGCGGTGGCGAAGGGCAAAATCTTCACGCTCGGCAGTACCGGCATTCTGGCTGCATGGGACGCTGCTACGGGAAAAATCCTCTGGAAAACCAACGTTCTCAAACAGTTCAACAGCAAGAATCTCTTCTTTGGCATATCGACTTCCCCAACGGTCGTCGGCGATTCCGTCATCATCATGGTCGGTGGTAAAGGTCATGGGATTGTCGCGTTCGACACCAACAGCGGCGAAGTTCAATGGAAAACAACGGACGATCCGGCGAGCTATTCCACTCCGCTCGTGTTCGGTGAAATGGGAAAAGAACGGATCATCTTCCTCACCGGTGCGAATCTTCTGGAACTGAATTCGAAGGGACAGCAACAATGGTCTTATGGCTTCAAAGATCTCCTCAATGAAAGTTCGACGGCTCCCGTGAAGGCTGGCGAATGGATCATCGGCAGTTCGGTGACGGCAGGGAGCGTCGCACTCAAATTCACGGAAAAAGATGGAAAGCTCACGCCGGAAAAAGTCTGGTCCAAGCCCAAACTCACGTGTTACTTCTCCACGCCGGTTGT
The DNA here is from genome assembly GCA_041742055.1 of Limnoglobus sp. GTDB lineage: Bacteria > Planctomycetota > Planctomycetia > Gemmatales > Gemmataceae > Limnoglobus. The sequence goes on along the minus strand of JBGSJI010000012.1, from coordinate 161,660 downwards.
CGTGGGCAAGTACATGTACATGATCAACGGAGCTGCCACGCTCGTCAATCCAACGGTCACGTTACGATGTGTGGAAATTGCCACTGGCGAAGTGAAATGGGAAAAATCCAAAGTCGGTCGTTATCACGCCGCTATCGTGCGCACTGGTGATGACAAACTTCTGATGCTCGATGACAACGGCTATCTCACGCTCTTTGAATCCAACCCGGAAGCATACAAGGAACTGGCTCGATCGCGAGTGTGCGGCCTGACATGGGCCCATCCGGCTCTGGTTGATGGCGTGGTTTATCTGCGTGACGAGAAGTTCGCGTACGCTCTCGAATTGTCCAACAAGTAGCGATCGGGGGCTGTCAGGCCCGCATCGCCTGTCTACACTACTTTCATCGGCTCCACGCCGATTCCTACCATCGGCCTATCTCAAAGGATTCTCTCCATGGCTACACGATTGAATCGACGACGATTTGTGCAACTTGGGACAGCGGGAAGCCTTGGCTATCTCTTTACCGGACCGGCGTTTTCCGTCGCCAAAGTCTATGGCGCCGCGGATCGGCTTCATGTGGCAGGGATCGGTATCGGCGGCAAAGGATCAAGCGATATCGATCAGGCCGGTAACCTGATGGAAGTGATCGGCTTGTGCGATGTCGATAAAGACTATCTCGGAAACAAGCAGAAGAAATGGCCCAAGGCAAAGGCCGTCAGCGACTTCCGAAAGTTATTCGATGATTCGGAACTCATGAAGACCGTTGATGCGTTCACGATCAGCACGCCCGATCACATGCACGCGCTTCCGGCCGCGATGGCGATGCGGGCCAAGAAGCACGTCTACGTGCAAAAGCCGCTCGCGCGTACGGTGTTCGAAAACGACCTGCTTAGAAAGGTTGCCAAGGCCAATGGTGTCTGCACCCAGATGGGGAATCAAGGCACCACGGAAAACGGTCTCCGCCGGGCCGTCGAAATCATTCAGTCGGGCGTGATCGGCGATGTGAAGGAAGTTCACGTCTGGACGAACCGTCCCGTGTGGCCGCAAGCCCCGGGCGTCATGAAGCGCTACGAGCCAGTGGCCGTCCCCGATTATCTCGACTGGCAGTCCTATCTCGGGCCAGCGCCTGAACGCCCCTACGCTCATGGTCCGAGCAAGGGCAAACGCGGCTGTTACCACGACTTCAACTGGCGCGGATGGTGGACCTTCGGCACCGGTGCCATCGGCGATATGGCTTGCCACACCGCCAACATGGCGTTCATGGCGCTGAAGCTTCAAATGCCGGTCAAGGTTTCGGCAACCGCAACCGATGTGAATGATGAAACTTGCCCCAGCTCCGCTCATGTGATCCTGGATTTCCCGGCTCGCGGCGATCTGCCTCCCGTCACCGTTCACTGGTACGAAGGCAAGGGCAAGGATGGAAAGAAGCTTGTTCCTCCGCAGGCATGGATTGACAAAGCACTCGCAATCGATCCGGATCCCAAGCGGAACAAGGCGCTCGTCAACAGTGGTAGTATCATTATCGGTTCGAAGGGATACGTGTACTCACCCAATGATTACGGTGCACAAGTCTTCTTCGGTCCCCAGGATGCATTCAGCGGCTTGAATACTTCCAAACCTGAAAAGCTGCCGATCAACGGCAAGTTCGATCAGGGCCAGAAGAACGAATGGGTCGAAGCGATCAAGGCGGGCAAACCCGAACTGGCGCTCTCGAACTTCGACTACGCCAGCTACCTCGCCGGTGCGTTTGTGCTGGGCAACGTCGCCATCCGCACGGGCAAAGGATTCAGCTTCAATCCGGAAACGCTCGAATGCTCCGGAAATCCCGACGCGGCTCAGTACATCAAGTACGAATACCGCAAGGGCTGGGACATGCTTGAAGGCTAGGATGCAAACCTTATCACAGACGTTCAAAAAACTCATGCACTCTGGTGCATGGGTTTTTCTTTTTGTTCTGATCGTCCTCGTGCCGCTGCTTGGTGTTCTCGTTGAACCGATCCAATCTTCTTCAGCATGGAATGCGTGGCGAGAATGGGATCGAATGGCTACGCTCCTGAGTCATTCGCTTGCATTGGCTTTGCTGTCGATGTGTGTTGCGGTGCCCGCCGGTGCGGTGCTCGGTATTTCGATGGAGAGGACTGCTGTTCCCGGGCGAACGATCCTCAGTAAATTCGTCATCTTATCGCTGTTCCTCCCTTTGCCGGTGACGGCGGTGGCGTGGCAGATCGTGATGGGCCGATGGTTGCCGCCAATCGTCATGGAACCTGGCGCCATCGCCTGGAGGCCCTGGAATCAGGGATTGCTGCCCGCGGCTTGGGTTCATGCCATGGCTGCCATCCCGTGGGTTGCCTGGATCGTTTCGACAAGTTTGAACCAGACCGATCCTGCACTTGAAGATGAAGCACGCATTCAAGGCGGGCCGCGCGGTCTGATCCGGCGTGTCCTCCTGCCGAGAGTGTCTTTGGCGATCCTGGCGTCTGCGTTCTTCGTGGCTGCACAGACTTCAACAGAGATCGTAGTCACGGATGCGATGATGGTTCGTACTTTCGCCGAAGAAATTTACACACAACTTGTGGGAAATCCGGCAGGCGTGGCGAGTTCGGTCGTGATCATGCTGCCTGTCTGGTTCGTGGCATCTGTGATCGCGGTTCTGTTGGCTCGAAAACTCATTCCTCGTACTTTTCCGTCTGACATGGTTCAGGTCAGCCGATACCGGATCCACAGTTGGCTGAGTTGGTTCGGATGGCTGATCATCACATTGGTCCTGCTGATACCAATAGTCGCATTGATTCAGCGAACGGGAAGCGATTCTGGAGGGTGGTCGATCGGTTTTTTTGTGACGCAAATGAGGAATACCACGAAATTGTCCGGACTGGTGCTTGTCCGCGGGGTTCTGGTTGCCCTGATTACGGGAATCCTCACGTCCTATCTCGTTGCGCGGTTTTGCTGGAGCCTTCGTACTCGAATCCATTGCGTTGCTCTTGTGGCTATCGTTCTGGCGCTGATTCCCGGTCCTTTAATCGGATTCGGATTGAAGGAAAGCATCTTTGCGCTGATGTCGCTGGAGGATGGACTCCTCGCATTCCTGAATCTGAAACTCGAAAACCCGCCGATCCGTTCACTGCTTTATTCGCAACCGTCGCCATTGCCCGGAATCTGGGTCTGTGTGATTCGTTTCGTCCCGGTGGCGATGGCGATGATTTATCCGGCAATTTGCAGGATACCGAGAGAACTGAACGACCTCGCGACGATTGAGGGCGTGAATCACTGGACGATGGTCGGTTGGCCGATGCTGCGCGGTGCGATTCTGACGTCAACGATTGCGGTCGGAGCGTTGTGTCTGGGTGAAGTGAGTGCGAGTAAGCTTGTAGTGCCACCGCACTGGAATCTCTTTATTCTCGATCTCTTCAATCAGATGCATTATGGAGCTGAGTCTGGCGTGGCGGCGATGTGTCTGATTCAGGTCGTGGTTGTGGGTATCTGTTTAGGTCTAGCGCAATTCGTGCTCGATCGGTTCCACCGAGCACGATGAAAATGTTCCTGATTATTTGCCGATCGGTCCAGGCAGATTGGCGGCTGGCGGTTGAGTACCGGCAGCGGGTTGAACCTGCGGATCCGTGGTGGGTTTGGTCTTGAACTTATCGATCGCCTCACCGGTCTTGTCGATGCCTTCCTTGAAGTCGCTCCCGACTTTCGTGCGATCGACACCGATATTCACGTTGGTCTTTCCATCAGTTCCAGTCGACATCTGGAATGTGTACCAGCCACGAAAATAGCCGATCACGAAAAAGAGCACGATCACGAGGCCGATCAAAGCTAACAGGTTGCGCATGGTGAAATTCCTCTTCACGGGGAGTCTTCCTGCTTTCAATTTGCCTTGTTATGCCCTCTGCGCCAAGTCCAACTGAAAGCAGATCGGGATCAATCGGGATTCGCATGGCTTTTTCCTTCATGATGAGCAGGAACTGTTCTGTTAAAATTGATGAAGTCTTTCGTAAAGAAGAGGAGCAGGACGTGATCAGGAATCGGATCGGGATCTGTTTCGTTGTTTGCGCCTTCATTCTTCCGTTTGTTCAAGGAGAGAAGCCCGGCAAAACGGCTCAGAAGACGACCCCTGAATCGCTTGTCGCCGATCTCGGAAACCCAATGTTTGCCACGCGAGACCGGGCCTCCCGCGAACTCTGGAAGTTGGGACGTCTGGCAAAACCGGCCGTTGAAAAAGCGGTTTTGAGCGAGGATCCTGAAGTCGCACGTCGAGCCGGCGATTTGCTCGAAAAGTTCAACTGGGGGATCTTCCCCGACACCCCGCCAGCCATCCTTGAGGAAATCAAGGCGTTCCGCTCAAATCAGGGGATTCGTCCGATCCAGGCGATTGCCAAGTTGATGGACATGAAAGCCGAAGGCGTATCGACGCTTGCGCTCATGCTCGCGAATGAGATCGAACCGAAACTTCGCAAAGAGATCGATCGACAACTGCTGCAGGAAATCCGCGATCGGGTTCCGCTGCTGCTCTTTGATCGCAAAGACGCTGAAGCTGAGGCGGTGGTCCAACTCGGTCTGACCAGCACGAATCCGGAATCCTGGCTCGATTTCGCTCTTTTCTATGATCAGTTGAACCAGCTCGATCGAGCTGCTTCCGTTATCAAACAACTGACTGACCGCCCGGGGCAAGTCGGCGCATCCGCGCGGTCGGCGCTCGCAATTGTTCTGCATTTGCGATCTCAAAGTTCAGATGCGATTCAGCTCTTGCGAAAGCAATCCGGCGGATCCACATCAACGCTTTTGCCTTCGCTTCTGGAAGACTCCGGAGCTTGGAACGAATTGGCCAGTGAACCGAACCCGCTCCAGTCGTGGCCCAATCTGGGATTGAATCTGTTTCGATATCACAAAGCGAACGATCTCAAGGGTGAACAGGAAACTCTAACCGGGATGCGGAGAATCGCTTCGGAAGGAACGCGCGAGCAGAGTGCGGAGGCGGGGCTGGCGATGTTTCTCAACGGCCACCCGCTCGAAGGGATTCAATTGCTCAGGGAACGAAATGCTCAACCGAGATTACTCGCCGATGTCTATGCCGGTCGGTTGATGTTCAATGAAGTCCTGAATGTGATGGGTGAGGGACGGCTTGCCAAAGAGATTGACGATGAGGATGATCGGCGGTCTCGACAATACTATCAGATGCGAAAGGGGCGCGTGCTCGCTCAGATGGGGCTCAAAGATGATGCGGTGCAGCTCTTTCAGCGACTCATGACGCGAGCGTTTGCGGAGGATCCGTATCTCGTCCGCGAGTTGCTCCGGGCGGAATTGCGTTCGGGCTATTTTGACCTCGCCGCCGAGCACGCCGGGATCGTGATCGATCAACTCGAACAACGCAACGATACCTTCGCCGCCGAACCGGAACCGTTTGAGCTTCTCTTCAACGAGGATGCGTATGCGGCTCGCGGGATCTGGTACACCTATCGCAAATCGCTTGCGCTCCCGCCGGAAGCACCCGGTGCCACGATGCGCCGGGTTTTCCGCCTCTTATTCGGCAAGCCGAAAACGGACGAAGCGAAACAGGCGCGAGCCATTCTGGAGGAGCAGATCAAAGATCCGCGATTCGCACGACAGGATTCGCTCGCTCAAAAAGTTCAAAGGCGCCTTGCACTGGCGGCACTGGCACGACGGACGGAAGACTGGGACGGCGTTGAATCGCATCTGCGATCCGCAGTTAAGATTTGGAGCCGGGACTCGAATGACATCGTTCACACTCCCTCCGTCATTCGGCAGCTTTCTCAATCACAAAATGACGGTCCGCGATCCTGGCTCTTTTCAACCAATGAGACATTCGCAATCGCTCGTGAGTTGGGCGATTTTTACAGGGAACGTGAGCGACCGATAGTGGCGGCGGATGTCTATTTACAGGCCTGGCGACAGTACCCGAACAATCCGATTCTGCTCTATTTGTCAGGTCGATCGCTTATCGCTGGGAATGATCGTGTCGAAGGAAACCGGCGAATCCAACTGGCGCATCGTGTTGCTTTAGGCGATGCGCAGCAACGCGGTCGTTTCCTCCATGAATTGTGCGAACTGGGTAGTCTTGAGGATATTCGCACCGCCAGCGAATCGACGAAGCGCTGCGCCTGGTACTGGACTCCGTGGCGAGGGAATGTGTGGAATACGCTCGCGCGTGCGGCTCACTTGCTTGAAGATTTCGAGTACTCCGCGAAAGCCATCGAGCGCAATGTCCATTTCCTGCTCAAGACACCCAATATCGTGTTCGTCGACGGTGTGGGGTATCTGTCCGTACCGATGAAGATCCGTGCGAGTCGGGTGCGTGTCGCGATTGAGCAGAAAAAAATCGAACCCGCGATGCAAGATTCAAAAGCGATTCTGGAGATCATGCCGGGCCATGCGGAAATCGTGATGGATTTGATTCCGGCATTTGATCGTGCCGGCGAAGTCGATCGTGCCGATGCTCTCTTCAGACAATCCTGGAACTCGCTCGCGCGATTGCGTGACGCGCATCCGTACAGCGCCTGGTTGAAGGCCACCGCATCGTGGATCGCGTCGGGTTGTCTGCGAGAGCGTGAAACGGCATTAACTCTTGCGATCGATGCCGAAAAGCGCGAACCGCAGATCCGCTGGCATAAAGAAGTGCTCGCCCAAGCGTATTTCCGCAATCAGAAACGTGCACCGGCGATCGATATCGCTCGCGAACTCATTCAGCTTGATCACCGGAATTCTTACTACCGTCGCCTGCTCTCACGTTACGAATCAGGCCACTTCGATTCACCGCTTCCGATCCTGGCGACGAAGAAATGATTAGTGTTGATCGAACGTCAATTGATAAATGTCGCTTCCGCCATCGCGTGTTGAGACGAACGCGATCGACTTTCCATCCGGACTCCATGCGGGGCTTGTATCTTGTGCGAAATTTGAAGTGAGATTTCGTTGTTCGCTTCCGTCTGGCTTCATGACCCAAATGTCAGCATTTCCTGATTTTCGGGATACGTAAGCGATCCATTTTCCGTCAGACCGGAACGTCGGCCAATGATCCAGATAATCCCCCGTTGTCAGCTTGCGGATCTCGGAGCCGTCGGCATTCATGCGATAAATCTTCTGACGGCCCGATCGGGAACTCGAAAAGACGATCGTCTTTCCATCCGGACTCCAGGCCGGATGCAGATCGGAAGTTATCTCATTGGTCAGCCGGACCTGTTGTTCTCCTTTGTCGTTCACCGTGTACAACTCCGGGTTCCCATCGCGGGTACTCACCCAGAGGATGAACTTGTCATCCGGTGAAAAACGCGGCGATTCTTCAAAGGCCTTATGGGGAATCAGAGTCTTGTCGTTGGATCCGTCCGCAAGGCAGGTATGAATCCGGAGTTTGCCATCGGTCCCCTGAAGTTCATCATAAACGTAGACAATTCGTTTCCCGTCGTGAGACCAGCTTCCGTCAAAATGCGGCATGACATGATTGGGCAGCAGGCGTTTGAGATCCTTTCCCGATGAAGTCATGGTCCAGAGTGACATCTTGCCTTCATGAATTCGAGTGAAAAGGAATTGCTTCCCGTCGGGTGACCATGTGAGGTGCTGTTTGAAACTGCCATCAGTTGTCAAGCGTAAAGGATCGGCGGCAAAACCCGCGGATTGGAAAATCAGAATCGCAACGACAGCGAGTGAAAAGAACATTTGCGGAAACCCGATGGCCTATAAACCAAAAGTACGTTTCACATTTTACCTGATTGACTCGGGAGATCAGAGATGTTCCGAATTATCCAGTTTATTCTGAGCTTTTTCAGCGGTAGCACAAAAGCGAAAGTCATGGACGCCATTACGGGCAGTTTGATGAAAGGAATGGCAAAAGGCGCGACTTCGGGTGGCGGACCGCTCGGCGAACTCATGAAGCAGTTTCAGGAAAAGGGTCAGGGAGATATCTTTGGTTCCTGGGTTGGAAGCGGTCCTAACCAAGCGATTGATGCAAAACATATGCAAGAAGTCATCGGTGATGAGAAAATGGAGGAGATGTCCCAATCGACGGGATTATCGAACGCCCAGCTTGCGGAAGAATTGGCGAAATATCTTCCCAAAGTCGTGGACAAAATGACACCAGATGGCAAGCTGCCTGAATAGTTCCATTACCCGATCGCAGCAATCATGGCCGCCATCTTTTCCTGAGCGAACCGTCTTGCTTTGTCGGCTTTTTTACGAGCTATTGGCATATCAGCGCCAATCGAACACAGCCGGTCGGCGATCTGCTTTCCCGTCGAGTCGTCAATTTCGAAAATCCAGTCCTTGAGACCGACATCACGCCACATTTGTCCTTTACGTGTATCGGTTGGTTGTCGTAATACGACGGCAGGTGTGCCGTTTGCCAGTGCAATGATGGGCGAATGCATCTCGAAGCTGATGATCGCCGCGGCACTGGCATAGACGCTGGCGGCCTCCGCCGTGAGCCAGTAACGGTTCATGACGGCGACTTCCGGCTTGATATCATCTGGCAACGGATCGAACAGGAGTGGCTTGAGCCGGGAAACGGCATAAGTCATCTCCGGGACAAGAAACACTTTTTGCTTTCGATCACGCACCCAGTCAATAATCGCTTCGCGCATCTTCGCATGATCCGGTTCGGCATATTTCTCATTGACCGCGATCCGCTCCGGATTCGGCTTCGTGCGTTCGGGATGAATCTCCCAATAAGGCGTCCAGCGCAATCGTGGGACGGCACAGAGGAATTTTCCCTTCGTCAGCTTGTGCTCGGCAAGCAACTTGCCAGCGGCCGTATCGTCACGAAGATCGAGTGCGAAGGTTGCATCCGGACCGAATGCCATCGTCGGACCGTTGATCCCGGTCTTCTTGAGTGCCGCAAGCGAGTCGGTGTCGCGTGTGAAGACGAACTTCGCGCCGGCCAGCAGTTCGCGATGATTCATGAGTTCCGCATCGCTGAGCGTCACTCCCGCAAAGCCATAAGGCTTACCTGCTTTTTGTGCGATCGCCGCCTCTTTGGCACCAACCAATCCCGGGCCTGACCCATGAAGAAAAAAGTCGCACTCGTTCAACGCCTCACGTTTCTCTTCGGCCGTTTTCGCAATTGTGAGCTTGGGAAATCGATTTTTCAGCAGTGTCTCGACGGACCGATCGAGCGTGTTCGGCCAAAGTGTGACGGTATCGTTGGGCCGATGTTTCTCGAGTAGGGTCAACATGCCCGGTGTATGAGCGATATCCCCGATATTGACGGTTTGCCATGACGATCGCAACAGAATCCGCTTGGGCTTATTAACTTGACCTTGAGTAAACGGGGCACCCAGTCCAGCAGCCAGAATCGAGAGTACATGGCGACGATTGAGAAGCATAACGACACCGGAAACGTGAGGGTAACGATTTATCGGGATTCGAACCGGGACCGGACTTCGGGATTGACGACCCACTCCTCTGGCCATTCATGCGTCAAAAGTTTGACGATCGCGTTAGCGGCATAGGCTGCCATATCCCAGATGCTTTTCGTATCGACGCCCGCGGTATGGGCGGTAAGCAGAACGTTTTCGAGTTCAAAAAGCGGATTGGTTCGAGCCGGTTCTTTTTCGAAGACATCGAGCGCGGCACCCGCGAGTAAGCGATTGGAGAGCGCATGAAACAGATCAGCTTCGTTGATCACAGGTCCGCGCGACGTGTTGATCAGAAACGCAGTTGGCTTCATCAGTCCAAGCGTTCGTGCGTTGACCATGTGTTCGGTGATCGGCGTCATGGGCGTATGCAAGGTGATGTAATCGGCCTGAGCGAAGACTTCTTCGGCGCTCACAAGCCGGGCACCGTATTGCGCCAGAAACGGTTCGATCGGAAGAATTTCCGAGGCGATGAGATTCATGCCGAAGGCGTGGCCGAGGCGGATCACTTCACGTCCGATCCGGCCGACGCCGATGACTCCGAGGGTCTTGCCGCGGATCGGTTCGTTGGCTTTACGAGGCCATTTCCCGGTCTTCGTTTCGTGATGCTGGAGAATCAGTTTGCGGGCCAGAGCCAGGATCATCATGAATGTGTGTTCAGCTACGGCGAGTTGATTCGAACCGGCACCGATCGTGACGGCGACGCCGTGTTCCGTGGCGGCGGCCGTGTGGACTTCGTCATAGCCCACGCCCGCGCGAGCGATGACTTTCAACCCTTTTTCGGCCGCCGCTGCGATGATCGAAGGCGTATACGGTTCCGACCCCGCCAGCGACGCCACGCAACCGGGAAGCAGTTCCGCGACCTGGACTTCAGTCAACTTGGGAGTGACCGGCCCGAAGACCGGCTCGAGACCCGCCGCTTTGAGGATCGGGACGTAGGCGTCGGGAATCTCGCGAAGCGGAGCGGGGCCGATCAATACACGGTTCATGGGCTGATTTCTCGCGGAATAATCTGGATTCAATGTACCAGTACCGAACCGTTCTGTCTGTTGAGTGTCCGTTGAACACCTGAAAAATTCTGAATGAAATCGGTTTTCTCTGTTGATTTTGCTTTCAAATGGATCGATGATTCCAATAGGTAGTTCGGTTGCTGTTGCCCCGGAACTGCCAGCTTCGTAAGTTTTCAGATTCAACGAGGGTTGTCACCACGCACTCAGCAAATCCCTACCGCGATTGGCTGCGTCAGAAACGGCCCCTGTGTTGGATCACAACACCGAAGGAGGCCACTTGAACAACGTCGCCATGCCGATCCCCACTCATTTGGGAGCGACGGTCGCTTCCCAACCCCCTTCCGCTCAGATTCCCAGCGCTCTTCAACGAGCCTGCATTGCCGCGAAAGTCGCCAGCGAGAACAAAGGCGATCGCGTCGAAGTTCTCGACCTGCGTGACATCACCACCGAGTTCGATTACTTCGTCTTAGCAACGGGGAACAGCCGACGGCAGATTCACACGATTGTCGAGGAAGTCGACGCCGCTCTTCGTGCGGTCGGCGATCAGCGAATCGGTGTGAACGGCTACGAAGCCAGCAAGTGGGTCGTGCAGGACTATGGCGACGTGCTCGTTCATGTGTTCGACGCCGATACCCGAGACTATTACCGGCTTGAGGAAGTCTGGGCCGATGCCAAGCCCGTGGACTGGAAGCAGGAGATCGATTAATACGAACCTTCAGAAAGTTCGTAGAATCTTAGTATTGGCCTGTCGATTTCTCAGGTGGAGAGGTCGACCGGCCGATTCGTATTTTGGGAACAACGGATGAGTCTGGCGCTTGCGATTCGAGAACTGTTCGAGCCGATCCTGATCGAGCTTTCGCCCGATCGCGCGAAGGTGGGCGATTATCTGGCGATGATCAAGCCGACAACGAATTCGGACCATGGCGATTATCAGGCGAATTTTGCGATGGCGCTCGCGAAGGCGGTCGGTCAGAAACCGCAGGAGTTGGCCAAAGCGATCGTCGGCATGTTGCCATCGAATGAACTGATCGAATCGGCGAGCGTTGCGGGGCCGGGTTTTATCAATCTGAGGCTCAATGCGGATTTTCTCGCGAGTCGCGTCGGCATGATGGCGAAGGATGAACGATTGGGTGTGTCAGCGGTCGCGAATCCCAAAACATTTGTCATCGATTTGAGTGGGCCGAACGTCGCCAAACCGCTGCATGTCGGACACCTCCGAAGCACGATCATCGGCGATTCGCTCGTGCGAATCCTGCGATTCTGTGGCCACACGGTCATCAGTGATAATCACCTCGGCGATTGGGGCACGCAGTTCGGGATTCTCATTTACGGATACAAGCATCATCGTAACGATGCAGCTTATGATGCCGATCCTGTCACGGAGCTTGCTCGGCTTTACATACACGTCCGAAATCTGGCGAAGACAAGTGACGACGATGACGAAACCGCCGGCGGTGACATCATGGACGCCTGTCGGATGGAGACTGCCAAACTCCATGCGGGGGATTCTGAAAACGTCGGATTGTGGAAACTATTCATGCCGGCGTGCCTTGAGATGCTTCGGCCGATATATGAACGCCTTGATGTCACGATTGATCACGCGCTGGGCGAGAGTTTCTATCACGAAATGCTGCCGGGAATCGTCGAAGATTTGCTGGCAAAGAAGATCGCTATCGAAAGCAACGGCGCGGTCGTCGTGCCGAATGCAAAGGGAAACATCCCAAAGGACGAGGCGGAGGCCAAGAATGAAGAACCGCCCGCGCTGATTCGCAAGCGAGACGGAGCGTTTACTTATACGACGACCGATCTGGCGACAATCAAGTACCGGGCGGAAACGTGGAATCCGGATGCAATGCTTTATGTCGTTGATGCACGCCAGGCGTTGCACTTCAAGACATTGTTTGCGAATGCGAAACGCTGGGGATATTCGTCGATCGACTTCCAACACATTCCATTTGGCTCGATACTGGGAAGAGACAAAAAGCCCTATCGAACGCGGGATGGCGGAACGGTTGAGCTTGCGAAACTGCTCGATGAGGCAGCGGAACTCGGATTGAAGAAGTACGAGGAGAGCTACGCAGATCGCAAGAGTAAAGGGCACGACGTCCCGGAACTGACGGATGATGTCAAACGGTCCATCGCGGAGGCCGTGGGTTACGGTGCGGTGAAGTATGCGGACTTAAGCGGAAATCGAACGACGGATTACATCTTCGATTATGACAAGATGCTGGCCACGGAAGGAAACACTGCCACCTATATCCAATATGCATATGCACGATGTCGTGCTATCTTCCGCAAAGGTGAAATCGATGAATCGTCTTTTCATGAGAAATCACCAAGGGTGTTAATCACTACACAGCAGGAGCGTGCGTTAGTGGTGCAACTTCTGAAGTTACCCGAGGCGATCGAAGCGGCGGCCGCGGAATATCATCCGCACTATCTGACTTCGTATTTGTGGGATCTGGCCAAGAGCTACAGTACGTTTTTCGACGCCTGCCCGGTTCTGAAAGCGGAAACGGACGAATTGAAAAACAGTCGGTTGGTGCTGGTAGATCTTGTGGGACGTGTGATCAAGCAGGTACTCAATCTGTTGGGGATCCGCACCGTGGAGCGGATGTAAAGGACATTTATGTTTGTCGATCGTGTTGAGTTGTATGTGCGCGGCGGCGATGGTGGGCGGGGGATGGTCTCGTTCCGGCGTGAGAAGTACGTTCCGCGTGGCGGACCTGATGGCGGTGATGGTGGCGACGGCGGATCGGTGATCGTACGAGCGGTTGCGAACGCTGACAATCTCGCTCCACTCACCACGAAGAAACACTGGAAAGCCAAGCCTGGCGAGCCTGGCGGCGGTGCGCTCTGCGCCGGCAAAGACGCTCATGATCTGATTATTCCCGTGCCTCCGGGAACGATCGTGCGCGATCGCGATCGAGGCAATATTCTCAAGGATCTTGTCGAGGTCGGTGATGAAGTTACGGTCGGCAAGGGCGGGAAGGGCGGCCGCGGGAACAAATACTACGCTACTGCCACCAATCGTACGCCGCGCCAGTTCGGACCCGGAGACGACGGCGAAGAACGATGGATTACTCTCGAACTTAAAGTCATCGCAGACGTAGGGCTGATCGGTTTCCCGAATGCGGGGAAGTCCACATTGCTCTCCCGGCTTAGCCGTGCAACGCCGGAGATCGCGGATTACCCGTTCACGACCAAAACACCAAACCTCGGAATTGTAAACATCAGCGGTGATCACGCGTTCGTGATGGCGGATCTGCCAGGTTTGATCGAAGGGGCGGCACAAGGGATTGGCCTTGGTCATGAATTCCTGAGACACGTCGAACGGACACGATTGCTGGTGCATCTGGTCGAGCCGTTCCCAACAGATGGAAGCGATCCGGTTCAGAATTATCGCACCATTCGAAATGAACTCAGCCTCTACAGTTTGCCGCTTGCCGAAAAGCCGGAAATTCTCTGCGTGAGCAAGGCAGAGTTGACGGATTCGGAACTCGTGAGAGATCAACTTGCCCGCGAGTTCAATCAGGAGGTGCTGTTGATATCGTCCGTCACCGGGCAAGGGTTAGCGCAACTCGTCAGTCGTGTCGCGCTGGCGATCTCGGAACTCAAAAAGCAAGAAGTGGAAGAACTGGCACGTCGCAAGCCGATTGAGTTCCCGCTCGAAAAAGCGATTCGGGAATCGACGTCATGAAGCCGGATATTGTTGTCGATATCGGCAATACTCGAATGAAGTGGGGTTGGTGCCGGAACGGGTGCGTGAACGAAATAACAGCTCTGGGTGATGATGTTGCTGAATGGGATCAGGCGGTGGAGAACCACGGACGTCACCCGCTTCATTGGGCGATTGTGAGCGTTCACCCCGAACGATTGAACCGTTTTGTTGCGTGGATCAAATCCAAAAATCACACCTGCGATGTGATCGGCAACCGCCTGCAAATCCCTCTTGATCTTCGAATCGATGAACCTGATTCCGTGGGATTGGACCGGCTTTGCGCCTCGTTGGCGGCTCTCGCGCTCCACGGTCCAGGCCCGTTGTTGGTTGTTCAAGCCGGCACGACGATCGTTCTCAATCTCATCTCGGATCGGGGCGAATTCCGTGGAGGAGCGATCCTGCCGGGTTTTCGGCTGATGGCCCGGTCACTCATCCGCGGGACCGCTCAACTCCCCGAAGTGGAATTCACAGAACCGGCAAGCATACTGCCGGGCGAGAACACGAGTGATGCGATTCGAAGCGGAATCTACTGGTCCATCGCGGGTGCGGTGATCATGCTGCGGTCGTCCTATTCCATGGCGGAGCACATGGAGTGCTTGAGAATCATTCTGACAGGTGGGGATGCCCATCTCCTGGAACCGGAATTGGATCAGCCTGTAATCCATGTTCCCGAATTAACACTCGAAGGAATACGCCTCGCAGCCGAGGCGATGCCATGACGACGGTCTCGCTTCTGACCCCGCCCGGACCCGGTGCGATCGCAGTGCTGGAGCTGCGCGGTTCCGATGCTTGGAATGCTCTGCACAAATGTTTCCAGACCGCTGGCAATCGTTCGCTCCCGGTCAATCCGGTCATCGGCAAGACCTGGTTTGGTACCATCGGCGACGAAGTTCTCGTTGCCGTGAAGCAGATTGTTCCAGAACTGGTGATCGAAATTCATTGTCACGGGGGTGTTCACGTCGTCCGCTGGCTGATCAGGACATTCGTCGAATACGGTTTGCAGAATGTGTCATCTGAAGAAATCGCGATCAATCCGCTCGCGCTGGCACGCACAGTTCGGACCGCTTCGATCCTTCTGGATCAGCAACACGGTGCCTTTTGCCGCGATCTCTTGCGATGTCTTGAATCGCAATCACAAGAGACACTCCAGCGTAAGGCGCAGCTGATCCCGGTCGGCCGTCATCTCATTGAACCGTGGACCGTCCTCATCGCCGGACCGCCGAACGTCGGGAAAAGTTCGCTCATCAATGCGCTGGCGGGGTATCAGCGAAGTGTCGTCTCTCCGGTTGCGGGGACGACTCGCGATCTTGTGTCAACACATCTGGTTTTTGAAGGCTGGCCGATTCAACTGGTCGATTCCGCAGGATTGAGACACGCGGAAGAATCGCTCGAAGGGCAAGGCGTTCAACGAGCCCGAGAACTGATGAAACGAGCTGACCTCGTCGTCTGGCTGATCGATGGGAGTGCGGACGAACCGGTGTGGCCCGAACAGGATGGCTCTCTGGTCGTCGTCAACAAAGCCGACGATCCTCGATCCCATTCCCTTGATTCTGAGATGATCCGTGTTTCTGCTATTCGTGGCGATGGCGTGCCAGAATTGATTCACGAGATTGTTAAGCGCCTTGTGCCTGTTGAACCGAATGCTGGAGAGGGGATTCCCGTCACGGAAGAACAGATTTCTCTCATCGAACAATCAATTCGGGATCCCGGCAATTGCTGGTCGCTTCTCCAGCGGTATCTTGATTCCTAAATCACAGTGAATCCATTTATCAGGTGCATCATGCAGTTTGGAAAAGTTCGCAGGCCCAGCGGTGCCGTAACCGTAGTGATGGTTGAAGGTGATCTGGCGATCCCGCTGAGCGTCTCGCGCCACCCGACGGTGCGCTGTCTGGCTGACCTGCTGGCATTACCCAACCCCTGTGAGACTGCTCGCAGCCTGGTTGATCCCGCCATCGCACCGGAACTGGCGATCAACCTGAAGTATCTTGCACCGATTGATCGCCAGGAAATCTGGGCGGCGGGTGTCACCTACAAACGAAGTAAGATCGCGCGTCAGGAAGAATCAGTCGGTGCGGCGCAGTTTTATGACAAAGTCTACTCCGCACCGCGGCCCGAGTTGTTCATGAAGGCCACGCCCGAGCGCGTCGTGAATCCGGGTGAGCCGATCCGCGTTCGCGCTGACAGCGCCTGGAGTGTACCCGAACCCGAACTCACGCTCGTCGTTTCGTCCGATCTGCGCATCATCGGTTATACAATCGGAAATGATGTCAGTGCTCGCGATATCGAAGGCGAGAATCCGCTTTATCTTCCGCAGGCGAAAATCTACTCCAAATCCTGCGCCATCGGCCCTCTGATCACGCCCGTCGTCGACATGCCCAAACTCGAAGAGACCACGATCACGCTCGTGATACATCGCTCGGACCAAGTCGCATTCCAAGGCAATACCAGCCTTGCGATGATGGCCCGATCACCCAAAGAACTCGTGGAATGGCTCGGAAAAGAAAACGAATTCCCGCACGGCGCACTACTGCTTACGGGAACCGGCATCGTTCCGCCCGACGACTTCATGCTCAAACCCGGCGATTCGGTCTCGATCACGATCGACGGGATCGGCACGCTGACCAATCCGGTTGGCACATGATTCCACCAGTCAGTTCTGCTTTTTCTTGACAAATGGCAAATTGTTGTCGAGGACTCCGCCACCTGCTGCTCATGTACGTGGCGGAGTACTCGGTTAATCAGATATGTGCATTCATGTTCACAGTGAAATAATGATCAGTTTATCCGGAAATGAACCCGGCCTTCGTCCGAAATTAGCATCATGAAACCCCAGATGCCGACCACCACGCCCACAAAACAGCAGCCGATGTCGGGGGAATTGACCGCGGAGAGCGCACACGAAGCAAAGGCCAGGTAATACCCCCGGCGAAGCGCGAAGCAGAAGCCGCCCATCAGCACTCCGGCGCTGATGATCGCAAAGATGATGCGGATCCGGATCATTCCGGAAACTGAGACGTTTTCGGCGACATCGCGAGTGAGTTTCTCCTGTTTTTCCGCCAGTTCATCGCGGCGGGCCTTCGCTTCTTCCGGTGTTTGTGGTGCCGATTTGTCCTTACCGTCGACGGCTTTCGGATCTGTTTCAAGCATGAAGAAGAGATTCGCTTCCGCGAATTTCATCGCCGCCTTCGGCTCCGCACTCATCCAAATGGCCAGGTACACGTTGATGAGCAACCCGGCGAAACCCAGCAGCAGGAGGCCGTAGGTGGGAATGAACAGCCGGGCGGGGATTCGGGGTTTCTTCGGGAGAAGTTCGGGTTGCCCCAGTACGCCATTGGTCACGGTCGGAGCACGGAACGGCCCGCGGCACTGCAGACAGGTCACCACCTGACCAAGAAACTCCTCGGGGATCTGGAGTGCATGCTGGCAATGAGGGCAGCGGAGAAGGATCGGGTCCGGCATTGGGCTTCTGCTCGATCAAGAAAAAAAGGCCGGGAAGGATCAACCCTTCCCGGCCAATGGGGATCATGATGGTTTATTGTGCATATCCGCGGGAAATCTTGTACTCATTCACGCCGGTAACACGTTTTTTTGTCCCGGCACTTGAAGTGTCGAGTTCAAACACTTTCTTGATCGTCGCTTCAACAACGACGCCAGTATCAATTTCGACCCAGGCAATACCAGAGACTTCACCTGAAACCGTCTGCTTGACTCCTGGTGCCTGAATCGATTTTCCGACCACCTTAATTACGGCTTCTTTACGACCGCCGCGCTCGCGCACACCCAGATAAGTGTAAGTGATCTGATCACGGTATTTGTATTCGCGGGGCTTTGGCTGTTGAATTCTGATACGTCCACTCGAATCCGGAGCGGTTACCTCTGACTGTGAGTAAAGGTAAAGTCGGATGTCCTTGGTCGCTTCCCATGTTTCACCAGGTCTGACATCACGATTTGGCATTGGCAGCGAGGTGGCCTGTAAGGACTCCAAGGCATCATTGGTGAATGCGCCGACAAGAAAATTGATCAACGGGTCCGCGACACCATTGATGCCAACTGAGTATTTGTACATTTCCCCGAAGCGATTCAATGCGCCATAAGCCTCAGCAACCTTGATGAATTTATTCAATTCCTCCTGATTCTTTTTGTTAATGATGTCCTGCTGCTGTACACCGCCAAATCGTTCCGCACTGAGGTTGATCGATTCGAATCGGAGCCTGAGTCGTGCGGCTTGCGCGCCGTCCGTCTTGTCTGGTTGTTCGACACTTTCACTTACCTTCAGTGTTGTTTTGATCAGGATCTTATCTTCCTTATCTTCACCTTCACCTTCCATTTCCTCTGTGAGGTCGCTGCTGTTGGAGAGCGTGACGGCGCGACGGGATCCCTGTTTGGGATTGGAGACGAGTTTTATGGGAATCTTCTCCACCGGCGGGCCATCCATGGGGATTTTGGTGCCCGGCATCCGATAGAAAGTGAGGTAATTTGAATAAGACGGTTGCGCCCAATAGGTTCGTCCAGCGGGTGCATTGGGGAAGGCAAGCTCACCTGTGGCAGTCTTGGTTGCAGGATCATAGGTGAGACGAACGTTGTGACTGCCGGCATCGTTCGGTTCAGCCACAGACGGTTCCTTGCCGGGCAGGCGATATCGAGCAGTGATATCACCGATCCAGCCACGGATCTGGATGTCGATCGACTTGTTGAAAGGATTCAGTACGTCAGCTGTGATCGGTACCTTGACTTTGTCTCCTTCCCGATATGGAATTCCGTAGTTGATTTTGGACACGCGGCCTGCTGCCAGCCCGTTGACATATTCGGTGGGAATCGCCAGACCAATATAGTTGCCTTTCGCACCACCGCCAAACATGGCCACCACGACTGCCACGACTTCCCCGTTGGTGTCGACGACAGCACCTCCAGAATTGCCCGGATTCACACCGCCTTCAAGTTTCATACTGATGATCTGGCCATAATCATCCGCTTGAGATCCCGCGACTGAGGTGGTTCTGACACTCACCGAGGGTTCCTTTCGTGTCTGGCCGACAACTGTGGAAAAATCTGAACCCAGCGGGAATCCAACGGTGTACACGGTCTCGGTTTCACGAAGAGTCGAAGACAATCGAACTTTCAAGGGAGAAGGCATATTCGGCATGCTTGAAACGCGAATGATTGCCAAATCCATCTGCCGATCAACGGCCAGAATCTTCAATTTGGAATGAGGAATTTCGATCTGATCCGGCGTACCCGCATTCAGGTACGCCGTCAATTTCTTTGGCTCCGGGCTATTCGGGACCTTCATTCCGAGTACATGAGCGTTCGTGATGATCAGATTTGATTCAAGCCCAAGCCATCCACTCCCGTTACTGATGCTCGTATCGGTTTCTGTTTTGAGAAAGACAGACGATCTCTTCACTCGATCGAGATTCAGCGGGCTCAGCCGATCGGGCATGTCCAGTGATCCACCGGTTTTCGTCGAACCACGACCTGTGAAAACGGGAGCCATTGGAACGGTATTGTCCGGAGTCGTTTTTATTGCCGGAGTTGGAGTGGGTGTCGTCTTCGTAATCACCTCGTTCGGCTCGTTTTTCTTCTCCGGAACGCTCGTTTCAGGTGTGTTCGGCTTTGGTGCGGGTGTTGGTGGTTTGCTGGTATTGCTACCCGGTTCCGTTGTGGGGGGTGTTTTGGGTTGTGCGATCGGTTGCTGTTGCAGATTGTTCAACGCCAGTTGGTTTTCGGGTTCGTCTTCATCGCCGCCCGAGAAGTATACGGCTGCGCCTACGCCGCCGGCGATCAGCAGAAACGCGAGTACTCCGCCGATAATCAACGGCATTTTCGATTTCGGTTCGCTGGCCGCGCCACGGCGCGAGCGCCGGGGACGATCGTCCTCTTCCTCGTCGTCTTCCACTTCGGCTCGGCGTCTCGATCGGGAAGCGGGGCGCTCGTCGTCATCATCTTCGACAGGCTGACGGCGTGAGGATCGACGGGGCGTTTCGTCCGCTTCGTCTTCGTCAACTCGAACACTCGACCGGGAACGGCGCGGAGGACGTTCCATGTCTTCCTCGACTCGAGCAGCCGGTTTGGCTGGCGCCTCGACAGGCATCATTTCGCCGCATTTTTTGCAGCGGATGGTTTTGCCAATGAGATTTTCGCCAACGGGATAAACGGAATCGCATCCGGTGCAAGTGATCGAGATCGACATAGGATGATCTTCCCCATTACCTTCAACAGTCAAAAACTTCAATCAGTTTAGCTGTCTGAACGTTTGTGTGAAACTGGAAAAACTTCTGGAAAAGGATTTCATTTTTTCGGGAACAAAGAACCGTCAGGACGGAGACGACTGATATAAGTGGCCAGCTGCTGATCGTACGTTTCGAGCGGCATGCCGAGCAAGTTTTCGAGTGCCGTGACGGGATCGCCGCCACTGTTGACCGTGATCAGGTACTGATCCCACTTTTTCGTGCCAAGCAGTCGCTTTTCAAAGACGATATGAAACGTCGTTGCCCAGGCGGTCAGGTAGATCCGATCGGCGGAGGATTTTTGGATCGAGTGCAAGACCTTAAAGGCCTGACCGCTCGTGCGTGCCAGCTCGCTGACCGGAAGGAATTGCTTTTTCTCCACCAGTTCTTTGGCGCGGGCGAGTCGTTCACGGTCGGCATGCCCGACGCGTAGTTCGCCACCATCAAGAATCGGCGTTTCAAAGATCTGTGCCAGGCCTTCGTTGAGCCAATGCGGGAGTTCTCCCACACCTTTCCCCGCCTCAACACTCGTTCTGTCGAGTGGCGGATAAACGAAATTCGTGACATAAGCATGAAACGTTTCGTGATAGAGGAGCGAAAACAGTCGGGCGGTGGTTTCGTTGAATTTGGATTCGTTGGCGGCTTCGACCGCCCAGATTTTCTTTCGCTGAGCGGAAGAGATCGAGAGATGCCGCTCGCGTTCGAGTCTGCTGTCTTTGTAGAGCTTTCGAATATCGGCTTCGTATCGATCGAGTTGCGCCAGTTGCTGAACGTTGTGAATCCGCGCGGCGGCGAGATCCTGGCCGAGCCGGCGGAGATCGGAGCCGCAGATGATCTGATTGCGCTCGGCGTCAAAGAGCGCGGGGTTGAGAACCGGTTCGCTCACGTGATTGAGCAGGCGCTGATATTCGGCTTTGTCCGGTGCGAGGAGGATCGTCAGCGCACGATCGGTTTTGGGTTGAACGCGAGGCGGGAGGAATCGGGCGTAGGCGGTGAAAATCTGTTCGAGCCGGACGGCGGCGCGGCGGGTGATTTCGTCGGAGGCGGAGGATTTAAGAATGAACTGTTCAGAGACATATTTTTTTGCGCGGTTCGGTTCGCCGAGCCAGTCCGTCGGCTTGAGCTCGAGATCCTCCATTCGCTGGCGTTCGCCGGCTCCCGTGGGATCAAGTTCTGCGAGTTTGGCTTTGATGGTCTGCCGCTCGGCGTCTGTGATCTTGATGATCTGATCGACTTCGTTTTTCTGGAAGTACGTGGTCAGAGTGACCGTGGCCCGACCGGGCGGCCGGCGCACGACGCGGAAGCGTACACCGGCCGAGGATTCATCCAGCACGATGCCCTGATATTTCGCGCCATTCTGCGTGACCAAAACGTCGAGTTTCCAGTTTCCGCCGGGCGACAGAACCGGGTGAGGTTTTTCGGAGAAATTGGCGAACACCAGAGCGATCAATGGGAAACAGAACATAACGACTAAACTGATTGGAAAGAAATCCGATCGAACCGCTAAGGTGATTGTGTCATAAAAACGACCCGTTGCATAGGGCTTGGAGAGTGCGGATGTCTGAGAAAGTTGTGGTCGTCGCGATGACCGGCGCAAGCGGATCGCTCTATGGAGTCCGTTTGCTCCAGGTCTTGCTGGAGGCGGATGTTCAGGTGCACCTCATCATCAGCCCGTCTGCCGTGGAAGTTTTTCGACGAGAGATCGATCGCGAGATTTCGCTCAATTCCTTTGAACTGGAACGATTGCTGGGCGCCGCCGCACCCGCTACCGGGAAACTGGTTTACCATCACTACCGCGATTTTTCGGCCGGACCCGCCAGCGGATCGTTTCCCACATCCGGAATGGTGATCTGCCCGTGCAGCATGGGAACCCTCTCCGCGATCGCGAGCGGGCTTTCGACGAATTTGATCCAGCGGGCGGCGGATGTTCATCTGAAGGAGCGGCGCAAGCTCATTGTGGTGCCACGGGAAACACCGCTGGGCCTGATCCAACTGCGGAATATGACGGCGCTGACGGAGTCCGGGGCCGTGGTCTTACCGGCGATGCCAGGGTTCTATCAGCGACCGGAGCGGATCGAAGACCTGATCGACTTCGTGGTTTTGCGGATCTGCGATCAGCTCGCGATCCCGGTGAACATTTCATCACGTTGGGGAATCGAATCCTGATTCGACGATCAACGCACCATTACGTCTTTTCCGATTTGCCGAAACCGACAGTCAAAAGCGTGATGTCATCGGCAAAGGGGTACCCATCACAGAAACCTTTCTGACACTCGATGATTTTGTTCAGGACGACGCTCGACCGTTCGTTGCCGTGATTCTTCAGGCATTGAATCAGGCGTTCGGTCTCGAATTGCTCGCCAATCGGGTTGCGGGCCTCGGTCACGCCGTCGGTGTAGAAGACCAGCCGATCGCCCGCTGATATTTCGATCTGCTTTTCGATGTACACCTCATCGGGCATCACGCCAAGCAGAAACCCTTGCGCGGAGAGGGTGCGCACGGTCTGATCCGCACCACTCAGCAGTAGTGGCGGTGGGTGCCCCGCGGTGGCGAATCGGAAGATCCGATTTTTTCTGTTGAGAATTCCGTAGAAGGCGGTAACGAAGCGTTCGCCGGACAATCCCTGCAACCGATGGTTCATCACGCCGAGAACTTCGCCAGGATTCGTGGTCTTGTTCGCGATATCCGAAAAGGCGATGCGCGTCATGATCGCGACCATCGCAGCGGGGATGCTGTGCCCGCTTGCGTCGGCGATCAGAATGCCGAGGTGGTCCTCGTCGGGCGTGGAGAAGTCGTAATAATCGCCTCCGAGATGATCGACCGGGACGTAATGAATCCCCCAGTCCAGATCGGGCCAGTCCGGTGGCGCATGCGGCAGGAGCAGAAGATTCTGGAATTGACCCGCCGCACGCATATTGAAGGCGGTCTCCGCATCGCGCACCTGCAACTCTTCGTTGACGCGCCTCAACTCCCGCGTGCGCTCCTCAACCTTTTGATCCAGAAATTCGGTCCGGCGGTTCATCAGCGCCCGCGATGAAATCAGCCCGATCAACTTACCATTATGAATAACCGGTAAATGCCGCACGCGCAGTTTCGTCATCATCCCCACGGCATCGTCCCATCCGATATCCGCCGCGATCGTGTACGGATCCGCCGTCATCCAGTCGGACACCGGATACTCACGCCATCCCGGGATCGCCGTGATCACGCGCTTCAGCAGATCACGCTCCGTGAAGATCCCGACCAGCTTCCCCTCAGCACGAACCACAAGCACCGCCCCGATCCGATTCCGGTTCATCGTCCGCATCACGTCACGGATCGGCGTATCCGGGGCAACCATGATCGGTTCCGGCTGCATGACCTGTCGTACCGTCAATTCTGCCGACATAAAAATCTCTGTGTTTTCATGAAATATTAGTGAATATGATGGCCATCACATGTGCTTCGTGTGATGTTTTACGTTACAGTGATACGGAAGTCTCGATGGAATCGTGAGGCACGAATGCCCGACTCTCTACTCCAGGCCGCAGCACTCCCGTTTCGTGATGGGCAAATCTGCCTCGTCACCTCCCGAAGAAAAGCACGATGGGTGATTCCCAAAGGACGGATCGAACGCGGTCATACTGCTCTTCAGGCCGCGGAAATCGAAGCGTGGGAAGAAGCCGGGCTGATCGGCGCGTTTCGGCCCGTGCCACTCGGACGCTATCACTACGAAAAAATGGATCGCAGCCATATCGTGAGCGTCTTCGCCATGGAAGTGACCATCGTCCACCCGACCTGGCCGGAGTTCCGCGAGCGAACTCGTGAATGGGTCTCGATCGACGAAGCACTCAATCGAATCGAAGAAGCGGGACTGAGAACGATCATTCAGATGGCGACTCTGATCGGCGGGCCCGGTCCCGCGTTGCAGCCTCAGGAATTCCCGATCGTTCTTCCTGTTGAAACAGCCTGAAAAGATAAAAACCGGATCGGACAGTGCCGATCCGGTTCGATTTCGCACGTCATTCACTTCTTAGTTGCCGCCAATACCCTGCTCGGACGTTTGGCGAAGCTCTTCCTCGCTGTTGATGATGATCCGCGGGGTCACCATCAGCATGACGTGGCGGGTTTCGGTCCCGATCCCGATGTTCTTGAACAATCGGTTCAGATAAGGCACGTTGGCGAGTACCGGAGGACCGAACTCGTTACGCCCCTGAGCCATCGTCTTGAGACCACCGAGGAGCACCGTACCACCGTCCGGCACCGCAACCGTCGTCTGAGCGGAAATTTCCGTGAACGACGGCTGCTGATAGAACTGGGTGAACGGGATCGGCTGGCCTTGCGATCCGCCTTCGAACACCGGTGTGACGAAGGTCGTGATCGGGAACAGCGGCACGTTCGCACTCGCAAGAGCCGTCAGCGTCGGCGTCAGGTTCAGACGGACGAACCGGCGGTCGGACGAGATCACAGCTTGAACCGTCACGCTGACACCACTCCCCGTTCCCTGACCTTGCGGGTTGAAGCCCTGGCCGATCGGGATTGCGGTGTTCTGCGGCAGGTAGACGAACTGGCCACCCACGTTGAGCACTTGCAGACCGGTCGTGAAGAACGACATGTCGCCCACGAAGATCGTCGAGGTCTGACCATTGAACATCGTGATCTTCGGTGCCTGCATGATGTTCACGCGGCGGTTGCCCTGTGCGGCTTCCAGGAACATGTAGACCTGGATGTCGTTGAGGAACGCGAGGCCGAGTGACAGACCGCCGTTGGTGGTTGGCCCGAGGCTGGGCTGATAGCCACCGAACGGAGGCAGGCTGAGACCGAAGCTCGACGGACGGATGGGCACATCCAGGTCCGAAGTGAAGCTCGTGGCCGGCGAGAATCCGACGATCCCCTTGCTGTTGATGTCGTTGAGGAACGGTTGCGGGCGGAACTGGCTTGTCGCGAATTCCCGCTCCAGTGTGGTGTTGTTCGTCTTGATGTTCATCGAGAAGTCGACGCCGACTCGCTCGAAGAACGCTTCCGACAGGCTCACCACGCGGATTTCCACCGACACCGACAGGTCCTGCAGGCGGCGGAGAGAATCGAGCAGTTGCTGAACTTCCCCGATGACGTCGGCGGTCTGATTGACAACCAGAGCACCACCGATGTCGTAGTAGGAGATGTTGCCGTTCCCGCCGAGTTCGCTCCACGAGTACGGTCGAACCATACCCGTGACCAGCTTCATGAGCTGCTGGCTGTAAGCCGATCGCTGCGGAGACATCGCCAGCTGACCGCGGCCTTCGTTCGTGTTCTGGATCACGCCAGACACGTTAGGCACGCCTTGTTGGCTGCCGGGCAGGCCGATGCCGTTGCTGACCAGTTCGCCGCCCTTGATTCCACTGTTGGGAATGAATGGCGTCGGTCCGCTCTGATTGGCGCCGGGAAGGCTCGGAGGAGCATTCTTGGCCGCCATTGCACCCGCGAAGGTGTGGTGCGGCGAGAGACCGTATTCAGGGATCGGCGTGACCAGGTCCATGACGTGGAAGACTTTCGTCACCAGTCGGCCCTTGGATCGCTTGGTCGTCGTGATCTTGACGACGTTGTTCTCGATCACGAACGAGCAGCGAGCTTTGTCGAGAAGGATCGTGAGGGCATCCTTCATCGAGAGATTCTTCAGGTCTTCGTTGACCGTCACACTGTCGAGCGAGATCTTTTCGTCATCCAGTGCCACATCATCGGTCACGATGTTGAGGCCGGAGTTGGTGCGGAGAGCACCGATCGCTTCCCGCAGCGGCGTGTTCTCGAACTTGAGCGAAACGCTGCCGGATAGGGTCTGTTCGATGCGTCGCTCGGTATCGGTCATGCGGCGCTGATACGGATCCTCACCCCGCAGTGCGGCGATGCGCGAGCGGTTCGGATCGATCTTGAGCGGCATGTCGTCTGTGAGCGAAGGCCCGCTCTTGTTGGCTGCATTCAGAGCATCCAGATTGAATTGCTCGTTGTCCGCTTCGATCTTGGCCCAGTCTTCACGACGGCGGGCATACTTCGTCTGGTCTGCAATGAACGTGAGCGTCGGATTCTCCGGATCGAGCAGCTTGACCTGAGCCGCGAGCTTTTCCGCCTCGACGAACTTCTTGTCCTTCATCAGGCTGTTGATCTCGGCAACCTTCTTCTTCACTTCGTCCTGCTTCATCTGCTCGGCGAGGTTGCCGACCAGACGATCCTTGCGGAACTGGTCCTTCTCAAGAGCTTCCGTCTTGACGAAATCGGCATGGTGCTTGAGCTTGGCGTACCCTTCGAGTCGGGTCTCGATCGGGCGAAGCAGATTCGCCTGACGGGCCGCCGACTGATTCGAAGCACGGACCTTGGTGCCGTACTCTTCGAGCAGTTTCATGGCACCATCAGTGTCGCCGCGGCCCCACGCATCGCCGGCCGCCTTCATGGCGTCGAGGCCTTCCTGACGGAGCTTCTGGAACGCGACTTCCGCCATCGCACGCTGTTCATCCGCCACCGTGTTCACCGGCTTTTCGGTGACCAGTGAACCTTGTGGCTTCGGGTCGAGAGTCTGGATGGTCGGAGCGGGAACTTCCGTGACGGGCTTCAGACTGCCGACGCGTGCGGTTCCGGGTTCTTCCTGAGCAACAGCCAGTTGGATCTTCGACGGTTCTTTCGCGGGAGCCGTCTTGGCAAGACATTGCTCCATGTACGATTTGGCCTGGGCCGTTTGCTCTTCGGTGAGCAACGCCGGGTCGATCTTCGCGAAGACTTCGAGAGCCGTGTCGTACTGCTTATTGTTGAACGTCGTGACCGCGTTCGCGAACGCTTGCTGAGCCACCTTGCGGTTCGCGGCGGTCGCTTCGACGTCGATCTGACGCAGAAGGGCCTGAGCGTTCTTCTTGGCGGTCTCGTCTCCGCCGTTGTGAGCCTGGATGGCGATCTTGCGAGCCATCTCCAGATCACCGCGAGCGAGTTCCTTGGCGGCTTGGTCGAGCAGGTGCGATCCGGCAGCAACAGCGACAGCGGGCATCGCAGGCATGACCGGCATCGCGGGTTGAATCATGTTGCCGGCCGGTGCGGGAACTGTGGCCACCGTGATCGGCTTCACTCCCGAAAGCATCGCGATTTTCTCGTCGATCGGCTTGGTGTAGAGGCCAAGTCCGTTCGAGAGTTCCTGAGCGGTCTTCAGTGCGGCTTCGGCTTTTTCCGTGGCTCGGGACGCGATCTGCTTGTCGGCTTCGCGGACGAGTCCGTCGATCATTTCCTTACCGGCCGTCTGGACAGCCGCCGCCAGCTTGGCGGGTGAATCGTCCGCGGCGGTGAAAGACGCGGCGGTCAGGCGTGACTGTTCGGCGAGAGCGCGAGCGGCTTCCGCCATGGCGCGGGCCTGAACCACTTCGCCCTTCGCAAGCAGGGTCCGGCCTTCCGCAACCAACTTCATGACTTCCGCTTTCGCAGGTGCCATGACTTCGCTTGTGGAGATCTTCGGTGCCGGGATGGTGGCCGCGGCCTTCACGACCGTCCCCTGGACCGCTTCCTTTTTGACATTCGCAGCCGTTTGCTGGATGTCGCCTTTGAAGTTGGAACCGCTGCGGGGTGGCGTGGTTCGCGAGGCAACGGTCGTCGCACCGGACTTCTTGCGAAGCTGGACCTTCTCGGATTCGATCTGCGAAATGAGATGGTCGGGCTTATCGCTAAAATCCCAGATGCTGTAATCGCCGTGAAGATTCTTGGCCTGATACGCCATGTTCAGAGCTTGATCGAGGTTCTTCTGGCGTTCTTCTTCGCTGGTGGTCTTTTTCGCGAAGAGGGCTTTGGCCTTTTCGAAGAGCTGATCGGATTGCGCCCGATCAGCTTTGCGGCGTGCGGCCTGGATATCCTTGGAGAGCGAGGCGGGGGTGTCTTCGAACAGACCCCAGCGATAGCTCTTGCTCACAGCCGTTTGATTGGCTTGTGAGGCGAAATCCTGAGCCTGATCGAGCTTACCGGCCGCCAGAGCCTGGCGTCCGAGCTTCATCAGCTCTTTGGGATTCCCGGCAGCGGTCGCGGGAGCGGTCGCGGGAGCGCTGGCTGCGTTCGCCGTCATCTTCTTCCGTGCGACTTCCGCGAGGATGGTTTCGGGACGGGTTTCGGTGTAAGCCAGCATGGCGCGGAGACCCTGCGCCTGCTTGGCTAATTTTTCGGCGGTGGCCAGGTCACCCTTTTTGAGGGCGGTCTGTGCCGACGCAACGAGTTGCCGAGCTTTCTCGGTATTACTGGTTGTGCTGGTTGCCGTGGCCGATGGGCTGGGGGTTAAGGCCTGGGCCTGAACCGTGGCAGCCGTTGCTCCGGCCATGACTGGCACGAGCAACAGTCGGGCGGCCATGCCCTTCCAACCCCAAGTTCTTGTCTGGAATGCCATGGTCCTCTTCCCCTCCATTGGAAGACCGAATGCGAGCGCCCGGCACACCTCAAATCACTGGTGATGCCGATCCCGCCGGCGTCCCCCGACCCGGCGGTTCCATCTCGACCGTTCCGTGGCCGAAACAGAAAAAGAGTGTGTGTAGGCGGAGAGGCGAATAACCAAGACGTTCCAAAGGGTCAAGCAAGAAACACGGGAACCTGAGCGATTTTTTTGATTTTTCGTCAATCACAAGACGTTTCGGCGACTGTAAGCTAGCATTGTGGGAAGATACGCGTTTCGGAGAACCTGACGACGCGACCCGTTAGACCGAACGGCATCCGATCGTCTGTTCTGCAATCACCCTATTACCTGTTGAGAGCCCGATTCCATGAAACACTTCGTATTCGGTTTGCTGATTTCCTTACTTGCCATGGAATCGGTGAAGGCACAGGGCGAAAAACCCAAGCACCTTTATGGTCATGATGTCAAGGTTCGAGCGGTTGGCGAGCTGAATTTCAAAGCCGATACTCCCAAGGTCGCCGTGGAATTCTTCCACGACCCCGTGGGGAAAGCGCTACTGGCGATCTCGGACAGCGGCAACATCGCGGTTGTGCCGTTCCCGAAATTGAATGCCGTGAAGTCGTCGGAGTGGGCGTTCGCTCACGAACTGCGCGTGCGGAAGAGTACCGAAGAGACGTTTTCCAAAGACACCAAGAAATACAGTATCGAGGCGTACAAGGATCTCGCGAGCGGGATGATCCTTTATGTGTCCGATCAGAAATCGATCGCTCTTGGTTCGACGCCGAAGAAGTTGAATGAGGGTGCGGACCCGGCGTTTCACCACGGGCTCACGTTCAAGGTCCGCGGAGTCATGGAGCAGAACTTTGCGAACGCGAAAGCGATCGGCGTGGATGTCTCGAAGGACGGCAATGCGGGTGATCTGATTTATGTCTCCGAAGGCGGACAAATCGCCGTTGGCCGCGCGCCCGCAGCGCCACCCGGAGCAAACCCGAAGCGCCCACGTTCGCTGCACGGGCTTTCGATCAAATCCCGCAAGTCCAACGAAGGCGACTTCACGCCCAAGACGCGAGTCTATTCCGCCG
This sequence comes from Limnoglobus sp., assembly GCA_041742055.1. Lineage (GTDB taxonomy): Bacteria > Planctomycetota > Planctomycetia > Gemmatales > Gemmataceae > Limnoglobus. The sequence goes on along the minus strand of JBGSJI010000012.1, from coordinate 131,916 downwards.
AAGTCTTCGAAGACCCGAACGCGAATTTGCTCGTCTTCATCTGCGAAACCGGTTCACTCTCGGTCGTTCCCTATGGCGGAAGCGTGAAAATGAATCAGGGACTGCTCTGGAGCCACGCACTGACACTCGGCGCACGCAAGCCGGGTGAGAAGGATTTCGAAAAGGCCGCCAAGTACGGCGTGGAAGCGTTCATCGATCAGAATTCCGGAACGATGATCTACATTTCCGAAACCGGATCGATCGCGGCTCTGCCCGTACAAAAATAAGAGAGTTCTTTTGAGTCATCTGGCCGGCGGTCACTTCGCGGTTTTGCGTAGGACTTTGCCGGCCAATTCTTTTTCCTTGTGCTTGCCGTCTTCGATCACCATTTTGCCATTCAGAAACAGGTATCGTATCCCGGTCGCGAGTTGGTGCGGCTTTTCATACGTTGCCCGGTCCCGAAACGCTTTCGGATCAAAGACGACGAGGTCCGCATAGTTCCCCGCCTTGATCGTACCTCGGTCTTTGAGCCGCAGGATCTCCGCCGGCAGCCCGCTGCACGAGCGAATGGCGTGTGCCAGCGGAATCGTTTTCTCGTCGATCGAGTAGTGGCCGATCTTGCGGGGGAAGGTGCCGTAGCTCCGGGGATGGGGCACCGTGCTGTCGGCGGTTTTGGAACTTCCATCGCTGGCGGTCGCGACCCAACTCTGCTTCATATATACTCGAACGTCCTCTTCGCTCATTCCATGATGGACGATTTGTGCGCCGCCGTTCGTCTCGATCTCAATTGCGATATCCAGAGGATCCTTCTTTTCCTTTTCGGCAATCTCCGAAAGGCGGAGGCCCTGCCAGCTTCGATTCTTCGAATAGGTCGCGATTTGAATCGCTTTCCCGCCATCACGTTCCTTGATCGCCCGTGCGAGATCCGCCTTGAGTGCGGGTGCGACTTGCGGGTCTGAATAGCGGGCAATGTACTCCTTCGACGTGCCTTCGCGATATTTCGTCGGTACGATCGTCGCACTCAGCGATGTGCTGCTGGCGGTGTACGGGTACTGATCGGCGGTGACGATTTGCCCGGATTCCCGAGCATTCTGAATGAGCGCGACCGCACGCGACGAAAGACCGAATGCCGCTCGACCGCTGGCTTTGATGTGCGAAATATGCACCGGGCAACCGCTCTCTCGCCCGATCCGCAGCGCCTCTTCAATCGCGCTCAATAACCCGGTTCCTTCGTTGCGAATGTGGCTTGCGTAGTGACCGTTGTGCTTTCCCACAATCTTCGCCAACGTAATGATTTCTTCGGTCTTCGCATACGTTCCCGGGTTGTAAATCAGCCCGGTCGCCATGCCCCATGCCCCATCAGCCATTCCTTTCGCGACCAATTCCTCCATCTTCTTCAATTCTTCGGATGTCGGAGTGCGATTGGCGTTGCCCATCGCCGCCCGGCGAACGCTGTTATGGGGAACCTGATGGATCACATTGGCGCCCACTCCGCCTTTTTCAATGGCCTGAAAATACGTGGCGACGTCGACAGGTCCGCTCCCGCAATTTCCGGTCACAATCGTTGTGACACCCTGCAGGGCATAACACGTATTGGCCTTGAGTGTTTTGCTCACTACGGCGGAGTCGCTGTGCGTATGCAGATCAATGAATCCCGGGCAGACGATCAGACCCGTTCCATCGATGATCTTGGCATTCGCAGGGATCTCGCCAGCGCCGATCGATTCAATTTTCTCGCCATTGATCACCAGATTGCGTTTCACACCGTCCGCGCCGGTCCCGTCGTAGACCGTGGCATTCTGAATGACGATCTTCTGGTCGGCGGCTGAAACGGACTGCACGGCGAAGAAGAGGCTGAGAAAAAATATCGTTCTCATGGTGTGCTCTCGCGATGGGTGATATCACTGGAAAAGAGTTTACCCGAGTGTCGAAAAAAGAAAAAACCACTTCTGTAAAGAAGTGGTTTTTTGCTGCCCAATCAAATCGTGAGCTGGCTATTACTTCTTGCCGGGAGATGATAGAGACGTGCTGCTCTCCATCTTCGGTGTCTTCATGGTTGACATCACTTTGGATGGGTCGGAAGTATCCACGAAATCAGGTCGATTACGCGGGTCTTCTTTTTTTCCGCAGCCCACTGCGAAGACAAACGAGCAAAGAGCCAGAATCGGAAGCCATTTTTTCATCGCTATGATCTCTGAGAGGAGTTCGAGAAGCAGTGCCGGATTCAATCGCCGAGTCGAGATTCTCAATTCGGCGAATCAGGATTATTCGTAATTAACGATAGCACCGTCGGCGATGCCGTTAATCGCAACCCAGGTGCCCCAGGTGATGTTTTGGCGATACGTGCCGACCGAACCGTCACCGCGTGCCCCGAGTACCATGCCGGTGTGCATGGAGCTGGCGCCCGGCCATTCGGTATTCAATCCCCATGCCGTCAGATAACTTGGGCAGTAGGCGTGCGGTGCTGCACGGAACCACTGACCTTCGGTTGGTGCAGAGCCATCTGGACGCATGAACGGTGCGTACATCGATCGACCATTGACCCCGGTGTAAACGAAGGCGGAGCGAAAGACCGCCTCTCCGCCACGGAGTCTTCGCTGACCGGTGCCGGATGTTTGGAATCCGCCCCATTTAAAACCGAAGCTGTCCGTTTCCGAGATCACGACGGTATTCGAGGAGCCATCGAGCAGATCGGGGAATCGGAACGTGCGATTCACGGTAAACAGGCCAGAGTAATCCCCCCGCCCTGGGGAGTTGAGTCCAGTTTCCACCCCACGCAGGATTCAAGTTGGCTGTTTCCCACCAATGGTATCCTTCGCTCCCCGCATAGTTAGTGAGCGCTATTCCGTGTGTTTCCGATGCCTGAGTGTATCCGGCATCTGATGGACATTTCAGCACGGAGATATCGGTTCCGACAATAGGCTGACCCCAAGCAGGGGCAAGTACGTTGGTGTTGTTGTAGAGTGGTGCCTGTTCAACGTAAGGCAGGATCGCGGTGATCCACGTATGGTGGTTCGCCGGCGCGTTGGCCGAAGGAATGGGATTGGCGACTGTCAAAGTACCGGCCTGAGGGAACTTGCCCTGGCCGTCATGATAAGAGTGAAGCGCCAGTGCGATTTGCTTGAGGTTGTTTTCGCATTTCGCCCGAGCCGCGGCTTCGCGGACCTTCTGAACCGCAGGGAGAAGCAGGCCGATCAGGATCGCGATGATCGCGATTACGACGAGCAGCTCAATCAACGTAAACCCTTTACGTGATCGAATGGTCATGATGAACTCCGATGAGAGAGGAACAAATACGACAAAGTAGATAAAGAATCGGATGTCATGCGAAATCATGACAACAGTGTTTTGATCGAGTTCGAATTTGCCGGGGGTTCCGCGTCACAAATCCTTGTATCAGAGCGATTGAACGCTTGAGATACCCGCAACTTCAACACATGAATCATGTCTCTGATCAGGAATTTGGTGCGTTCAACCCAGCCGATTTGGAAACATCGATCAATATCAATAATCGTACCGTACTCAATTCCTGCCATCAAGAATAAAGTGAGAACTTTTTCACTGACTGAGTGGTATTCGATTCCCCAAGGTGGCGATCACGTGATTTGTATCGTTGTGGTTTCAGCCGTTACCAAATTCGGGCAGTTGGATTCTGGTGTGCCGACCGCACGAGGATGGAAGTGTTGGGAATTCGATCAGTCGGCGGACACGACGGTGTCGGTATGAATGTCGTCGGTTCTGTGGGGTGTTTGGCAGCGAATGTGGACCAGTGGACATTATATCAGTTCGTCAAGTGTCTCTTCGCCAAGGGGTGTGTGTACGAGTTGGCGAAGTTGGCGAACTCGCCTGCCAGATTGACAGGCGAGGAGATCATTCGCTTGGAAAACGGCACAGACACTGCAAAGTGACAAATAATGAGTTTTGGGCGAAAAAGTTGAAAATATTACGAAATCGTTCGCTTCTGGATCGGCAATCCCGATCCAGAAGCCGGTTCATGACTGAGCACGTTAGGACTTGGACTTGATGTCATAACAATGCATCTTGTCCTGATCGCGAATGATGAGCTTGCCGTTGGCGATGACGGGATGCGGCCAACTCGGAAATTTGCTGGGCTGAGTGATTTCAAAGCGTCCCATCAGTTCGAATTCTTTCGGCGATGCTTTCACGAGTGCGACGACGCCGTTTTGGTAACGGAAGTAAAGCATGCCGTCCGCATAGGTCACGCAGGCGGACTTTTCACCTTTGCCGGCGCCGGAATCCTCCGCCCAGACGATTTTGCCCGTCTTGAATTCCACACAGGTGGGCAATCCGTTGTTGTGTCCGCGTCCCATGTAAATATGATCGCCGACCAGCACCATTCCGCCATGATGGTTCTGAAGGACGTTGGCTTTGTGGTATTGCAGTTCCTTGGCTTCGAAAGTCTCGCCATCTTTGTTGATCTGAAGAAGGGCGGATCCGCCTGCCGCATATCCGGTCGAGCAAAACACGAGGTTGTCGCGAACCACGACGGTTGGAATATTCGCTGTCGGATTCATCACCCGTGTGTACTGCCAGAGCATTTTGCCCGTTTTAGCATCCACCGCCACGACTCCGCCCGACTGACCGAGCAGATTGATGTACATGTCCACGCCGTGGATCGTCGCTTTTACGGGTGAGGAATATCCGCCGGCGCTTCCGGGATTCTTGACGGGCGCTTCCCAGATCACCTCACCCGTGTCCGCCTTGAGTTTCACGAAGGCGGCCTTTGACGATCCCGGCGTACCGATCACGGCGTCACCATCGACCAGAACCGACTCGGCATATCCCCAGCTTTGAATTTTCCCACCGAAGTCGTTCACGTAACTCTTTTTCCAGATGATGGAACCGGACTTGGCATCCAGACAGACCAGATCGCCACCCATCGTAACGACGTAGAGTTTCCCGTTGGCATAGGTGGGAGTGCTGCGTCCGCCCTCGCCGTAGCCGACATTGGCCGCCTCGCCGAGCGGCGTGGCCCATTCCATCGCGCCTTCGCTTTCGCTCACGGACCATACGATCTCGGTACCACCGCTTCCGCGCTTTTTCGTCGGATCGCCGCCCCGTTTACCCATGCCGTAAATATGACCGTTTACAACCGACGGCGTACTGTAGCCACCGCCGAGTCCGGTGCTGATCCAGATCTTCTCCGGCCCGAGACTGCCCCATTTCTGCAAGAGACCGGTTTCTTTGCTGACGCCGTCGCGATTCGGACCACGCCATTGCGGCCAGTCTTCCGCTTTCAGTGAGGATGAGCTTGCCACGGCTAAAACTGTGAACAGTAACCATCGGTTCATGGAATTGTTTCTCCGCAAGAATGAGGTTGGAACGAACATGGGAAAAAGCGCTCGATTCGGTAGGCTTGACTCAGTTTATCGTGAACGAGTCAGAGAAGCCATGATCTCCTCGACAACGTGCTTCGGATCGTCCTCCTTGGCAACCGCGGAGCTGACGGCGACACGCGTAGCCCCATGAGAGACGGCTTGATGAATGGTTTCAGGCGAGATTCCGCCCAGTGCGAATGCAGGCAGCGAAGTGGCTGCAAATGCTTCTTCAACAAATCGCAATCCAGCCAGAGACGCGAACGATTTGGTCTGGCTCGGGAAGACAGGCCCTACCCCGATGTAATCCGCGCCGTCATAGATCGCTTTTCGTACCTGCTCCAAATCATGCGTACTGATTCCGATCAACTTATCCGGTCCAAGGATCCGCCTGGCCTCCCGGGGCGGGAGGTCGTCCTGGCCAAGGTGCACGCCATCTGCTTCGGCAAGTCGTGCGAGATCGGGGCGGTCGTTCATGATGAAGAGTGCGCGGTGCCGGCGAGTTACGTCCCGGAACATCTTGGCACGCGCAAGAAGCTCGCGATCCGTACCTTGTTTCTCACGCATCTGAAAGATCGTCGCACCGCCAGCCACCGCGAGTTCGACGGTCGTTTCGAGAGAGTGAACACATTGTTCTGCGGTGACGAGGACGTACACTCTGGCGTTCTCAAGCCGCTCACGCAGTTGACTCGGCCAGCGAATCAGCTGTTCGAGTGAGTAGGTCCGGTAACGAATCTGTTCAACCTGTTTCGCGAAAGGCGGGGATTCGATCTTTCCGTATTCCTCGAGACTTCGCAGAGATTCCTGCAGACGACGGAAATTGACCATCGCGACATGGGCAGTCGAATTTCGCGTGTACTCGGTGTTACCGGCGATCGAAGTCCCGACATCGCTTGCCGTATCGCGAAAAGCGAGTCTGGCCGAATGGGAAAGGGAATCCGTTGCCTGGGCCAGATCGTGGCGGAGCGATTTGAGGACCTTGGTAATCGTGCGGTCGTTGAGAACGAATCGTGCGTAGTCGTCGAGAATCCGTAGGGACTCAAGGGAGCGATTGAGATTCACGTCGAGGATTCGAGTAAAGGCATGGGACTCGACCGCCGGTTTTGAGGTCTCGACGAGATCGCGTGGCGATTCGACTTGCGGTTTGGGAATGTCAGGAATTTCAAACGTTTCGTTCGTTTGCATCGATTCGAGAGGAGAATTGACCGCCATGGCAGCGCCGACCAGTTCCCGCTCAATGAGGATCGGATCCATTCCCCGATCGGTGAGTACTGTTTGAAATTCGGGATCGAATACGAGAACTGCGAAGAGCAGCAGATCGGTCGTCACATCAGGATCGCCGCGCAGTCGAATGGCGTGACGACGAGCGGCGTGGAACAGTTCGTCATCTGCCGGAGCAGGGGGACTGTTCAGATTGGTGAGTTCGCTCCGAAGCCTTATGGCATCGAGGGACGATCGAATCAAAAGTTCAAATGGTCGCCCTTCATCGTCTTCGAGCAGTACAGCCATCCAGTCTGCAAGCGATGTCTGTTCGCGGCCCTGGATGTTCGACCGCAGTTTGGCAGCCTGTGCAGCTCGTTCGACCGCCGGGCTGAAGTTCAGATTCATAGTCTTCCTATCCGTTGCAAACTTCGCAAGTTCTCTGATTTTCGGAATCGTTGAACTCACAGTTTTCCAGCTTTGTGTCATTTAACGTCGTTACCCGGACAACCGTCATGCACGACCGTTTTTCTTTCAAGAAGCGGAATCACTGATGAGCGTCTGTCGAGCTTTGCCCCTTTGAGTGACGATATTTGATGGACACGCGCCTGGGCTGCGACCCACACTCTGAACTTATCCGGCCCGTGGAGGGGAGTCACGATGACCGCCCGGTTATACATGTCGTTCAACAAAGCCATTTTACTGGTTATGGGTTTGGTTGTTGGAGCTGGCGATTCGTCGGCTCAAGCGCCCGATCCCACTCCGGCCATGTTGGTCAAACGTCAGAAAGCGGCCAATGGGCCGTACAGCAAGCCGGTCGTCACCAGCGATACGAAACTCAGTTTGCAGGAATGTATAGCGATTGCGCTGGAACGGCAGCCGAATGTTCGTGCGGCGTACGCAAGTTTGAGGGCCGGCGAGATCGGCACACGGTCGCTCAACAACATTGGGCCGATCGCACGCCTGTTTGCTCCAGATCTTCCGTTCCGCAAGCAACAGGCGGCGCACGGCCAGACCATCGGGCAAGCGGATGTTCTCAAGGTTCAGTACGAGGCGATTTACGACGTTACCCGTCTGTATTACACGTTCATTTACGCACGTCAGCAGGAAGTGACCGCGACCGACATCATCGATCAGATGGAAGTTTTTTACGGTATCGCGGAAGAATTATTGAAGCAGGGTGCCCAGCCCGACTTGAATCAATTTTCACTTTTCCGGATGGAAGACGCGATTGCGGAAGTGAAACGCCCGCGGATCACGGCCCGGATCGGCCAGCAGAAAGCGCTCGCGGCCTTGAAGGAAGCGATGGGTGTCGAACAGTCATTTTCCTTTGTTCCCAAGGACACGGAGTTGCCTTTGATGGGTGGCGAGGTGACTCAGGATCAGGTTGTCAATTTTGCATTGACCCGCCGACCTGAGATGGTTCTGGCATCCGCCGGGCTCGATGTATTTCGTCTGGAAGTTTGTGCGCAGAATGCTATAGCTCGTCGCCAGCAGGTTCCCACCCTCGCAAGTGGGAGCGACTTACATTCCCGCTCGGTGCCAGCCGCACACCGGAACGGGGACTACCGACCAGGTGCGCTGTCTCCGGAAATGCCGAGTATGCTCGTTGGAACTCGAAATGATCGGGTGGCCCGGGCACGCGAATACAGTTCGCGTCAGGAAAGCGTTTTGGAGAAGACGCGGAATCTCGTCGAACTGGAAGCAACCAACTCGTACCTGGACTGGAAATCGTCTGTTGAACGGCTGAATTTGGCCAAAGTTCGTTTCGAGAGCAGTCAGAAAATGATTGACCTCTCTCGAAAAAGTGCTCCGAACATACGCAAATACGACCAGCTCATTTTGAACGAAGCACTCGCTGCCAAATCACAAGCTGAATACCTCGAAGCGGTTTACGAAAACATCAAGGCCTTAGCAACACTCGAACGGGTCACGACGGGTGGTGTAAAGCCTGATTTTCCGCAGAAGTAATTCCGTTCGCTCTTCCCGGGAGGTGAGCTGTGGCACAGTGGATTCGCGCGGCCATTCTGATTGCATTGACAACTTGGACTGGTCTCTTCCAGGCTCATTCGCGGGCTTCTGCTGCCGAGCCTCCTTTGAAAATCGGCATGGTTCAGGGAATGTTCCGGGACGTTCAACCGTCTCTCGTCTACGCCCTCGCCCGACCGTTCCGTGCTCTGATGGAGCGGCAGACCGGACTGGCGGGCGACTTCGAGATCTTCCCGGATTGCAGCGCGATGGCGAAGAAGCTCAACGAGAAGAAACTCGAAGTTGGCGTGCTGCACGGTTACGAATACGCCTGGATCAAACGCAACAATCCTGACATCGTGCCAATCACCATCGCTCAACCGCAGGGTGGGATTGTTCAGGCTATGATTATCGTCAACAAAGATTCGACTGCCAAAAAGGTTTCGGATCTGGAAGGCGAGACGTTACTGATTCCTCGCGGTTCCAAAGGGCACGTCTTCGTTTACCTGGATAAACTCCGACTCAGCCTCCCGTCCAAAGCATTAAAGGTCGTACCCAAGAATGGCCTGACTCCTGAAGAAGCACTGAACGCCGTATCACAAGGTGAACACGCTGCCGTGCTGGTCGATGCGGCGAACTATGTTGCGTATTGCGAGTTGCAACCAGGTGCGTCGAAACAGCTGAAGATCCTCGCACAATCGGAAAAATTTCCACCGTCCGTTCTGCTCACGAGGAAGGGTGCCATCGCAAACGAACTGATTGTAAAACTGAAGGACGGACTGACCAACGCCCACAAAACGGCACAGTATCGCCCGCTTCTGATGATGTGGAATCTTGAAGGTTTTAATGCAGTACCTGCAGATTACAACACGCAACTCGAACTGTGCTTAAAGCATTATCCGATGCCGGATGTGTCGGTGAACCATACCTCTAAAAAAGAGTAGAATGAGTCTGGTAGTGATAATCAACCCCCGCTTTTTGCGGGGGTGTTTTTTCGTTTTCTGCCAACATCGTAAACAACGTCGGTTGTCGATAGACTTGTCAGTCCTGTTCGGAGTTACTCGAGGTTTTTGAATGGCGGAAACGATTGAAACAGTCTCAATAGCCGGCGAAGTGCGATCGCGATTCCTTCGTTATGCGCTTTCGGTCGTAACGGGTCGGGCGTTGCCCGATGTCCGCGACGGATTGAAACCGGTCCAGCGGCGCATTTTGTTCTCGATGTACAACGATTCAAACCTCACGTTTGACCGTAAAGCCGCCAAGTCCGCGAAGATCGTCGGTGATGTCATGGGGAACTACCACCCCCACGGCGACGGTGCAATTTACGATGCGCTGGTTCGCCTGTCCCAGGAATGGGTCATGCGCGTCCCGCTGGTTCATGGCGAAGGAAACTTTGGCTCCGTCGATGGCGATCCGCCTGCGGCCTATCGATACACGGAAGCGAAGCTCAGTCGCTCGGCGGAGTACCTGCTCAACGAAATTGGCGATGATACGGTCGATTTCCGTGATAACTACGCCGGTAACAAACGCGAACCCGTGGTCCTGCCCGCACAGTTCCCCAACCTGCTCGTGAATGGTACCGCCGGGATCGCGGTCGGTATGGCGACCAACATCCCACCACACAACCTGTCGGAGGTTTTACGCGCCTGCGTGTTCCTGATCGAGAACCCGGACGCAACCGTTGCGCTCCTGCTTGACCGCATCAAGGGGCCGGACTTTCCACTCGGTGGCAAGATCATCACGGATCGGCCAACCCTGCGCAAGATTTACGAAGAGGGGACCGGCAGCATCAAAGTGCAGGGCGAATGGAAGCTCGAGGAACTGCCGCGTGGGCGATCACAGATTGTCGTGACATCCATCCCTTACAGCGTGGATAAAGGGGCGCTGGAAAACTTCATCGGCGGGTTGATCGAGGATAAGAAACTTCCGCAACTGCTGAGCGTTTCGAATGAAACAAATGACAAGGATGGGATGCGGATCGTGCTGGAACTCAAGGCTGATGCCGATCCCGCCCTAGTGATGGCATATCTTTACAAACATACCGATCTTCAGAAAAACTTCGCCTACAACATGACGGCGCTCGTGCCCGGTGACGACGGCAAAACGCTCGTCCCACGGGACGGATTGAGCCTCAAGGAAATCCTGCAGCACTTCCTCGATTTCCGTTACGAGACCGTGAAACGGCGATTCGAATACGAGCTACGAAAGCTCCGTGCGCGAATCCATATTCTGGAAGGCTTCCGCATCATTTTCAACTCGCTTGATCGCGCGATCAAAATCATTCGCGAATCGAACGGCAAAGCGGATGCGAGTGAAAAACTGCGGGCCGAGTTCAAACTCGACGAAGATCAGGCCAATGCGATCCTCGAAGTGCAACTCTATAAGATTGCAAAGCTTGAGATCAACAAGATCCTCGAAGAACTCCGTGAGAAGAAAAAACGGGCCGAGGAGATTGAGACGATTCTCAGTTCGAAACGCAGGATGTGGACGGTCATCAAAAATGAGCTTGAGAAACTTGTGGAGTTGTTCCCGGAACGCCGCAAGACCCGTATGGCCAGCGATGAAGATGTTCTGGAGTTCGATGAGCAGGCTTACATCGTCAAGGAAAACTCGAATGTCGTGCTGACACGAGACGGCTGGATCAAGCGTGTCGGCAAGCTCGCATCGGTTGAGAGTACACGCGTGCGTGAAGGGGATGCAGTCATCGCCGTTGTTCCGGGAAACACTCTGGATCATGTCATCTTTTTCGCGGACGACGGAACCGCATATACGATGCGCGTCAATGAAGTTCCGGCTAGTAGCGGTTACGGCGATCCGATCACGAAGTTTTTCAAGATCGCCGATGGTGTGCGCGTCATCGCCGCGATCGGAACCGATCCGCGTTTTACGCCAGCGGATCGCGACCTCGAACGCGGACCGCATCTCTTTATCGCGACATCAGCAGGTAACGTGCTCCGTTTACCCCTTACATCGTACCGAGCTGAGTCAACGAAATCCGGCCGGCGATCTGTCAAGCTCGACCAGGGGGACAAGGTTGTGCTGGTTCAACTTGTTGATCAGGAACAGAGTGTGATGCTGGCCACTCGGCAAGGATACATCATTCACTTCAAACTGGATGAGGTCAACATTCTCGCTGGTGTCGGCAAAGGCGTGATCGGAATCAAGTTGGGCGAAAACGATACGTGCATCGGCGGAATCCTGATTGGTGGTAGTCGATTTGATGCAATCGAAGTCGAACAGTCCAATGGGAAGCCGATGCGCTATGGTCGCGAAGCCCGGCGGATTGTCGGCCGCGGAGGCAAGGGCGATGAAGTGGTTAAACGGCTCACTCACGTTCGTGTGATTCCGCCACCGATCGAATTGGTGAATTGGGACGAGATCGAAGGGAAAAACGGCAAGGCCAGAGGGAACGGGACGCTATTCAATTAAGGCGTCCCTGCAGGAACGAATTCTTCACTCACAACATCCATGAGCATGAGCGCACTCCCACCAACAAAAGCACGGTATACCGCTTCGCACGATATTCAGGTTCTGGAAGGACTGGAGCCAGTGCGTGTTCGTCCGTCCATGTACATCGGAAGCACGGATTCGAAAGGGCTCCATCACCTGGTCTGGGAAATCGTTGATAATTGCGTCGATGAGTACATCAACGGTTACGCCGATACGATCACGGTCACGCTACACAAAGGTCGGGATTCGATCACGGTCCAGGATAACGGACGCGGGATACCGGTCGATCAGCACCCGAAGTTCAAGATCTCCGGGCTGGAACTTGTTCTGACGAAACTTCACGCTGGCGGCAAATTCGGCAACAAGGATTCCAACTATTTTTACTCGGGCGGACTTCACGGGGTCGGTGCGTCGGTCGTGAACGCGCTTTCGAAAAAGCTCACCGCCACCGTTCGCCGCGACGGATTCGAATATCAGCAGAAGTTCTCAAAGGGAATTCCCGTATCCAAGCTTGAAAAGATCGGGCCGTTTCGCGGACATGGAACGATCATTCACTTTCAGCCTGACGATACGATTTTCCGCAATACGCACTTCGATGCCGATGTGATCCGTCAGCGGCTCGAAGACATGACGTACATCCACAGCGGTCTGACCGTTCATTTCAAGAATGAGATCACGGGCGAATCGATTGAGTTGAAGAACCCGGATGGCTTGCCCGCGTTTCTGGCGAAGCTGATCGCGGACGCCCAGAAGCCGCTTGTGACACCGACGGCGTTCCACGCGAGCCGCACCACAGGTGAGCGGATCGAGGTTGCACTTCAGTGGACGCAATCGACGGATGAAACCTTTCGATCGTATGTGAATGGCATCCGCACCGCCGCCGGTGGCACGCACGAGAACGGCCTCAAGGCCGCGATTCGCAAGGCGATCAACAATTACATCGAGACCCACGACGAGGCCAAGAAGACGGTCAAAAGTGTGAAGATCACGGCGGAGGATATCCGCGAAGGCGTGGTTGCGATTCTGTCGGTGTTCGTTTCCGAACCGCAGTTTCAGGGGCAGACCAAGGAGAAACTAAACAACGCGGAAATGGAATCGGCCGTCGATGGCTACGTTCGCCCGGCTCTCGAAGCATGGCTGAATAACAACAAGTCCGCTGCGGACGAGATCATTTATCGCATCTTCCTCGCGGCCCAGGCACGGGAAGCGTCTCGCGAAGCCGCCAAGGAAGTGAAACGAAAATCGCCCGGATCACGCCGTGGAAGCCTTCCCGGCAAACTTGCGGACTGCAAATCGGGCGATTTGGACGAAAGCGAACTGTTCATAGTGGAAGGGGACTCCGCTGGCGGAAGCGCAAAGCAAGGCCGCAACAACAAGACGCAGGCGGTTTTGCCCTTGCGTGGGAAAATCCTCAACGGCGAGGAACTCACGACCGGAAAGGTCATGCAAAACCGAGAACTTTCCGACCTGGTCAACGCACTCGGCACTGGAGCGGGCGAGAAGTTCCATTATGACGGGCTACGTTACGGGAAAGTCATTCTGCTGATGGATGCGGATGCGGACGGTTGCCATATCGCCACGCTATTGCTCGATTTCTTCTTCCGTCACATGCCGGAACTGATCCGGAAGGGTCATGTCTACATCGCGCAACCGCCGCTCTATCGGATCGATGTCGGTAAGGAGACGCACTGGGCGAAGGACGACGAACACAAGGAGGAAATCCTTGCGAGTCTTCGTGCGAATGCGAAGTACGACATCACGCGATTCAAAGGTCTGGGAGAAATGCCGTTCCGCGTGCTCGCGCAGACAACACTCGACCCGCGCTTCCGAAAGTTGCTGAAAGTCGAGATCAGCGAAAACCTTGAAGCACACAACACATTTAAGGATTTGCTGGGCGGCGATGCCCAACCGCGGTACGAGTTCATCAAGCAAAAAGCCGATCTTGCGACGCTTGATGAGCTTGACGTGTAATCGAATCTGGGCGAAAGTGTTTGACAATCGCTGGTTGAATCGTTACTGTGCTAGTGAACCGATACACCAAAGCTCAGTATCGATCATGACGATTCGTGTACGGCCGGATTCACCGGTTCCCATTTACGAACAAATTCTGACGCAGGCCGTTTATTCGATCGCCGGCGGCGATTGGCCGCCCGGTGAACTTTTGCCTAGCGTTCGGGATCTCTCCGCCACTCTTGTTGTCAATCCGAATACCGTCGTCCGCGCGTACCAGGAACTGGAGCGACTCGGTGTGATCGCACCGCGCCGCGGTCTCGGTATGGAGGTGACAGCGGACGGTCCCAAGTTGTGCAAGGAACAGCGAAAAAGCATCGTTTTGACGCGTCTGCGGGAAGCGATGCGGGAGGCGGCATCGGCCGGTCTTGATGCGGACGAAGTCTGTCAGCTTGTGACTTCGGAATGGCCTAAACTGAACTCGAGGAGGTGACCGATGACGGACGAGAGTGCGATCGCGATCGAAAAACTCACCGTTCGCTATCGGGGCAAGCCGGCTGTCAATGGCCTGACACTGCATGTTCCTCGTGGTTCGGTCTACGCATTGCTCGGCGACAACGGGGCGGGAAAATCCACCACGATGAAAGTGCTGGCCGGGCTGATTCCGCCCCACGCCGGTCGTGCGGAAATTCTCGGATTCCCCTGCTGGAATCGGGCGTACGAACTGAGGCATCGCGTGGGATATGTCCCGGAAAAGCCGAAGTTTTACGATTGGATGACGGTGGCAAAGATCGGTTGGTTCACCTCGGCGTTTCATCGTCCGGGGTTTCTCGAACATTACGATGACTGGCTCGAAAAGCTGGGCCTTGACCGCGGTAAGAAGTTGAAAGAACTATCGAAGGGCGGTTACGCCCGCGTGGGGCTTGCGCTGGCGCTGGCGGCCGATCCGCAGGTCTTGTTGCTTGACGAACCGACTTCGGGATTGGATCTGCTGACACGCCGCGAGTTTCTGGCAAGTCTTGTTGAACTGGCGGCGGAAGGGCGAACGATTCTCATATCGAGTCACTCGATTGCCGAGTTGGAGCGATTCACGTCTCATGTGGCATTCGTGAAAGATGGCCGTGTGATGCTGTCCTCAACATTGGATGATCTCCGCGCGAGGTTCCGCCGCATCTCGTTCCGCGCGGCTGGAGCCGCGTTCGATACCGGGATGCTGGGCAATGTTTTGCAGACACAGACGATCGGTAAATATGTGCAGCACCTGGTTCAGGATCCCGACCCGGACGGCATCGCCATGCTGAGGGAACATCCCCTGATCTCGGACTGGGAAGAAACGGCGGTGGGCCTGGAGGACATCTACGCGGCGCTGATGGCGAATCCACAGGAGAAGCGTCTTCCGGCACCGGTGCGGTTACGAAGTGAGGATGAACTCGAGAACCAACTCTCGCGGGAAGGGGTATAGCGATGTTCGCCGCCATGCTCTGGAAGGAACTCCGCGAACAAGCGGCGATCCTGATCGCGATTTTGGTGCTGGGTACCGGCGTGATCGCTGTGGCGGTCGGGCTTGGCTCCACCACGGGTTCCGATGCCGGGTTGGGAGATTTTCGCGCTTATACCAATGCGGGCCGATTGGCGGTGCTGGCATTAACCATCGCAGCAGGAGTCGTGATCGGCAGTTCGCTGTTCGCCGGCGAGATCGAAAATGAAACGATGTCGTTTCTGGAGGGCTTGCCTGCACGTCGTTGGCTCATCTGGCGAAGCAAACTGCTGGCCGGCATTGTTCTCATGTTCACTACGGGTACGATCCTGTTCGCGACGGGCTCTCTGCTTGGGGCTCTGGGGACAAGTTCGCGTGGGGTGTGGATTCTCGCGGGAAGCCTGCTGATGGTGATCGCGTTCGGCTGGGGTACGCTCGGTTCGACGATGTCTCGGAATACGCTGGGAGCGTGTGCGGGTGGATTGCTGGGTTCTGTTCTTTTCGGCGTGCCGATCTTTGTCATCGGTCATTCGCTTCTGCTGGCGGCAACGCGGATGCTCACGCGAAAGCCGCCAGTGTTCTGGCTACAACTGGAACCGGTTTTTATGGCGTATGTCGTGGCGCTCGTGCCGATTTTTTTCGGCAGCATCATCTTCACCGCTCAGGACCGTCAGCGATTTCGGACACGCGTGCCGGATTCTGCCGATGTTCCAACAGCGATGATCAGTGCCGCAAGGCCGCCGAGCCGCTTCCGATCGTTGTTCTGGATGATCCGTCAGCAATGGTTGATAATCGTGCTGGTCGGGACGGCCCTTGCAATTTCAGCGGGCTTGTCAACGCTTCTGGAAGAGATGCAGTTAATTATCGCCTGGCCACTGATCGCCTGCGGAGCGGGCGTCTGTGCTGGTGTGTTCACCTGGTCTGATGATCAGTCGAGAGGCTCGTATCGGTTCTGGGGTGAGCGGCGATTGCCGTTGGGGATGACCTGGTTGATGAAGGTTGCTTCGAGTTTTGTTGTCGCACTCTTTTGGATCGTCATTTTGTTCCTCCCGGTTCTGATTCGAACTCTGGCGAGTGAACGTCGCGGTCCCGTCCTTGCTCGCGTGATGGGTGATGGAATCCTTGGCGAATTTCCGTCGGATCTTCTTTCCTATCTTCTGATCTGGCCACTCTACGGGCTAGCATTCGGGAACCTGACGGGGTTGCTCTTTCGGAAAACCATCGTTGCTTTGGGCGTGGGACTTCTCACCGCCGCTCCCCTGGCGGCATTCTGGTTGCCATCGTTGATCACGGGCGGAGTTCATCACTGGTTACTGTGGCCTGTGCCTCTGATTGTACTCGTCACATCAAGACTGTTGCAGCGATCGTGGTCCATCGACCGCCTTGCGTCGCTTCACTCTCTTACGCTTGTGGCTCTCTGTGGCCTGCTCGTGATTCTTTGGACTTCGTTCGGCATCGCCTGGCGATTTCTCGAAGTCGAACTGACACCGACGATCGATCAGGAAGTGGAACTCATCGAGACGATTCCACAACTGGATTCGGATGACGGTGGCCGTGCGTATCGTCAGGCGGTGAGTTCAAGTCTGGTACTTCATCTCAATCCACTGGAAATCGGGCAGAATCGGCGAACATTTTTTGATCCGAAGATCAAAATTCTTGATCGGATAGTCTTTGAACACTTGGCAAAGAATGATTGGCCCATCGGAGAATTGAAGGAGTATCAAGAATGGCTTGAACAAGAGCAAATCATCAGCTTCATCGAACAATTGAAAGCAGCCGCTCTTAAGCCTCTGGGGCCGATCGAGAATCCGCGAGTTCTGGTTGTGAACTCGGAGTACCGCGACGCCAACGAAATCCCTTCGGCGGTCGGAGTCCTGCTGGCACGCGGCTTGCTCGAACAGCAACTCGGAAGACCCGCAGAATTCGTTCGTTTGATGGATGCGGCACTCGCAGTGACGCGGAACGCGCGGACATTGCAGCCGACCCGGATCTACCTCAGGGGAACCCATGTCGAAGCTGTGATCTTTCAGTCGCTCGATGTCTGGCTGAAACGATTGGAACCGAACGCGGAACTGATGCGATCCGCATTGGACGTTCTCAGGAAACACGAAAAACTCTGTCCGCGAACTGCCGCTGAGGCTGTGATGATCGATCGTGTGATCGACCGAAATACACTGGATGCCATCGGACAATGGGCGCCGAAGGAACTGGAGATGTCGAAGGGGGGTGACCCGCTCAATGATGGTCCCTCGGTTTTCAAGCAAAAAGCCGAAGTGGAATCGGAACTGGCCAGTTTTGCAGTTACGATCCCCTGGGAGCGAGAACGATTACGGCGCATGATGGGGATCAAGATCCAGGATGATCGCTCGCGCATCAACACGCAACGGGTCAACTCGTGGTTCGGCGACTACGTCCTCAATTCCCAATCGATAAAACTTGATGAACCGAATTTACTTTCGGAATCCCATCTTGCTGTTGCCATGGCGCAGACTGCACTGACGGCATTCGCACTCGAGCACAATCGTCCCGCGAACGATTGGCAGGAACTGGTGCCGGACTATCTTGAGGCGATTCCGATCGATCCGTACGACGGCAGACCACTTCGCTTTCGAGTTTCCAATGGAGAACGGATTCAGAGCGGACAGCGCGATTTCGATCCGCGGCAATCGGATATCGAACGGTTCTATCCGCATCTCTCACCCGTATTCCCGCTGCTGTTCGAATGGGAACTCCATGAACCACTTGGGGCGTTGATTGGCGGAGTCGGGTTTTCGGATGTGCCAACTTCGGTCGCACCGGGATTCCGTGCGGATGGAGTGGCATTTGTCGACATGGATGCGTTGGGAGCGCTTGCGGGTGGGTTGGTTCAATGGCCACTGGAATCGCTTGATGGAAGTGATGAGATGGATTCTGTACCTGGTTCGGCAATTGTGCCAGAAATGGGATTCGAAAGGCAGGAACAGGGAACACGCCAGATCGATTGGAGAATGATCTGGCTCGATGTTCCTTCAGGCAAGACCGTGGTGTGGAGTATCGGACCCGATCGGTTGGATCAGAAAGGGTCGCAACGGTTCGATCCTTTTATGGC
Source organism: Limnoglobus sp. (assembly GCA_041742055.1). GTDB lineage: Bacteria > Planctomycetota > Planctomycetia > Gemmatales > Gemmataceae > Limnoglobus. The sequence goes on along the minus strand of JBGSJI010000012.1, from coordinate 113,468 downwards.
GCGGAATGGGATTCGAACGATTGGTGATCTGATACGGATCGCCAGGACGCGTTGAATCGTCAGAGGCGGCGTTTCACTTCGGCGAGCAGAAGATCGAGATCGGTTTTGAGATTCCACTCCATCGGGATGCTGTTCACGGACGAATTCTGTTTTTGCATCCAATCGACCGCTTGATCGAAATAGTGTTTGGCCTGAGTTGGATCATCGAGACGGGACAGAATCAGAGCGTAAACGAGCCAGACCCGCGGTTCGATCTTTGAACTTTCGATGATCGGCTTCAGGAGTTCTCGACCGTCCTCGAACCGTCCGCTTCGATGATACGAAAGAGCAATGGCAGCAAGCGTATTGGGATCAGCGGAGTGTTGAGACTTTGCAACTTCGGCCAGTTTCACGAGACTTGCGGGATCGACTCCGGACTCCGGTGACAACGCGATGGACCATGCGATGGCCTGCGCAAGATTCGGGTCGGTGGTCGATGCGTGTTTTTCGAGAAGCTCTTTGCAGATTTTGCGAAAACCCGTTTCGTCACCTGCTTCCAACAGTACTTTCGCATCCAGCCCCCAGCCTTTGCGTGGATCGGATCGCAGTTCCATGGCAAGATTGATGTGAGCGGCGGCATCCTGCCAACTTCCGAGTTGTCCGAGCGCGACGCCGCGCTGAAACCACCCCTCCGGATTTGTGGGTTGAATCCGGATCGCGCTCCGGGCATTCTCCGCCGCCCGTTTCCAGTCCCCCAGCTTTGCCGAGACGCTGGATCGCTCCCGCCGGTAATTGGCCTGATCCGGATGACTCGCGATCAGAAGATCGAGATACCAGCCGGCTCCAAACCAGTGCTCTGCATTCAGACACGCCTGGACCTGGCGCTCGCGCCATGCCATCAGCGCTTCGGGAGGTGTCTGCGAGACAATCGCGTATTGAGATTTCAAACTCTGCCAGTCGTCCCGCAAACTTTCCGCATCGGTCGGCAAGACGTCGCCCGCCTCTGAGAGGCGCTGCCCGGACAGCATGCGCCCGGCCGCCAGCATCTCCGCGACACTCCATTTCGCAACGATCAGGCTATCCAGCCAGTCACCCCGCGCCGGAAATGGCGGAGTCAGCGGTTCGCCGGTGTTCGCATCCCAGATCCGCCCGCGGCCGTTCGAGAGTTCCGTGTAAAACAGTTTCCCGTCCGGCCCGTATTCGACAACCGTTACGCCTGCGCCCAACCGGACCGGAGGAATCACTGGAGTCCCGTCCGCGACATTCCAGACACGAGCGGTGTTATCGTCGCTGGTGGAGATGATGGCGGTTCCAGCCGGATTGAAGACGACGCGAAGCACCTTGCTCGCGTGTTTGCCGGGAAGCGACCAAAGCGCACGACCGTCCGTGGTGCTCCACGCCATCACGTCTCCATCCTGATCGCCGGTGATCAGAAGTGTTGCATCGGGCGAAAAGGCCGCAGTCGAGATCGCCGCGCCGGATCGGAGCGGGGGCGTGATTGGTTCGTGATCGCTTGTTTTCCGAACGCGAACCGCCTGACCACCGCCAAATGTCAGACTGAGTTCGCCGTTGCGACCGGTCACGGTTTGCATTTCGTCGCGATTTGTCGGAGGGGGAACAGGTTTAACGGTTGTTTCAACGGTCGTAGTTCCTGAAAGATCGCCGTTTCCGATGAAATTCCAGACACGAACAACGCGAGTCTGATCCGCAACCAGGATTTCATGACCGTTCGGACTGAAGCGTACGGCGGAGGCGAGGGCGTTATTTCGCAACGGTGGCGTCACCAGATCGCCTGAGGTCATATCCCAGACGCGGACCGTGTTGTCTTCTGAAGCGGTCGCGGCCCAGCGCCCGTCGGGTCCCGCTGCCACGTAAATCACGGGTCCATCATGCGAGATCGGGCGGCCAACCGTTTGCCCCGTTTCCAGATCCCAGACTCTCGCCGTGGAATCCTCACAGGCGGAGATGACTTTTTTTCCATCCGGGCAGATCGCCACGCCATGAACGGCAGCGGGGTGCTTGATGGGAGCAATCGTGGGTTGCCCGGTCAGCATATCCCAGATCGCGACCGTGTTATCGCGCGATCCGGTCACGACGCGGCGGGAGTCCGGCGAAATCGCGATGCACGTGATCGAAGCCGAGTGCTTCATGACGGGAGCGATCGCATCGCCCGTCGCCGCATTCAGAACTCGAGCCGTGCCATCCCGGCTGCACGCCGCGACGTACTGCCCATTGCGAGTCAGCGTAAGATCCGTTATGCGATCGGCGAAATTGTAGAAAAACTTCTCGCGGCCCGAATTGATATCCCAGGCTCGCATCCGCCCGGCCGCTCCGCCCGTCCAGAGATCCACACCGTTCGGCGCGAATCGCATCCGCGTGATCGCTGCGCCGTTATTCAGAACATTCAATAGCCTGGCATCCGAGACCGACCAGATCCGTATCACGCCATCGGATCCGCCCGTCGCCACAATTTTCCCGTCTGAACGAATCACCACGCTCCGGATCGCGGAACCGTGCTCGAGCGGCGCAGACACCGGCTGACTGTCAAGTGTATCCCAGACACGAGCGATTCCGTCTTCGCTCGCAGTCACGACATATCGGCCGGCCGTATCGTAATCCGCATCGGTCAGCGCAACTTCATGCAGCCAGACATGACTCAGACGCGGACAATGATCGAAGACCGCCCGCAATCGAATCCGGTGCATTCGTTCACGTTCCGTAAATCCGTCTTCATCGTTCAGTTTTTCCGATTCCAGACGAAGTGCTTCGGCAAACCAAAGCGGCGCTCCCAGATAATCGAATGTATCCAGCAACCGAGTGCCGTTGGCCACATTCAGCCTTATCATTCGGCGGGTACTTTCATCGAGGTTCTTCTTGGCCGAGTTGTGTGCATTCTCCGCATCTTTGGCACGATTGGTGATCTGGATGTAAGACCAGATGGCAAAGACGACGAAAATAACCAGAAAAACGTGAAAGATTCCGATCGCCGTCGCGCGGGTCGGATTCCGCTTCACCCATTTCCAGATCCACTCGACCCACGATATCGGCCGTGCGGCGATCGGTTCGCCATCCAGATGACGGCGCAGATCCTCCGCCAACTCGGCTGCGGATGCGTAGCGCCGATGCGGAGGCTTCTGCAGCGCCTTCATGCAGATGGTATCGAGATCGCGTGGCGTATGCGGTTGAAACGCCTTGGGCGAAACCGCCTCACCATCCAGCACCAGACGGATCGTGGCGATCGGAGACTCGCCGCGGAACGGAGGATGCCCCACAAGCATTTCGTAAAGGATGCATCCGAGTGCGTAGACGTCGGTCGCGGGGCCGATATCGTGGATCCGACCCGCTGCCTGTTCCGGGGCCATATAGCTGGGCGTGCCGATGATGCTGCCAGCATGCGTTTGCCCGCTTCCGCTCCCGATATCTTTGGCCAGTCCAAAATCCGTCACCTTTGGCTGACCATCAAGCGTCATCAGGACGTTCTGCGGTTTCAAATCTCTGTGAATGACCCCGGCCTGGTGCGCAACGTTCACCGCTCGCGCCAGCGTTTCCACCGTCTGTGCGGCATACTGATGCTTCTGAGGCTTGCCGTCGCATTTGCTGGAGAGATTTCCGCCGTCGACAAGTTCCAACGCGATGTACGGCACTCCGTTGTGCTCGCCGACATCGTAAACCTGCACAATATTCGGATGGTTGAGTTTGGCGACAACTTCCGCTTCGAGTCGAAATCGCTCCAGATGAGTCTCACCGACGTTCAGACCGCCAATAATCATCTTGAGGGCGACGATGCGATTCAGATGAATATGACGGGCCTTGTAGACCACGCCCATTCCGCCGGTGCCGAGTTCGTCGATGATTTCATACGGTCCGACGAGCGATTCGGACGCGATTCGCGAACCGGTGGCGGTCATTAACGAGCGACTGAACGAATTTGAGCCGGGAGTCCGTTGGTGAGTTTGGGTGCGGTTGCTGAAAACGCTTCGTGGTGTCTGACCGTGTCCCAATTCCTGCGGAGTCTGGTCCTGCGCCGGCGCAAGTGGAGCGATTTCACTCGCGCGTACCGGTACATAACCGATGGTTTGATCGGGAGTCGGTTCGGCCGAACCGGTTCGAGGTTCGGATGGCCCTTCGGTCGGGCTGCTCATGCCATTACTCACCTGACGGTGAGGCGGGAGGGAATACCATGAGGTTACGCGAGATTCTCATGAGATGGAAGTCAGAATTGACTTTCAAGCCTGAGGAATTATCCGGCCTTGAGGGGTTGCGGAAATTGCACTGTCTGGCCGCATCTGACAATTATGGCAGTTAAGACGATGAGAGTGACTGAAGAGTTTCTGGCATTTTGACGTGATCGGATTTCATGAGATGTTTGGCAGGCGGTTCATGAGCAACGTGCCGTTTCGATTGGGTTGCTGTGATTTTCTCAATTTTTCCGTTAGAGTGCAAGAAGCGGATCGTTGTTTACGATTCAATGATCCGTAGGTTCAATGAAGTGAATTGAAAGGAGCAGATCATGATCCGGCTTCTCATTTCGGTGATTGCATTCGGACTGGCAGGCGGGAGTCTTGCGGCGCAAGATTCGAAACCGTTCAAGGTCCGCTGGTACGGACAATCGTTCTTTGAGATTGAAACTCCCGGCGGAAAGCGCATCGCAACCGATCCGCATCTAATCCCGGCGTTCGGCCGCACGATCGTGCCCGCCGATATCGTGACGATTTCGCACGAACACAACGACCATAATGTACTGGACGCGATCGAGAATCCGAAAGCCGCACGCGTGTTTCACGGCGTTAAGGAAGAAAAAGGCCGATCGGATTGGCAACTCGTTGATGAGCGAGTCGGTTCCGTGCGAATTCGCAATATCGCGAGCTATCACGACAACGAGAATGGAGCTTCACGCGGCAAGAATTCGATTTTCATTTTCGAAACGGACGGCCTCGTGATCTGTCATCTGGGTGATGTTGGCCATCTCCTGAACGATGAACAGATCAAATCCATCGGGCCGGTTGACGTTCTGATGATCCCGGTTGGTGGGACTTACACGATCAACGGCGAACAGGCCAAAAAGATTGTGGAGAAAATAAAACCGCGACAGTTCATCTTCCCGATGCACTACGGGTTGCCAAACTATGATGATCTCAATGGACCCGACGAATTTCTTGATTCGCAACAGATCAAGATCAACAAAGTGCTGCTCGGAAATGAATTTGTGATTCAACCGGGTCTGAAACCTGCAGCGCCCACGATCGTGCTGCTCGGTGCGGAAGCCAAGAAGAAAAAATAGTACCGGGTGTGAATCAGTCTGAAGTACGAGCGAAGAGTACGTACGGTCTGTGAATCGAGGCACCAACCTACGGAAACCTTATGCCGGTCACGCCGCCCGTTCCCAGACCGCTCAACAACTCGACTCGAATCGACATCAGTCGGTCTCAGGACGTCGGGTTGGAAGAGACTGACTACGTTCTATCCGATTCAGCCTTATTGCCCGCCATCCGATTTGTCGACGATCAACCCACCGCTGCCAAATCGCCGACCGCTGCACCGCTTGATCCCGAAACCCAGGCGCTCTTCCAACAGCGGCTGCGAATCTGTTGTCTCGTCGCTTCGCTGCCCTTCACGGTCTTTTTTGTTTCATCGCTGACCGGCTACATCGAATTGTTCTCCCGGCCGGTCGTGGGCTGGACCGGAGTCTTTCTCTCGGGTGCGATCATCGTCCTGTTTACCGTGGTCGCGGGGATCCTCTGGCGGGTCTCACATATTCCCCTGGTTGGGCTTCGAGTTCTCGAAATCACGATCTTCGGCGCTATGGGGATCTTCTTCGCGTATTGGTCGTTCGCACTTTTGACGGCGGAAAATCTCGGGGCGCCGATGGGCCTGGACGATCAGGCCATCGAACGTCAGGAAGAATACACCCTCATGGCCGCCGCTCTCATCGTACACTTCAACTGGTTCGCTCTCATTGTCTTTCATGGTGTGCTGGTCCCCAACACGCTCGCCCGCGGTGCTGGCGTCGTGATCGCGATATTGTTTGCGGCTTTGATCATGGACGGAATTTCTCTGATGGTTCATGACGCGACGTATCGGCACAAGTGGGTGCTGGTGGCGGTTGCATTGACCATCTTGCCGACCGCCGCAGGACTCGCGATCTTCGGTACGGCCAAAACAGCGGAACTCCGCGAGGAAATTCAGGTCACAAAACAGGCGATGCGGGAACTGGGGCAGTACCGGCTACGCAGAAAACTGGGACACGGTGGAATGGGCGAAGTCTATCTGGCGGAGCACGCCCTTCTGAAACGCCCCTGTGCCGTGAAACGCATTCATCCGAAGTATCTGAATAGTTTGGAACAGATTAAACGGTTCGAACGCGAGGTGCAGACCACAGCACGCCTGCGGCATCCGAATACCGTGGAAATCTTTGATTATGGGCGTGCGGATGACGGAACCTTTTTTTACGTCATGGAGTATCTGCCGGGCTTGAGTCTGGAAGAAATCGTCAACCGGCACGGTCCCCTACCGCCGGAGCGAGCGGTTCATTTGATCCGTCAGGTTTGCGGTGCGCTCCGGGAAGCCCATCAGATGGGACTGATTCACCGAGACATCAAGCCATCGAATATCGTCGTTCTTCCCAACGATAGCCCGCACGATCAGGTCAAACTTGTGGACTTCGGTCTGGTTCAATCGCTGACTTCGGAGTCCGATCACGAATCTAAGATCACGCGGGATGGTCTGATCGTCGGAACGCCGGAATATATGTCGCCGGAGCAGGCTCAGGGAATGGTCCTCGATGAACGAAGTGATTTGTTCAGTCTCGGTAGCGTTATGTATTTCCTACTGACCGGGCGTGAGGCATTTCATCGCGAGAATGCGGTGAAGACACTTCTGGCCGTCGTCAATGAAGAACCGATTCCCATTCAAAAAATCAATCCGTTCATTCCGGACGATCTCGCAGCCGTCGTCGGAATCTGCCTCTCAAAGTCTTTTAACGAACGTTATGCCAAAGCTCTGGATCTGGATACGGCACTCTCGCACTGTGATTGCAGCCAGGTATGGACTGCGGAGAATGCGATCGACTGGTGGATCAAACACCCGATCGATGCCACAACCGGGACAGATATCGATAGCCTGCCGTTCAGCGATTCATCGGCTTAATGCGAACCTCTGCGATCTCTTTGGGCTCATTCCCACAGAGATCCTCGGAGTGTGACGGAGGCACGCGACTCTGCGAAGGTCGTAGTCCAGGTTCGACTCCTGGCGAGGATAATCGATCGTTACTCAGATGGCGATCCGATGAAGAATCACATCGAACGACGCGCTTCTTGACCGATCTTGTTCCATTCCCACCATTCTCAGTAAACTTTCCAGCAGGAACCTGTCATGATCAGGAAAGGGAATTCCGTGAGTATGTCACCACTTCGAACGGTTCATCCCGACTCATCGTTTGATGTGATGTTGGATGCCGCACGGGAATCGGCCGAACACGGTCGCAAGGCGTTACTGGCACAGCAGCAAATCGACGGGCACTGGGTGGGAGAACTCCAGGGCGATACGATTCTGGAATCGGAGTTCGTTTTACTGCTGGCATTTTTGGGTCGAACGTCGGATCCGCGGATCCCGAAGCTTGCGAACTATCTCTTCGAACAGCAGCAGTCCCACGGCGGATGGTCGAATTTTCCGGGGGGACCTGCTGAAATCAGCGTTTCGGTCAAAGCCTATTTTGCCTTGAAGATCGCAGGGATTTCGGCGGATGATCCGCGCATGCTTCAGGCGGCGGCGGTGATCCGGAAACTCGGTGGTGCGGAAGCGGTCAACAGCTTTACGCGGTTCTATCTCGCGCTGCTGGGCCAGATCCCGTATGCGAACTGCCCGACGGTTCCCGTCGAGATGATGTTGCTTCCGCGTTGGTTCTATTTGAACATCTATGCGATGTCGGCCTGGAGTCGCACGATTGTCGTCCCGCTTGCGGTCGTGAATGCGTATCGTCCGGTTCGTGAATTGCCACAAGCCATGGGAATCCGTGAACTCTTTCTCGATGACCCTTCGCTACCCTGGCGACCGCTCAAAAAGCCGCATTGGTGTTCCTGGGCGAGGTTCTTTCTGACGGTCGATTCCGGTTTGAAGTTTCTGGAGAAGATTCGCTTGATTCCGCTCCGGCGGATGGCGCTGCGCCGTGCGATTGCGTGGATGCGTGAGCGGTTTCAGGACAGCGACGGGCTGGGTGCGATCTTCCCGCCGATGGTGTACACCGTGATCGTCCTCAAATGTCTGGGAGTTTCTGAGGATGATCCGGAGTGGCAATGGGCCATGAAGCAACTCGATGATTTGTGCATCGAGGAGGGATCAACGATTCGTCTGCAGCCGTGCCTGTCGCCGGTCTGGGATACGGCGTTGTCGGTCATCGGTCTTGTGGATGCTGGACAAACGGAATCTTCGCCTCAGTTACGAAAAGCGGTGGACTGGCTGCTTGCGAAGGAAGTGCGCACTCCGGGCGACTGGGTTCGAACTGCGCGAGCGTGTGAACCGGGCGGGTGGTTTTTCGAATACCAGAATACGTTCTACCCGGACACGGATGACACATCGATGGTCTTGATGGCGCTTTCGAAAGCGCAGCGCGGTCAGCATCCGGCGGTCCAACGCGCGATCAACTGGTTGCGCGCGATGCAGAACTCCGATGGCGGATGGGCGGCGTTCGATCGGAATATCAACAAGTGGATCCTGACTCAGGTACCGTTCGCGGATCATAATGCGATGCTCGATCCGAGCTGCCCGGACATCACCGCCCGGGTGCTCGAGGCGCTCGCGCATTACGGCCATCGCATCGGCGAGCCGCACGTGGATCGCGCGATCGAGTTCATCCTCAACACGCAGGAGGCGGACGGCTCGTGGTTCGGCCGATGGGGCGTGAATTACATTTATGGCACGTGGCAGGTCCTTGCTGGGTTGGCGGCGGTGGGCTTCGACATGTCAAAGCCGGTCGTCCGGCGGGGGGTGAATTGGCTGAAGGATCATCAGAACGCCGATGGCGGATGGGGCGAGAGTTGCGCGAGTTATGACGATCCTCAGCTCGCGGGCATCGGCCCTTCCACGCCGTCACAGACTGCGTGGGCGCTGTTGGGTCTGATGGCCGCCGGCGAACGCGAGACGGCGGAGGTTCGTGCGGGGATCGAATATCTGATCACGGAACAGAAGAGCGATGGAACCTGGACCGAAGAGCCGTTCACCGGGACCGGGTTCCCCAAAGTCTTCTATTTGAAATATCACCTGTACGCCCAATACTTCCCGCTCATGGCACTCGGACGGTACGTGCGACGAAGCGAAGAGACAGACAGAGGGATCGTTTCAACAATCATCATCGATCACGCCAGCGAGTGATCAGTTCGCACCACGGAGTTCGATCTGCCGGAGTTGCTTCGCTTTCAGTGCCGCGTAGCAGTCCGGGAGGTCGAAGCGGGCCAGCACGTTGACGATCATGCTCGAGAGCGGCCACGCATACTCCTCCGCTTGCGCCAGCGCCTGATAAGACTCGAGGGCGTTCTTGAGTGTCACCTGTTTCACGGTGTTCGAGATCACGGACGCGAACGTTGCGGGAATCGTGCCCCACCCCTTCGCCACAACGTGAACATCGGTATGACCAATGCTCGCCAGCCAGTCGAGCACGCGGAGGAGATCGAACGTTTTCTGTCCGACATACGTACGGTCGAGCATGAGCGAATGAATCGCATAGAAATAGTCGCTGCCGTACGGGCTGAGAAACTGATTCGCACCGCACGTATCCGGCCGCGATTCGCCGATCCCGCGAACATCGCACGTGTACAGCACCGAGTCCGGTTCGCTCTTCGCAATCTCCTGAATCAGAGGCTCGTCACGCAGCTCCGCATCGCTCGAATGATGCGAAACGTAAAGGATCGCCCGGCTCGCGCTCTTCGAAGGCCGCGAATCCAATCGCTTCTTCGCCAGCCGATACACAATCGCGAAACACTCCGGCTCCGTCTCCACCGCATAAACCGACGCCGCTGGCAGGAAATACTTCCGCCCCGATGAGCTTCGCAGAATGCGAAACTCCGGCACGCCCGTTCGCGGCGCGAGCTTGAGCGTTTCGTTCAACTCCGCAGTCAGCTGCGGCCCCGCCAGTTTCGGCCGCTGCTGCGCCAACTGACGCGACCGCTCCTGAGTCATCGAAAACACCATCCGCGACTTCAATTCCGCGACCTGCCCATTCGGCGTGCATTGCAGCGTTTCGTCCTTTTCAATCGTTAGTTTGGGTTCACTCTGGTTCTGGGAAACATTCGTGATCCGATTGAAAAACTGATACATCGCCTCGCGGTTCTCGATGGAATAGCCGTGCTCCGTCGGCCCCGCAAAATAAGCGATGTTCGACTCCGCACCCAGAAGCTGGTACAGCCGCTTCAAACGTGCGAATGCTTCCTCCGAACCGCGGACATCGAAGAAGTCCTGCTCCTTGGCAAGGATGATGATCGGCTTCGGGGCCATCGCCGCAAGGAAATCCGCATGATCAAGCCCGAGCGCCAGCGCTCGCGGCGGGCACTGCTCCGTATCCGCCGGCAGCTCATTCTCCAGATTCCGCCGGAACGTCGTCACGAAGCAACTCGGTGCCGCCATCGTCCAGCGCGGCTCAACCCCGCACAGCCACGTCGTCATCGTTCCGCCGCCGGAATTGCCCGTCACGCCCACGTGCTTCGGATCGACCTCCGGCCGCGTGAGCAAATAATCCAATGCACGCATGCCGTCCCAGGCCCGCCACGAACCCAGAAACTCGCCCACCAAAAACTGCTGATTCCCCGCATGCAGGTGTTCGCCCACGCCGACCCGCGGCCGCCGCTTCACATCGATGTGCGAATACTGCAACCGCTCCCCCTGACCAATCGGATCGTAAATCAGCACCACATACCCCTGCCGCGCCAGACCCTGCGCGAAGCCCTGATACGCCTCCGCCGCCTTCCCGTTCGCCGAATGCCCGCACGTCCCCACGACACCCGGTCGCGGTGAATCGATCCCTTTGGGCACATAGAGATTGGCCGTCACGAGAAAGCCCGGGCGGCTCTCGAAAATCACTTTCTCGATCGTGTACTGATCGCGTTCGACTTTACCGGTGATGCGCGGCTTCAGCGGTGTGCGCTTCGGGAACGGGCCGAAGCTGAGCGCAATCCGCTTCTGAACATCGCGAACATACGCCTCCGCATCCGCACGCGTTTTGAGTTGCTCGCGTCGCGCATTCTGCTTGTTCTCGATCTCTCTGACTTGCCGGACGAAATACTCCTGAACCATTCGCGGGAATCGGTTCAGCGGTTGCAGGGATGGTGCCGGCGTCTGCGCGGTTGCTGGAGAATCGAACGGGAAACTCAGGGTGCTCAGTCCGAAGACGGCCAGGGTTTCGCGACGGGTCAGGAGGTGTGTTGAGATCATCGTGCTCATCAGGGCAGGAGGGAGGAATGCCTGCCATGATGAGCGATTTTGATTCGAAGTCAAAGCAAAAAGTTGAGCCTTCTCAGATCAGGCCGTGGTGGCCGAGGTATCGCTCGGCATCGAGTGCCGCCATGCAACCGGTGCCGGCGGCGGAGATCGCCTGCCGATAATAATCGTCCGCCACATCGCCCGCCGCAAACACGCCGTCCACGCTGGTGTAGGACCGTGCGACCGTCGTCCACTTGATGTATCCGGCTTCGTTCATTTCCACCTGGCCATCCAGGAAGCCAACATTGGGTGTATGACCGATCGCGCAGAACATGCCGGAGGCATCAATCGTTTCTGTTTCCTTGGTTTTCACATTTTGGATCTTGAGGCCCGTCACGCCCGCTTTGTCTTCGCCGAGCACTTCTTCCACAACGGTGTTCCAGCGGATCTCGATCTTCGGATGATTGGCCGCGCGTTCCGCCATGATCTTGCTGGCCCGGAACACATCGCGACGAACGAGCATCGTCACCTTGCTGGCGAACTTAGTCAGGTAGATCGCTTCTTCGCAGGCGGAGTCGCCGGCGCCGATGACGGCCAAAGGTTTGTTGCGGAAGCGCGGCAGGAAGCCATCGCACACCGCACACGCCGATACGCCATTGTTCTTGAACCGCTCTTCGCTTGGCAGACCCAGATAGTTGGCCCGGGCACCGGTGGCGAGGATGATCGTGTGCGTTTCGATCGTTTCATCGTCGTGCGTGGTCACTGTGAACGGCCGCTTCTTCAAATTGACTTTGACGACATCCTTCGATTCGATCCGCGTGCCGAAGTTCTTGGCCTGCTGCCGCATCAGCGCCATCAGTTCCGGACCTTCGATGCCGTGGGACCGCTGCGGTTTGTCGTCGGCGACCCACATCGGGAAATCCGGATCGTCCGCCTGCAGTGCGGTCTTGAGGTACTGGCGGGTATCGCCGGTGGGCCAGCCGGGAAAGTTTTCGACTTCGGTGGTGAGCGCAAGTTGCCCGAGCGGGAGCGTACCATTCTGCCGGTTGCGATCGTCGTACGGATTCCCCTGAAAAACAAGCGGTTTGATCTGCGCGCGGGCGGCATAAATCGCGGCGGTCCAGGCGGCGGGTCCCGAACCGATGATCACAACATTTTCTGGCATTACGATCGCTCCGAGGCGGATTCCTGAGGACGGACTACAACGGCACCATCCGCTTGTTATATTCTAGTCATCCACACGCGTGTCAAGGAAATCGTACTGCCATGTTCCGGCTGACCAATCTTCGTGAAATTCTGCGCTACGTCCCGCGATTTCGCGAACGGGTTTTTGTCATTGCCATGGATGGGGCCGTTGTCGAGGATGACAACTTTCCCAACATTCTCCTCGACATCGCACTCCTGCGCAGTCTGAGTATTCACGTCGCATTGGTCCACGGGGCAGCGCACCAGATCAAGCGGTATGCCGAGGAATTGAACCTCACACCTTCTGATATCGACGGCACGGGTGTGACCGACGCGCCGACTTTGAACATCGCCATCACCGCGGCCAATCGCGTGTCGCACGAAATCCTCGAAGGTTTGTCCGCCAACGACCTTCGCGGCGCGTGTTCGAACGCCATCGTCGCGCACCCGGCCGGAATTCTCAGCGGGGTCGATCGCAAGCTCACCGGCCGAGTCGAGCGCGTGGATGTTGATCTTCTCTCCGCCCTCATGGAGCGGGACATTATTCCGGTGATTCCGCCGATCGGTTGCGATGGCGTGGGACATTCGTACCGGTTGAATTCGGATGCGGTGGCGGTCGAGATCGCGAAGGCGTTGCGGGCGGTGAAACTGATGTACCTGACGACGGAGGGCGGGATTCGTGGCCCGGAGGGGATTGTCCGGCAGATGACGATCGAGGAAGCCGACAGCTACCTCAAGAAGAATCGATCCGAACTTTCTCCTGAGGTCGTCACGAAACTGCTGCACTCGATTCGAGCCGGGAAGGAAGGGATCGAACGCGTGCACATTATTAATGGCGGAGAGGAGCAGGGGTTGCTCAGCGAGGTCTTTTCGAACGAAGGCATTGGAACGCTGATCTATACGAATGAGTACCAGTCGATCCGGGCCGCTCAGAAGAAAGATATCCGGGCAATCTTCAATCTGATCCGGCAGGGGATTCAGACTGAGGAGTTGATGAAGAGGACGCGAGCGGAGATTGAACGCAATATCGCGGATTATTATGTGTTCGAAGTGGATAAGAACCCGGTGGCGTGTGCGGCGTTGCATACGTATCCAGAACAGGGCAAGGCGGAGATTGCATCCGTGTATGTCGATCGCAGTTACGAAAACAAGGGCATCGGCGGAAAGCTGATCACGTATGCGGAGAATGCGGCCCGATCGCGTGGGTTTCATGAGCTGTTTTGCCTTTCCACTCAAGCCATAAATTACTTCATTCAAAAAGGTGGATTTTCACTTGGGACTCCCAGCGACCTCCCGCAATCCCGGCGGGAATCGTACGATCGCAGCAATCGCCGATCGCAGGTTCTCATCAAAAAACTTCAGGCATAAAAACCAAAAAAGCAGCTTCGACGTGCGGTCGTGCCGTGGATACGAGGAGGAACAGCAGTAGGGCAAAAGAGTTGGCGATTACCAAACAGGAAGCAGCGACTGAACGGTTGAGACGTGCCGATAGCTTTTCCAACGCACCAGGTTGGAGAAAACAGATGGCGACATTTCTTGTCTTACCGCCTCGCGAATTGCTGGAACATGCCGTAACGGAATTCACCAATCGCTTGTTACCCGGTTTGCCGAAGCCGCTTGGCCTCTCGGATATTCTTCTGGCGCATGTTGTGGCCAGCTTGCCGAATTGTGAACGAGCCTACGTGATTTATCGGGAAGAGTTGCCGGACACCGGCGATACGGTTGATGTGTTGGTCGAAGCGTTCGGCGCGGAGCCGGGTGATCGGGTTCTGGAAATCGGGCCGCCGCGGAATCTTTCCCCCGCCAGCGTGAAGGAATCGTTTGTTCCGCGTATTGTTTCCACGCTCCCAACTGCGCGATAAGATGGGAATATGGAAACGACAAATTTATCCGCAGATGATTCGTGGTCCTCGCTCGCTCAGGAACTCGGGCTGGAAATGGGGTCTTCCCCTCAGCCGGAGCCGGAACCGGTCGAGGCGGAATCTCCGCGCATCTCCGAGTTGCCCGACGCATTCGAAGTCGGTGATGACACGACGATTGAACCCGGCCTGAGTTCGGAACCGGTTTCTGAAGGGGGCGAGGAGGAAGAGGACGATGGCAAGCGTCGCCGTCGCCGTCGTCGTCGCCGTCGGAAAGGCGCACCTGCGGACGGCGCAGCCGAAGGCGAAAATGAATCGGTCGCAACCGAAGAAGAGCACGCGGTGGTTGAATCGTCCGCGGATGCCGCGATGCGGGATGTCGTTGCGAATTGGAATGTTCCCTCGTGGGACGACTTAATTGCGGGGCTTTATCGGCCCGGTCATTAATCGCACCATCGAGGAGAACGGACATGTCTGATGTGACGATCGAAGTCGCTGATCCGGATCAATTGCCGAAAATTGTTGAGATGTTCAACCAGATTTTTCGGCCCACGCGCACGTTGGAATCCTTTGAGAGACGATTTCTCGGGCGTCAGAATGTCCTGATGCTCGTCGCGAAGCAGAATGACGAGTTGGTTGGCTTCTTTCTGGGCCACGAACTGAAACCCGATACGTATTTTGCGTGGTTCTACGGCGTATTGACTCAAGTGCGCCGGATGGGCATCGGCGCGCAAATGATTGAGGCGGCTCAAAAGTTTGCACAGGAAAAGGGTTACGAGACGATTCGGTTGGAGTGCTACAACCAGCAGCGCCCGATGCTTCATTTGGCGATTGAGCTGGGATACGACATTGTTGGGATTCGTTGGGACGCGGACCGGGGCGGAAATCTGGTCATCTTTGAGAAGAATTTTAAGGAGTGACGATAGCCAGTAAGGGTCGTCACGTTCATTTCCGGTGATATTGCCTCCGATGAGAATTTGACGTAAGTGCTTATGGCGCATAGGCGCTTCCGAAATTTTCGTGTCTTTCCACGGTAGGGTGTGGCAGTGTCGGTGGAAAGACGAGTCGGTGTTAGAACGTCTCCCCTTCGAGTGTGAGCGGCAGGTGGCGGTTCGTCAGGCGGCGTAGCGCACGGCGGCGAGATCGAGGAAGTTTTTGAGCAGTTTGGGCCCTTCGAGGGTGAGAAAGCTTTCGGGGTGGAACTGGACCCCGTGCAGCGGCCATGTCTTGTGGCGGATGCCCATGATCTCGCCTTCCTGAGTCCAGGCAGTGATCTCGAAGTCCGGGTTGTTCCAGGTTTCCCGCTTGATGACGAGTGAGTGGTAGCGTGTCGCTTCGAAGGGGTTCGAGAGTCCGGCGAAGACTCCGCGATTATCGTGGAAGATCGGCGAGACCTTTCCGTGCATGATGCGGCTGTTTCTGATGACTTCGCCGCCGTAATTGTGGCCGATGCACTGATGCCCGAGGCAGACACCGAGCATGGGCACGCGAGGCGCGAAGGCCTTCATCACGTCGTTCGAGATACCGGCTTCTTTCGGGGTGCAGGGGCCGGGGGAGATGACGATATGCGTGGGGTTCCACCGTTCGATTTCTTTCAGGGTCACTTGATCGTTGCGCACGACATGCATGGGAAGACGCGGATCGAGCTCGCCGAAACGCTGGACGAGGTTGTAAGTGAACGAATCGTAATTATCGATTAAGACAATCATGTTGGCCCTTACTTCGGCTCTGGTTCGGGATGGAGGATTCGTGCGATCTGTTCGATGGCGTCGACGATTCGCGGTGCCGGGCGACTGATCGGGTCGGCATCGATGGTATAGACGCGGTTGGTGCGAACGGCTTCCAGACTGCTTAAAACTGCGGGTGGTTTGGTTCGTCCGTCGTGACCCAGACTGGGCAGCAGGATGATGGCGGGGTTCCTGCGTAGCACTTCCTCGTCGCTGATCCTGACATAATCGCCGGGTATGTCTGCGAAGAGATTTCGCCCGCCCGCGATTTCAATCGCCTCGGTGATCATGGACTTCGCACCCGCCGTCATGAGCGGATCATCGGAGACCAGGTAGAAGACATCCTTCCGCGGGAGTTTACGGACGCGATTCTGAATGGTTTCCAATCTCGATTTCATCGCAGCGGTGACTGACTCGGCTTCTTTGCTTCGATGAACAAGCCTGCCGATGGCCTTTATATTTTTCTCAATTTCCGCGATCGACTCTCCCTGAAAGCCCGCCACGCGAATCCCCAGTTTTTCAAGAGATTCCATGACCGGTCGATGGAACTCGCCTGAGGTCAGCACGAGATCGGGTTTGAGTGCGGCAATCGCTTCCACGTTGAATGTCTGCGGTGCGAATCCGCCCAGCCGCGGCTTTGATTTCGCTGCTTCGGGGTACGTGCAGAATTCCGTCGTTCCAATGATTTCCTGATCCAGACCGAGAGCGAAAAGAATCTCGGTATTAGATGACGCGAGCGAAATGATGCGATTTGGTGATTCCGGGACATCAACGGTGCGGTTCAGTGAATCTGTAATCTGCAGTGAGCTTGAAGGTGAAGACTGTTGTGACGGTCCGCAACCGGTCAACATCAGCAGAATAAGAGTGCAGATACTCAAGGATTTCTTCATACTCGTACCGATAATCTCCCTTCGGCATCAAATTGGACTCTCACGGTTATATCGTAGACTTGGGATAAGAGTTCTCCGGAAAAAATCTCCCGGGGGGCTCCATCTCCCAGTTTTCTCCCATCTTTGAGAACCACCACGCGATCGCACCACGCAGCTGCCTGTTCCAAATCGTGGAAGACTAGGGCGACCGAAAGATACCGCTCGCGGGCCAGACGGCGGACCAGCGCCAGCAGTTCGTACTGATACTTCAAATCGAGATGAGAAGTCGGTTCGTCCAGCAGCAGGATACTCGGTTCCTGTGCCAGCGCGCGAGCGATGAGCATTCTTTGGGATTCACCGGCAGAGAGTTCCGTGACTCGCCGATGCTGCACCGAACTCAGTCCCGTTTCGACTAGACAGCGTTGAACGATCTCCAAGTCATCATGCGTGAATGGTCGGATCCAGCCTCGATGAGCCGCTCGGCCCATTTGTACCATTTCGAGCGTCGTCGCGGGCCAGTCGATCGACTCACTCTGCGGAGTTCGGGCAATTCGCTGAGCAATCCAGCCTGTAGATTGTCGAACTAGATCCTGACCGTTCCAGCAGACGCTGCCGGATTGTGGCCTCAACTGTCCCGCGAGAACGCGAAGCAGAGTACTTTTTCCACAACCGTTGGGGCCAACGATTCCAAGTAGCGACGATTCCATCAACGATACGCTGACACCGTTTAGGACCATCCTGCCGGGATAGCCAGCATTAATGGATTCAGCGATCAGGATCGGATTCACTGTCGGGGGTAGTTCCAGAGGATAAAGAGAAAGAGCGGTGCTCCCACCACGGCCGTGACGACGCCGACAGGAAGTTCGACGGGTGCGATCAGCGTTCTCGCTGCCAAGTCCGCGAGAATCAGAAGCAATCCGCCACACAGAGCCGAAGCCGGAATCAAAACGCGATGAGTGGGACCGACGAATCGTCGTGCGATATGGGGGGCGATCATTCCTACGAAGCCGATAATTCCACCAGCAGCCACCGCACCAGCAGTGGCGAGGCTCGCGGCCGTCACGATCCAGAGTGTGGCCGAACGGATCGGTAAACCCAGACCTTGAGCGGCTTCGACTCCACATGCAAAGGCATCGAGTGCCCGCGCGGCTACGATGAGCATGATGAACCCGACGAAACAAAACGGAAGCGCGGTTCCGATCCCGCCCCAGCTTTTGCC
Source organism: Limnoglobus sp. (assembly GCA_041742055.1). Lineage (GTDB taxonomy): Bacteria > Planctomycetota > Planctomycetia > Gemmatales > Gemmataceae > Limnoglobus. The sequence goes on along the minus strand of JBGSJI010000012.1, from coordinate 95,224 downwards.
GGCGATATTCCCCATCAGCCAGGCCAGAACCTGCATCGCATTCTGATCACGAGTTGCCAGCACGAGCCAGACAAGGGCGGATAGAAAACTGCTCATCGCCGCACCTGCCAGCAACAGATGGACTAACGATCGTGAACGACCCAGATTGACGAAGAAGTAAACGGCACCCGCTGCAAGAAGCGATCCGGCAAACGCACCTAATGGTACACTCATTGATGATGAAAGTCGCAATGCGATGATGGATGTTGCCCCGAGTGCCGCTCCCGAAGCTGAGCCGATGATGTACGGGTCAGCCAGAGGATTGCGGAACAGACTTTGATAGGCCGCCCCGCTCGCGGCCAAGGCAGCGCCAACGATGAAACCGAGCAACGCACGTGGAAAACGTAGATCCCGAATAATAACCACGGAAATAGAATCGGACTTTGAAAAAAGTGACTGCAAAACAGTGATCGGGGAATAGGAAACGCCGCCAATCGCTGTGGACAGCAGCATGACCACAAAAACGAAGAATAAGAGTGTCGTAAATCGGATGATGGCGCGTCGGTCCATTCGAAAAGGAACCCATGGATTTGGTCATCCATGGGTTCTTAAATGTCCTTTCGTTACATTATTTTTTTGGTTCTGACGGTGCTGATGTCGAATCTGTTGAATCGTCAGCGGGCGGCGCCGTTGGGCTCTCGGATCCCGTTAGCGGAACCGATGGAACCGGGGCAGGTGGCGGTGACGCAGGCGGAGTGAATGGGACCGTTGCCGGTGGCGGAGGTACCATCGGAAGCGAAGTGGATTCTGGCGGCTTGACCGCTGGAGAGGGTGGAAGATTGTCTTCTTCGTCTTCGAGATAAATCTCGTCGAGTTCCACTTCATCCACATGTCGACGCATTAAGAGGTAAATCATCGTCATCGCGGACCAGAAAAAGCTGTAACTGAATCCGAGCATCAACATAAATAACAGGATCAACCAGAAAGTGGTGACCGCGGCGCTGGCGTGGTTGTACCAGGCAAGCGTGGATTCATATCGCTTGGCGGCCTCAGGATTTCTGTTCACCAATACATAAGTCCGACCATCTTCGGATGGTTGCTCAACTTTTTCGAGCGGGGTACCCTGCAGGAGGATCTGCTTCCATCCCAATGATTCCGGAGCATTAACGAAAAGGTAATCAGGGCGCTGATTGGTCGATTCATTCCAGGGTGTTTGGGAAAGAGCCCACTTCCCCAGATACACGCTCAGAGAAGCGATAAAGACCACGACCAGAGTGACCGCAGCACCATAAACAGTTGCCACGAAGCAATACCAAAGGTAATGCCAGGGTGCTTGGATCACGTAGTTGTAAGCTCGACTCAATGCATCAAAGGTATCGCTCCCCTCGACGCTCAAGGTGGTGTACATCAGCGGATAACCGATGAGACCCACCAGTAAAGCTGCCATGAAGAATCCACCAAGTAATCCGAGAGGTACCAGGATCAAATAAAGAATATCGCCGACAAAGGGGATCAGAGCCGGGAGCCCCAGGAGCGCGAGTGTAAGTGCGGCAAACCCGATCATGCCGAGAGGGATGATCGGCGAGAGCAGATAGGATTGGAATCGTTTGGCAACAAATTGAACCGCTTGCCCGAGGCCAATGCGATCTTTTCCACTGAGTTGAACAGCGGCGATGCGTGTGATCACTCCGCCGAAAAAGGCCCAGCAGATCAAACTCCACAAGATGCACAAGAGCAGGTAAAGTCGGGTCAGTGGGCTCATTCCGCTGTCGAAGACTTTGACGATCGGAATCAAAAGTTTGACGAGCGGTTCGAAAAGAGTTGGAACAGACGATGATAGAAATTTCGAAACGATGACCTCGCGTTCGATAGCCGTACCGCCGAGTAGAGTTGACAAAAGAGTATAAGGATTCGGGCCACGGTACTCATACCAGGGCATCGTTCGCAGGCGCCCGCCCGGACCCGCAAGCCAGTTCAACTGCTTCCATTGATCGAGATCAACTTGGTATTTCTTTGTGCCTTCGGCAAGGAAATCTTCATCGGCATATTCTTTGCCGTCGGGAAGTTTTGCGCCTTTGAACTCAGCTCTCAGATATTCGAGATCGCTGTAAACTTGCGCGCTTTGAATTGGCTCTGAACGATTGAAGACCGTCGAGAGGATGTACCAGCCAAACGAGACAGCGAGGATTCCAACTCCGGCCACGAGAAGTTTACGTGGGTCGAGTGCGATGAGAAAGCATCGAAAGATTTCGGTCCAGAGATAGCGTTGACGTGAGGCCATTCCAGTGTCGTCGCGACCGTCGGCCATACTCCCAACCCTCACTTAAGTTCGTGTGATTCAACGCAGTGCGGGAATGGCCCGTTTGTGCGTTACACGTCGAGGGTATCGTACATAAGCAGTTGTCAGTGGCAACGTCTTAGGATTACCGAACGGGATCGCCCCGCCAGTGGCCAAAGGCCTTCCGGCGAGGTCGATCCGTGGGGAACCCACGCGACGTTGAACTTCTTCGTCTCTTAGAAGAAGAAGCCCACGCCGAAGTTGAACATCGACACATACCGGAACGCTTTGATGTTGTAAGCCGGATCGAGGGCCCCGAAGTCAAAGGCAATCGGTTCCTTCATATAGCGGGTGCCGAAGTAGGACTGGAAGGAGTAGCCCGCAGTGACCTGAACCCCTTCGATCGGATACCACATCAGATTGAAGTCCGCGTTCACGTTCGGAACGAATTCGTATTCCAGACGCTTACGTTTCGCCTGGGTGGATTCGTCACCGAGTTTGTACTTCACACGTTCCTTCGCAAGGTTCATCAGTCCAGCGGCGGAAAGGTCCAGTCCGAGGGCGAATCGCTTGCCGATGTAGATCTCATGACCACAACCCAGCATTGGACCATACATCCGTTGTGAAAGGGTGTTGGTGTAGATGGCAACGTCCTGCGGGAATGAGATCCCCAAGATATCTGTGGCCACCGTTCGCCAATAGAACCGTTCGAAGAACCAGGCGTACCGCAAGCCGCCGAAGCCGTAGATCCGACTGTATTCGGTTTCGAAGAGCGGGACGCGGGCCGCAAGTTCACCTTGAGTGAATCCCTGTTCGAACTGGATATCCATAACTGCGGCACCGTTCCAGATGCCATAGAAATTACCAGTCGGGAAAAAGGGGTTCAGGTCTTCGGTGACTTCAATGTCCGGACCGGCGTAATCGGCCGGGAAATTAAAGACCGCCGATGTGAGATACGAATCGGCGAGATCGATCCGGTTCCTGAAGAACGGAGTGGCCGGACCACTTGCTCCAGCGGAGTACTTATGTCGTTCGAGTTGGCCGAACTTTCCATAGATCGACAATCCGTTGTCGAATTTATATCCCAGGTTGATTTGATACCCGGGTTGGAAACTCCGACGGCCGAATTGGTCCGTCGTCAGCGCCGGGAAACCACTGCCAATGAGTGTTCCTGGCTGGCCGGTTAGAAATCCAGCGGCATCGATCAGACCGCGAACCGCCACGGTTTGGTCACCCAGCCCGAACGACTGCGTACCAAACAGTACGGATACGCTTCCGTAGAAGCCATTGCCACTGGGGTTACCAGTAGGAATGGGAGCGATGACTTCGGGACGCCCCGGTATCGCATACGGCTCGGCAAACTGTGCTTGGGTTTTGGTCGTCATGGCCAAAAGCGTGGCCGCGACCCAGATTCCCCTGAACAAACTGTGGCGCATATGCCCCATCCCCCTATCAGCCCGTCGGCAACAGGACTCAGTAGCCGGCTCCCCAACCGGTTTCCAAGAACGTTCCGTGCGGGCGCGAATTCCGTTCCCCAACGGTGCTTCGCGCGTGTCAAGTCGCAAAGTTGGGGGGACGATAACGTGACGAAAACTCCGGTCAAGAGCAGAACAGGCTTATTCCAGCATTTCGGGCCGTTTTTTCGAGATTTCGCCAACGATTGGTCATCTCGAGCGTAATCCAGGAGAACTGTATTCGAAGAGCGAAGCTGCAGAATTCGGTTGTACGGGTTGATTCGTCCCATCCGGGAATTTCTCGTAACTGAGTGGGCAGTTTGGCGAATTTCGATTGACGAACCGCTGTTAACACGAAAAAATGGATACTTAAGGTTGTGGTTGCTTCGATAGCATGGATGACTCGATCTTCTCAGCCTTCCCGACCTGTCGCTCCCGTGAGGCACTTGTGATGTTTCGATACTTACTCCGTGGTCTAGCTGTGACATCTTCCCTTTTGGTCGTATGCACATTGCTCACCCCTCTGCTGACACCATATCTGACCGCACAAGGACCTCGCCAATATCCGGGCTCCTTACGTAATCGGAATCCGTTGTTTCCGACGTTCCCAATCCTCTCAGCGAATCCTGCGATTTACGGATCACTTATTCGTGCTCCCCTTCGTCCTGGTGGCAACATGCCGGTGCCATTTGCCGGTGGCGGTCAAAACCAGGGCGGCGGTCAAAATCAGGGCGGTGGTGGCATTCAGGGCGGTGGCATTGGCGGTGGCGGCTTCCAGGGTGGCGGTGGCATTGGTGGAGGCGGCTTCCAGGGCGGTGGCGGCTTCGGCGGTGGCGGTATTGGCGGTGGCGGTATTGGAGGTGGTGGTTTTGGCGGTGGTGGTGGCTTTGGTGGTGGCGGCGGTGGTATGCAATTCAGTGGTGGTGGTGCTACGTTGCAGCAAGGCCAACAGAATAGCTTCGGTGGCCTCGGTGTATACCAACAACAGACATTTACGACCGGCCAAGCAGGCATGAACGCCCTAACGGGTGGCGCCTTCCAGGGCGGTGGATTCGGTGGCGGAGCCGGTGGCTTTGCCGGTGGCATCCAAGGCGGCTTTGGTGGCGGTGGCTTCCAAGGCGGTGGTTTTGGTGGTGGCGGCATCCAAGGCGGCTTTGGTGGCGGTGGCTTTGGTGGCGGCATCCAGGGCGGTGGTTTTGGTGGCGGTGGTTTTGGTGGTGGCGGTATTGGAGGTGGTGGTTTTGGTGGTGGCGGATTCGGTGGCGGTGGTAAAATTGGTTTCGGTGCCACGACCGGCCTGTAATTCGATTTTAGTGGATACAATTCAGCCCGTGCTTTTCCAGCACGGGCTGTTTCATTTCCACTGAGGATATTTTCCACATGTTTCAACGCTCTCTGTCTTGCATTGTTCTCGTTCTGATTTCGATTCCTGCGCAATCGGCCAATTTGGATCGGAGCGTGATCCGAACGACAGCTTTGAATTCATTGAAAAAATGGAACGTGCCTGGAGTTGTCATTGTCGCTGTTCACGGTGAACAGAGCTTCGTTGAAGTAGCTGGTGTGCGATCATTGATGAGCGATCAACCTCCCGCTCGTGATGCCTATCTTCCGCTAGCGTCCTGCACCAAAGCGATGACGATCGCGCTCATGACCAAACTCGTCGAACGCGGAATCTTGGACTGGGACGCGCCGGTAAAGAAATATCTGCCTGAGTTTCATGTCTCGGATCCCCAAGTGGATGCCTTGCTGACACTTCGCGATCTCGTCACACATCGAAGCGGAATGAAAGGACACGATCTTCTCTGGTATCACGCACCATGGAATCAGGACGAATTACTCAAAAGAATTCCCCATTTGCCCATCGAACGACCCTTCCGATCCAGTTTCGAATACTCCACGCTCCTCTATCTCGTCGCGACCCGCGCGGCGGAACGTGCGACGGGTCAGAATTGGAGCGATTTGCTGCACAAAGAGTTGACTCAACCACTCGGGATGGAGTCGGTGATCGTTACCACGAAAAACCCGAAGATTGACCGTACGCTGATGATGACCGGCTACCGAAAGGTGTATGGTAAAATCCAAAGCGTACCTTTGTATGAGTCGCCAGAACCAAATGCCGCCGGTTCCGTCTTTCTGAAACCCGATGATCTCGTTCCGTGGTTGCGATTTCAACTCGGTGACCATTCAGCCGGCAAGCCATCATTGATTACGTCGAAATATTTTCAGGAGATGCACGAGCCCTGGAATCCGCTCCGCATGGATGCCGCGTTGCGGGCGGTTCATCCAGACACGGTCCAGATGAGTTACGGTATGGGGTGGTTGCTCTACGATTATCGTGGGCATGCCATTGTCGCCCACGGCGGAATGATCGATGGTTTTCGGATCCAGATCACACTTGTTCCCAAAGCCAAACTGGGATTTGCCGTCATTTGCAATCTTCAGGAATCCAAAATGAATCAGGCGATCACCAATCGTCTGGTGGATCATGTGTTGGATTTGCCAGTCAAGGACTGGGACGGATATTTACTCGGAGTGATGGAGGCGGACGATCGTCGCAGAGCAGCCGAATGGGATCGTCAGGTTCGGTTTCGTCGCTCAAACGTACCGCCATCGATTCCGCTCAAGGATTATTCGGGAGTCTACAACGAACCGGCATACGGAGATGCCATCATTCAGTTTTCCAACGGCAAGCTGATCTGGAAGTGGAGTTCGTACGAGATTGAACTCGAGCACTGGGAGGGAGATGTCTTTCGGATGACGAGCGGGTTTCTCAAGGATCGGTTGCTTGGTTTTCGCGTCGGGAAAACGGGTAGCGAAGGTTTTTCGTTCGAAGGGCAGGTGTTCAAGACTGAACGCTGATCATCCGGGTTCATCGGGTTCGCTCACGAGGCTGAAGAAGATTTCTTCCAGATCATCCTGATCAAACTGAGCTTTTAATTCCGAGAGCGTACCAATTGCGGCGATTTTCCCCCGAGCCATGATTGCGACACGATCACAGAGTTTCGCGACTTCCGTCATATTGTGAGTTGAAAAGAGAATGGTTTTCCCCCGGCCTCTCAGGGCGGCAATGTTTTGGATGACTGCTCGTTGAACCAGCACGTCTAGGCCGTTGGTCGGTTCATCAAAAATCAGAACCGGGGGATCGTGAATGAGAGCACGGGCGATCGAGACTTTTTGTTTCATCCCGGTGCTCATCTTTCCGCCCTGCAGATCACGGAACGAGTTCATCTGCAATGTCTCGAAAAGATCGTCCAGTCTTTCCTTTAACTGCGATCCTTCCAGCCCATAAAGCTGTCCGTAGTATTCAACCATTTCTTTAGCCGTCATCCGATCATAAACGCCGGTATTGGCGGAGAGGAATCCCACGTGTTCGCGCACGCGGTGCGCTTCGGTCGCGACATCGAATCCTGCGATGGTCGCGAATCCCGCTGTCGGCTTGAGGACCGTGCAGAGCATCCGAAGTGTTGTGGTTTTTCCGGCGCCGTTCGGGCCGAGTAATCCGAAGACTTCTCCGGGTTCCACCTTAAACCAGACATCATCGACGGCGGTTACCGTACCCGACTTGCCGATGAATTCCTTCGTCAGACCTTCAACTTCGATCATGAAATCAACGCCATTCTACGGGACGGAAATGTCATCATTTCAACGATGATCACCGAAATTAGGACTTCCAGTTGCTGTAATTGTTCCAGGAATCGGGATCGATGGGGCAGGGAGGATAATCCTCGCGAAGAATGATCAGCCGGACCATGTTCGAAGTCCCTCCGTCAACCGGTTTCAGTTCGAATTCATTTCTCGAGCAGATGAACAGTTCGCGCGAACCGAGCTCCAAAAACAGGGCGATATCACCCATGAGTTTTGCTTTGAGCGGTGGATTGGTGGGGATCTCGATGGCGTCGCGATCATTCATGGGGTTGGACGACTCAATTTCTGCGGTCAGATCCTCAACGTAGGCGATGTGGTCTGAAGTTGGCCGCTCGACAAACACGCGGCGGAGTTGCAAGTAAAAGTTGAATGTGTTGTAGGCATCGTAGGCGATCCACAAGCCGATCAGAATCGAGAACGTATTGGGTTTTTGAATCAATCCCTGCTGAATCATGATGAATTCGCGGATGGCGATGGAAAGGACGAAACCGGCTTGCAGAAGTGCATCCATGAGGACACATTCCGGGGACGGATTGATTCGTTTCCATAATCCTAAGATGATTTCGCATGTGCCGATGATCAGCGGACCGAGCAGCGTGTAGTGAAATTGGTTTCCGCGGAACATAAAGGAGAGATATGCGATACCCAGAAAGAAAAAGCCGTTGAAAAGTGTGTGACCGGAGCTTGCTCGAACATTCTCGCAGACTTTTCGGTAAACACTGACACGCGCCAGTGTTTGGCGCATCTCATCAACATCTATTGCGTCTGGCATGATTGGCACTCTCCGAATGAGTCTCGCTCATTCTGTGAGTCAGTGCGCAATTGGCAATGAGCGGGAATTCTTTGTGAGCGGTTCCGTCGGTCGATCGATCAGTTCGTAGAAGACATTGCGCTGGCGTGGCTCCCACCCCGCATCTCGGATGGAGCTTTTGATTTCCTCGAGCGTCAGACAGTGGACGGTTCCGGCGGACGCCACGACGTTCTCTTCGATCATCAGAGAGCCCATGTCATTGGCACCATAGAAGAGCGCAATCTGACCGATTTTCCCGCCCTGAGTCACCCACGATGATTGAATGTTGGGGATGTTGTCCAGATACATTCGTGCGATCGCCTGCATCCGGAGATATTCGAACGAGCCGACGGCGGGTGCGTCTGCCATCTTGTGGCCGGGCTGCATCGTCCAGCAGATGAAGGCGGTGAAACCGCTGGTCTCGTCCTGAAGATCGCGCAAGCGCTGAAGATGCTCAATCCGCTCTTCAAATGTCTCAATATGACCGAACATCATGGTGCAGGTCGATTTTCCGCCCATCAGGTGCCACTCACGCATCACCGCCAGCCACTCGTCCGTGAGCGCTTTGCCTTTCGTCAGCTCGCGACGTACCCGGTCTACGAGGATCTCTGCGCCTCCGCCGGGAATGCTTCCTAATCCTGCCGCTTTCAATCGCTCAAGAACAGTCCGCAGCGGGATCTTGTTGATTTTGTGGAATTGCCAGATCTCCGGCGGGCTGAAAGCATGGAGATTCACATTTGGAAAGTTGCTGCGAAGATCGCCCAGCATTTCTTCGTACCAATCCAGCTTGAGCGAGGGATGCATTCCTCCCTGCAGGAGAATCTGATCCCCGCCCAGCGCAATTGTCTCACGGACTTTTTCGTGGAGTTCCGCTCGCGGCATCACGTACGCATCGGAATCGTGGCTCTTGCGATAGAACGCACAGAAGTCACAAACGGCCGAACACACATTTGTATAGTTGATGTTGCGGTCGATGTTGAAGGTACGATATGGCTCGGGATGCAGCCTCATCGTAACCGCATGGGCGGCGCGACCGAGAGCGTTAAGGTTGTGGCCCTGACGCGCGAGCGCAACCCCGTCTTCGAACGAAAGCCGCACTCCGTCACGAGCTTGAGACAAGATCGAGTCGATCGTTTTCATGTTCGGTTTCCACGGGACTATCAACCTGTGATGCCAGTTCACGGAACCGCGCCAGTCCGGTGAGCTCCCGCGGCCCCAGGTCGTATCGGATGATGTTGGTGAGGTAACGGCGACAGAAACCGGGATCAAGCCCAAGCGGGCCAGCCTCGCGCTCCGCGATCAGTCCTGCCCTTTCAAGACCGCGTTTTTTGGCGTCATGGAAATACTTTTCCAGATAACCGAGTTCCAAACCTGCCCGCACCGCCCAGATGGCGAAGACCATAGGCAGGCCAGTCCAATCGGTCCATTCCTGTCCCAGATCGAATGCATAAGGAAAACTCGGCAGGCACGCTTTCATCGCGCGATCACCAATGAGCAGCACCGCATCAGTGGCGGCGTGATCGGCCGATTCCTCGATTCCCAGACATTGATAATGAGGATTCAATCCGTGGCGTTGCTCAAGCAGGATACGTGTCAGCTTTGCACTCGTACGCGATCCTTCGTCGAGCGCGACGGATCGGATCGCGTCCCACGGGACGCGGCTGAAAAGGGTGACACTGAGCACCGGGCCGAACGACGCGATGCCGATATTGGGAATGTGAGTGTAATCACCGGCGGCAAAGTACTCCGCGACCGGGATCAGTCCGACATCGAGTTCGCCAGCAGCCATCTGATCCGCAAGGCGGCTCGGCAAATCCACAGAGAGTGTCAGTTTGTCCGTGGCTTCACCCAACCCATCGATGAGCGGTTTCGAGTTGAGGTAGTTCACGGCTCCGACACGAATGGACATGACACACTCGACAGTGGGTATCGGTTGTTTGTTCAATCTCTACAGTTTATGAACCGTGGTGCCAAATCGGGACTAACTCAATTCTTGTGTTCCGAATAAAATTCATAGAGATTCGCTCTTTTGTGAAAGGTCATGTCATGTCTCTGAACTGGGATCAGTCGCGGGAAATCGGCGAACTCCTGTTCGAAAAATACGATACGCTCGACCCGCTCACCGTGCGCTTCACGGACCTGCACAAATGGGTGCTCGATCTGGAAGATTTCACGGGTGAGCCGGCGAAGTCCAACGAAAAAATCCTCGAAGCCATCCAGATGGCTTGGTACGAGGAGTGGAAGGATGAATACGGTCCCGATTAATCAGTTGCTTCATTCGATTCGGCAGCGGCGACCGCTTGTGCAGCCGGAAGGGATTTGGTTCTCGCGTATGCAGTTTTGATTCGCTTCACGACCTTCCAGCAAACGAATAAGCAGGGGAGAATCAGTGGCAGCCACGGCGCGATCGCGATGGACAGCAGTGCCATGTTCTCGCCAAGATTTCTCAGGATGCCGAGAGAAGTAGCCCACGTTCCGGACGCTCGAATTTCGAACGATTCGCGTTCGGTCACCTTCGATGCCGTCGGCGCGACGTATTCTTCCCGATCCCGCAACGTGAGCGTAATTGTCGAAAGCGAAGTGAGTTTCCCGAGTGCGAGCAATCGGCCCTCCGCCTTTTCAATCTGTTCCCGGTTCTTGAGGATTTGCTCGCGCATTTTGAAGACTTCATCCAATTGACCGCCTAATCCTTTAAGAAGTTTGTTCAGCGCCTCTTCCTCCGCCTTGAGGTTGCGCACGCGGGCTTCGATATCGACGTATTCCTCGGTCACATCCTGAGAGTCCGTCGAATTCCGGATCGGATCACCGAGTTCCGCAATCGCCTCCATCAACGGTTGAAAGTGATCAGCCGGGACCTTGATCGTGAACGTGCCGATCCGCTTTTTCCCCGAATCGCCGCGGATTTCGGTTTTCGAGTAGAATGCCCCATGCAATTTCATGAGCGAGTTCACGTCTTTGTGTGCGCTGCCGAAGTCTTTCACTTCGACTTCGAGAACACCGTTGAAAATGATTCGCCGATCGGCTGCCGGATCCGGCGCGGCCGCTTCGCCGCCGTCAGCAGGCGGCGCTTTGGCGGGGGCGTTGACTTTCATGTCGAGTTTTGAGAGAGCGCGATGAAGCACGGGAGCGCAATCGCGCCCAGAACGAAATGCCGGAACATGGGACACCGGGGTTAACGAATTGATTTGTTCAACGGTATGATGCGCGAACCGGCGGTTTATTCCTGAAGAGCTTCTTTCGGTACCCGATTATAGCGCTCGGTCAGATCGACAATCCGATCCACAATACCATAGGGGAAGTACTCCCAGCGGAAGCGCCATTTCCAGTTGCCGTCGGGTTTGCCCGGGACATTCATCCGCGCATCACTTCCCAATCCCAGCACATCCTGCAGCGGAGCGATCGCGATTTCAGCCACGGAACCCCATGCCAATCTTAGCAGTTCCCATGCCGGTTCCTGCACCCAGTGACCTACGTATTCACCAATGAAACTCTGATCTCTGCCATTGAGCGACCGCCACCAGCCAAGCGTGGTATCGTTATCGTGTGTGCCTGTGTAGACAACGGTTTCGCGAACATAATTGTGTGGCAAGTACGGATTCTGCGGTTTATCCATCGCGAATTGCAGTACGCGCATGCCAGGTAATTGAAGCGTATCGCGAAGCTCTTCAACATCCGTCGTGATCAGACCCAAGTCCTCAGCAATGAACGGCAGTTTCCCGATACTCTCCGCGATGGCGTCGAAGAGATAGCGCCCTGGACCGTCGATCCACTCGCCATTCCGGGCCGTGAGTTCGCCTGCGGGGATATGCCACGCCTGCGCGAACCCGCGGAAATGATCCAGCCGGACAATGTCGACGTGTTTTAGCGTTTGTCGAACGCGATTGATCCACCACGAATATCCATCTTTCGCCAGCGCATCCCAATCATAGATTGGGTTGCCCCAAAGTTGTCCGTCCTCGCTGAAGTAATCTGGAGGAACCCCCGCGATAACGCTGGGATTGCAGTGCTTATCGACCAGAAAATACTCAGGATGCGCCCAGAGATCGGCGGAGTCTCCGGATACAAAAATCGGAATGTCGCCAATGATCTTGATCGCTTTCGAATGGGCATAGTCCTTGAGCTGTCGCCATTGCCGGTCGAAGAGGAACTGACCAAACTGATGCACTCGGATCGAGTCCGCAAGTTTCTCACGTGCCTGCAGTAATGCTTTGGGCTCGCGTGCGATCAGATTCGAAGGCCAGCTTGTAAAATGGCTGAAATTCTGAGATTCCCGAATGGCCATGAAGAGGCAGTAAGGTTCGAGCCACGCCGATTCAGCCTGGCAGAACTCTTCGAATTTGGTCTTGAGTTTGTGATTCGACTGCGCGAAGAACGTCCGGGCCGCCGTGTGATGAAGGAGATTCTTGAACGCCGTGACCGGGCCGAAATCCACGCGTTCGTCCGGATACCATTTCCCGTGCCAGAGTTCGGATCTGACGAGTTCGTCGCGTTCCAGAAGCTCTGGGCTGAGAAGAAGGATATTGCCTGCGAAAGCGGAGAACGACTGATACGGGGAATCGCCTGCACCGGTCGGGCCGAGAGGGAGGATCTGCCACCAGGATTGTTTCATCGCCGCGAGCGTATCGACCCATCGGTATGCCGCCGGTCCGAGGTCACCGATTCCGAATGGTCCCGGTAAACAGGTCGGGTGTAAGAGGATACCAGCAGATCGTAAGCCCATAATAGTCTCCGGAGTGCCGTACTAGTTTACTGACTCCGATAATCAGTTCCCGATGAAAAAAACGATTCGTGAATCGGGCATTCCGTCAGGGTCGTGACAGGGCTGTCTGCTTCTCAATCCGATCGTCATCCTCCGCGTTCACTGGGCTGTGTTTGGATTGACAGCGAGCAGTTCGAGCCGCAAAAGATTCAGCGCCAGTTTCGCTGTCCGGCTCTGGATTTCCATTCGCGTCCCGCCCCAAGTGTATTGTTGAACTCGAGTTCCACATGCGGAAGCCACGGCAACGTAAACGGTACCGGGTGGTGTGCCGTCACCTCCGCCCGATGGGCCTGCGTAGCCCGTGGTCGCGACACCCCAGTCCGATTGAAAACGCTGGCGGACATTCTCGGCCATCAGTTGCGCGACCTCGGCGCTGACTGCCGAGTGCTTGTCGATCACTTCCGTCGGAATCCCCAGTTCCCGAATCTTGATCTCGTTCATGTAAGCCACGACTCCGCCTTTCAGATGAGCGCTTGCGCCGGGAATCATCGCCAGTCGATGCGAGACCAAACCCGCCGTCAGGCTCTCCGCCGTGGCAACGGTCTGGCCGCGATTCATCAGCAGATGCATCACCACATCCTGCAATTCCTCATGTTCGAAGCCATAAACGAGCGAGCCGAGTCGTTCGCGAATTTTCCGCTCGACTGGTGCGATCTGATTTTCGACTTCACTCTGGTCTTTTCCCCGGGCGAGGATGCGCAAGGAAATGACCGCATCGCTGACCGTGATCCCCACTTCCGGAACGTGATCGCGTCGCGTCAGGTCGAGAAGTTGTTCTTCGATGGCGGACTCGCCGGTGCCGAATGTGTTGATCTTTCGCTGGACGAACAGATTCTGTCCGCCGAGCCCGGCTGCGATCAGACGCGGGCGGACTTCCTCATGAAACATGGATATCATCTCGCTCGGCACACCCGGCAATGCGACAACCACACTCTGGCCGATTCGCATCCAGATCCCGGGTGCTGTCCCACGGGCATTCCGCACGACGTCCGCACCTTCGGGATGAAATGCCTGAACGCGGTTGCGCTCCGGCATCTCGCGATTCCGAGATCGGAACAGTTCCTGAATATGCACGAGCGATGCGGGATCTTCGACTAGCGGCACACCTGCGACATGGGCAATCACTTCACGCGTCAGATCGTCCTGCGTCGGCCCCAAACCACCCGTCATGATGATGAGCTGCGCCCGATTGATCGCCGTTCTCAGTACGCCGATATGATCGTCCCGTTGATCGGATACTGTCGTGTGATACCCGACAATGATCCCCAACTCCGCCAGCGCACGACTCAGCCACTGCCCGTTGGTATCCAGATTCTGCCCGCTCGTCAGCTCACTTCCGATGGAAATAATTTCTGCTTTCATGATGAATTTCTGATGTAAGGAGACTCAAAGCCAAGAACGTAATGAAAAGACCTCGAGTCAGAGAGAACGGACCAATCCGGTTTCGAACATGTTCTAAACTCAGAGTGGTGAGAATCATCTGTTGTATCTGAAATTCTAGTCGTGAGCCGGGTGACACTTTCATGGCAGATCGAGGACAAGTTCATGCGTACGCTCCAACGATAGCCGTGCCGACCCCGCAACCGGCAGGAATCGTACGGACGATGGTTCAGTCCGAATCCGAAAGTCAGCAGGAATCTCAATCCGGCACATTCTGCATCGATACCGTCAGACAAATCGGTGAGTACGAGATTCAGGAAAAGCTCGGCGAAGGCGGAATGGGAGTCGTCTTCCGCGGATATGATCCGACTCTTCGCCGCCACGTCGCCATCAAAGCACTCTTGCCTGATTATGCGATTAACAAGGAAGCCCGCGGACGCTTCCTCCTCGAAGCACGTTCTGCCGCTTCGATTTCTCACGATAATGTGGTGACCATCCACCATGTCGGTGATCATCAGGGTGCGGCGTATCTCGTCATGCCGTTGCTCAAGGGTGTGACTCTCGAAACGTTTTTTCAGAAAAAAGGTCTGCCGACCATCCCGCAGGCGATCCGGATCGCACGGGAAATTGCGGCGGGCCTGGGTGCGGCCCATAAACAGGGACTAATTCACCGCGATGTCAAACCGGCGAATATCTGGCTGGAATCCCCGAATGGGCGTGTCAAGATTCTCGACTTTGGTATTGCCAAACCGGTCGGTGAAGAACGCCGCACGGCGCTGACGGATGCGGGCGTGGTCATGGGAACGCCGGCGTTCATGAGCCCGGAACAGGCTCGAGGTCATGTCGTCGATTCCCGCAGCGATCTCTACAGTCTGGGTGCGCTGCTTTACCGGATGTGTACGGGTGTTCCACCGTTCATGAAAGAGACCGTCATGGAGACATTGACGGCACTCGTCAGCGAACCGCTCGTTCCACCACGGCAACGAAATCCGAAAATCCCGGCGGAGTTGGATGAACTCATAACCCAATTGCTTTCACGCAAACCGGACGACCGACCGGCGGATGCCGACGAAGTGATTCGCCGTCTTCGTTCGATCGAGAGACCCGATCAGGGACAGCGTCGTGCGACAGGGATCATTGCAGCGGATGCTGCCATGAGGATTTCCTCGGAACTCCCGACGACCCCGCCCGGCGAGCCGGAAGACCCAGGCTTTGAGATCGTGCACGACACTCCGGACGTTCCCGCAGTCACACGAAAAACGACACGCCGGAAGAAGAAAAAAAAGCTCGATCGTATGCTGGTGATCATTGCGGGAATCGGCATCCTTGCGGCAACGATTCTCTTTTTCTTTGTGATGCTGGGGTTGATCCGTTCACTCGATCCGAGGGAACGAACTGAAAAACAGAATGATGCTGAAATGAAGGGGCGAAAGGATCGGAACGGCGGACCCGGTGAAGTATTCGATCCAGCGAATCCACCGCCACCGCCTTTCCCGCTCCACCGCCCACGTCCACCATTTGAATGATTCCGGCCGCCACTCGGCGAAAGCCCCTGAATCAGACAAACAGTTCTTTGAACGGTTTCCCGCGGCTGATTGGGTGCGGACGATTTTGCGTATCGCGGATTTCCAGGTCCGGATCCAGTCCCAACGCGTCGAACATCGTCGCGGCCAAGTCTTCCGGTGTGACGCGGCCCACGGTCGGGAGTGCGGCGAGTTTATCACTCGCGCCGTGAACGTAGCCTTGTCGGGCGCCTCCGCCGACCAGCACCGCGTTATAGCATTGTGGCCAGTGATCGCGTCCGCCGTTGCTGCTGATCTTCGGGGTGCGACCAAACTCACCGACCCAGACGACCAGAGTACTGTCCAAAAGCCCACGTTCCTCAAGGTCGTTGATCAAGGTGGGAAGCGTTTGGTCCGTAATCGGCAGGAGATAGTTCAGTTTGGCGGGGACATCCTCGCCGCGGAAGCCGTGATAATCCCAGCCGCCATTCGCACCGCCGATGCTGCGGGAAAAATAGACGTTAATGAACTTCGCACCCGCTTCGACCAACCGCCGTGCAAGTAGGCAGGACTGGCCGTAGGTGGTTCGCCCGTACTTCTCGCGGACGGTGCTCGGCTCGCGTGACAGGTCGAACGCCTGCTTGAATCTGGGCGAAGTCAGCATCGCCACCGCTTTCTGGTACGACGCATCCAGACCTTGTGCGAGCAGCGACTTTTCCATGAGGTCGGACTGAGCGTCGATCAGTTGGAGGACTTCCTGCCGGTTCGCAAGCCGGTCCGCGTTCAATCCTTCCGGCAGCGTGAGTTCCGGCAAACGGAATCGCTCGGCATTCGGGTCTTCCGTGATAAGCAGTGGCGCGTGACTCTTGCCGAGGAAGCTTGCATGCTGTCCGGGTGTCACGGAGCCGTCAGAGATCACATGCGGATAAGCAACATACCCTGCGACGCCTTTTGGGGATGGAATGAACTTGTTGACGATGCTGCCGTAGGCGGGGAAGAGTTCGAGCGAATCGCGGAGGCGCTGGTCGTCGGTCGCGGGCGGAATGCCGGTGAGGCTGTAGTAGCCGGCGGAGTTGTGATTGTTCATCCGCACGCCGTGCTGCATGTTGCGGATGATGGTGAGCTTGTCCGCCATCGCGGCGAGTTTCGGAATCTTCTCGCCGAAGATTACGCCGGGGATTTTCGTCTGCGTCGATTTGAACCAGCCGCGCACGTTGTCCGGCGCATCTGGCTTCGGATCGAACGTCTCGTGCTGCCCGGGTCCGCCCCATTGGTGCAGGAAGATGACGGACTTCACCCGCGCCTTACGCCGCGACTTCTCAGCCGCGGAAAGAAACTGCGGAAAGCTCAAGCCGAAGAGCGACGCCCCGCCGACACGGAGGGCAGCACGACGTGTGGATATCAGAGAGCTTAAGTGTGTTGCCATCTGAGACTCCGTTTCTCGACAAGTCGGAGAGATCCCCCATCAAATCCCGCCGCGAATCGCGAATACTCGAATGACGAGACTGAGAATGCCAAATCCGACCACACCGATCATCCACTTCAAAAGAACAATTTCCGCTCGAAGGAGGTCAATGCTATTTTTGAATCGCTGTTCCGACTCTTTGATCTCATGTCTCAAGTTGTCGTTCGAGGATCTCATCTCCTGTCGGAGTGTATCGTTGGAGATCTTCAAATCCTGCCGGTTGGCATCGTTGGACGTTTTGAACTCCTGCCGGATGCCGTCGTTGGACGTTTTGAGCTCCTGCCGGATGGAATCAAAAGACAATTTCATTTCCTGCCGGAGAGTATCAACGGAAGTCTTGATCTCATGCTTCAATTCGTCTCTCAAAGATTTCAAATCATCCTTGGTCGCTAATTCGCGAAAATTGACCTGCAATGCCTCGCCAAACGCCGCTGCTTGCGCTTCGGCTTGCTTCTCGGGCACACCCGCAGCCTTCAGGGTGTTCGCGAATTTCAACGTATCAAAAGTCGCGGTCGCCATGGAACCTCCAGCAGCAAACATACTGGATTATAACGAGTTGCTATGGCGAGTACCATAGAGCGATCGCTCACAAAAATCATTCTAAAGAACTGCCCGCAGATGACTCGGACCTGCGGACGCGGATTGAGAAGATCAGATCGGAGAACAATTCATACTCATCATCTTGATCTGCGTCTTCTCATCAGCGTCGTCAGCGGGCCATTCTTCATCTTCACTTCGCCAACGAGTAGCAGATGATCGTTTTATCGTTGCGAACGAAGTTGCATTGGTTTGCGAACGCCGGGTGCATCCAGACCACCTTGCGGCCGCGGGCCATCGTGTTCGTTGGCTCGATGATGTTCGCCCGGCTGAGTTCTTCGTAGCCCTGCGGTGTCAGCTTCGCGAAGATCAGGTCGCCGTGCTCGTTGAAGATGATCGTCTTCTCGCCGTGCGGAATCAAAAACGCGTGTCCCCAGCGCTCGATCCGCGGGTCCGGCTCCGGATTCGCCGCCACACGCGCTGGCGTACTCGCGCTGCGTGTCGCTTTCATCGTGAACCACACGCGCTTGCCAGTTGCGGTCTCGATGCAGCGCAGTTCGCCGTGGCTGCACACGCCATAGGTATATTCTCCCTGAATGATCGGCGTACACATGATCGAACTCAGGTCTTTTGTGGCATTCGGCATTTCGCCTTTCGCCGTGCTCCGCCAGACTTCCTTGACACCGTCGGCTGAGACCTGGAGGAACATCGACCCGTTGTAGAAAGAGGTAATGAACAGGCCATCGTCGCCAACCTTGCGGGGTAGGGGAGCCGTGAGCGACGATCGCGCAATGAACGGCACGCTCCAGATGCGCTTGCCGGTCGCGGGGTCGAGCCCGACGACGGCGCGGGCGTGCCAGATGATCAGCTGACGCTTGCCGCCGAATTCGTAGATGACCGGCGGGCAGTAACCGAAGTCTCCTTCGCAGTTCTGCGAGGTCCAGTTCACCTTGCCAGTCTTATTGTCGAACGCGATCACCAGTCGATCGTTCGATCCGCCCGCGAGGCAAATGAGATTGTCGCCGTCCACAAGCGGATGACATGCAAAGCCCCAGATGGGTACCTGAGCCTGAAAATCCTTCACAAAATTCGTCTTCCAGATCACGGTGCCTTTGTCCGCACTCAGGCAGAACAGATCGCCCATCGCACCGAGAGCGTACACGCGGTCGCCATCCACCGTCGGCGTGCAGCGCGGCCCGGCCGCATAGCTGATCTCATAAGTCGTCGGATATTCGTGCTTCCACAGTTGCTCGCCCGTCTTCGCATCCAGACACAGCACCCGCTCGTTGCCCTCAACTGCGGAACGCTGGAACGGATTCGCCGGATTCTCCGCCCCGCCAGCAAGCACGCGGTCCATCACAAACAGCTTGCCACCAGCCACCGCCGGCCCGGCGTAGCCCATGCCGATCGGCTTCTGCCACACCTTCTTCGGGCCGTCCTTCGGCAATTGATCGATGATCCCCGTTTCGCGCCACACGCCGTCACGCTTCGCACCCAGCCATTGCGGCCAGTCCTCCGCATGCGAAGGAGAAATGAAAACTGCTAACGCGAAGATCGAGAGCACACGCATTGGAAAATCCTTGAATTCAGGCCCGTTGATGCTGGCAAGTGATAATCTTAGACTGAATGGATACTGTTGTCCGCATTTGAATCTTACAGGTGACGCATGTTTGAAGGGATGACCCGCGGCCTCTCGGACGCTTTCAAGAAACTCCGGGGCCGCGGACGGCTGACCGAGGACAACATCCGAGAAGGCCTACGCGAAGTCCGCCGGGCGCTGCTCGAAGCCGACGTCAACCTCACCGTCGTCACCGAGTTCATCGCCCGCGTCGAGGCAAAATCACTCGGCCAGGACGTGCTCGAACGCGTCGATCCGTCCGAACAGATCGTCAAAAACATCTACGAAGAACTCGTCGCCCTCATGGGCCCGGTCGATCACAAGATCCCGCGCCGCGGTGACCGCCCGACCGTGCTCATGCTCTGCGGTCTGCAAGGATCCGGGAAAACCACCACCGCCGCCAAACTCGCGCTCACGCTCAAATCCCAGGGTCGCAAACCGCTCCTCGCCGCCGCCGACCTCCAGCGCCCCGGGGCCGTCGAACAGCTCCAGACGCTCGGCGCTCAGATCGGCGTACCCGTCTACAGCGAAAAGACCACGCCCGTCGATGTCTGCAAAAACGCAGTCGCCGAAGCCAAGAAAACGCTCTGCGATATCGTCATCCTTGACACCGCCGGCCGCCTGCAGATCGACGAAGATCTGATGAACGAGCTGAAGTCGATCGACAAGCTCGTCAAGCCGGACGAAGCCTATCTCGTCGTCGATGCCATGATCGGCCAGGAAGCGGTCAACGTCTCCAAGGTCTTCAACGAAGCGCTCGAACTCAACGCCGTCATCCTCACGAAGCTCGACGGCGATGCCCGCGGCGGGGCGGCGCTCTCGATTAAGCACGTGACCGGCGTGCCGATCAAATTCCTCGGCATGGGGGAAAAGATCGACAAGCTCGAGGAATTCCACCCCGAGCGCATGGCGGGGCGGATCCTCGGCCAGGGCGACATGATGGGCGTGGTCGAGAAGATCGCCGCCATCCAGCAAGAGATCTCCGAGGACGAACTCAAAAAACAACAGGAGAAACTCTCGAAAGGGACCTTCTCGCTCAACGACTTCCGCAAGCAGTTCGAGATGATCGCCAAGATGGGGATGAAGGACCTCATCAGCCGCATGCCCGGCATGAGCGAAATGATCCCGCCGGGCGAAGATCCGGAAGTGGCGCTCAAACGTGTTCAGGGCATGATCGACAGCATGACGAAGAAGGAGAAGGCGGACCCGGACCTGATCGATCAGGCTCGCCGCCGTCGCATCGCCGCCGGATGTGGCGTGCAACCGCAAGAGGTGAAGCAGTTCCTTGCCCAGTTCGATCAGGTGCGGTTGCTGATGAAGCAGATGAGCGAAATGTCGATCTTCCAGAAGATGAAGATGATGACCGGCCTCGGAAAGATGGGTGCGTTCAACCCCGGCGGGATGAACAACATGAAACTGAAGGGCGACACCGGCCACCGCAAGTCCGCCAAAGAACGCGCCGAGGAACGCAAGAAGAAAAAGCGCGGGCGGTGAGGAATTGCGTTGTTTTGAAGGGAGTGGTAGGATGCCGATTGGAGGATCATTGATGAATGCAACTCTCACCGCTCCGACGGCCGCCCCCGGCATCGTCCCGCCACTCCGCTGGACGGTTGAGGAATTCCACCGTCTGGGAGAGACCGGATTCTTTAAAGGGCGTCGCCCGATCTTATTGCGTGGGGTCTTACTGGAGCAAGGCAAGATGAATCCCCCACACGCCGGCGCAATCCTTTTGGCGACGGAAGTCATACGCGGCTTCATGCCGACCGGATATGTCTTGCGGGCACAATTACCTTTGGTTCTTTCGCTCGATACCGACCCCATTCCGGACCTGGCAATCGTAACCGGCAGTGTCCGGGAAGCTGTATCGAATCACCCGAAATCTGCCGTGTACGTTCTGGAAGTCAGCGACACAACGATCGATACTGATTTGACCGTGAAAGCCGAGTTGTACGCGACAGCCGGTATTCAGGACTATTGGGTGCTCAATCTCAACAAGCGGCAATTGCATGTCCTCCGCGATCCCGCTCCGCTCCCGACCGGCCTCGGCGCGACGGCTTATCGCAATCACAAGATCTACGGACCGGAAGAATCCGTCGCACCACTCGCGTTCCCCGACAAGTTGATTCGTATATCTGATCTTCTCCCTTAGTTCCGAAGAATCTTGACTCTTCGATCTGAACCCATTTGCAAGACGTCAATTTGATAAATAACGCAAGATAATCAAAAATAACACCTTGTGTCAATACCTTGACTATTTCAACGTATATATGTACCAACTGGCCTTGTGTTGGCAGCATGCTGTGTCTATTATTTAGATACTCCGGTCGGAGCGATTCATTTCATCAGTCTCACGAGGTTAAAATGCCGCAAATGTGGATTGGATTCGATCCCAGTAACCCGAAGTGCCAGTCAATCAAAGAAGTGGCGTTTACAGCAATGAGGGAGGGCGCAATTGGTTTAACGATCACTTCTTCAGAAGTGGCGACGCCCGTCTCCCCGGTGACAATGGAGACAAAACCACGTACTGTTCCCGCAGCCAACAGCGCCCAAACGACTGGCTTCATGCCAACTGATGCAGAAATAGAGGTCAGGTGTGTCTGGGGGCACCTTTACAGCGGCATTTTCTCTCGCAAGTACCTAATGATCGCCGCCAAATACGGAGAAGAAAACGACACGGAGGAGTACACTTTCTCCGACCTCGACTACTCGGCGTTCGAAAATGGAATCGATGGCATTAGGGCCGCGCACCGCAACGTCAGTCGCGCAATGAAAGTCGATGGTGTCAAGTTGTTCGAGAAACGATGGGACTCGAACCGCAAGTGTCAGGTCTTCAAACTCAGGAAAGCTTGCCGGGAGGAAATTCTAATGTGTGCCGCTGCCGACAACGACTTGTAGCCAATTGCATGGTGGGAAGTAAGTGATTATTATTCTCACTCCCGTGCTATGACAGCTCAATACTTTGAATTGAGCTGTGTGCAGTTTGTCTCTAATATTTGTTCAAAACTACGGCTGACGATTTATCGTCCTTCTCGGCGGTGCTTTTTTATGACCTCATCCAGTTCTTGCCAGTTTTTGGCATGCATAATGTCTTTCGTCACTCTTGCGGCGTCCTTCTTGCTGTTCCCGCCAGGCATCGGTCTCCAGTTTTTTTCTACTTGCTCATCGACGAAGGTGTCAATGCTATCATTTCTTCGATGCACTGAGGGTGTAGACTCAGTCTGATACGATGACGTTTGGGTAGAATTATTTTTTGATACAGCATAGCCCAACAGAATCACTATTCCTATTGCCACAAGGCCCATCTGTAGGGGAGTTGCGTCTGGAGCATCTGACTTGGGTGTTACGGACTTTTCTGGCTCTGGAATCTTTTTCTCTTCGGAAGACATTTTTTCCTCTTTCTTGGTAAGACATTGGCTAATTGCCCATGGTATGACCATAGAACACACATGGAGTGATTGTGGTAATCCCCGTTCTTGACTTGAATAGCCTCTTTTAGCAGCGGTTTTACGCCTGTAAAATAATTGCGAGTTCGGCCCAGTGATCATTCGTCCCCGAGTGCGAAAATTCCTCTGAAACCTGCTTTGGGGAATCAAAGGTTTCAGGACTGGTCTGTCTAGATCCTCAATTCTCCTTAAATCTAGCGAGTTTCGGACAAGCTTGATAATCTTGAATTCAAGCAGTATTTGACGATTGCATTTCGTCGTTTTGCTGGGTTACTGAGGTGCGAGAAAGAGCATGTCAGAACGTTTTTTTCGCCCGAACTCTCGGCTGGCCCCGGGCGACGAGCGTGCTTTCGAGATTCATTGGGACGCAATCCGTCGAAAGGCTTTACAATGACACGTCTCACCGTTCTCTACGGCCATCCGAAGGATCCGGCGGAGTTTGATCGCTACTATCACGAGGTTCACATTCCCATCGCGAAGCGGATGAAGGGACTGACTGGCTGGACCATCGGCAAGTGCGAGTCCGCCACGCCCGGCGAAGCTCCGCCCTATTACATGATCATTGGTCTCTACGCCGCCAGCCGCGCCGACCTGCAAGCGATCCTCGCCACGCCCGAAGGGCAGGCGACGATCGCGGATGTGCCAAACTTCGCGACCGGCGGTTTTTCTTTCATGTTCGATGATGAGACCGTGTTGATTCCCTGCTCGTTGGGACTCGGCAAGACACAATCCTGAAATCGAAATTGCTCGCCTACGGCTCACGTAATCCCACGCGATCGACATACAGATTATTCGGTTCAAACAGGATCACCGCCAGGCCGCTCACGTGATGCTGAATTTTGATTTGCGCACCATTCTGCACGAATCGGTCAATCAGATCCGTTCGAGTCTCACCGCAAACCACCCAGATGCGTTGGCTCTTCGCCATCTGGACGGCCTGTTCGAACTCGTCATCGCGCAGGAGATAATCGCTTGTTCCGTGGTAGGTCAGGTAGACGACTGACATCTGCGGCCAGAGCAAGTCGGTCGATTCCCGATGGGTGAGAACATACTGATACGCCCCGCGATAATCGGTGCTTTCGAACGGTTTGACCGTTCGGATCACGAGCCAGGTGAAGTCCCAGGCGATCAGGATCAGCCCGACGAAGATCAATTCCCGACCTTTGGATTTTCCCCATTCGACGAGTGAACCAATGCCGCAGGCCGCCAGCAACCAGAGACACGGAAGGAGAAAGAGCGTGGTGCGATGAGCAAGCGGGTATTTGCCGATGAGGGCGGCGACGAGCGCGAGGAGGTAGGGCGTAACGAAGAGCAGCATGAGCGAGCGTGACCGCCGGGCCAGCGTGACCGCGCCGGCGATGGCGAAGAGGCTGAGCACCGCCCCGAGTTCGCGATTGCCATAATTGCCGATTTCCAGGGGCCGGGTGAGCAGCCATTTGCCAATGGCGAGGGGTTTGCTCCAGTCGGGGAATCCGCCCCAACCGCGATGCCCCCAATGTTCGATCATCCCTTCGTAGTACATGTGCCGGGCGGAGAACCACCAGAGGAGCATGGCAGAGAATGCGGTCGTGAAGTTGAATGCGGTCCAGACGAGCCAGCCGTTTTTGGGTTTGTGGCGAAGTTGATGGACCGCCAGCGCGAGACTGGCGGCGCCCAGAGAGAAGGCCGACGGGAAAGAGAGCCAGGGACCGAATGCCGCCAGCGCGATCAATCCGCACCTGCTCCAGATTTTCGTTCGATGCGAACTGGTCGGATCGAGGAGGATCGTTGTGCACAAAAGAACACATTCTAATATCAGGACGTCGATCGTGTACGTACGGACTTCGCTGCCGTGCGAGATGATGTGCCGGCTGACCACGAGGAACGCCAGCGCCCAGACGGCATTCGCATTGCCGACGACTCGGCGGGAGAGCGGGACCATGAGGACCATGGCTGCGATTCCGGCGAGGAAGGCGGGGAGGCGCATGATCAGTTCGCCATCGCCCCCGATTTCGAACAGCGCGCGTGACAGCCAGAGGTAAAAAGGCGGAATAACGAGGTTGTACGGCTGCGGCCCGAGCAGTTCGGCGAATCCGCGCTCCCGGATCGGCAGGATCAGGAACGATTCATCATACCAATAGGAGTGAACAAAAAGATAGTGGCGTAGCCGCGCGGCCAACCCGATTGCCAGCAGCGCGCACCAGAAGAACGGCGAGGCGATCCAGCGTTCGAGAATGCCAGGCTTGTTCACGTGCGGACTCCCGGCCAGCGCCGGCTGATTGCGTGGTGGATTCTCTGTCTTTCGGCAGAATCTCCACGGTCACATGACAAAATTCGCGGGTTCGGGAGGACTCCGCCAAGTGCATGAGCAGCACGTGACGGAGTCCTCCGCACGGAAAAGCCGAAAGTCAAATCGCGAGCCGATTTTCTTTTTGACGAATAGCGGATTTCGGACGTAAGTGCTTACCGGGCATAGGCGCTTCCGAAAATTTGGCGTCTTTCCACCGTAGGGTGTGGCAGTGTCGGTGGAAACGTTTTCATGGTCCTGCCAAACCCCACTTGACCGCACTTCGCGATCTCCTCTACCATCCGGGCCCGGAATGTTCCGACAGGATGTCGCAGGATGATTGTCATTCCCGGTTGGTCATTCGCCACCGCATATACCGAGATTGCCCGTTCGCCGGAACGCATCGAAACGGCCCGCTGGTCGGCGGAGTTGCCGTATTTCCAGTGGCTGCACCGCCAGTTGCCGGAGCCGTTTTTTCATACGCAGGCGTTCCTGTTGTTTTTCCTGGTTGTGGCGGTGGCGTACTGGCTGGTGCCGCGGAAGTGGAATACAGCGCGTGTGTGGTTGCTGGTGATCGCGAGTTTTCACTTTTATGCGGCGTGGAACGCGAGTCTGGCGTTGTTGGTGACGATCACAACGCTTGCGGACTACGCCTTTGCGCGAATGATTGAGAAGGCGGAGCGCCCGCGGCTTAGGAAGTTTCTGTTGTTTAGTAGTATCGGCATGAATCTTGGGGTGTTGTGTTATTTCAAGTATCGCGGGTTCTTCCTCAACGAATTGCATACGTTACTAGGCCATTTTGGCTTTGATGCTGGGTATCGCACACTCAGCCCGATGGATATTCTGGTGCCGTTCGGCATTTCGTTTTACACCTTTGAAGCGATCAGTTACACGGTGGATGTGTATCGGCGGAAGATCAAGGCGGAGCGGAGCCTGCCGCACTTTTTGCTGTTCATCTTGTTCTTCCCGCACCTTGTCGCGGGTCCGATTGTGCGAGCGGGGGATTTCCTGCGTCAAGCGCACCGGGTGAAGCGCTGGAACTGGCTGCGGGTACAGATTGGCCTCCAATTGTTTCTGTTGGGAGTGTTCAAGAAACTGGCGATTGCGGACCGTATGGCGGTGTTCACGGATGGTCCGGTGGGAAGCCCGGGTCCGCTACTGATGCCGGAGTTGCATAATACGTCCGCGCTGTGGCTGGCGTTGCTTGCGTATGCGCTGCGGATCTACTGCGATTTCTCGGGCTATTCGGATATGGCGCTGGGCTTGGCGCACATGTTCGGCTACAAGTTGACGCAGAATTTCAACATGCCATATCTGGCAGCGAATGTTTCCGAGTTCTGGCACCGGTGGCATATCAGTCTGAGCACCTGGCTGCGGGACTACGTGTTCATACCGCTGGGCGGAAGCCGATCGACGACGTGGTTCACAAACCGGAATCTGCTGATCACGATGCTACTGGGCGGACTTTGGCACGGAGCTAACTGGACATATGTATTGTGGGGCGCACTTCATGGGATGCTGCTCATTATTCATCGGCAGTTCCGTGCGTGGTGTGAGGACAAGGATCGACTCAATCGCTGCCTGCAATCGTCAACCGGCACTGCGTTACGCATGTTTGTGACTTTTGCGAGTGTCACGATGTGCTGGGTCTTTTTCCGTCCCGAATGGGACAAGTCGATCATAATGCTGCAGCGCATGTTCGGTATTTACGACGGACTTTCGCTTCCGCTGCACAACCGCAGTCTGTGGTACACCGTGATGTTTGTGATACTGTGTCATGCGGTTGTCGCTCGTGGCTATTGGCAGAAATTCTGGGATCGCGCACCCGCAACCGTGCTGGGTATCGGATATGCGATATGCCTGATTATTGCTTTGGTTTTAACGCCAGATTCCAGCAAAACCTTCATCTACTTTACGTTCTGATGCTGAGTACCGCTCTCATTCGTCGCAGGTTGATCACACCGTCTTTCACCGGATTGCGGCTGAATCGGCGACGCCGCGCGCGGTCATCGCTGATAGCTGGTGTGGTCATCTTCATGGCTGCTAATCTGGGACTGGGCATCTATTCCGAAAGTAATCTCAGGATTCGTGATCCGTATTACGGCGACAAACTCGTGCGCTTGATCAAAAAAATGCATGAACCGAATCACGGTCCTGCGGTCGTGATGCTGGGAAGTTCGCGGGCGGGGTTTGCGTTTCATGGGTACCGAATTGAGGAACGTGCGAGGCGGGTGGGGCGGTCGCTGATCGCGTTCAATTTTGGCGTTCCAGCGACCGGTCCGGTGACTCATCTCCTTTATTTGAAGCGAATGATCGAAGATGGTGCTCGTCCCGATTATCTTCTGATCGAGCTTCTCCCTAGCATGTTCGTCGATGCGCCCGACGGACCACGCGAACACTACTGGCTCTTCGCCGATCGGCTGAAATACGAAGAGTTGACCGTTGTTGAAAAATACGGATTCGATTCAGCAACGATCCACTCGCGCTGGCGGGAATCAACTCTTTTGCCCTGGTATGGGCTTCGGTTTCAATTGCTCGGCCGTGTGATCCAAAGCTGGATCCCCTGGCAACTCCGCTATGACTGGAGTCGCGGAACGGACGCCTGTGGATGGGGAACACCCTATAAGGAAGTTCTGACAGAGGACGAACGAAAGCATGCATTAACGAAGGCCCATGATGAATATTATCCTGTGCTTTCGAACTGGATGCCGGGTGAACTTCCGACACAGGCACTTCACGAGTTGATTGTGTATGCTCGTTCCACGGGAATCGAAGTAAAGCTCATTCTGCTGCCTGAAGGTTCACGATTTCGAAGTTGGTACTCACCCGCCGCACGCGAGAGACTGCGAACGTTTGTCTCCCGTTTGGAATGTGATGTCATTGATGCACAAATGTGGTTAGAAGATGATGACTTTACAGACGATCACCATCAACTTCGTCGAGGTGCCGAGAAATTCTCCGATCGTTTGACCGACGAAATTCTTGTTCCCTGGTTGAATGGAACGCGATGATTCAGTTGCTAAGAATCGCTGTCGGATTCAGTTGGTCCCGGATCAGGGTACTGGGTTGGCGCGCGCGAAGTTCGAGGACGACTCAGGGCCGGACCGCGATACTGACCTTTATCGTGTTGGCGATTGCTCTTCATGTCGGATTCTCACTGGGAATGGATCATGTTTTTCCAAGTGTACGTGATCCGGAATACGGGCGGAGAGTGATTCGATGGGAGCGGAGGAAAGCTGAAAATCCTGAACGACCAATGATTGCACTGATCGGAAGTTCACGTTCAGCAATGGGTGTGAGACCAGAATCGGCTCATACCGAGAACGGACCACTGCTGTTCAACTTTTCCATGGTTGGCAGTGGCCCCATTATGCAATTGATGGTGTTGCGCCGGTTGCTCGCGGATGGGATCCGGCCCGACGAAATCCTCGTCGAGTTTTGGCCTGCATTTCTTCGCGAGGACGGTCTTTATGCAGAGGAAGGGCGGATCGATCCGCATCGTCTTCTCGCTATCGATCGGCCCTTTGTCGAAGATTACTTCATCGGCAAAGATCGCGCATTCGCAACAATGAAACAGATTCGCAGAAATCCCTTTTACGAACATCGCATCCGTATCATCAATCAATTGGTGCCAAGTTGGGTTCCAGCTTCACGTCGGGTTGACGGAGGATGGACCAAGTTGGATTCGTGGGGTTGGTTGCCCGGCTACGAACGGGATCTGAGTGTCGAAGATCGAAAAAAAAGTGTCGCCAACGCCACCCAATATTTTACACTCTGCTTTCAGAACTTTTATCCCGGCGACAGTGCATTGCGCGCTTATCGCGAATTTCTGGATTTGTGTCATTATCACAAAATTCCTGTTCGCATCATCTGGTTGCCAGAGTCGAGTGAGTTTCGAGCACTCTATCCCAAGGCTGTACTCACCACCGCAAACGATTTTCTCCATAATCTGCAAATCGAGTTTTCGGTCAATGTCATTGATTCGAGAGATTGGGTTCCGGATCGACATCTGAATGACGGTTTTCATCTCTCTCAACCGGGCGCAGCGGTCTTCTCAAAACAGTTGGGACAATACTTGAGAGGTGAACGATGACCACGCGTTCCCGTCGCGCATCCCGGGCCGTTCTCATTGCATTGGCAGTCTTTTTTATCGGCCAGGCAGGGCTTTCGGTATTGATCGAGACTGTGAAGCCTGAATGGCGTGACCCTGAATATGGCTGGCGCATCAAAGCACTGACCCAACTTTGTCTGAAGGAGCCAGATCGCAAACTCATTGTGGTCTTTGGAAGTTCGCGAACACAAATGGGATTTTCGCCAAGCGATTTGAAGTGGTCGAGAAATGATCAGATGCCAATCGTTTATAATTTTGGTCAGGCTGGCAGCGGCCCCCTACAGATGCTTCTGAATTATCGCAGAATAATTGATGCAGGTATTCGTCCGGACGCCATACTCGTTGAACTGATGCCAGCGACTCTGACATACGAGGGTCGAGTTGAGACGTTTTACCACGATACGTTTGCCCGACTTGGCTGGCGTGATTTGTCACGGCTTGAAAATTATTCCGGATCGACGCGAGCGCTTTGTGAACACTGGATCACTCAGCGTTGGCTGCCCTGGTACTCTCTTCGATTTCTGCTGATGAGCCACTGGGTTCCATCGATTCTCCCCTGGCAGAATAGAATCGACTTTCAATGGCGAATGATGGATCGTTGGGGTTGGGCTCGGTATCCATTCGACACCAACAGTGAATCATTGAAAACGGCACAGATGGAGCAGGCACGCAACCAATATCAGTCTTTACTCGAGAACTTTGCTGTATCAGAAATCTCAAGAATTGTACTGAACGATCTGATTCAAGAGTGTAAATCCCGGTCGATTCCGATTGGTTTCTATCTCATGCCTGAGGACAGCCATTTCCGATCGTGGATGTTAGAAACCAGCCAGGTCAAGATGAAAACATTTCTGAGTGCACTCTCAACGCAAAACAACGTTTCGATCTGCGATGCATCGAATTGGATCGTTGATGAGCAATTTGCGGATGGTCACCATCTGTTGTCATCGGGAGCGCGGAAATTCAGTGAACGATTCGGCCGCGAATTTCTCTCGGAATGGTGGTCAGAAAGCTGCTCGCGCTGAGTTTCACTCAGCGATAGATGTTACTTATGAGTATGACTTAGTCGGCCGGGCAATGGATATTGCTCGAGCAATCGATATTCCGTTTCGCAAAGCCCCATATTCTGGTAAGTCATACGAGCTCTTTCGTTGTGATGGTCCATGTAAAGTCGAATTCCGATCACAGTTGGGTCTGATGCTGCCTGGGATTGAACGTGCTGAAATAGGGATCGAAATACTCCGAGGCGCCGGGCATCAGGGTGCACAAAGACGCTTTGGATCCACCAGAACCAACCATTTCGCCAATCGCTCCATTCAAATGTAATCAACGTCTGACCAACGATTTGTCCTCTCCGTTCGGCAAGTGAGTAGAAGCCTTTTTTTGAATCCATCAGGCATGCGCGGACGCCTTCAATCAGCACATCCGGATCGAGATTCAGGTTTTCGCTCTCCCAAGCCAGTAAGCGATTGAATTCCACGATGATTTCCAGATCGGACTCTCGTGCAGGACGTATTGATAAAGACACGACACTGTCTCCACCCTAAGAAAATGGTTCGGGTTCCTTTGTACTCAACCTAGAGATTGAATATGGACCTCAATCGTTTCATTCGTGATATTCCTGACTTTCCCAAATCGGGGATCCTCTTCAAAGATATTACTCCGCTCTTGGCGAACCCGACGGCGTTTCAGCATGCAATCGATCTGATGGCGATTCACTATGCTGGAGCAGAAATTGATGCGATAGCGGCCGCCGAAGCCCGCGGGTTTCTCTTCGCCGCACCTTTAGCATTGCGCCTTCACAAACCGCTTGTCCCACTCCGAAAGCCGGGCAAGCTGCCGTATCGGACCTATAGTCTGAAGTACGATTTGGAATACGGACAGGCCGAATTGCACATGCATATTGACGGTGTTGTCCAAGGTCAGCGTGTCTTGCTTGTTGATGATCTGCTCGCGACCGGAGGGACAATGGTGGCTGGCGGAAAGCTGATTGAACAGGCCGGTGGTATCGTCGCTGGTTGTGCCTTTTTGGTCGAGTTGAGTTTTCTCAAAGGCCGCGAAAAACTCCAGCCATACAACGTCTTCAGTGTCTTAACTTATTAGTCGGGAACCAGGTCAATGAACGAATACGACGATTTCCCGGAATCCGGAGACGAGCAGGACCGCGCTATTGAGCAGGTGCTGGATCAGGCGCGTGCGAAAGCGACGATCCCCGGGATCTTGATGATCGTATTCGGCGCGATCACGTTCGGGCTCGCAGCCTGGAATACCATTGATCTCGGCAATCTGGATCGACGATTAGATGATGCCAAAGAACAGAACTTCGAGCAAGTTGATCGTGATCCCAAGATGAGCGATGAAGACAAGAAGGAAATGAAGGAAATGGTGACACGTGTCGTGGATGCAGCACGTCAGATCGTGCCGCCATTGATCTACGTGAATTTGGGAACAGGCGCATTGCTGGTTCTGGGCGGTTTAAGTCTCATGCGACTCGCGGCACGACCAATTGTCTTATTTGCATGCATCATGGGTATCATCCCGTTTACCACGTTTTGCTGTACAGGGTTCCCAATTTGCATTTGGGGGTTATTCGCCTGGAACAACGCGACTGTCCGGGCGGGGTATCGTGCGAAGTCCATGATGAGGTAATCATGCTAAATTTTGAGAAAGCCGGAGGGTTGGTTTCGGCGATAGCTCAGGATGTTGAAACGAATGAAGTCTTGATGATCGCCTGGATGAATCAGGAGGCATTCGAGGAAACGGTTCGGACGCGGCGAGCGGTGTACTTCAGTCGAAGTCGGAATCGACTCTGGCGTAAGGGTGAAGAGAGCGGAAATTATCAGGAAGTGTTCTCGATCGCGATCGATTGCGATGCGGACGCCATTTTGCTGAAAGTGCGTCAGATCGGCGGAGCGGCTTGTCACGAAGGGTACAAATCATGCTTTTTTCGCGAGTTGCGCGACGATGAACTTCACGTTGTCGGTGAGCGTGTATTCGATCCAGAAATCGTCTATGGCAAATGAATCCGTTTTTCACTCGTGCATTCGATGACCAAAGAGATTCGTGGTGGGTGCGGTCCGTCCGTCATGATTGTGATGAGATCGCCTGCATCGAACTGACTCCGTAACGAGCGATATTCAATTTCGTAAATGCCCAACAAACATTCCGGGAATCGTGGTTGTTCTTGGGCATCACCAACTCTCGTAATCGAAGGCGATCGGAATCCAGCCTGGGATAACTCGAGTTCTGAGATTTCGGGAACGAGATCCAGAATGGCCATTGCCGCCGGTAATAATTCCGACTGTCGATCGCGAAGCGACTGATTGATCTGTTTCAGAACATCCCGACACGCCAGCGGAGTACGGGCCCACTCACGGATGACGAGAGCGGTCAACAACTCCGCCCAATTGTTGAGCGAACTCATTTCGCTGATGACAATCCTTACGCCGTTCGCGAGCGGAAACGACTCGATCCGCGTCTTCCGGTCCGCATTGACTTGTTGACTCATAGAAATGCGAAACGGTCCGATCTCCGATGGCGGTGGGCTCGTAGTTAAAGCGAGAATGTGTTGCGCTAATTGGAGTTCCGATTGTCTTCGCTCATGCAAAACCCTGACGGTCTTTGCATCCTCCTGACGTTCAAGCAGCACAGACGATATCTCGTCTGAGATCACACCACGGCATTTGAATGCTTCCCATTGCGCACGTTGATCCGCCTGGTCAAGCGGCACGGTCCAGCACGCATCCGCACCCGATCGATACGCCTCCGCTTTCTGTTCGCTCGTGAAACTCTCCGTAATCCAGACGATCGGTCGGTACCGATTGCCCCATTTCAAGCGAAGTTGACGCGTCAGCCGTGCCGACTCCTGAATGCCAAAGTCATGTGAGATGAAGACACCTGAGATCAGGTCGATGTCAAATGGTTCGATTTCGTTCAGATCCGTGCATGTGATGACTTCTACCGCGTTTTGAAAAAAAGTTGAGAGGTCATCGGTACCCGACGACTTTCGGGTTACTTGCACGATTGATTTCGTTTTCTTGTCCATAAATTGTTTATACTGTCGTTGATTTTGCTGAATCCGTCAATGTCGTGACGCCGATTGCCCGAGGTGGCCGTGCCAATTCAAATGGAACTCCGTCGGGTCATCAGCAGCGTTGTTGATGATCAGCATGTCATCATCCTGAAAGAGGTCGATGGGGATCGCGCGTTTCCCATTGTCATCGGAGTCTTCGAAGTCGTGAGCATCGGCCGGCGCATCCGCGGTGAAGAAACGCCGCGGCCACTCACGCACGACCTGATCATCTCGTCCATTGAAGCTCTGGGTGGCGAACTTCAGGATGTGATGATCAACGACCTGCAGGAACACACCTACTTCGCAAAACTTCGCGTGCGACAGGCGGGTGAACTCATCGAAATCGATTGCCGCCCCAGCGACGCAATCCCGATCGCGGTCACCGCCAAAGTGCCGATCTTTGTCAATGAAGATGTGCTCGGAGATGCGCTGGATGAAGAGTGATTTCTGCAAAAAGCCAAGAGTTGTTTGATTAATCAACATTTCGTAAGGAATACTGCGCCACCTGTTGCTCATGAAATTGGCGGAGTCCTATTCATCTGAGAGGCGAATAATCACTGCAAAGTTAAGGCAAGATCGTAAATTTCATCGATATCCAAAATCTGATCATTGCGATCAAATAGTGATTTGATAGCCGCACGATGGATTTTCATCTTCGTTCCGCCCACGCCCAACGCTCCGTAGCTGATGATCCCGCCGCGATTTACTCCCGTGTCCATCAATTCCACGCCCTCAATCCCCGTCGGCGGAACGCCATTGAGATCGATCATCAGTCGAAGGTTCTTGGCGGAGTCGCGAACTTTCCGCGGCAAAAGTACCGCTCCGGGTGCGCCGGCGGCGACGACGAGTTCCCGGCCTTCCAGCGCTTTCGGGCCGTCGCTCGACGACGACACGCCGACCGCCTGAACTTTGGCGTTCGGGATATCGGCCTTGATACGAGCAGCGACCATCTCTGCGCGAGCAATATCGCGGCTGCCGATCCGCACATGGCCACCTTGCTTGGCGAGTAAGCGTGCGACTCGCTGCCCCACAGGCCCCGTCCCGCCAAGTACCAGCGATTCCGTCTGATTCAGATTCACATGTCGTGCGGCAGCGCGGACGGCGGCCGCCGCGGTCGTATTGGCTCCGTTCGAATCCAGCAGGATTGAAACGGAAAGACGGGCGACCGGGATGAAATGCTTTTTGATTTCCCGGACCAGTTGCTCACCGGCGGAGACATCGGAACCGCCCACAAAAATCGCCGTACGATTCAGATCTTTCGGACCACGTGTGAAAATACAGCCATGAATCAGAGGCATGACATTCGCCGGTGTGATCCCGCCGTAACTCATCACGATCCGAACACCGCTATCGACGGCGACAACACGATCAAAGACACTTGGAAGCGCATCCGTGTCGAGGTGCAGCAGGATCCGTTCCTTCCCATCGGTTGATAGGCTTGTGGAATCGGAGACGCCAGGAATGTGCGTGCTGCTTCCCATAACTCGACTCGATTCGGCAGTGATTGGGAACGGAATTGATTTCATCGCCCACGATGTGTGTGGGCGATGATGGAATGTTCACTACTTCGGGCTGAACGGGTGCTTTTCTTCCTTGCGCGCGAGGATTTCGTCGATCTTCGGTAGTCCGCCCATGGCGTGCTTGATGGCGAGTTTCGTGGCGTCGTAGTTGTACTGGTAGATCTTGGTGTCATCCGCCGCCTGCCAGTGGATGAACACGCCACAAACGATCACGTATTCGTCCGCTTTGTCCTTGGGGATCACGCCTTCGGCGACGCTGTCCACGACGGCGCGGGCGACGGCGGCCTGGGCGGGGCCGAACATCTGCACGGCCTGCTTGGCACCCTTGATCGTCACCTTGGTGATCATCACGGTAGCGGGCTTGCAAATCAGGTTCGGCGTGACGACCGCGAGGAGGCTGCTGTGGCCGGCCGACTGGTTGGCCAGTGCGTTGGCGAACGCGGTTCCGACCGGTCCGTTCTTGTCGCCGATCAGCAGATCGATGTGTGCGATCTCGTTTCCGTCTCCAACGAGACCTTCGCCGATGAACATAGCCATGAGCAATTCTCCATGAGAAAGGGATTTTGTTTCAAGTCTCCGACTGCATTGATTTAAGGTACACAACGCGAAAGGCAACCGTCCGGTTATAGCGACTCTGCAAATCGTTCGTTCAATTCGGTTTGAACTCCGGCAATCTCTTCGATCCACGGATACGTCGGAAGAGAGGATGTGCCGAAATGATGAAGAGATTCGACGAGGAACGAATGATGCGAGCCTGCCTCTCCGTAACGAAACTGGAAGATCGACTCACACCCGTCACTTTGCCCGATGGGTTTACGTTCTCGTTTGTTGCCGGTGATCTGAATTCACCGACGGCGATGGCGGTGGCGCCGGATGGGCGTGTGCTGATCACGGAACAACCGGGGACAGTACGGATTCTTGATGCGGACGGTGTCTTGCTCGACGATCCTGCATTGACTTTGACTGTCGATTCCGCGATTGAAAAGGGCTTGGTGGGGATCACTCTGGACCCTGATTTCGAGAGTAATGGATTTGTTTATCTGTATTACACGGTTCCGGAGTCCAGTTCAGAGCCGACTCATAATCGCATCAGTCGATTTATGATGAACGGAAATACACTTGATCCCGAAAGTGAATTCGTATTGGCCGATCTCGACGAGGCTTTCAATGGCAATCATATGGGGGGAGCGTTGCGGTTCGGGATCGATGGCAAGCTTTATGTCGCAACGGGTGACGATCTGCGCAACACCTCGCAATCGGTGACGAATCATTTCGGGAAAATCCTGAGATTCAATCCGGATGGAAGCATTCCGGATGACAATCCCACGAGCATCGACGGTATCGCGGCGAATCCTGAAGGCATCTATCGATCGATTTACGCGGCGG
The DNA here is from genome assembly GCA_041742055.1 of Limnoglobus sp. Taxonomy (GTDB): domain Bacteria; phylum Planctomycetota; class Planctomycetia; order Gemmatales; family Gemmataceae; genus Limnoglobus. The sequence goes on along the minus strand of JBGSJI010000012.1, from coordinate 59,019 downwards.
GTTTCCGGAACCCGTTTACGTTTGATGTGAACTCCATCACCGGGCAGATTCTGGTGAATGATGTGGGTCAGAATACGGTCGAAGAGGTCAACCTGCTCGAAGCGGGTCGTAATTATGGCTGGGCCTCGACCGAGGGTCCATTTGATCAGAATCAGTTTCCCGACTTCACTCAACCGGTGATCAGCTACACGCACGGCCCGGGAAATGATCAGGGATTCGCGGTCACCGGTGGAAATTTTTACACTCCTGACAATCCGGCATTCCCGGAAGAATACTTCGGCGATTACTTCTATGCGGATTTCATTAATGGATGGATCCGGACGTACGATACCACGACGCTGACGAACACGCTTTTCGCGACCGGACTGGAAGAACTCTACATTTTAGGGATGGAAGAAGCCCGGGATGGCAGTCTCTTCGTGCTCTCCTACAATTCGCTGCAGACATCCACGGGATCACTTTATCGGATTGATTATTCCGATCTGCCTTCGATTGAATCGCATCCCGCGGACGTGAAGGCGAGCGTTGGGAACAACGCAACGTTTACCGTGCGGGCGAACAGCACTTTGCCACTGACCTATCAATGGCAACGAAACGGCGAAGATATTCCGAACGCGACAGAAACGAGCTATACCGTCGAAGATGTCACTCTTTTGGACGATGGAGATCTGTTTCGTGTCGTCGTCAGCAATGCAAACGAATCCGTGACAAGTCTTTCTGCCGAACTTTCAGTTGTGGATAATCTGGATCCGATTCCTGTGATTCTGACACCGAAAATCAACACAACATTTGAATACGGCCAGACGTTCGAATTCTCGGGAATTGCGGTCGATTACGAAGATGGACAATTGCCCGACTCGGCTTTGAGTTGGCGCGTCGACTACATTACCGGCGACGCGCCTCCGCGGCCATTTGTGCCCGAAACGAAAGGGAGTTCCAGTGGACCAGTGACATTGCCTACCACTTCGCCCTACACGCGGACCGATGTCCGATATCGATTCGTGTTCACCGCTACCGACAGTGCTGACAACAAAGTGACGGTCACACGGGATATTCTCCCCATTACCGGTGAAGCGACGATCGCCAGCGATCTGCCCGGTGCGCAGTTGACGGTTGACGGCGCAGCGCAAAGTTCCGGATATACATTCGATGGTGTCGTGGGATTGGAACGGACGATTACAGCCTCGCCCAACGTGATATTCGAGGGGGAAACTTATCCGTTTCTCGGGTGGTCGGATGGCGTGAACGATTTGACACGTACCATTTCCGTTGCTCAGGAAGGGATCACGTTCCTCGCGACCTACATACCAACTCCTGCAGAACCCTTGCAACCCAGTATTGTGATCGGCAACGAGCAATCCGCGATCGTTCGCATCGTTGATGCGTCGCTGGGAACAACGTTGTCATTGCTTGATCTTCAAAACCAAGTTCTCGAGAATGGACAGCAATGGAACCAGACACGAGTTGCTCAGGGCGATCTAAACGGAGATGGAATTCCGGAAATTATTGTCGGGTCCGGACCCGGAATCGCGCCCTTTGTTCAGATTTATGATGGAGAAACCCGAGAACTCATACGATCATTCCAGGCGTTCGAATCGAACTTCACTGGCGGGGTGTATGTGGCCGCCGGGGATCTGGATGGCGATGGGTTGGCGGAGGTGATTGTCACACCAGATCAGGGTGGCGGACCGCGCGTGCGGATTTATCGCAATGGGAATCCGCAATCGGTCTTTGCGGATTTCTTTGGCATCGACGATGTGGATTTCCGCGGCGGTGCACGGCCGAGCGTTGGCGATATCAATGGGGATGGCCGTTGGGATCTGGTTGTTGCGGCGGGTATGGCTGGCGGGCCCCGCGTTGCGGCCTATGACGGCAGGACAATCTCGACGAATCTCCCGGTCCGGTTGTTCAATGACTTTTTCGCATTTGAACAGACCTTGCGAAACGGTGCCTACATCGCGGTTGGTGATTTTGACGGTGATGGCAAAGCCGATATCGCTGCCGGTGGCGGGCCCGGTGGCGGACCTCGCGTGACCATTTTCTCGGGAGCATCGTTGCTGGAATCCGACAGCCTCGTGCCGCTCGCGAATTTCTTTGCGGGCAATGAGTCGAACCGAAACGGCATTCGGCTTGGGATCACGGATACCGATGGCGATGGGAGAAGTGATCTGGTTGTGGGTGCTCCGCCGGGCGTGTCGGGACGTGTATCGGTCTATCGGTCCGGCGATCTGCTCTCGGGGAACACGGCCGATCCGTTCTTGATCTTCAATGCTTTTGACGAGGACTTCACCGGCGGGGTCTTTGTAGGCTGACCCGATTCGGACCATCGAACTGATGAGTGATGTCATTCCTCGATGAGCTTGGCGATCGGTTGCGTTTCCTGAAGATTTTCGAGCACGATTTTGATGACCACCGTCAGGGGAACGGCGAGTATCATTCCGAGGATGCCCCAAATCAGTCCCCAGACGGCCAAAGCCGCCAGGACGATCAGCGGACTGATCCCGACTGCACGTCCGATCACCATCGGTTCGATGAGCGTGGCGCAGATGAGATGAATCGCCAGGAGCATCGCCGCGATGACGAACGCCTGCGTTGTGCCTTCAAACTGAAGGATGATGAAAACGGTTGGAAGCGAATACGCGATGACGCTTCCCACGTAGGGGATGAAGTTGCATGCGAACGTGACGACCGCCCACAGCAAGGCGAATTTCACACCCGCGATAGTCAAAAGCAAGAAGACCGGAACCGCAAAGATCAGGCTCGAAAGACACTTCGCTTTCAGGTATCCAATGATGGCGGAGTTGATCCGCCCCGCCACATGCAGGATCTGATCCGCACGCTCCGGTTCGTACGCACGGCGGACACGCATGGGCAAGCGTTCGGCACCCATCAGCAGGAAGAGCAGATACAAGCCGGCGACGCAGGCTTCGATCAGGCTGCCTAAGGCAATATTGACGGCTCCCTGGAGTAGCCCCGGCATCGTTTCCGCGAGATAAACTTCCGGACGTTTGGTGTCCGTGCCAGACTCCGCCGTCATCCAATCGGGCAGACTCGCCCCGAGCGTACGATAGCTTTCCTTGATGAGGTTGATTGCTTTCGCCTGCAACTCCGGACCTTCCTCGGCCAGGCTGAGGACGTTGGCGTAGACGAACATACTGAGAGAAAAAATGACGATGATAGCCGATCCGGAAAGAAGGATCACGCAGACTACGGAAGGAACTTGGCGGCGGCGGAGACGGGAATACGAGGGGAGCAGCACGTAACATAGGAAGATGGCGATCAGGAGCGGACGCAGGACAATCGCCAACTGGCCGAGCAGCCACCAACCGCCAGCAAGTATGACCACGACATAAGCCAAGAACTGAAAAGTGCTTTGATCGTTCCAAAAACGTGATGATCGGCTCGCGGTATTCATCGAAGACATAGCAGGGACCCTTTTGTGATGATTCTTATCGCGAGTTCAACTTCTTGACATCAAGAATTGTCTTTATGTGATTTTCGAACAGGGAACGATCCGAAGGGCAATGTCGCGCTGGAGCGCAGCGCTGCCCGCTTTATCAACTTCGGCGTATGAAGATCCGATGTGGATTCACAAAAGACCTGTTCAAATCCTAGCAGATTCGAGCGAGATCGAAAAACTTTCTCGGATTCCTGGAACTGGCGTCCCGTTTGCATCATCTCACTCATGATGATTTTGTTCTATGGTTCGAAACACACACCATCACCAAGAGTGGCGTGTGTCGATTGACCTGCCTGAACCCGATTCTGCTTTTGCTCGATGGTTTGTCTCTCACCAGATCATCGACTCCAAAGTCGAACTCTCTCCTTTCCAGGATTGACCAGAAACCTGTCGAATGTGATTCGACATCAGGAGTTTGAGATGCCGCGCATCCGAAAAGTTCGAGTGTTGATTCTGTCGGTTTCGATCGCGTTGACCGTTGTGACTGGTACTGCGCTCGCGGATCCGCTCGTCATCGAAGCAATGGGGCTGGATGTCTGGCATGTGGGGCAACTCGAACGGGAACTTCGAAACGCAAACGTGAGAGACACGAAGCTGGATCATGAACTTCAGGTCGTTATGGACCGTGCGACGATTCATAAGCTGATGCTTGAGGATCTGGTCTCACGCCGATTGACGTTGCAGGAAGCGGCACAACAGAAGTGGGAGATGAATCGCAATCGCGATGTCCTGGTCAACCACCTGAAGCGGAATCGATTCGGTCCGACTATGGAGGCGAAGATGGCGCATGATCTGATCGTCATGGCGTCCGAATTCAAACTCAGCAACAAGAATCCGATTCCTCTTGCGGAATTGTGTGAACAATATCGAGTGGCGTATGGCGTGGAACTTCCCGGCGGCAAGAATTTTCGTTACCGGTAGTCGGTGGATGCGATCCAAAAAAAACGATCACACTTCACAGTGTGATCGTTTTTTTTGGATCGAGGTTTCGTTGCCGAGTTCAGGATTTGATCTTCGGACCGACCGTGATGGACTTGGCCGCACGAATCCGATCGAGCAAATTCTTTTTCGCGATAGCGGCTGGATCAAGGAGGCCGGACGCTTGCGATGCCGGTTCATTAGCGTCGACTTTTGCAGGTTCATCGCGTCCTGATCGTTTTTCCTGGCTTGGCAGATCAGAGAACATTGCATCAAGCTCGACCATGGTCATAACGCGTTCGATTTTCAGAAACGACACATCGACATAAGGCAGGAAAAACGCCCGCCCTTCATCCTGATTGCCCGCTTCACGACCACGAAACACGAAATACGTTGGTTCGTATCGGACGACGGTGTCCAGCGAAAGTGTGCAGCCGTTCGTCATGACAAACTGGACTTTTGGCAGATCGATTTCGGGGATCCGCCTGAGGATTTCGGTCAGTTCTTCACGAGTCATTTCCTACGGTCCTTAATTTTGAACAAGTTCCAGTCGATCGGGCGGAATACTCGACGAACGATACAACCAGACTTGTGCCGCAGCAACGACTCCACCACCAAAAATGCAGGCGACGCGCCAATTCGGAAGAATCCGCGCGACACCCTCCTTTTGATGGCCCAAATCCGTGAAGAGATTCAAACCGATCGCGCAGAGTGCCGTAAAAAGGATCACCGAGGCGATGAAAATCAATGGAATGCGAGCAAGAGTCCACCATTCGGGTGAATGAGATTTCAGCTTGAAACCGTCTCCCAGCCTTCGCCAGAGCTTGGCAAAGAACGCGTCCGCGATCTCGCCCGAAGCAAAGCGAATGATCGTGCGAGCCTTGGGGTCGTGAGGAGTGACGTAATCGATCGTCACCGTGAACGTTGCGAGTTCGAGTTTCACACGGCGAACGGTATGAAGATCAATCGCCGTCGCCAGCGGCCCTAAAAAGGCGTCCACTCGACGCACCGTCTGCAACTGACCAATCACCTCCGTTTTCGGAGTGCCGGTCATCGGGGTCAAATACAACCGAGGTAAAGTCAGGACGACAATCGAATGGCTGGTGACTTCCGGTGATTTCCAGACTCGTCGCTGAGCCAATCCCGGTATCGTGGTATCCGACGGGGACGCACCAACTTCATTCTGAATCTTGAACATGTTAGTCTTGGGCTTTTCGTATCGGTATCCGCATCAAAACTAGTACCATTTCGCGGGTCGGTCAAATCCTGAGATCCGATCGAATCTCCCTGATACGAACGTTACAACTCTGATATTCAAAACGAACGGTCGAAATCCGGATCGAATCGATTGGGCAGCGGTGACATGTGCGATCAATCAAAGGCGATAAGCGGTCAGCCCGGCTCTTCGATCGGCAAAATCAGTTCGGGAAAAACGTCGATCGGCAAACCCGCCGCTTTCATCTGTTCCGTTAGTTTTTTGACCGCGGCAAACCGATAATTCGCAACTTGTTGTTCGTTCACTCCGACAAACGCTGCGGCATCCTTATTGGCCCAGCCTTTCACAAAGAGCAACTCCAGCACCTGAATGCGCTGATACTCTCCCTTATGCCGGAAGGTATTGATCATCTCCCGCAGGCACCGTGCGATGGCGGTGTGCTCCAGATCGATCCGCTCCCGGCTTCGCGCAAGACTGGATGCCGGACGCTGCCGGAGATCGGACGCCTTGCCCATCATTTCCTCATCGCTCTCGCTGCCGGTCTGGAAGGGTCGGCGGCCGATCCGGCGAAGCTGATCCGTGACTTTGTGGGACGCGATGGTGAAGAGCCAGGTCTGAAGGTCGCGTTTATCATCGAAGTTGGCGAGGCTGTTCAGGAAGCCGATGAACGTTTCCTGCACGACGTCATCCGTCGTCGCGTGATCGCGCAGGCGCCGGCGCACGAACGCACCCAAGCGCCCTTCGTAGCGTGCAACCAGTTCCTCCCAGGCCTGATCGGCTGGCGAGCCGCCCGCTCGAATCTGCTGGACCAACAATCGATCGGAATCGGAGGTCATGATGTTGCCTGTGGAAGTCACTACGAAATCGCCAGGATCAGCACAAGATCAGGCGATCACGCCTTTGACCACTTCGCCGTGGACGTCGGTCAATCGATACTGTCGTCCCTGATGGCGAAACGTCAGCCGTTGATGGTCGATGCCCAGTAAGTTCAGGATTGTCGCCTGATGATCGTGAACATGAACGCGATCCTTCACGATATTCCAGGCGAATTCATCCGTCTCGCCATGGGCATGCCCCTTCTTCACTCCGCCGCCCGCCATCCACAATGAAAATGCGCGTCCGAAGTGATCGCGTCCGTTCGGCTTGTCCGCCGGGCCTTGTCCGAACGGAGTTCGACCGAATTCTCCGCCCCACACGACGAGGGTCTTGTCGAGAAGTCCGAGGCGCTTCAAGTCCTTGACCAGCGCCGCGGACGGCTGATCCGTATCGCGGCATTGCGTTTCAAAGTGGCTGAACAGATTGGAATGCTGATCCCATCCGCTGTGCATGAGCTGCACGTATCGCGTCCCGCGTTCGATCAGTCTGCGTGCGATCAGGCAATGCCGGGCATACGTGCCCGGTTCGTGGACTTGCGGGCCGTAGCTTTCGAGGACGTCCTTCGGTTCATCGCGGAAATCCAACAAGCCCGGAACGCTCGATTGCATCTGGAAGGCCATCTCGTACTGCGCGATCCGCGTATCGATTTCCGGATCGCCGTACTGTTTCAGATGTTCCTGATTCAGTTCCTGAATTCCGTTGAGTAGATCCCGCCGCGATTCCCGGGATACGCCATTGGGGTTGGCAAGGTACGGCACGGGGTCACCGCTCGCGCGGAAGCGTGTTCCCTGATACTTGCTGGGAAGAAAACCGCTGCCCCAGTAATAGTCATAAAAAAGCTGGCCGCAGGATCGAGCCTTGTCGGACGACGTCATTACGACGAAAGCGGGGAGGTTATCCGCCTCCGCACCTAATCCGTAGGCCAGCCAGGCGCCGAGGCTCGGGCGGCCGGGAATCTGCGAGCCTGTGAGGAAAAAGGTCACACCCGGCGCATGATTCACCGCTTCGGTGTTCATCGATCGGACGAGACAGATCTCATCGGCAATCGATCCGATATGCGGCAGCAGAGTGCTGATTTCCAGACCGCTCTTTCCCCATTTCTTGTAGGGCTTCACCGAAGGAAGGATCGGCCACTTCTTGTAGTTGGCGGTCATGGTCGAAAGGCGTGTGGTGCCGCGGACGCTCTCAGGCAAATCCTGCAGCCGGTACTTCTCGAGCGTGGGTTTCGGATCGTAAAGATCGAGGTGGGACGGCCCGCCGCCCTGCCAAAGGTAGATCATGCGATCGGCTTTCCCCGCAACATGGGGAAGACCCGGTAGTCCTGGTTGCGCAGCCGCGGCGTCACGACCCAGCAGGCTGGCGAGAGCGGCTAATCCGACACCGCTGACGCCATGGCCGAACAGCTGGCGACGCGTGACACGAGCGTGATTCTCCCGGATCAGTGAATCCATCGCGTTATTCCCTCGTGAGGGCCTCATCAAGATTGAAGATCGCCAGACAGATCTGTGTCCAAACGGCCAGTTCGACGGCGTCGAGTTTCTGATTGACCGGCCACTCGCCAACGGCAACCGCTGCCTGAGCCGCTTTCGGATCCTTGCGGAAAAAGTCCGTTTGCCGTGTGAGCATGGCCTTGATGATCGTTTGTTCGCGTTCCGTCGGCGGTCGGGAAAGAATCCGCCGCATCACGTTGGTGATTCGTTCATCATTCGATGAGCTTTGAGTGATGATCCGTTCGGCCAGCACTCGGGCCGACTCGGCCCACGTTGTATCGTTGAGCGTCGTGAGCGCATGCAACGGCGTATTGGTAACGGACGATTTGACTTTGCACACCTGCCGTGAAGACGCATCGAACAGATTCGCAGGCCCGACCGTTCGCCGCCAGAACGTATAGAGACTGCGACGGTAAAGATCCTTGCCGTGAGACTTGGGGTAGGTGAAGTCCCGTTCTTTGGTGATCGCCAGCGTTTCCCAGATCCCTTCAGGCTGATACGGATAGACGGGCTTACCGCCGATCTTTTGAACCAGCAAGCCGCTAGCGGCGAGCGCGACATCGCGCAGGATCATGGCGGGGAGGCGCATGCGCGGGAAACGAGCGTAGTACTGATTTTCGGGATCGTGTGCGAGATGCTCTTGAGTGACGCGAGACGATTGGCGGTAGGTCGCACTGGAGACGATGAGGCGATTGAGTTTCTTCATGTCCCAGCCCGACTCGCGGAACTCGACGGCGAGCCAGTCGATGAGATCCCGATGGATCGGCCTTTGACTTTGAACGCCAAAGTCTTCGCTGGTTTTCACCAGGCCCTGTCCCATGAACGTCTGCCAGGCCCGATTGACCGCGACGCGTGCGGTGAGCGGATGCTCGGCTGAGACGAGCCAGCGAGCGAAGCCGAGGCGATTTTTCGGGGCGTCTTTGGGCAGTGGCGGAAGAAATTCCGGAGTGGCGAAAGTCACGGGCTCCTTCTTTTTCAGGTACTCGCCGCGATCGAGGATGTGCGTTTCCCGTGGCCGGTCGTCTGCCATGATCATGACCTTGGGCCATTCATCATTGCGGAACTCGGTTCGCTCTTTTTCGGCCGCCTTGAGTTCGGCAACGAGTTTCGGTTCGACTTTCTCTTCGAAGTACGCTGTGATCTTGGCGTTGCGATCCTTGGGAGCGGACTTAGCCGTCATGAGGAGCAGTTTGCGGATCTCATCGGGAGCGCTGGTCTTCTCCGAGGCGACATTGCGTTCCCAGAGCGAGCGTTTTTCGGCGAGTGCGGACTTCAGACCCGTGATCAGTTTCTCGTAGGAGTCATTGATGGCCTGATGTTCCGGACTGGGGGCATCGATGAACGGAGGCGAGACTCGCATTTTGGACGATTGCCGGCCGGCCACGCCTGATTCGCTGACGTTGTTGAATGCGGCGAGGAGGGAATAGTAGTCTTTCTGAGTGATGGGATCGTATTTGTGGTCGTGGCATTGGGCGCAGGCCACGGTGAGGCCAAGCCAGTTTGTGGCGGTGGTATCCACGCGATCGAACAGGATGACGAATCGCTGCTCTTCGGGAATCGCGCCGCCCTCGCCGTTCACCATGTGATTGCGATTGAACGCCGACGCGATTTTCTGATCTCGTGTGGCGTTCGGAAGCAGATCGCCGGCGAGCTGTTCTACGGTGAACTGGTCGAAGGGCATGTTGGTGTTGAGCGCTCTTACGACCCAATCCCGCCAGACCCACTGGAAGGTGTCGCCATCCTGTTGGAAGCCGTTGCTGTCGGCATAGCGTGCGGCATCGAGCCACGGCAGCGCCATGCGCTCGCCGTAATGCGGACTGGCGAAGAGGCGGTCGAGGAGTTTCTCGTAGGCGTTCGGGGAGTTGTCTTTTAGGAACGCATCGATTTCTTCGGGCGAAGGTGGAAGCCCGATGAGGTCGAGCGTGACACGGCGGATGAGGTTGGTCTTGTCGGCGGGAGGCGACGGCGCGAGGCCGCGGTCTTTGAGTTTCGAGCGGATGAAGCGGTCGATCGGATTCGTGACGCCGGCGACATCCGGGAGCTTCGGCCGCTCTGGCGTCTGGAAGGCCCAGTGATCTTCGAACTCCGCGCCTTCGGTGATCCATTGTTTGATGAGCGATTTTTGCTGATCCGTGAGTTTGCGATTCGACTTGGGAGGCGGCATTTGCTGGCCGGCCTCGTGTGACAGAATCCGGGTGAGCAGTTCGCTTTTCTCCGGCTTGCCGGGTACGATCGCGCCGCTTTCCTTCTGTCCCTGTCGGGTGTCGAAGCGGATATCCGCTTTCCGCTGATTTGGGTCCTGACCGTGACAGAAGAAGCAGTTATCTGACAGGATTGGCCGGATGTCGCGTCCGTAGGAAATCGGCGGTGCGGCGTCAGCGAACGAATTGCCAACCAACAGGAAGGAAAACAAACCGATCAAACGTGCCATCGACGTTACCTCGGGTCTCGACCTCTCACATTAACTTATCGGAGATTCGTTGTTCTGAGAACGGAATAACTGGTAGCCGATTGATTCATGCCAGAGACAGGGACCATTCGCTGTGAGATGGCGCTTGGAGTAAGGACTCGGCGGTTACGGTTTGAAATCCCGCCTCCGCCACCGCAGGCAGCCATTCGGGCGATTTGAGCAGTGCGAACTCGCGCTCGCGGCGGTGGATTTGCCCGTCGCTCATGCTCCCATCGCGACCCACCAGCGATTCATCGAGGTATCCCGGATGGCAGGTCAATTCGACCAGCGAACCGGAGCTTCGGGAAACCCAGCGCCGAAAAAACAGCGGGTCGCTAACGCATCGCGGATTCGTGATCCCGATCAGCTCGTCATTATTCGCATTGAGCGGAATTCGCTTTCCCCAGCGCGAAAGCAGGAACCGCTTCAACCGCCCGCCGCTCACGGATGCGAGCGTTCCCATGCGCTCCGTGACCCGGCGAACGTAGGGCTTCGGGATTTGATCTTCCAGAATCCGCATGAGCGAGCGGGACACGGGACCGAACAGATGCACGTGATGGTGGGCATTCACGTTGATTGGTAAACAGCGGACAAGGTCCAGGAATCGCTCGTACTGCGCCGAGAGTTCCGTCTCGATTTCCATCTCTCGAATTTTTCCCATCGCGAGCCGCTTCAGAAAGGAACCGAGTTTATGGAAGTGTCCGGTGCGATCGACGAGTGACGGTACTTCGCTTGGAGGGAGCACGGGACGATCGAGGGTTAGGCACGGATGCCAGCCGAGCTCGATCGGTTCTCCGTACGCGCGCCAAAGATGGACCGATGCGGGAGCGTAGGGCGAATTGACCAGCAGAACCGTTGAGGTGATGGAACCGAGTTCGGCCAACTCGAGGATTCCGCGTGATGTCTCGAGGCCAATTCCGAAGTCATCGGCGGTGATGAGGAGCGAGCGGCGCAGCATCATGCGGCTTTCAAAACGGGTCGGGGTTGATGCGCCGCGGCGACGTAGGCCGGTACCACTCGCTTCTTCCAGCTCCGGCGGATACTCCACAGTTCCCGAACCATGCTCCAGACACTGCGGAAATGCGTTGTGCTCTGCCGATCGGGCAGGTGAACTTGAACGGGGACTTCCGTTACGGGGATCTGGCAGTAATGGCATGCCGTCAGCAATTCGCAGTCGAACCCGAAGCCGTCGCAGTTCGTCATCGGCAGAATATGCGCGATGACATCGGCGGAAAAGCCTTTCAATCCGGCTTGAGTGTCCGTTGTTTGAACGGGCAGCAGCGAGCGCACCAGCCGGCTGAAGATCGCACTTTGCATCTGCCGGCGCCAGGCGTAGCCCAACATCGAAGCTGGCAGGCGGATTTCGCTCTCCGGATGCGTGCGCGATGCGATGGCCGCTGCCGAACCGGCCCAGAGAGATTGCGCGATTCGCGTAATCTCGTCAAAGTCGTAGGCAAGATCAACATCCGTGAAGATCCGATACTGTCCGCGGGCGGCGAGCAGACCCGTTCGGACCGCGTATCCTTTTCCGCGATTGACCGGATAGGAAAGGACGCGGATCCGCCGATCGACTTTCAACCGGTCAATACGCAGATGTGTATCGTCGGTGCATCCGTCCAGGATCAGAATCACTTCCCAACTTCCAGATTGTCGGTCGAGAAAATCGACCAAACGCATCCAGGTGGATTCAACCACCGAACCCGGATTGTAGGCGGGAAGCACGAGGCTGGTCACGAACGTTGTCCTGGCAACAGGTTGAGGAATCTGCGAACGATAACCGGGATCGGTATCCGTTGAAAAGGCGAGTTTCAGGGGACTTTGGCGAACTCGCCAGCGGACTTGACAGGTTCGACAGATATCGGCATAGGTCCGAAGGTGAAGTCTTTGAAGTCTGGGGTGCTTATGTCACGGTTCGCCCGCCTCGGCGGTTTGATGATCGGGCTGAGTGCAGGAGGATGCGCAGCCGTTCCGCCGTTGGATAACCCATTGGTTGTCCGACCGGTCGAGGAGAATCCGACAATCGTCGCACCCGTCACACCTGATGCCGTAAGTTATGCTGAGGTTTGGGAGAATGTTATTGATGTCGTGGATGATTATTTCGAACTCAAAACACCCTCACGTTATGCGGGATACATCGAAACCAAACCGACGATCGCACCCGGACTCGATCAGATCTGGAAGCCGGGTTCGCCGGATAAACGAGAACGTTTGATCGCCACAACGCAAACCATCCGCAACACCGCGAAAGTCTGGATCACCGCCGGCGATCGCGGTGGGTTTCGCGTTTATGTGGAAGTCTGGCGGGAACTGATCGATCTGGAACAACCCAGCCGCGCCATCAACGGCGCCGCCATCTTCCAGGAAGGCCCGACCGTCGATCGACGCTACGAAGTTGTGGGTGCGGAATCGTCCGCCGAAAAGAACTGGATCCCGGTCGGGCGAGACTACGCCTTCGAACAACTCATTCTCTCACGAATCCGACAATCCAACTCCTGCGGACGCTGACTCAATTGGCCGGTGGAAAAATTTCATCGATCTTTTTATTTGGCAGCTTGATCGTAAAGACCGAGCCTTTCCCAACGACACTTTCCACACGGATGCGGCCGTGATGTTGTTCAATGATCTGACGGCACACGCTCAGCCCGAGTCCCGTTCCGCCGCGGCCGTATTCATCTGGTCGCTTGGTGGTGAAGAACGGCTCGAAAATCTGACGCAGGTTCTCGGGTGCGATTCCGACACCGGTATCGGAGATTTTGATCTCAGACGTATCCGCTTCCGGGATCTCACGAACTTCAATTTTGAGTCGTCCGCCATTCGGCATCGCCTGACGGGCATTGATGATCAGATTCACAAGGATTTGCTCAATCTGTCCCGACACAACCCAGGCAAACGGTCGGCCGTGAAATCGCTTATCCACTTGAATCCGATGCTTGGACATGTCTTTATCGGTCAAGATCAGGACGTCTTCAACGAGTTTGACCAGATCCGTCATTTCCCGCTGAGTCGAATTGTTTCGTGCGAAACCCAGCATGCTGTTCACAATCGTGGCCGCTCGTTGTCCACCACGAATGATTCGTTCGAATGCTTGAGTCTGACCGGCGGGATCCTGGCCTCGGAGTCCCATTTTCGCGTAATTCAGAATGGTGGTGAGAATATTGTTGAATTCGTGAGCCACGCTCGACGCAAGTTCGCCCACACTGCTGAGTCGTTGAGCCTGCAGGAGCTGTGCTCTGAGAGCATCAATTTCAGCAGTTGAATGCAGGACTTCGTGGCTCGTCATGTGTGCCGCCTCCGGATTCCAACTCTTCCCGATGGTAAACGGTATCGGTTGTAGCGAACGATCCTCTTCATCATTTCACATTCAGTCGAACCGGAAAGAAGAATTGAGCACGGCGCTGACTGTGGAATTTGACGAGAAAATTGGAACAAATCGGGAATTTCCTTGATGCATTTTGGTTTGGGATTTGCCATACTTTTTTATGAGGGGGAACTCGTCATCCGATTGCGGTCCCATTTTCCATTTTTCCGCGATCGATGTATCTCTCGCCCCCCTCGGAGGTATTCATGTCTCGTGCACGACACGGATTCACGCTCATTGAATTATTGGTCGTGATCGCCATCATCGCGATCCTGATCGGGCTCCTGCTGCCCGCCGTCCAAAAAGTCCGCGAAGCCGCCGCTCGCGCGACCTGCACCAACAATCTGAAACAACTGGGACTCGCACTTCACAATTACGAAAGCACAAATGGGCGACTGCCGACTTGGGGTTTTGACTTTGCGACCAACCCCAACCCTTCAAATCCCTACGGCAACCAACGGCAAGGTTACACCGCAATCGTTCAGATTCTGCCCTTCGTCGAGCAGGAGAATCTGGCCAAAATTGTGAATCAGAGAGCATCGATTCTCGATCCGCAAAATCTTCCTCCGCCGGCACCGGGTGCGACCAATCTTGCCGGAACCACACCGCTCAAGATCATGGTTTGCCCATCCACCCCCAACGGGATGGAACTGGCCAATTACGACGTCATTATGTCCGGGTATTTTGGAAACACCGGACACCGGTATTCGCGAACCGATTACTGGCCGTTCACGGGATTCGATGACACTCTCGTCACCAATACGGCCCGCTGCGGAGGCAATACGCTCAATAGTCCAACCTCGAATACCCGCCACTCGGGTGCTTTGAGCGTGGGCACCTCGACTCCATTGCCCGACAAAGGAAACTCCCTGGTCTCCATCAGGGATGGAACCAGTAATACACTGTGTTTCACCGAAATTGCCGGTCGCGGATTAAACATTTATATTCGAGGTCGGTCGATCGCAGCCGTACCCTCAACCATCGCCGCGTTCGGCGCCATTTCGCCATTCCCCGTCACACCTGCCGGTACCAGCACCTCCGGTGGCCCGAATGGTAGTCCAAGTGATACGTCGCTCTTCGCACGGGGCACCTGGGCCGATCAGAATGGTGTCAGTTTCCTCCGGGGATATCTCCTGAACGCAGCCGGAAACTCCGCCGATTCCGTCACAGGTTGTGCCATGATCAATGTGGTCAATCACGGAGCGCCGTACTCGTTCCATACTGGTGGTGTGAACGCCATGCGCTGTGACGGATCCGTGTCTTTTCTTCGCGATGGCATCAATGGGCAAACCCTGATCGCCTTCATCACCCGTGACGGTGGAGAAGTACTGAATCTGGAATAGGGTTCAGAATAAGATCTTTTCATGAAACCGGTCGCACAAGGATTTCCATTCCGGGTGCGACCGGTTAATTATTCATAGCCTCCCAATTTTTTCGGAGATCGTCGATGAACAAACTCCTGATTGCGCTGCTCACCGGAAGCGCATTGCTGGCCGCTGTCTACTTCTCTCAAAAGCTGCCCGCCGACGCACCCGCTGCCTCGCCGATGAAAATCGATGTGGCAACCGACGGCAAGAATCCCTGGACCCATTTGAACATCAATAATTCCGAGCAGCAGTTTCAGTTCGCGGTCGTCTCTGACCGAACCGGCGGACACCGGGCGAACATCTTTTCCAAAGCCGTTCATCAGTTGAATCTGCTTCAACCTGATTTCGTCATGTCCGTGGGGGACCTGATCGAAGGATATACCATCAAAGAAGAAGACGTTCTCAAACAATGGGACGAATTCGATGGCTATGTCAAGCAATTGGAAATGCCGTTCTTCTACGTTCCCGGGAATCACGATCTCACCAACTCCAAGATGATCGAACTCTGGGGCGGACGCTATGGCAAGAATCATTACCACTTCGTTTATCAAAACACACTGTTCCTGAGCATCAACAGCGAAGACGGTAAGGCGTCCACGATCAAGCCGGAACAGGTCGCTACCATTACCAAAACACTGGAAGAGAACGCCAACGTTCGCTGGACTCTTGTTTTCTTGCACAAACCGCTCTGGGCGGAGAAGGATCCGGAAGCCAACGGCTGGCTGGCGGTGGAGAAAGCGCTTGCGGGTCGAAAGTACACCGTCTTCTGCGGGCACGTCCATCGCTACCAGAAGTATGTTCGCAACGGCATGAACTACTACCAACTGGCGACGACCGGTGGAGGAAGCAAACTCCGCGGCGCGGAGTACGGGGAATTCGATCACCTGACTTGGATCACGATGAAGAAGGATGGTCCTCTGATTGCCAACATCATGATGGATGGCATCCTGCCGGAAAATCTGCGGCTCCCCGAAGTGAACGAAGCCGGCACCGTGGTCAAAAAGCAACCGCTCGTACTGGTGAAGGGTAAGGTCACACTCGATGGCGAACCGCTCTCGGGCGTCACTGTGACCTTCTCGCAGCAGGATCCGCCCAAGGGCTTCCGGGCCGCTTATGCGGACGGGCTTACGGGGGCGGATGGCTCGTTCGCACTCACGACCTATTCGCGATTCGACGGTGCTCCGGTTGGCAAGTTCAAGGTCGTGATCACGAAATCCAGCCGTGGATATTACGATGGCGAAATGCCCAAGGTTTCGCCCGTTCCTGAAAAGTACACCAAGGGTGCCACGACGCCGTTGATTGTTGAAGTCACGGATGGGTCCAACCAGATCGACATCAATCTGACGAAGTAATTCACCTTGGATTATTTTTCAGTCCGGAGTGGAATCTCACTCCGGATTTTTTCGTTTGTGGCACAAGATTTGACAATGGTCAGTGTGTTTTATTGGAATGTGAACAATCAAACAAGTGTGAATGGTTCCAGCGTATTGTTCGTTCCAGCCTAGTGTGGAAATCGACGTAAGTGCTGACCGCGCATAGGCGCTTCCGAAATTTTGATGTCTTTCCACCGAAGGGTGTGGCAGTAGCGGTGGAAAGACTTGGAACTGGTCTCACCCCGCGCGGCGTTGACGTTCGTCTTCGTATTTGTGCAACTTGTTGTAGAGCGTCTTGAGGCTGATCCCGAGTTCCGCCGCCGTTGACTGCTTGTTCTGCTGATTCTTTGAGTATACCTGAAGGATGTATTCCATTTCGACGTCTTCGAGTGTCTTGACTCGTTGCGCATCCGCCGGATTCTCGATGGGTTGCAAAGGGATGGGATGCGATGCTGAGGGTTGCATGCTCGGGAAGCGGAGCGTGGCGGGCGTGGCGGGCGCTGGTGAGGATTGCTGACCGGTCCGGACGTCGTGCGGGAGGTGTTGCGGGGTGATTGGTTTTCCTCCGCTCACGATCCAGGCGTACTCCATCGCATTCGACAGTTCGCGGACGTTGCCCGGCCAGTAGTAGTGGACGAGCACCTGAAGGGCGTCGGGCGTCAGGAGGCTCATGATCTGTTCGACGGGCTTCTTGGCGTGTCGAGCGAGCAGATGTCGTGCGAGATCGGAGATATCTTCCATGCGCTCGCGTAGGGGCGGCAGATGGATGTGGAAGGTGTTCAGCCGGAAGAGCAGGTCTTCGCGGAAGCGGCCTTCGGCGATTTCCTTTTTGAGGTCGCGGTTGGTTGCGCAGACGACGCGCACGTCGCTCGTCGTCGATTCCGAATCGCCGATGCGCCGGACCTCACCCGATTCGAGGAACCGCAGCATCTTCACCTGAACATTTTTATCGAGTTCGCCGAGTTCATCGAGGAAGAGCGTGCCGCCGTTGGCGACTTCGAACATTCCCTTGCGATCCTTATCAGCACCGGTGAAGGATCCTCTGCGATGGCCGAAGAGTTCGCTTTCGGCCAGATTCTGGGCGACGGCTCCACAGTTGACCGGAACGAATGGCATCGTTGCGCGGTGCGACTGCATATAAATAGAACGCGCGACGACTTCCTTCCCGGTGCCGGTTTCGCCTGTGATGAGTACGGTGGCGTCGGTCGGGGCGACGGTCTCGATGAATTGCTGCACGGGCCGCATGGCGGGGCTTCCGCCGATGAGCAGACCGGGGCCTTCGGCAGCCGCAACGCGAGTCTGAAGTGCGACGGCGTGGTTGCTGAGTTTCTTTTTCTCGATGATGCGCAGGAGCAGGCCTTCGATATCGGCGAGTTTGCAGGGTTTGGTGAGGTAATCGAAGGCGCCAAGGCGTAGGGCGTTGACCGTGGTTTCCTGGCTTGCGTAGCCGGTCATGATGACGGCTTCGGTATCAGGTGAAACCTGCTTGAGGTGGGCGAGAACCTGAAGACCCGAGGTGTCGTGCTCCATTTTCAGGTCGAGGATCGCGGCATCGAAGGTTGCGCGTTTGAGCGTTTCGACGGCGCTGCGGGTATCCGGGCAAACCGTGACTTCGTGCCCCATGCGGGGCAGTTCGGTTTGCATGAATTCACGCAGATGCGGTTCGTCATCCACGAACAGGATTCGCAGTTTCAATTGCGGGGTCGAATTCACGATACCTACCTCTTTGTGTTCGCCCGGACAATCCTTTGTCAGGCGGCCCGTGTCAAGACGGGCATGGCGAGTGTTTCCGGCGCATCCGGTTTGGTTTCCACTACCACTGCTCGAACTGGGAGACGGAGCAGAAACTCGCTGCCCAATCCCGATCCTTCGCTACTCGCAACGATCGATCCACCGTGCTGATCCACGATCTGATGACTGATGGAAAGCCCAAGCCCCGTTCCATTCCCGGTCCGTTTGCGGGTGTAGAACGGCTCGAAGAGGTTTTCCAGCACTTCAGGCGTCATACCGCAACCGTTGTCGCGGAACGTCAATTCCACATGATCACCGACACGTACGACTCCGATGCGTAATACACCGCCATCGTCCATGCTGTCGAGTGCGTTTACCACGAGGTTGAGAACTACCGATTTGATGTCGGGAGGATTGACCTCCGCAACCGCGTAGACCTGCGCGAATTCGATTGATTTTCCGCGACAATTCGGGAGCGGACGCGCGACGTCGATCACGTCCTGAACGAGCCTTCCGAGATCGGTCGATTCCCGCCGTCCTTCACCCGAGCGGCTGAAATCCAGTAATTTCTGGGTGATCTGCTTGCAGCGAAACGCTTCCTGCTGGATCACTCGTAAATAGCGTGTCAAGACTTCGGCATCGCCAGGCGTCAGACGTCTCGTGACATCCTCAACACGACGTTCAAGTGCCTCCGAACAGAATGCGATCGACGCCAGCGGATTGTTGATTTCGTGTGCCACGCCAGCTGCGAGGAAGCCGACGGAGACCATGCGCTCAGAGCGCACAAGCTGCCGGCTGCGCTCGTTGACCTGGCGTGCGAGGTCCGCATAGACATCGCGCAGCCGGGCGGTCATGGTGTTGAATTCCTGGGCCAGTTCCTCCAGTTCGTCCTGCGATCCCAGATGGATCGGACTGTTGAAATCGCCCGCCTGCACACGTTGCACGCCGGCCTGAAGCTGCCGAATCGGGCTGAAAACCCAGACTTTGAAGTAATAGAGCAGTGTCAAAATCAGGATCACGGCGAGGCTGGTTGCACCGGCGGCAAGAATTGTTCCGCGGCGGGAATTCGAGTTGGCATGATCGAACGATTGCCGGACATCGGATCGGATCAGCGAGAACAGGGCCGTCGATTCCGCACGCATTTCCGTATAAGCAGCCTGGATACTTGGCTCGTCGATCAAGCGAACGCCGCCTGTCGCGCTAACGCTTGCGCCGCGAGCGAGAATTGAGCGTTTCATCATGGCGAGCGCGGATTCCATTCGTTCCAGCGCGTGCCGTTCGCCTTCACCTTCGTCAGGATCGCGATACCGGTACGGATTCGTCTTCTTCATCGTCTCGCGATAGTATTCTAGATTCTGCTCGGCTTCTTTGATGTGTTCGAGAATGTGGATCTGCTCTTCCTGCCGACTTCTCTGCCCGCCTGTGGCCATCAGGTTGATGTTGTCCCGCAGGATGATCATCACCTGCATCTGATGGAGCTTATGATCGGTGAGTTCCCCGGCTTCGATATACGAGCGCAGTCCGATCGCCGCTCCCAGAATGAGCAGTCCGATGCTGGCAATGAGAAGCGCCAGACCGAAAACCAGTTTATGTCGCAGCCGCCACGGACGGGCCACGCGCAGCCTCCTTGCCGCGAGAGTTCGAGCATCCCTTCAATCGGGATGCAAAATCTACCAAAGACTGTGAAAGAACGGGAGAGCAATTTTTTCAATCGGGCTTCGAAAGATCGCACTAGGGGAAATTGGGGTTGATTCCTAAAATTCGAGCAGGAAAAGACCATCAAAAAAAAGGAGCTCGCATGGATCGACGAGTTGTTTCTGTCGGTCAGTATGCCATCGGCAACGGAGAACCGCTGCTGTTCGTGCTGGGTCCGTGTGTGATCGAATCGCGTGAAGCGACACTCAGGATTGCGGAGTCGCTGAGAACGATTGCGGATGAATTGGGAATTGCGGTCGTGTTCAAGGCCTCGTTCGACAAGGCAAACCGCAGTTCGGGGAAATCGTTTCGCGGTGTGGGTCTGGAAGCGGGCCTGAAGATTTTGCACGAAGTTAAGGCCACGCTCGGATTTCCCGTGACCACGGATATTCATGAGTCCAGTCAGTGTGCACCAGCTGCGGAAGTGATAGATATTCTGCAGATCCCGGCGTTTCTGGCGAGGCAGACTGATCTGCTGGAAGCAGCGGGCCGAACGGGACGCGTGGTGAATGTAAAAAAAGGGCAATTCATGGCACCGTGGGACATGAAGAACGCGTTGGCCAAACTGGCCGAGGTCGGCAACCCAAATGTCATTCTCACGGAACGCGGCACCACATTCGGTTACGGACTGCTTGTGAACGATATGCGCTCGATTCCGTGGATGCAGCAAACCGGAAAGCCAGTGATCTTTGATGCGACTCACAGCGTACAGACTCCAGGTGCACTGGGAGATCGGACGGGCGGAGATCGAAAGATGGTACCAACGCTCGCGCGTGCTGCAGTGGCTGCGGGATGCGACGGTCTGTTTCTGGAAACGCATCCCGATCCGGATCGCGCTCCGAGCGACGGGCCTAACATGATCCCGCTATCGGAATTACCTCAGTTGCTCAAAAAGTGTCTGCAGATTTACACAGCGCTTCAAACAAATTGAACATCAATCGAGAGTCGAATGCTTCGAATCTATTGCGTGATTTTATTTTTGATGATCGGTGTCACGGGATGCACGACGCGTCCCAGCCAGGCACCGCAGGAATCAATGGAAAAGGAAAAGAGAACCGATCCGTGGTCCGAAGCGGCTGCCATTCTGCGCCGGCAACCGGATTTGGGCGGAGCACGCCAGTCGATCTCGCTTCTCTCCAAGGAATTGGCAGATCATCCAACGGAAACGATTCCATCAGCGATGCCCGACGATCAGCTGAAGGATCTATCTCAACGCCTGCGCCTCACGGCTGATGAAAGCAAAGATCTGGGCGGGAGTAACTTCACCAATCTCGACGCCGCCTACCTCGCCGAATGCCTGATCCTTCGCGACGCCGTCCGTTCGCTCGATCTGGGTCAACTCCCAATGGAAATGAAAATTCGACTGGTCTTCGATTGGGTGTGCCGCCAAGTGTACCTTAAGCCCGGAAGAATGATTACTGGAAACGGACAAATCATCTCGCCACCACTTCCCCCACAATACGCGATCTATCGCGGATTCGGGCATGGGATCGACCGTGTCTATCTCTTTCTGGCGATGCTGCAGCAATTGGGCGTCGATGCGTGTTTGATTGGTCCACCCGGACAGGAGACCGCCCGCAGCGTGAATTATGTCGAAAATCGGATTGTTGAAGGACCGTTCTGGGCCGTGGGGTGTCAGGTCTCTGATCAGAAAATCCTTCTCTTCGATCCCTGGAGAGGCGAACCCATTCCCGGTCCGAATCAAACGATCGGCACTTTGGCCCAAGCTCTCGAATACGCCGATCCCATTCGTACTTGGAATACCGACAAGTCCAATCAACGGACAATTACCGAAAAGGATATCAAATCAGCCACAGCTTATGCTGCCACGCCCTACTCAGCCTGTTCTCTACGAATGAAGCTGATGGAAGAGAAGATCGGTCAGGAACTCGGGATCAGACTCTACCACGACATCGAATCACTTCGTCTCAAATTCGGGCCGAATGCTCGGATCTGGAGCCCGGCAGCAAGCGATGATCCGTTTTGTTTGACCCGCGTTAGGCCTTCCTTTCTGCCCATTGAGGAAGGCGGGACCAATAATCCGCCAGAGCGTACCCTCAGGCTGTATGAACAATTAACGAACATCTCGACGGTTCCGATGCAGTTGTTCCAACCTCCTCCAAGGATCAATCAACCAGAAGTAAAAAATGCGTTGGGAGAAATCTTCCGCCGTCGATTTTTGGATGTCGTACTTTCGACGAACCCGCGTGAACGGATTGCCCGTGGACAATACAACGACGTGATCCGCACAATGGTTTCGAAGGAACGGATGATCGGAATCTCTCGAGATCGGGCACGGCTCGCGAAGGCTTCAGATGATGAGATCGCCAGTTGGGCCGATCATGCGAACGACCTTTATGAGAAGCTTGCACGGGCACGTCTACCCCAAAATGTGGCCAACCTACCGGATGCTCAGGCAGCGGTCGAAAAAATGTGGCAGTCTGGCGGCCCGATCATTCAGATGATCGATGATCAGATGACCATGCCGGTTTGTGCGGCTGAAATCAGCTATATTCTCGCGGTTTGCAAGCACGAACAGGCGGAACGGGCGTCCATTCGGGTCTTGCGATCAGCGGACAAATCCGCAGCGAAAGCCGATGCGAAATCTGCCGCCCGACAGTCGTGGCTTGTCGCGGACGATGCGTGGAAACGCTACTTTGCCGCTTCGGAATCATTCCAGGCTGCCGATCCGGAACGACTCAGCCATGTCCGGAAAATGGCGGCCATCGCATCGAAACAGTCCCGTGAACCGTCTGAAAAATAACTACTTGCTCTTGCGGATTCTTGTGAGATGATGAGCTAAGAATCTGGCATAGCCCTTTACAGGATCCTCAGATGCGTGCCCGTCTCGTACCGATTGATGGTGGCCCGGCCTTGGATCTGGTCAAAGACCTGACGCTTGTCGGCCGCAACGAGGATTGCGATCTGTTCATCGATCACAAGAGCGTTTCCAAACAGCATTGTGTGCTCGTGAAGACCGAAGGGCTTGTTCTCATACGCGATCTTGGCAGCACCAACGGAACACGAGTGAATGGACAGCGGGTCCGCCGAGCTGCATTGTTGCCAAACGATCATCTTGCGATCGCCAACTTCAAGTACATTATAAAATTTGGCGAATCATTGGATGCAATCAAGGAAGGCGAAAAAGAGCGAAGGAAAACCGCTGATGCTCCGATTCAGGTCAACGTACTGCCTGATAAATACAACTCTTAAGAAGTGGCCAAGGATCGGACGTGGTGAGTTCGGTTTCGTGGGATAGCTCTTCGTTGAGAATAATTCATTGTGAATGCGATTATTGACTTTTCGCCAAGTGCATGCACATGCGAATGGCTGAGTCGTCCACAAGCTTTTGACGTTTGTTAAATCGATAATGGTAACACTTTGGGGGCACTTCAGATTATGGCCGAGATTGTCACGTTTGGCGAAGCGATGATCCGCCTTGCGCCTCCGCATTTTCAACGACTGGAGCAGGCCCGACAGTTCGATGTCGAGATCGGCGGAGCGGAATTGAATACCGCCGTCGGGCTTGCGCGGCTCGGGCATGATGTCTCATGGGTCTCCCGACTGCCGGAAAACTCGCTCGGGCGGTTGGTCGAGAACCGCGTTCGTGAAGCGGGTGTCGAGCCGACGATACTGAAAAGCTCGGAGAGCCGCTGCGGGCTTTACTTTTTGGAATTCGGCGCCGCCCCACGAGCGAGTTCGATTCTCTATGATCGCAAAGAATCGAGCATGGCGCGAGTACAACGGGGCGAATTCGACTGGAAAACAATCTTTCACCGCGCCCAGTGGTTTCACCTGACCGGGATTACTCCAGCGCTGAGCGATTCGGCGGCAGAAGTGTCGCGCGAGGCGCTTCTCGCCGCGCGATCCTCTGGAGTGCGAACCAGTATCGATCTCAACTATCGCTCTCAACTTTGGTCTTCCGAAGAAGCTGGCCGTACCATGAGCGAATTGCTGAAAGAATGCGACCTTCTATTTTGCAGCGAGCCGGATGCGGAACAACTGTTTGGGATCACGGGCAAGGATTTTTTCGAAGTGGCACATCAACTTGAGGAACGATTTGGCATTACTATGGTGGTGGCAGTCCGTCGAACGACTCCACTCGTCTGGAGGAATACGTTTTCTGCGATCGGCTACAGCGTGGGCCATCTCTTCTCGACGGCGGAGTATGAAGTCGAGATCGTCGATCGACTCGGGGCAGGGGATGCGCTGGCTGCCGGCGTGATCGATGGCGTACTCACGGGGGATTTCCCAAGAGGGCTTGAGGTCGGTGCCGCCATGGGTGCTCTCAAACACAGTATCCCCGGCGATCTTCCTTGGATCACACGATCGGAAGTCGAGGATCTCATAAATGGGAAAGGCTTGAGGATTCGCCGATGAGCGAATGGTATCTCTCACGTCAGCAAGTTCGGGAACTGGATCGGCGTGCGATTGAGGAGTATGGTGTTCCTGGGATCGTGCTGATGGAAAATGCCGGCCGCAGTTGTGCGGAACTTCTCATGAAACTTAATCCAAGCAAAGGGAATACGATCATTCTTTGCGGGCCCGGCAACAATGGCGGTGACGGATACGTAATCGCACGTCATCTGGATAACCACGGCTGGCCCGTCGCATGCTCGGGCTTTCTGGATGTCAAATACCAAAGTCCCGATGCAGCGGTAATGCGAAAGGCGTGTCGATCAATCGAACAGAGTGAAATCATTGATCCTTCAAACTGGACTTTCGTGAGAAATCGTTTCTTCAATCAACTCAATACAGTAGCCTGGGTCGTTGATTCGTTATTCGGAACGGGACTGTCACGTGGATTGGAGAAACCGTTTGACGATCTGATCGCGCAGATGAACATTGCACCGGCGCAGATCTTGGCGATTGATATCCCGTCGGGTCTGGATTGTGATACCGGTGAGACACTCGGCCCCACGGTGCGGGCCACGCACACGGCGACATTCGTCGCAAGGAAACTCGGCTTTCAAAATCCACGTGCGCACGGTTGGACGGGAGAAGTGCATATCGTTGATATCGGAGCACCACGAAAACTGATCGAAGAGTATCGCAATCACGTTGATTGAAATGTCCGGCGCGGAAGACGTTCACGAATCCGCGCCTGATTGGTCACGATTTATCAACCCGCAGAAGGGCGGCAACTTCGGAAACTTTGCAGGACTTCGTGGAGATCTTCGGTGATCGTTACTTCGTCATCCAGAAAATCCTTGATCCAGATGAAATTCATGCGCTGGGCCATGGCGACCAGTGGAAGCAGGTCGCCCAACCGGACACGGACTGAGGGTTCCTGGGTTTCGTAGTCTTCGAAGTTTTCCTCGGCAGCACGATAAACTCGTAGTTGCGTCGTCATGGCGAATCCTCCGGAACGCATTTGCGGCTGACTCGATCATCCCCGCCGAGTTTGCCACCTTTACCGCATCGACTTCCCGAATTCCCCCGCTTAAGGACATTTTCCGTCATGTCACCCCGGACGGCGGAAGGTGGGTAAGATATTCCACGTGGGAAGACGACTCATGGGGGAGACTTGACCGATGCCGCATTCGTACGCAGTGCTAGGTGCTGGTGGTTGGGGAACCGCGGTGGCGATCCATCTGGCGAATCAGGATCATTCCGTTCGCCTCTGGGCAGCGCGAACCGAATGGGCGAATCAATTGAAGTCATGCCGTCAGAATGTCCGGTTGCTCCCTGGTGTTCCGATTCCCGAAGCAGTCGCAATCACCGCGAATCCCGCCGAAGCGGTTTGTGATATCACCGATTGGATCATCGCGATTCCGACTGCGTTCCTCCGTGACACACTTGCTCCGTTTCGATCTCTGGTCCAAACCGATACGCGATTATTGAGTCTGACCAAAGGGATCGAACGGGGAACTTTTCTCAGACCCACGGAAATCCTTTTGGATCTCTTTGGAGCGCGCACCGTGGGTGCACTCAGTGGTCCCAGTCATGCGGAGGAAATGGCACGAGGACTACCGACGTCGGTCGTTGTGGCCGGATCAGAGGAATCCTATCTCTCTCAGATCCAGTACGCATTCAACAGTGATCGGTTTCGGGTTTATCGCAATCGCGATCTGCTGGGCGTGGAGTTGGCGGGTGCGCTCAAAAATGTTTTTGGCATTGCGGCGGGGATTTGTGATGGCCTGAAATTTGGCGATAACGCCAAGGCGGCACTGCTGGCACGAAGCATTGTGGAGATGACGCGGTTCGGCGTTGCCTTGGGGGCGGAGGCGTCGACGTTCACCGGTCTGGCCGGAATCGGCGACCTGATCGCGACGAGTTTCAGTCCACATGGTCGTAATCGGCGGGTGGGCGAACGTCTAGGCAAAGGCGAACGCCGCGAAGACGTCCTCGACACTCCTCAGGTGGCAGAGGGTGTGTGGACGGCGCGAAGCGTTCAGGAGTCGAGTATACAGCATCAAGTTGAGACGCCGATCATGTCCGCTGTGTATGAAGTCCTGTATGAATCGAAATCGCCACTTGATGCCGTACGGGAACTGATGAACCGACAGGTTCGGGAGGAAGGCGAATGGTGAAATGGGCATTCAAGGAATGGGCTTCAGTCTGTTGTGCGCTCGAACAGGGAACGCAATCGATCATTCTGCGAAAAGGCGGAATAGCAGAGCAAAATGGTCAGTTCGTCCCCGAGCATTCACGATTCTGGCTCTATCCCACGTACTTTCATGAACAACAGCTAAAGGGACTCAAGTCGAATTCACAGGAGTTGTTGGTTCAATCATTGAACGACAAACCGCCGACGGGGATCTTGCGGTTCCGCCTGATCGCCGATTTGGTTCATGTCTCTTTTGTAGACGACCTAGATCGGATCCATGCACTGGATCCATGGCATGTCTGGACACGAGAGACGATCGAGCAACGCTTCCATTACCGGAATCCGGGACTGAATGTTATATGTGTACGCATGATCAAATCCGTGTTTCCTCACGAAATTGCAGAATTAACCCGGTATTCAGGGTGTAAGTCCTGGGTGGAGTTGGAAGAGAGTCTTTCTGATGACGGGGTGCCGGTTATGAACGACGTCGAGCATGAAACGCGAATCAGGTCGATCCAGCAAGTGCTGACTGAATAGCGGAGAGAAGTGCCGTTTCCTGCTCAGTGAAGACAGTACGCAGGTCGATAAGAACCTGTCCCTCGCGGACGCGTGCCATGATAGCAGGATTTCCCGTCCTCAATCGTCGTGCGAATTCCTCTTCCGAGATTGCTTTGGGCTTGAGTGCGATGACGACGGACGGGAACGGTACGTCGGGCAGTGTGCCTCCGCCGGCATAGCTCGTCTCGTCTAGGAGTTTCCAGCTCAAAGTCCCATTGAGCGGATTCAGTTGTTCCATCCATGTCTCAGATCGTTCTCGCTGCTCAACAGGATTTGTGGACAACATACGCAACGTGGGAATGGTATCGAGTACGCGGTCCAGGCGTTCGTAGAGTTTGAGAGTTGCCTCAAGCGCTGCGAGAGACATTTTATCGAGACGCACCGCCCGCATGAACGGGTCGCGCTCGATGGCCTGAATCCAGTGTTCGGAACCGGCAATGATCCCTGCCTGCGGACCACCGAGGAGTTTATCACCACTGAAAAGAACGAGCGCCGCACCGGTCTTGATTCCTTCGTAAATCAATGGTTCCGAGTTTTCCTCGATGAACGAAGTCCGGATCGCGGCTCCACTTCCCGAATCGTCGATCACCGGTATCGAATGCCGGTTCCCAATCTCCACCAGTCCCTTGATCGATACGGACTGTGTGAAACCGCTAATGCGGTAGTTGCTTGTGTGCACTCTCAGCATCGCACCGGTCTGAGGTCCAATGGCTCGCTCGTAATCGCTCGCACGCGTGATATTGGTCGTACCAACTTCGCGAAGTTTTGCGCCACTGAGTTCGAGAATCTCAGGGATGCGGAAACTTCCTCCGATCTCGATCAGTTGACCACGAGATACGATGACTTCTTTGCCGTTGGCCAGAGTTCGCAGCGCGAGAATTGTCGCGGCGGCGCAGTTGTTCACCGCAGTCGCGGACTCCGCACCCGTGATCCGGCAGATGCCCGCTCGGATGGCGTTTTGTCGCGAGGATCGCTCTCCGGTCTTGAGGTCGAGTTCCAGATTGATATAGCCTTTGGCGGCTTCATAGGCGGCACGCGCAGCCGATTCGTGCAAAGGAGAACGACCAAGATTTGTGTGAAGTACGATGCCCGTTGCGTTAATTACCGTGCGAAGCTTGAGATGGCTCGACTGCTTCAGACGTAATTGCGTCTGAGTCAGGATTGAGGAAATATCCACGCTGGCCGAACCGCCTACGCTGATTTGATTGCGGAATTCATCGAGGGTTTCGCGAAGGGCCTGTGCGATCTGAATGCGGGAAAACCTTTCCCGCTCAGAAGCGAATTCCGGGCGATCGAGCAATACCGCAATGGCAGGGAGAGACCGGTACGGATTGGTCATGTGCTTTTGTCAGGATGCCTCGTTTTTTTTTGCCATCTTATCAGATGCGTACCCGCTGCGGATCACACGAACGATTTCGTCAGCGGAGAAGCCTCGTTCGAGCATGTCTTTCTTGAGAATTGCGTTCTGTTCCGAAATACGAACTTTTCGCCATTGTTCCATGACACAAAGCACGATCAGCCAAATAATTCCGAGGGTGATGGCCAAAATGGGAATAATGTTCTTCGCCACGGACTGCATCATGATTCCTTCTGACGAATGCTCGGCGACCGCCTGTGCAAATAATGGAAATTCTGCAAAGGTCATGGCAAAACCTCGATTTGTACAGTGAGTAAGCGATATTCGTTAGAAGAGGACGCCCATTTAAAGTCGTATAGAAAGTTTATCGCTTTTTGGGATAAATCGCCTTAGAAATCGCACGTCCGCATCCAGTCCTTCAATTCTCCTCTCGCCGAGCGTGCGCTCGATCGTGATCGGTCCGCGGAAATCGATCGCTTCCAGCGTTGCCATGTAGGCCATCCAGTCGATCTCGCCCGCTCCCAACGGAACTTCTTCCAGAATACCGGTGTTGATGGATCTGCGAACATCTCTGATATGATTCAAGGCAATCCAGCCGGTCGAACTCATCAGTTCCGCCAGTGGATCCTGATAATTGATCCGCGCTGTGGCTGGGTCATAGGCGATGCGTAGCATTCCGCTTTCAAACGGCGTGAGGTAATCACGAAGGGATGCAATCGAGTTTGGACCTGGCTTCAGACAGACCACCGTTCCCACGCGATCGCCATAGATAGAAAGCGCGGTCAGCGATTCTTTGAGCGATCGGGCGGTGATCGATTCCGGATCGGACGAAATCGGCGGAAGGGGGACAATCACTTTCTTCGCGCCCAGATCATACGCCAACTTCATCGCTTTCTGTATGTTGTCGATCCGCTTCTGCATCTCGGCGGTTTGATCAAGACCGTGTCGTAAGGGGCAGCCGATGGCGGAAAGCTCGAGGCTATAGGAACGCAGCACGTTGCGAAACTCGCGCCGGCCGGTCTCGCCGAGTGTATCCGCAGACACGGGGCCGACGCCGTTGACCTGCACCGCGTCCAGTGACCATCGCGAAGCCTGCTCGAAGGCGGACCGGATCGGCAGACCCAGCGATTCAACAGTCAGTCCCAATTGGAAACGATTCATACGGGTATTACATGAAGGGGTGTGAGGAAATCCGTGAATGGTCTGACCAGTTGCCGAAACGCCTTAACGGGCAAACTGACAGTCCCCCATCGGGGACTGCGCGTCCGCATCGCCCTGCGATACGACGTGACTTCGATCGCTCGCATCAGATAGGTGTGTTCGCGAAAAACAAAAAGATCCCTCGTATCGTTGGGTAGCACAAACGGATGACGAATATCATAAGTGAACGCCAGAACACCTCGATACTCGCTTCCCAGTACGCTGGACCATCGCTCAAGACCGTCAATGTCTTCCAGCATGGTCCAGTTCTGCCACGTCATCGACGGTTTCGTCAGGTTGCCACCGGGATATTTCCGCCCTTTCACGTCAACGACGAGTTTGGCATCTCGGGGCCCGACGACAATGAAATCGAGCGATTTGACATCCGCATCGCCCAGCAGCGTGCGCTTCGCTTCATCGACTGCTATGAACGGAATCGACCGCGAGCGCAGGAAGGCTTCAAATGCCACCTCGTAATGGTTGTCCCGTTTCATGATCCCGGCTCATCATGAGGAAAGCAGATTCCGGACCGTGGAAATCAGTTCACTATTCGCAATCGTTAATTCTTCTTTCCTTAGAAGATCCTTCACCTTGATCGTCCCGCTCTCGATTTCCTGGCCTCCGGCGATGATTCCTGCGCGATGTCCACGCTTTTCAGTGTACTGGAACTGGGTGCCTAACTTCTTTGCATCCGGATAGACTTCGGCTGTCATGCCCGCATCGCGAAGCATCATCGCCAATTTCTGATACTCGCCAAGATATTTCGAATCGAGATTCAGGATCAGAACTTGAGCGGGTGACGTCTGACCGGTCAGCCACGGGTGCTTGAGTTCTTCCATGGCGGCGAGAAGCCGATCCACGCCGAGCGATCCGCCCACGCCGGGCAATACCTGCTTCGTGTAAAGACTGGCGAGGTTGTCGTAGCGGCCGCCGGAACAGACAGAACCAAACTGCGGCAGGTCGGTGAGGAAAGTCTCGAAAATGATACCGGTGTAGTATTCGAGCCCGCGGGCGATGCTGAGATCGAGCTTGATGCGAGCTGAAATTCCCAGTTGCTCCGCAATCGAGAGGAGCTCCTTCAAACGACTGACACCGTCGTTTTCAGGGAGTGTCGATTCCAGACTTTCGATAATCCGGGAATTCGAACCTTCAAGCTGCGCAAGCGATAAAACCTGCGCCGCCTGCTCTGCGGAGACTTTCGCTTCCTTCACCATATCCTCAATGACTTTCTCCGGGCCTACTTTTTGCAGCTTATCCAATGAGCGGAGTAGAGACTCGGCTTTGTCGGCGATGCCGAGCGTCGCGAGCATGCCGTTCAGGATCGCACGGCTGTTAATGCGGATTTCAAAGTTCGGAATCGCGAGTTTCGTGAACAGTTCGTTCACGACCAGAATCACTTCGATATCGCTGGCATTGGAAGTCGTGCCGATGGTATCGAAGTCGCATTGCCAGAATTCGCGGTAGCGGCCCTTGCCCGTTCGTTCGCCGCGCCAGACCGGGCCCATGGCGTAGCGCTTGAACGGCGTGCCGAGCTCGTTGATATTTTTGGCAGCGAATCGGGCAAAAGGGACGGTGAGGTCGAACCGCAAGCCCATCTCTTCTTTTTCCTGCTTAGCCCCACGAACGCGATAAACGAGTTTGTCCGATTCCTCTCCGCCTTTACCCAACAGGACGTCAAGCGTTTCGGCCGCAGGCGTATCGATCGGTGCGAATCCGTAGGAGCGATAGACTTCTCGTGCGGTTTGCAGGATGCGTTCGCGCGGAATCATGATCGCGGGTGGATAATCGCGGAAGCCGCTCATCGTGCGCGGTTCGATCAGTTTGCTCACAGTGTCCTCTTATTTGTTGCGATAGCGGGCGCTGACGCGTTCCATGAACTTACGTTCTTCATCGGTCAGCGAATTCTTTCCCTGGTTGTTGATCTTTTCGAGAAGCTGATCCATCCGCTCGTCATCTTGTGCCCGTTGTTCGTGCTCGCGCTGAATTTTGCGAACTTTGCGGGCGTCAAGCCAGCGTTTGATGAAGTTTTTTCGCTTGGGTCGCGGCGGCGGAGGATCATCGCGTTCGAGGCTGGTGTAACCCTGCGAAAAATCGTAACCAAATGCTCCCCGTTCGGATTCGGTTTCCAGCGACATAGTTCGATAACAATTCAGTGCAATGAACAGAGCTAGTCCGATCAGGATTGTTTCATTCGCAAATAGAGAAATCCCGAGCATGATCGCGGCGGCACCGTAACCGACGTAGCAGGCGGTAATCGTAGCAGTGCGATAGTCGCTCCGCGCCCAAAGGATCGAATGGAGCATCCGCCCACCATCCATCGGAAACGCAGGAATCAACACATTGAATAGAAAGAGCCACCAACTCATCCAGCAGGCTCGCCATGTCCAGACCACCCATACCGGCAATTGAACCCGATCTTCCAAAATGATCACCGTGGGTTCGCCACCTTCAACCACGGCAGGAAGAAGCACCATGGCCCCATAAATGCTCGTGTGCGTTTGACCGTCAGCCAGATGGTAAGTCGGTGTCCGATATGGGTCGCCAAACGGATTAAAGGCCTTAAGAGGGGAATATCCTCCAGCGAGGAACGCAACAGCACAAATCAAACAGATCACAACATTGACCGCAGGGCCGGCTGCTGCGACAAGAAAATGGGGTTTCGGCGCATGTGGAACTTCGACATACGCCAATCCGCCGAGAGGCCAGATCAGAATCTCACTGGCATCCCCGCCGACTTTGCGGGCTGCGAAGCAATGGCCGTATTCATGCAATAACACAATGCCGAATACGAGGCCAACACTGAGCATGAACAGATCGAACCACCAGAAGACCCCCTTCGTCTCACTCATGAGGCGAAGAAACATCGGAATGGTGATCAGGAAGAAGAGTAGGTGGACTTTTACCGCGATGCCAAAGGCCCGGTAGAGGGGGAGTGCCCATTTCATCGGATCGTGCATCGTGCGGTCCATCCTCGTCGTTGTCGTCCACCGCGGCTCATTTTATTATCGTATCACCAGGCAATCAATGAACCGGAGCATTCCCAATGTCTCGCGAAATAGTCCATGTGGGCCGAAAGATCAAAGTCGCCATCGATACAGAAGCAGGGCCGGATAACCAGATTATTCGCCGGGATGTCATTCTTCACCCAGGTGCCGTCGTAATTCTTCCGGTGCTGGATAGGGAACAGATCTGCTTGTTGCGGAATCATCGCTTCGTTGTGAATGAAACGTTGTGGGAGGTTCCAGCGGGTACGCTCGAACCTGGTGAGGAGTTGGAAGCGTGTGCCCGGCGGGAATTGCTCGAGGAAACCGGATACACCGCCGAGCGATGGAGTTATCTCGGATACCTTTACGCTTCGCCGGGAGTGCTGGATGAGAAGTTGCATCTCTTTGTTGCGGAGGAATTAACAGAAGGGACCGCCCAGCCGGAAATCTGCGAGCAGTTGGAACCGGTCACGGTGAGTGTGGCTGAAGCGCTGCGGATGTGCCGCGATGGCACGATCAGAGATGCCAAGACCATCACCACGATCCTGTTATGGAACTTTATGAATACAGCAAACTAATCGGGCAACGGGTTGGGTGATTGAAACGATTCAGCGGGTTCGTCCTTCGCAACGACTACGATTCCTTCTTCGCTGATGGTCAGTCCCCGTGCCCGATCGAAATCCGGGTCGTAGCCCAAAACCGTGTACGGCGGGAGTATCACGTCTTTATCGATTATGGCGTTGCGGATCCGGCAATGGCGACCCACTTCGACCCCTTCCAGCAGGATCGATTCTTCGATCTTGGCGTAACTATTCACGCGGACACCCGCAGAGAGAATCGATCTGCGAACATGCCCACCGGAGATGATGGATCCCGCACAGATCATGCTGTCGATGGCTTCACCTCGTCGTGCCACACCCGGCAGTCCATCCTCGCCAAATACGAATTTGGGCGGAGGAAAGTGCGGAGGTAATGTCCGAATGGGCCACTCCTGATCGTAAAGATTCAGCAGGGGATCGACTTCTACGAGATCCATGTTGGCCTGATAGTAAGCGTCAAGCGTACCGACATCGCGCCAATAGGGTATCACTTTGCGATTCTCATCTCGGAAGCGGTAGGCGTACACGCCAAAACCGTCTCGGATCATTTCGGGTATGATGTTATGCCCGAAATCATGACGGCTCTCTGGGCGAGTCGCATCCACACATAATCGCTCAAACAGTAAACGGGTATTGAAGACATAGATGCCCATCGAGCCAAGCGCGAATTTGGGATTGTCCGGGTATGGGCGGGCGGTCTTGGGCTTTTCGAGAAACGATTCAACGCGATCATCGCGAGATGTCTGCAGGATGCCGAACTGATCCACCTCATCGAGCGGTACGGGTACGCAACCGATGGTCAAATCTGCCTCCCGCTCCCGATGGGAACGGATCATATTCGAATAATCCATTTTGTAGATATGATCGCCGGCGAGAATAAGCATTTCCGTTGCGCGATCCCGCTCAAGGCTGTAGATGTTCTGATAGATGGCGTCGGCCGTACCGCGGTACCAGTTCTCGTCGATCCGCTGTTGAGGCGGGAGGACTTCTATCCCCTCGCCCAGTTCGTTCGGAAGGAAATCCCATGCTTTGCGCAAATGTCGGTTCAGGCTGTGGGACTTGAATTGCGTCAAAACTTTGATTCTCCTGAGCCCGCTGTTCACACAATTCGATAACGAAAAATCGATGATGCGATACATTCCGCCGAAGGGAACGGCCGGTTTCGCGCGATCGCGGGTCAGAGGTTCGAGTCGCGTTCCTTTGCCACCAGCCAGGATGATCGTTGTGACATCACGGAGCATAATGCTTCGCCTCTGCGATGGGAGATTTAAGGCTATTGTGACCAGATCAAGGCCGGAAGAGAAGCAAAAAGATCAGATGCAAAGTGACTCATAAAATTTTTGCAATTCCAAAGCTATTTTCTGTGGGTTATCTGGAGTTTGTTCTGTTTGGGATCGCAGATCACGATGACTGGAAATGGCCGTGCCCAGCGCCCTCGCGATAGCCGGACGATCAGTGGATTCAATGAGCTGGATTCCCTTTCCAAACCCGAATCGGCCGAGATCGTCATTCCGTGCAGCGATGACGGGGACAGCTGAGGCAACGGATTCGAGAGCGAACGATCGACCTCCCGATCGATGGGTCAGCAGAACAGCGGATGAAATCGCCAGAACTGAGCGCACATCGGATCGAATTCCCAGGAAATGCACGCGGTCGTCACCTTTGCCGATCGATCGTGCAAATTCTTCTAGAGTTTCTCGCTGGGGACCATCACCGAGTATCACAAGCTGAACTCGCGGTTCGGAATACCGTAACATGTCAAACGCCCAGATCGCATTGCGCTGCTGAGAGACTTCATCAAATCCCCCTGCATTCAAAATGATCTGCGAGTCTTCGGGCAGGCCCAAGTTTGCTTTTGAGAGAGCGGGACTATCAAAAAGGAATCCGGTCGGTTCGGAATCGCGAATGGCAATTGCCAACTTCATGATTCGATTGATCAGAAACTGGTTCATGCCTTTGGTCGTTGTCAGATCGCCGATCACGATGCGAGTGGACGCGCTCCTATAGGGCAAGCGCATGACGTTGGCACGGATTGCGGCGGTGTTGCCCCAGACGTGAACGAGATCCGGTTGGAACGCATTCACTCGAGCAATGAGTGACTCATAGGCTTTCAGATCGAGCAGACTGCGGAATCGGATTCTCTCAACTTCGATTTTCGAATCTCGCAGTATATCGCCAAACGGTTCGGTTGGACCCAACGCAATTACAAGTTGTCTTGAAGGAAGATACGGCAGGAGCGTTGCCAGATATTTGGCAGTGGAATTGATGCCGAGATTTGACGCCAGATGCAAAACCTTCACGGCACTAACTCCCGCTTGTTGCCGTTTCAGGCACAACGGCGATGAAAGGTAGATGCCGATAGAGATCGTTGAAATCCAGACCGTAACCAACGACAAATTTGTCCGGGATCTGAAAGCCTGTGTAATCCGGTTCAAAATCCACTTGCTGCCGACCGATTTTGCGCAGTAGCACGCACGTTTTCACGGTGGCAGCGCCACGGATCTTGAGGTGTTCCACCAGTTGCGAAATCGTGTTTCCGGTATCGAGAATATCATCGAGCAGCAGGACATGCCGTCCTTCCATGGCTGGCAGTAACTCGTCACGAATGATGAGTTCGCCTGCAGTTGTGGACGACCCGCGATAGCTTGACGCCTGGAGTAGCGCAATGTGCGTGGGGTGGTTGAGACGTCGGATTAGGTCTGCGAGGAAAACCAGACAGCCGGTGAGAACGCCCACAACTGTGATGGGTTTGCCGTCGAAATCGGCTCGGATTTCCGCTCCGAGTTCGTCCACGCGATCACGGATGCGATCAGATGAAATCAAGACTTCCATCTCAGCATTGAACCGGAAATACCAGGAAACGGAAAGGGGCCTCAGACTTTGGCGTGAACTTCGCCATACGTACGACGGATCTGGTCCGGGGTGAAGACCTCAGATACCTTCCCACTGGCCAATACTCGCACATTCAGGAGTGTAACCTGATCAAAATAATCGGGTACAGTTTGCAGATCGTGATGAACCGCGATGATCGTTTTGCCTTGATTCCTGAGTGTCTGAAGGATTCCGATAATCGCTCGCTCCGTCATCGCATCAACACCTTGCAGCGGTTCATCGAGAATATAGATGCTTGCATACTGCACAAGCGCACGCGCCAAAAACGCCCGCTGCTGCTGCCCGCCGGACAACTGACCAATCTGTCGATTCACAAAACCAGACAGCCCGACTTGTTCAATCGCGGCGGCCGTTTCCGCGTACTCCTTTTGCGACGGACGCCGAAACCAGCCCAGTCGGCCATACGTTCCCATCAACACCAGGTCCATCACCGTGATTGGAAAGTCCCAGTCCACAGAACTCTTCTGGGGAACGTAAGCGATCTGTCTGCGGGCATCACGCCCTGTCCGTCCGCCGATCAGAACTTCACCCGAAACAATTGGAATCAGTCCCAATATCGCTTTCAAAAGAGTCGATTTCCCCGCGCCATTCGGACCAACAATCGCCATCATCACCCCGCCAGGAATTGTCAGATCAATATCCCAAAGCACGGGCTTTTCTCGATAAGCAACCGTCAGATCATGGATGTGAATCGCTTGTGTCATGGCGATTTTGAAAGGGTCGTAGCAATCGTGGTGATGTTGTGCCGGATCATCCCAAGGTAGTCTTCCCCCGGAGAACCAGGTCCGCCAAGTGCATCGGAATAAAGTGCATTCTCACCGCCGACAAGTTCCACGGTGTGGTACTTCTGTCGGCAGGCATCCATGACGGCTTGCAAACCTTTCGAAGGGACTGAAGTCTCACCGAAGATTGCCGGAACCCGGTGCTGCGCCAGAAACTCCGCAAGCCGGCTCACGTCCTTCGTACTCGCTTCGCTGCTTGTCGATATCCCCAGCAAACCATGCACCTCAATGCCATAACGCGCACCCAGATATCGAAATGCATCGTGAGACGTCACAAGTTTTCGCCGTTGCTCAGGAATTGTCTTCACCTGAGCTTCAAGCTCCCGATCCAACACTAGGATGGCATCGCGGTAAGTCTTGGCATTCGTTTCGAAGTCCGCTTTGTGCTGCGGATCGAGTTCCGATAACGCTTCGACGATCGGCGGTAAAATCTCGACCCATAACTTCGGATCGAACCAAACGTGCGGATCGTGAGGTCCATCTCCGCCATCGCCAGCGAGCAGTTTGTCCTCTGGAATTCGTCCGGTCACAATCACGGACTTTTGACCCGCTCTCGGTTGTTCCAGCACATCGCTCAACTTGCCTTCCAGATGCAATCCATGATGAAAAACGATCGCCGCCGATGTTAACTTCCGAATATCGCCTGGCGATGCGGTATAACGGTGCGGATCGATCCCCGGACCCATCAGACTCGCCACGTGCACGTGATCACCCGCCACATGCCGCACCGCATCCGCGATGATGCTCGTTGTGCAGACCACGGATCGCTTGCCGTCCGAATTTTGATTCGAATCGCCGCAACCCATGAACAGCAAGGGGAAAAGGCCAATCAGGAGTTTGATGAGAAATGTCGGCTTCATGATTGTAGTCTAGACTAACACGTCTAATTAGTCCAGTCAAAACCGTCCCCTCCGTTCAACCTGAGCCCAAATAATTCAGTTGGTGATTGGTCTCTCTTTCGCTGCGTCCTTCCTATCTTGAATTTCAGACACACCTGCTCCCAGAGAACTCGACCATGGCGATCGATGTGGCGGCGACCGTTCTGAAAGTGGTCGCCAACATGGAAAAGGTGATCATCGGCAAGCGCTCGCAACTGGCGCTGGCGCTGGCGGCGTATCTGTGCGAAGGCCACATTCTGCTCGAAGACGTACCCGGTGTTGCCAAAACCATGTTCGCGCGGGCGCTCGCCCGAAGCGTCAGCGCAAGCTTCAAGCGCCTGCAATGCACGCCGGACCTGCTTCCCACCGACGTCACCGGCGTGAGCGTCTTCAATCAGAAGACACAGGAGTTCGAGTTCCGCCCCGGGCCCATCTTTGCGCAAACGGTCCTCGCCGACGAAATCAACCGCGCCACGCCACGCACCCAAGCCGCGCTGCTCGAGGCCATGGCCGAACGCCGCGTCAGCGTCGACGGGCAGACCTACGTCCTCAAGCCTCCCTTCCTCGTCATCGCCACGCAAAACCCCATCGATCAGGAAGGAACCTTCCCCCTCCCCGAGGCGCAGCTCGACCGCTTTCTCATCCGCCTCTCGCTCGGCTATCCCAGCTTCGAAGAAGAAACCAAAATGCTCATGCTTCTGCAGAAGAAGCACCCCATCGACGACCTGCAACCGGTCGTCACCGCGGATCAGTGGCTCGCCTGTCAGGAAGTGGTGCGCGAGATTCACGTCGACGCCAAGCTCACCAAATACATCCTCGAAATCGTTCACGGCTCCCGCGAGAACGAGGATGTGATGCTCGGCGGTAGTCCGCGGGCGTCGATCGCCCTCTTCCGCTGCGCCCAGGCCCTCGCCGCCATCAACGGCCGCGACTTCGTCATCCCCGACGACGTCAAACGCATGGCGCAGCCCGTCCTCGGCCACCGCCTCATCCTCCGCCCCGAAAGCCGACTGCGCAAGAAAACCCCCGCCGCCGTCGTCTCCGAAATCGTCTCCGACGCCCGCGTCCCCATCGTCGACCGCGACATCCCCACAAAGAAAAGCTACTTTGATAATTAGTTCAGATATGGACAGAATTTCATTTAACAAACCGGAAACCGCTCTCGAGGACTCCGCCACCGCCCTGCGCACGCTCGTGGCGGAGCCATGTTCAAACTGTGGCTCGTCTTTCCACCGACACTGCCACACCCTACCATGGAAAGACGCCAAAATTTCGGAAGCGCCTAGGCCCGGTAAGGAGTTACGTCGATTTTCGTGAATGTTTGGAGTGAGTCGCGGGAGGTTGGCGATCTTCGCGTTATAGCTGGTTCAATTGTGTACAAATTTCCATTTGACAGACTGGCTCCATAGCTTATCGTTCACTGGTGGGTGATCATGTCGCAGGAGTGACCGCAGGAAGACAGAACGATGAGGACAAAGGGTTCACACGAAAGTGTTCATTGTTGAGAATTGGCTGAAGTTCATCTTCGCGACACAATCCACTGGCAATCTACGTAACAATTTGTCATCAATGACATTCAATCGAAGGTGACCCCAAAAATCCGCTTCGCATCTTGACTTGCTTTGATCAAAAGTTATAGTTCTGTTATGAGATCGTCCGATAACCTACGGCAAGTTCGGATTTGTCGGCCTGCGTTTCAGGACATGCATCACTTGGTATTACCCAGGCTAACTGCCAGAGCCCAGCTTCGACGCCAAGCGATCAAACTAAAATTTTGGCAGCAGACTGACACTTTGCTTGCGGATCTTGATTGCTTCCAGATACCAGGTGAAAACCTGTTTGTATTCGAGTTACTTGATGGTTATGGTCTAGCGGATGGGTTTCGTATCGTTTTCTGCGAGGTGACGAACCCCGAACCGGACGGAACGATCTGTGTGTTGGCTGTGCTGCGAATCGATGAACTGTTCACAGATAATACACTCAAAATCCTTCGGGGGCGTGAGCGGATTGCTCACGAGCGCTTGTCGGTTTAAATCAATCTGAAACTGTCATTGCCCAGAAAGGGCATAACAATGTTAAATAATTTACTTCTCGACGATCCAAAGGCGGTGGCGCGGGTTGATGCCGTGGCTTGCCTGCTTGAATGGTGTCGGTCAATGTCCGCGTCGGACCGGAAGCGGTTCTTCGGTGCGCTGATCGAGTGCAGCGACGAGGTGCAACGGGTCGTCGTCTCACTACTGAACGTGGTGAAGGATCCGGAGGCACCACCGGCTGAGCGGAAGCGGGCTTTGATGACGATCGCCGACGCACTGTTTCTCAACCCGTGTGAGGACGACGGGTTGTACGGTCAAGACTTGGATGCGTCGGAATCCTACGCCGCTCAAAAGAACGCACCACTGGCGCGCGAAGTACGAAAGATGGACGCACAGGAGGAATCGTTCGCCGTGCGTCTCAAGGAACTGATGACCGCGAAGCAAATCTCTCAACAGGAACTTGCGGAACGCGTCGGTTGTTCCCAACCGGCGATCTCCCAGATGCTCAATCGCATGTGTCGGCCTCAGAAACGAACGATCCTGAGGCTGGCGGATGCTCTGAACGTGCAGCCCCGCGAACTCTGGCCGGACATTGACGTGGCAGATATGCTCGATGCCGTTGCGAGTTTCCAGCAGGATGACTACACAATGACTGCTGCGGAGGCCAGCGCTCTAACAGACAAAGCGGCGAAGAATCGACCCAGGATTCGGGCGAAGTCGCTTCCGCCCCGCCCGTAATCGAGAACTTGGATGGATCAACATCCGGATCAGTTGTATGCGATCCCATTCACGGAAGCCGACCAGTCTCGACTGGTCGGCTTTTCGTGTGGTGACGCGGTGTGGTCTCGCCATGTCAGTGAGTGGCTACTTGGATCGGATGTTCTCGATTCAATGAAACGAGGGACTCGCGTCTGGCTCTTTGAGACCTTAGACAAAGTGGTTGTTGGTTTGGCTCCCTTGGAACTTCGAAGTGGAATTGGCCACCTCCCGATGGATCAAAAGCAACAATTGTGTTGATTCCCATGCTTGGAATCGCGGATCGGTTTCACGGACTACCACCGGATCCGGAATGGAGGTATTCCCGGCAGATCATGGGGCATCTGATCGCCGAGGCACAGGAACTCTCTCGATTGGGGCGCGAGGCACAATCTGGTTCGCCGGATTGGCTTGTGTTGATGGTGCATCGTGAAAACGCACGAGCCATCCGATTCTACGAACAGTGTGGCTTTGAACTGATCCCGGGTGTCGAGCGGCGAAACAATCACATCGTCATGAAACTCTGGATCGGGGAATGACGATGCCTTGCGTTGGCGAGAGAGTGGCTATTCTGAGTGAAGAGTTGCGACACATCAAATCCCTAGTCGCAGCCCTTCAGGCTGCATGAACATGCATCCACTGACCCAGGGCGGCGTCGCTGCGCTCCTTGCCCTGGGCTACGCAATCCCAGGCCGTTGGCCTGAAGAATTTTGGCGGAATGCGGATTGAAGAAAGTTGGCCGCAGGCGGTTATGAATGGACACCTGCGGTCGGCGATCGCCGGAAAACTACGTCTTAATCTCAACAACTGATAACGTTTCGTTCATTCTTGGGGGAGAATCTTAATTACTGCATTCGACAGAATTTCATAGTTTTCTTCGTTAATATTTCGTGCTTTCATAAATACGCGAAACCTTTCATTCGGATCAACGTTTTTCGATGCTAAGTCTTTAACGATTATTGGAGTAAGTACAGCTTCTCCTAAATCATTTTTTATGTAATGGCTTTGCACGGAATAGTTGTTTCCTTGTGCTTTATCCCATTCACGGAAATCTCTTGCGTATTTTTGCCAATGTTCTGTCTCACTAAGCATAGTCATATCGTTCCAAACGTATTAATTGAATGTTATTGTTTGTAATTATTTATGCGTTGCTTTCGAATTCAACTACACCCGCTCGTTTCGCCGCAGGTGTCGCATTTGGCGCAGGCGCCGCTGCGGACGAGCGTTAACTGTCCGCAGTTCGAACACGGGTCGCCTTCGTAACCCTTCTGCTTCGCAATCCGGATCTTCTCCGCCTTCAGCTCCGAACTTGGGCGAGTCGTGGCGACGGCCGCTACCGGGCTGTGCGAGAGGGTCGTGACGCGGGAAGGCGCCGGCGAGATGGTCGGCGGGGAGTAGTTGTCGTTGTGGCCGTTCGAGTGGCCGTTGGGGCGTAGGCGGTTCGATCGCGGCGCCAACTGAGGCTTCGGCGTTTCCAGGATCGACGGATCGATTTCGCGTTCGGAGATGATTTCCTCGGATTCAAAATCGTCTTCGCGATCGTGCAGGGCATCGCCGCGAAGATCCTCGGGCTGCACGTGCGCGAGGTCGTGCCGGCCGAGATACGTGACGGCGAGTTCGCGGAAGATGTAGTCGATGATCGACGTGCTCATCTTGATGTACGGGTTGCCGATGACCACGCCGTTGGGTTCGAAGCGGGTGAAGAGGAAGGCATCGACGTATTCTTCGAGCGGTACGCCGTGTTGCATTCCGAGTGAGACGGCGATGGCGAAGCAGTTGGTCATGCTGCGGAAGGCGGCGCCTTCCTTGTGCATGTCGATGAAGATTTCGCCGAGCGTGCCGTCGTCGTATTCACCGGTTCGGATGTACACTTTGTGGTTGCCGATGCGGCATTTCTGGGTGTATCCGGCGCGGCGGTCGGGGAGTCGGCGGCGTTTGGCGAGGTAGCGGTGGACGATGCGCTCGGTGATGCGCTCGGCGACCACCTGGGGTTCGCTGCGGACGGTGGTGGGTGTTTCGTCGGCGTCCGAGATCGAAGCGAGCATGGCGGCTTCGGGGGAATCGGCGACGGAATTGAGCGGCTGGCTGAGCTTGGAGCCATCGCGGTAGAGGGCGTTGGCTTTGGTCATGAGCTGCCAGCTGAGCCAGTAAGCGCGTTTGACATCTTCGACGGTGGCGTCGTACGGCATGTTGATGGTCTTGGAGATCGCGCCACTGATGAACGGCTGGGCGGCGGCCATCATGCGGATGTGCGATTCGGCGGAGAGGAAGCGCTTGCCGTTCTTTCCGCACTTGTTGGCGCAATCGAAGACGGGCAGATGCTCCGCCTTGAGATGCGGTGCACCTTCGATGGTCATGGTGCCGCAGACGAAGGTGTTCGCTTCGGTGACTTCGTCTTTCGTGAATCCCAGATAATTGAGGAGGTCGAACGCGGGTGCGTTGAGGACATCCGCGGGGATCTTGAGGGTGTTGAGGAGGTACTCCTCGCCGACCGTCCACTTGTTGAAGACGAAGGGGAGTTCGAAGGCGCTGGGGAGAACGGCTTCGATGCGTGCGATGGCATCGTCGGTGAAGCCTTTGGCCTTGAGGCTAGCGGGGTTGATGTGGGGGCAGCCGTTGAGTGTGGCGGCGCCGCGGCAATAGCGGACGATGTCTTCGATCTGCCAGGGTGCGTAGCCGAGTCTGGCGAGCGCGGGCGGGACGGATTGATTGATGATTTTGAAGTATCCGCCGCCGGCGAGTTTCTTGAATTTGACGAGTGCGAAGTCGGGCTCGATACCGGTGGTGTCGCAGTCCATGACGAGGCCGATCGTGCCGGTGGGCGCGATGACCGTGACCTGGGCGTTGCGATAGCCGTGTCGTTCGCCGAGTTCGAGTGCGCGATCGGACTCGC
Source organism: Limnoglobus sp. (assembly GCA_041742055.1). Lineage (GTDB taxonomy): Bacteria > Planctomycetota > Planctomycetia > Gemmatales > Gemmataceae > Limnoglobus. Next base: position 15,604 of record JBGSJI010000012.1, on the reverse strand, counting down.
TGCGTGCGGCGGCGAGGAGATCGGGCGGGCAGACGCGGGCATCGATGCCGACGGGGTAAACGGTGAGGGATTCGTACTCAGCGGGTGCGACGTTGTAGGCGGCGCGGCGGTGGTTGCGGATGACGCGGAGCATGTGGTGCTTGTTGGCGTCGTAGCGTGGGAATGCTCCGAGTTCGGCAGCGATTTCCGCGGATGCGGCGTAGGAGCCCGCATGCATGATCGCGGTGAGGGCGGCGCACTGGGCGCGGCCTTCGGGCGAATCGTACGGGATTCCCTGCACCATGAGGAGTGCGCCGAGGTTGGCGTATCCGAGGCCGAGGGTGCGGAAGTCGTACGATTTGCGTGCGACGGGTACGCTTGGGAACTGGGCCATGTAGACGCTGATTTCGAGCACGAGCGTGCAGAGGCGGATGCCGTGCTGGTAGGCTTTGATGTCGAATTCGCCTGAGACGGGATCGATGAACTTCATGAGGTTCAGCGATGCGAGGTTGCAGGCGGTGTCGTCGAGGAACATGTATTCGCTGCAGGGATTGCTGGCGTTGATGCGTCCATCGACGGGGCAGGTGTGCCACTCGTTGACGGTGGTGTCGAACTGCACGCCGGGGTCGGCGCAGCTCCATGCGGAGAAGGCGATCTGATCCCAGAGGTCGCGAGCCTTCAGCGTCTTGCTGGGTTTGGGAGCGCGGTTGGCTTTCTCGGCTTTGTCCTTTTCGGTCCGCCAGTAGAGGTGCCAGGGCGTATCGTTTTCGACCGCCTTCATGAACTCGTTGGGAATACGGACGGAGTTGTTGCTGTTCTGACCGGAGACGGTGAAGTAGGCTTTGGACGTCCAGTCGGTGTCGTACTCTTCGACTTCGATGTGCGTGTAACCCTGGCGGCAGAGTTGGAGCACGCGGGCGATGTAGTTTTCGGGGACGAGCGCGGCGCGGGCGTCGAGTACGGCCTTGCGGAGCTTGGTGTTCTTTTTGGGCTCGTACTTTTCGGCGGCGACGGGGTGCGTGACCACGGCTTGCATGATCGCGTTGAGGTTGCGGTTCATCTGCCGCGATCCCGTCACGAGGGCGGCCACTTTCTGCTCTTCGGTGACTTTCCAGTTGATGTATTCTTCGATGTCGGGGTGATCGAGATCGAGGACGACCATCTTGGCGGCGCGGCGCGTGGTGCCGCCGCTTTTGATGGCACCGGCGGCGCGGTCGCCGATCTTGAGGAAGCTCATGAGGCCGGAGGATTTTCCGCCGCCGCTGAGCGGTTCGCCGTCGCCGCGGACGCCCGAGAAGTTGGAACCGGTTCCGCTGCCGTACTTGAAGATGCGCGCTTCGCGGACCCAGAGGTCCATGATGCCGCCCTCGTTGACGAGATCATCGCCAACCGACTGGATAAAGCAGGCATGGGGTTGCGGGTGTTCGTAGGAGGATTTGGATTTCACCAGTTTGCCGGTGAAAGGGTCGACATAGTGGTGGCCCTGGGCCGGGCCATCAATACCATAAGCCCAGTGCAGGCCGGTGTTGAACCATTGCGGGGAGTTTGGAGCGCAGCGTTGGGTTGCCAGCATGTGGGCTAGTTCGTCATAAAATGCTCGTGCGTCTTCCTCTGCGTCGAAATAGCCACCCTTCCATCCCCAATAAGTCCATGTGCCCGCAAGACGGTTGAATACCTGACGGGCATCCATCTCGGAAATATAGCGCTGGTCTTCAGGCAGTTTTTCAAGGGAGGCCAGATCAGCCTCGGAACGCCACAGCCAGGAGGGAACAGTCGATTCTTCAACGCGCTTGAGAACAGCAGGAACACCCGCCTTGCGGAAATATTTCTGGGCAAGGATGTCGGAAGCAACCTGACTCCACTCGGCAGGCACAGCAATATCAGCCAGCCGAAATACCACAGAACCATCCGGGTTCCTGATTTCGCTGGTCGCTGTCCTGAACTCCAGCCCCTCGTATGGAGTTTTGCCCTTTGTTGTGAACCGCCGTTCGATGCGCATTTGGTCGTCCCTTCTTCCGTATATATGGCCCTTTTGGGCATAAGTTTACCCAAGCCGGCGATTGAAATGGCCAGTCTTGGGGTAACCCTGATTATCGTTCCCTGTAGGAGCGTTTATGCGGGATCTTTCAACCGTATCGGCCATTCTTGGACATCATACAGGTCAATTTTGACCTAAATTCAGTCCTTGATAGCGGGATTCGGGTTATTTCGCTTCTTGTTGGCGAAAATCCACTCGAATCCAGTCGATCCCGTTCTGTTCAAGCGTTGTACCATATATAGTGTTTATCTTAGCTGTAAACACTAAATATAGGGTTAACGCAGGTTTACTCTATAATTTTTTGTCCGACCTGAATGCCAGCGTATTTGTCCGGTTTCACCATCTGGTGAAAAGTCGAAACAAAGTCCGGCCTCCTTGTCATTTCACCTCCCGGCGAGAATAAGACAAAGTATTTCCGCACCGAAAATCAATGATTTCCTGCCCGGTACACGCAACTATCTTGGAATGAGCATAATAAAACTTGTTGCCCGATACGCCGTTACCAGCGCCCCCCGATTTCAGCCTGGAGCCGATCTCACAAGCACCCTAGAGTGACTCGGAATTCATCGTCAAGGACTTGGGGCGAGAAATTTTTTGCATACTACATATTGTGTTTTAGTGTGGAAAACGGGGATAAAAAAAAGCCTCTTTGAATCAAGCCTTTGTAAAAAACATTGTCATTTTGAAAATAAATCAGTTGCAATTTTCGACAGTTGTCTGCGCGATTCTATAGAATTACGTCCGGTTGCATTGAGGTAAATACACCCGCAATTTCTATTCGGATACTGGCTTCAAATGACAATTTCTTAATACTCGCATCCGGCAGATTCTCCGGGTTCAAGTGTTCAATTTCATCAAGCTGCTGATTTTCCACGGTTATATTACGTAAGGAAAAGTAAACCTTCTTTTCCTATGATATGGAACCCGTTTTAATTTCTGGAAGTTCCAAATTGAACAACACGCTGAAGGAAAATCAACACAAGCGAATCGTTGCCCTGTCTACGGTAGCGTTGATCCTTGGCTATTTTGCGTTGTGGAAACTGGGAGAGCAGATTTTTGTAGACGGGGTGTTTGTCGGCTGGGTTGATGCAAAGCAGTCTATTTACCTGTTTTCAGCCTGCACCCTCATGGTTTGCAGCGTTGTTGTTATAGCGGTCCGCTCTTTTCAGGATGATGCGAAGATCAGATATCTGGAGAATCATGATCAGTTAACCGGCTTGTCGAGCAAGTCGGCGCTTTTTGAAGAGGCTGAACAGGCACTCAAAAAACACCAGTCCAAATCAGCAGTGCTTTTTCTCATAGATGTAGCCCGTCTGAAATCATTCAATTCCTCCCTTGGAAGGGACGGTGGCGACCAGATTTTGCGTAAGATAGCAGAACGGCTGAAGTATCTATTCGCTGACAACTCGATCATCTCGAGGTTTGGGGCTGGTACATTTGCCGTTGTGATTCCGGGCATTGAAAAACGGGAAAGTGTCGAAGAGCTGGCCAAACAGATCCATGCATCCTCGCAAATAAGTATGACTGTCAATCATCGGGAGATATTTGCCAACCTGTTTCAGAGTGCCTGCATTTTTTCAATTGGTGAGAATGGTGTCGAGCATGCCATGCGGAAAGCGGAAATTGCTTTGGCTGAATCGAAATTGCAAAACAGTACCACGCTCACCTATTATGACCGTGATGTTGCCGACCGGGCAGAAGTGCGCGGAAAACTGGAAACCGACTTTAGACAAGTGCTCGAGAGTACAAAACTGGAACCTTTCTTCCAGCCGCTTTTGGCATCCGACGGGAAGACTTTGATCGGTTTTGAGGCTCTGGCGCGATGGTATCATTCGACGAATGGCTTTATGTCACCAGCAAGTTTTATCCCGTTGGCAGAAGAGCTTGGCTATGCCGGAAAACTGGGTGTGCAGATCATGCGCAAAGCTTGCAAGATCGTTGCGCCGATGGGAAATCTGATAGTCGCGGTAAATGTTTCTGCAAAGCATTTTCTTGAGCCGGATTTTGTTTGCGAGGTGTTGGGTATCTTGCGTGAAACCGGATTGTCGCCCGAGCGGCTGGAATTGGAGATCACCGAATCCGTGTTCGTTTCAAAGGCAACTGACGCCATCACGGCCATTGAAGAATTGCGGGCACTTGGCATTTCTGTTGCGCTTGATGATTTTGGCACCGGTTATTCGGGGTTGTCTTACCTAAACAAATACAAAGTAGACCGGATCAAGATTGATGCGGAATTCATCCGAGAGCTTGAAACATCCGAGGCTTCACGTTCGATGGTCGCAACTATTGTTAAAATGGCTTCTGATATTGACTGCAAAGTCACGGTTGAGGGTGTTGAGACACAGGAACAATTCAAGATTTTGAAGAAGTATCCAAATCTTTGCTATCAAGGATATCTGTTTGGCAAACCAGTTTCTGCCGAACAATTACACAATTTGCCATTGATGACAGAATATAACAGGGCAGCATTTCTCAGGGATGGTATTGTGGATTACCATCAGGCAACAGTCTCTGTGGCTGAATCTGCCTGAAGGTATTCAGGCTGGCTTGCACCGACGCCCAGTTTGTAAAGTTTGCAAGTTCATTGTGTTCCGGAGTGTTGCTTTCCGGCGCTTGAACCGATGTACGCAGCGATTGCCAGAAAAACCGAACCAGCCATAAAAAAAGCGCCCGGAAAATGCCAGGGTGCTGTTATCCCGGTGAAATAGGCAAAGGTCGCTGCTGCAAAGGCAGGTCCCACGATTGCGGCAAGTCCGGTTATGGATGTTAATCCTCCCTGTAACTGGCCTTGCTGGGTGCCATCCACTTGCCTCGAAGCCAGTGATTGCAGGGCAGGGCCGGCGACGCCCCATCCGATCACATGGGGGATAATGCCGAGGTAACCGACAAGACCGCTCTGATTGATTGCGAGGAGGAAATAGACAACTGCGCTGAGGCTGAAGCCGGCGGCGATTGTCCTGATTTCGCCAAACTGCGATACAACTCTTTTGACCAGAAAACCTTGTACAAATATGAAGCAGATACCAACAACGGCGAGCGAAAAGCCTGCCTCGCGGGAGCCCCAACCATATTGTACGCTGGTGAACAAGACCCAGATCGATTCCAGCCCGCGCTGCATGGTGTTTGCCAGAAACAGAGCAATTGCCAAAGGCAGAATGACCGGACTTGCGCCCATCCATCGAAACGATGCCAATGCGCTTATCCGGGCGCTCTTCTTTGAAGCCCGTTTTTCCGGTGCCAGGGTTTCAGAAAGGCAAAAATATCCAAACACGACGTTCGCGAAAGACAACGCAGCGGCACAATAGAATGGCAGTCTGATGTCTATTTCGCCCAGTACACCGCCAGCCAGTGGGCCGATGACAAATCCAACTCCGAAGGCGGCGCCAACCAGCCCGAATGCGCCGGCCCGGTCTTTTTCCTCATAGACATCGGCCATGTAGGCATTGGCAACTGAAAAAGTTGCACCGAATATTCCGCCCAAGGCGCGGCCAACAATGATCCAGGAAATTGAAGGGGCAAGGGCAAGCAGGATATTACCGAGCCCCATTCCAAAAAGCGCAACCAACATGACCGGGCGGCGGCCATACTGGTCTGACAATGCACCCAGAACAGGGGCAAACAGGAACTGCATCAAGGAATAGACAACGCCGATAACACCGAACAGAATAGCCGTTTGTGAAACTGTTCCACCTGCAAGTTCCTGAACGAGGGTAGGCAGTATCGGCCAGATCAATCCCACCCCGGTCATGTTTATGACGACGGTGAGTAGCACTACAATGATGGCTCTATCCGGCAAGGGCGCTTAATCCCTGCCGCTTTATCCGTCCCTCTTGCCGGAAATGGGTTCAACATAGGACATTTCCATATCCCAAGGGAAATAAATCCAGGTATCCTGCGATACTTCTGTGACAAAGGTATCTGCCATCGGTACGCCGGTAGGCTTGGCATAAACGGTGGCAATGTGAGCGTCGGGAAGAATTTCACGAACTTTCTTGGCGGTCGCGCCGGTGTCCGTCAGATCGTCGATCACCAAGATGCCTGCACCGCGCCCGCCGGTCGCATCGATCAGCTCCTGCGATATGCTCTTGATGACCTCGAGTTCGCCCTGATCCTTGTATTCATGATAGGACGCTATGCAGATGGTCTCTATGTTGCGCACCCCCAGTTCGCGGGCAATAATGGCCGCCGGAACAAGACCTCCGCGGGTGATCGAGACGATTGCTTTCCAGTCGCCCTTGGCATCGCTTATGCCGGCAAGGCGCCAGGCGAGGGCTTTGCAATCTCTGTGAAACTGATCCCAGCTTACTGGAAAGGCTTTGGGTTTGGCGGACATGAGATACCTTCAATTGGTTGGGCAATAGGGCTGGGCAATACGAAAATTGAAGTTCGGGCATTAAATCAAGCATATTCAGGTGGCAAGTGTATAAACACAAATTATTGGCTGGCACAGGTTTCAATAGGACTTTTGAATGTCTCCATTCCAGCCAACCGTTATTCCCTGATCTGATACAATTACCGGACGTTTGACAAGGGCTGGATACTTGCCCATGAGCGCAAGTGCCTTTTCACGGGTAATGCCCGCTTTTTCCGTTTCATCCAGCGCGCGCCAGGTTGTCGATTTGGTATTCATCAAGATATTATAGTCAAGCTTTGCTTCAAGTTTTTCCAAAACTTCAGGTTCTATGCCGTCTGCACGAACATCAATCAATTCGAGATCATGACCAGCTGCGGTCAGTTCACGGATCGCCTTCTTGCATGTATCGCACGATTTCAGGTGATAGACGGTAAGTTGCATCGCTGCTTCCCCTTTTATGGCTGGCTTACGGCAGCGAGCATAGTTTCGACATCCCGGACAGCAGCATCAATGGCGGCGGTGTTGCGGGATCTGACAATGATTTGTGTTGAATAGATTTTACCGTCAAATCTGGGATATGAGCCGATGGCAGTATCGGGATGCTCTTTCTGGATTTGCGCCAGTGGTCCGCCAATTCGACCTTCTCCGTGGGGACATTCGATTGCATGTGAAATGATCTGGACACCTGATTGCAGGGTAGGACCAACACTGTCCATCATGGCCTGAAAAATCGACGGAACGCCTGCCATCACATGAACATTGCCAATCCGGAAACCAGGAGCAACAGATACCGGGTTGTCTATGAGGTCAGAACCCTGCGGCAGGCGAGCCATGCGCTTTCTGGCATCTGTGAATTCCATTTCCCTTCGTTGATAGTGTTCGGCGAGCAGTGTCATGGCACGCGGGTCATGGTCAATGGGAACACCGAAAGCAGCGGCAACAGCATCCGCGGTAATGTCATCATGGGTGGGGCCGATGCCGCCTGATGTAAAGACATAGGTGTAGCGTACACGCAGTGCATTGAGCGCCTCGATGATGCGGGATTGTTCGTCAGGCACGATGCGCACCTCAAGTAGATCAATCCCCTTGAGAGTGAGAAAGTCTGCTAGATAGCCGATGTTCTTGTCTTTCGTACGCCCAGACAAAAGTTCGTCGCCAATTGCCAGCATGGCGGCGGTCAATTGCGGTCGCTCGTTACCCTGTTCCACATTCATGTTGCTGTCGCCTTGATAAATTTTCTCAGCCGCAGACCGGGCTGTATTCCATGGATTCGATATAACTCTTTTTCATTGCACTTGTTCAAGTGACAAGTTAGCAAGAAGTGCGTGCGGGCATGGCGGAATCGGTAGACGCAAGGGACTTAAAATCCCTCGGCCTTTGGCTGTCCGGGTTCGAGTCCCGGTGCCCGCACCAAAGTAAATTTGCCCGCAGCCAATTGAATGCAATCCTGGAAGATAAACTGCAAACTGGCAGCCAACAAAAAAACTCCGTTCATTCAGCGAAGTTTGAGCCCTCGGCCGTCAGCATTGCTTTGATTTCAGCGAAATGTGCTGCTCCAGGTTCAGTATAGGTCTCCAACTCCCGCGCAGTTTTCTCAGCAATCTCGTCGGACAACACACGCAGTTTCATTCCCGTTTGAAGTGCCCTTATGTAGGTCTCGGCGGCACGTTCGAAATAATACAACCGGTCAAAGGTTTCAGCAACTGTATCACCGATGATCATGACGCCGTGATTGCCCATGATCATAACTTTTTTCGATGGATCAGCGAACAGCTTTGCACAGCGTTCTCCTTCCTCCTCAAAAGCAAGTCCGCCATAGTTTTCGTCGATCACATACCGATTGAAAAAGATGCAGGTATTCTGGTCGATGGGCGGCAGGCGCGAATCCTCAAGGCTGGCGAGGACGGTTGCGAAGATCGAATGGACATGCATGGCGCAGCGGGCATGGGGGCAATGGCGATGGATGGCGCCGTGCAGACCCCAAGCCGTTTCATCGGGTGCATTGGGACCTTTGAGGGTATCTGGATCATTGGCATCAATCAGTAACAGATCTGACGCCTTGATCCTTGAAAAATGCATTTTGTCGGGGTTCATCAAGAAGCGGGTGCCTTCTTCATTGACGGAAAGTGAAAAATGGTTCGCTACAGCTTCGTGAAGATTGAGGCGGGCAGTCCACTGGAAGGCCGCGGCAAGATCAACCCGCTCCTGCCAATGGGACATATTGAGGCGTACCAGATTGTCCTTGCTCACACTCATTGCTGCAACTCCCGAACTTGTTTGTTTACCTGTTCTGCAGAATGATTGATTGCGTGATCGTTTTCAATTGTTTTTGAGTTCCACTTTCGAAGATTTCAATCGTCGTGAGCAGCCATTAACCTGGCGATGTGCGTTTTTTTACGGAAGGTTTTTTGACTTGTGATGCATCGGTCGGCTTCGCATTTGATTGTCTGGAGCTTTTTTTGATGGCAGCAGCGGACGAGCGGGTTTTTTCGCTATCAGACATCAAGGTGAGATTTACATCCTGTTGCGGGAATGGAATTTCAATGCCTGCCTCCTTGAAACGGCGCAGGATTTCGAAGCGGACCTCGGTTTCAACGATCACCATATTGCTGATATCGTAAAGGAACATGCGCAGGCGGAAATCAAGAGAACTGCCTCCAAACCCGACAAACCAGACATTTGGCTCGGGCTTCTTGGTTACCATCGCATGTTCATGAGCAATTTCATAAAGTATCTTTTCGGCGAGGCGTGCATCCGAGGCGTAGGAGATACCGACATTGACATCGACACGTCCGTTGCGTGACTTGAAAGTCCAGTTGCCCACTTGCGAATTGATCAGTTCGGAGTTTGGAATGATGATCGACTGGCGTTGAAAGGTTTCAATTTCAGTCGCCCGAACGCTGATACGTTTGACAGTGCCTTCCGCGGTTCCAACGATAATCCAGTCACCAACCTTGATAGGCCGCTCGACCAGCAAGATAAGTCCCGAAACAAAATTGCTGACAATATTCTGAAGGCCAAAACCAATACCAAGCGAGAGGGCACCGGCTACAATTGCGAGGCTTGAAAGATCCAGTCCGGCAGATGTAACAGCCATAAGGGCAGCGATGGCAAAGCCGACATAACCGATGCCGGCCCTTATTGAGTCGCTGACACCAGGATCAATCTTGCTTCGCGGGAACACGCTGCGCGTCAGCCAACTTTGGAACAGTCTGGTGAAAACAATAATCAAACCGAAAATCGTCACCCCAATCAGGACACCGGACAGGGACAGCCGAAAACCACCCACTGTAAACCCGGTGAAAATGGTCATGCCAAAAGCTGTAATTTCCTCAAATCGGGTTCCCCATTGCATGAGAATTGCGGGAATGCCGATCATCAGGATCAGAGCAATAAGGCCAAGCCCCGCCATCAGAGAAATTTGTTCAACACGATAGGATTCATAGCCGCGTTTCAGCAATGTGCGGCCAAATCCGGTATTGGCGATTACTCCTTCACGCGCCATTTCCCTGGCTGCACTGATGCCGACAAACATGATTGCAATGATGCCGCCGGTGACGACGATCTGCTGGGCCAGAAAGCGTGCAAAGCCGATATATCCCAACAGGGCAGAAACTATGATCACGGCGGCTGACAGGCCAAGCGCAAAACTGATCCATTTGTCAAAACGGTATTTTTGACCGGTCTGCCCATTTTGTATGTCAATCAATCCCCGCTTGTAGATGACGCGGGCAATGAAGATCAATATTACACCGATCAGCACTGCTGCTATAACGCCCTGAAGCACGGTCAGCGACAAGGCTCCGGAGAATGCAGCATTCACAGAAGTGAAAAGCGAATCAAAAGCGTAAATGGCGAAAAGGGCAAAGGTCAGCCAGAACATCATTTTTGCCGAGCTGTCGGGAAGATCAATCAGGCGCCATTGCGGACTGTGTGGTTCGAATACCTCGCGGCAGAAATGCCACGCGAAGACCATGCCCGAAATTGCAAGAAACAATGTAAAGGCAAGCTCGGCGATCTTGGAATTGAAAACGCTGAAATGGGAAAAAAGAGTATAAGTGAAAAACAGGAACAATGCGGTGGCCACGCTTGGAAGCACAGTTGCCCAAAAGGCCGAAAATACCCGCATGAAATAGTCAGGATTGGCAACGCGGCGGATCAGATAATTGCCAAAGAACCTATTGAAATTTATCGACAGAAAAAGGGCGACCGCGAGAGAAACAAATGTTGATCCCAGAGCCGCTCCCAACTTTGTCTCGATGACATATTTATACCAGTTATGGATTCCGCTGACTGTCGAGGATGCAAGGCTGGAAATGCCGCTGGAAGCCTCCAGCAACAATTCATTTGAAATGATGGTGCGTTTTGAAATGGCTTCCTTGAAGGCGTCCTGGCGAGCCTTGGTGATAGCCGCAATCTGGTTTTGTGCAGTCAGGATTATTTTTTCAAGATCGGTCTTGGTAACTGCCAAAGTTGACTTGTCCTGATTTAGCTGTGCGCGCCGCTCGGTAATCGTGACCGGTTCAATGATGCCTTCAGCATCAGGCGGCGGTCCAATTTCGGTCAAGCGCTCTGCGATAACCTTGCTCTGCTCGTCAATATATCGAATGATGTCATTGGCCGAATTGATAACACTTTGATATTTTACGCGAGCGCCGACTAGCGCCTCGTCATCCAGTTCGGTCGAGGCTGACAGACGGTTGAGAATTCGGATTGTGGTCTCAACACCCTTTACATTCTGGTTGACCTCGGCCACCGGACCCAGTGCCACTTCAACAGATGGCTGTTGGGCAACAACCTGAATTGCAGACACAATCCAGATGAGCATTGCAAACACCGCGGAAAAAACCACCGAGCGACTTTTATCAAGGAAGTCGTCGGCGCGGGCAATAGCGTTTGAAATCGTCAATGGAATACTCTCATGAATCAACATACTGAAGTTAATATATAACAAAGCCCCGTTCAGGTCATGCCATTCCTTTGGCATTCCAAACGGGGCTTCAGTTTCAGAAAACGTTGATCGGCGGGGCCGATTACTTTGGCGCTGCAGCGCTGATCATGGTGCGGGCTTTTTGCAGTTCTGCTTCCGCTCCGCCAAAATCACCGCTTCCGCAGGCAGCATCGGCTGCAACAAGCGCTGTATCAATTTTGCCGAGGTCATCGTTGTTGACATTGGCTTTCAGCAGTTCGCGGGTAACTTCTTCTACTGCACTCTTGCATTCGTCGGCGGACGAAATTGCAAAGGCCGGTCCGGCCAATCCAATTGTGCTTGTCACAAGAGCGGCGAATACAACGTTTTTGACCAGTTTGTTCATTTTGTAACTCGTTTCCTTATACATCTTCAAACCCCTTTTGAACTTTCGGGCCTCTTAGCGGCAGCCGGGTTCATTCAGTTTGGTTATATATAATGTCTGTAGTCTGAATGATAGCTGAACAGAAAAATGAACTCCAACAAAGTGAATTTCTTCTGATTTACAAAAGATCATACAAATCCGACTTGAAGGTTCATTGAAGCGGGCCTAGGGAAGTGTATTGAAACATTTTCACACACCAATCAAACGTTTGGGGAATTTATGGCCGGAATTACAGTTTTGCTGATGGCTTATGTTTTAAGCCAGTTTTATCGCTCGTTTTTGGCTGTCCTTTCGCCCATTCTGACTGTGGAAACAGGCATGAGTGCAGTTGAACTTTCGAACGCTTCGGCCGCGTGGTTTCTTGTTTTTGCCCTTGCTCAATTTCCCATCGGCTCCTGGCTCGACCGTTTGGGGCCAAGAAGAACGGCGGCTTATCTATTGCTGGTTGGCGGAGCAGGGGGTATTGCCATGTTTGCTGTTGCGCAATCGGGGTGGGTAATCATTCTGGCCATGGCATTGATTGGCCTCGGGTGTGCGCCGGTTTTGATGGCTGCGTTTTTCGTCTTTGCCCATGATTTTACTCCGGCGAAATTTGCAACACTTGCAGCGACTTTTGTCGGTCTTGGAACCCTAGGCAATGTGCTTGGTTCGTCGCCACTTGCAGAGGCAGTTGATGCCTTTGGCTGGCGGCAGGTCGCTGTTGGTCTCAGCGTTCTTACCGCCCTTGTTGCGGGCGGAATTCTGGTGTTGGTCAAGGACCCAGAGATTGAGCATGACAGCCAGCCGCGCGGCAGCATTCTTGATCTGTTCAAGATCCGGGAACTCTGGCTGATCTTTCCGATGGTGGCGATGGGCTACAGTGTTGTCGCGGGAATCAGAGGGTTGTGGGCCGGACCATACCTTGCCGATATTTACCAACTCGATACAACACAGATCGGCCGCGTGACATTTTACATGGCGATGGCGCTGGTTATCGGTTCGCTTTGTTTTGGACCGCTCGACAGGATTTTCAATTCCCGCAAATGGGTTATTGTGGTCAGCAATGCCGTGGTTCTTGTTGCTATCACCTGGCTTTATCTTGCTGTTGAACCGCCGCTTTCGCAGGTTACGTTGTGCCTTGTTGCAATCGGATTTTTTGGTGCAGGCTATGCTGTGCAGATTGCTCATGGCCGTGGTTTCGTTCCAAAACACCTGACCGGACGCGGCGTTACCCTGCTGAATTTTTTCAGCATTGGTGGTGCGGGGGTGATGCAGATATTGAGCGGAACTGTGGTTGGTACAGCGGCAGCGGCGGGTGGAAAAGCGGACGGATACAGTGCCCTTTATCTTTTCTACGCAATCATGCTTGGGTTGGCACTCTTCCTTTATCTGTTCTCCAAAGACAGCAAGCCGAATCTTCCCGCGTAATGTTTTAGGCAATTTTACCCGCAAAAGTTTCAACAATTGCGTCGGAGAACTCCTGGGTGATTCTTCGATTTTTCGTTGCGTTGCACAACATTGTGACAACTGCGGTATTGCGCGCTGGGTTAACAAAAAATATAATTTAGTTCTCTTAAGTTGCTTGCTCCGCGTGACTCACATCGCTATAAGCGCGGCAAAAGCAGGAGGTAAAGATGGGCAAGATTGATAGCCGATCCAAAGACTATAAGCCTTCATCCAAGGAGCCGTTCATGAATGAGCGGCAGAAGGAATACTTTCGAGCGAAGCTCTTGGAGTGGAAAAGCGATATCCTGAAAGAGTCCAGGGAGACCCTTGAAGTGCTTCAGGACGAGTCGGGCAAGCTGGCTGATCTGGCTGACCGGGCTTCATCTGAAACAGACAGGTCGATAGAACTTCGCGCTCGTGACCGTCAGAGAAAACTGATTTCAAAAATTGATTCAGCTTTGCGCAGGATTGATGACGGTACCTATGGTTTCTGTGAGGAAACAGGCGAGCCGATCAGTTTGAAACGACTTGAGGCGCGTCCGATTGCAACACTTTCGATTGAAGCACAGGAACGCCATGAGCGCCGGGAAAAAGTATACCGGGATGATTGAGTCGCTCAAATAACTGTGGTGAGTATCAGAATAAACAGGGCGCTTTTTGCGCCCTTTTTGTTTTGCGTGCCTCAATTACCGTTACTTCACCCTGGTGACGATCAGTCCTTTAGATATTGCCCGTCTTCATTGATTTCGGCTGAAATCTGCCGCAGAGCATTTGCCAGCACTTCCGGCGGCTGGGCTCCTGAAATCGCATACTTGTTTGCGATGATGAAGAATGGAACGCCTGTAACCCCCATTTGTTGGGCCTCGGCTATTTCCCTTTGGACTTCTATCTTGTCCTTGTCAGATGCCAACAGATCGCTGACGATGGCTTTATCCATGCCTGCCTGTTCTGCGACGTTGAGCAAAACCGCATGATCGCCAACATTGCCGCCTTCAACAAAGAATACCTCAAACAGGCGGCGGACAAGTTTGTCCTGCACTGGTGCACTGATACCGCCAGCCCAACGTATCAAACGATGGGCGTCAAGAGTGTTCGGCGAGACCTTCATCAGATCAAAACGGAAATCAATTCCGCTATGGCTGCCGGCATCCTTCACCCGCTGATAAATGCCAGCCGCCTTTTCCTCGCCGCCAAATTTATCGCTGAGATATTTCTGGCGATCTTTTCCTTCAGGCGGCAAGGTCGGGTCCAGTTGATATGGCCGCCAATGAACTTCCACGTCAACCTCGCTTGCCATGGCTTTTGCAGTGTCCAGGTTCTTCTGACCGATATAGCACCATGGGCACATGACATCGGAAACGATATCAACTGTAAGCGTCTTGAGGTTTGCCATCTACTTTGCGTCCTTGTGCCACCATGCCGGAAACTGATTTCCGTATAATGCAGTTTTTTCCGGATGAGCCAAATAACTTCTGTGTGCAATCCATTCGGATTTCAAATGGTACAACGGAATAACATAAAAACCGGAAAGCAAGACCCGGTCGAGCGCGCGAACAGCCGCGGTATATTCGTCTGTGTCCCTGGCGGCGACTATCCGATCAATCAGAAAGTCGATTGCAGGATCTGCGGTTCCGGCGAAGTTGAAACTACCCTCCGAGTCGCGTGAAAAGCTGGCCCAGCGGCGGCGCTGCTCGATTCCTGGTGACAGGGAGGACGAATAGCGTCCAATGATCATATCGTAATCGAATGTGTTGAGCCGCTGCTGATATTGCGCATCATCGACGGAACGGATGGTCATGGCAATTCCGAGTTTCTGCAAACTTGCCTGAAAGGCGAGCGCCAGCTTTTCCTCATCTGTATTGCGTGTCATGATTTCAAATGCCAGCGGAATGCCGTCCGGCCCAATCATGGAAACGCCGTCGCGAGAAAATCCGGCTTTCTGGAGCAGTTGGAAAGCGTTTCGCAGTATTTTCCTGTCTCCGCCCGTGCCATCGCTCACGGGCATACGCCAGGTACCATCCATGATGCCGGGTTGCACAGCGCCCGGAAATTCCGATATCCAGTCACGTTCAATTTCGCTCGCAGGATTGCCTACAGCCGAAAGAACCGATCCCTCCCAGAAACTTTGAGTTCGGGTGTAAGCGTTGAAAAACAGGTTCTTGTTGAATGTTTCAAAATCGAAGACTTGTGATATTGCCTCGCGGATTGTCTTGTCTGCAAAGATCTTCCGGCGTGTATTGAAAATTAAGGCACTCATGTTCTTGGGTGCGGCCGACTGGAACTCTGTTTTGATTATTTCGCCGTGTGTTACTGCATCAAAATCATAGGCGCGCTGCCATTTTGCCGGATCGCCTTCAGTGTAGGTATCAACTATTCCCTTCTTGAATGCCTCAAACAGGCTCGATTCCTGACGAAAATATTCAATTGTTATTCCATCAAAATTGAAAAGACCTC
>JBGSJI010000011.1:0-13872 GCA_041742055.1 Limnoglobus sp. | reverse complement strand
AAAGGAGAAAGCCAAAAGCAAATAATCGACAGATCATGTTCGTCATGAGATGGAAGTCCCGGCAAAAAAAGCGTATTAGAAAATACGTACTTCAATGAAAACAAGAAACGGCAATACCGTGGAGGAAACTTCATGTCGGTACAGGATAGATTCGTAGTCAATGACTTATTAAAAATCGATCCGGAATACAAACAACCTTCGCTATAATTTCAAGCGAAGGTTTTCCTAAGAAGCAGAAATGATTTCGTTAATCGAGAGTAGCCACTTCGCCACCTTGGCGTGTGCCAAGGTCTCGATAGAGATTTGCGTCGATGTTTTCGCTGACAAAGCGTACTGAGCCATCTGCCATCGCAAACTGGGCTCCCCCTTTGTGCAAGCTGCGGAAGCCAAAGTTGTTTTGCCAATCCAGAGTACAGGCTTTCCAGCTATCATACCCGACTTGGCCTACTCCAGCGGCGCAGATCGCGGGGGCATTGATGGGGATCACTGTCGTCGCGATGTTATGGTTGGCGTGATACCATGAATTCCAATTAGAGGTTTCCGGAAGAGCTTCGCCAAACATCAGGGTGTTGGAAAGCCCGTCTGTAATGTCTTTGAAGCGGTATAGGGGACTATTGCCATTTGAGCCCGCTCCTCGAATGAAAAGTCCTGTCCCGAAAAACAGTCCGTTGCCAGTCGGGGCTGGCAAATCTGGTGTTGTCGCATGTGGTCCGGTCAATTCCTGCCAGTTTCCATTTTGCCAGTTAGAACCCATCACGCCTTTATAACTGGTGACGGCTAGTTCGACACCTGTGTTTCCTGCCCCCGTGCCTTCACGATTGCTCAAGCGGGGTGGAGAAGGGTCTGAAGGGCATTTGTAGGTCGGAACGATCGCTTGTGCAATATAGCCGTTGCTGGGAGCCGTGGGGTTGTAAGGAGCGCCACTACCGGTCGTGTAGGTAATTCGATCGAAATAGATCCCTTGGCCGGGGATATACATATCAAACAATGGGCCTTGCTCAATGTATGGCAGGATCGCCTTATGGACGGTGTGGGTATGCATGACTTTGAAATTAATGTTGCCAGCCTGCCAATGGTTAAGTGGCAGGCAGTTGTTGACATCGTGGTAGTTATGAATCGCAAGGGCAATTTGCTTGAGGTTATTTTTGCAACTGGAACGTCTGGCTGCTTCACGCGCTTGCTGGACGGCTGGCAAAAGGATCGCGACAAGTGTTGCGATGATGGCAATTACGACCAGCAATTCAATTAACGTAAATCCGTGAACATGATAAAAACCTCGTTTCGACCTTGCTGGCATTTGAAGACTCCTGTCAGGAATGAAATTTGTTTATTAAAGTAATGAATGTGTTATTCACATTTCAAGTTCGCGTTTGCAAGAGGATGCAATACAAGCTTGGCATAATGCTACAGGATAAATAAATCAATTGATAAGAAAAAACACAATAAAGTACGCAAAATGTGTCAAATTGACGGTAGATTGAGCAGGTTCCCATTATTGTCAACCAGCGACAAATAGCTCAAAAATACTTGATGAAATGAGAGGCTTATCCTCTGTTCGATCCGTGTTGTTTTCGTGAAATAAATTCACAATCTGTTTTTATATGTCAATAGAGTTCTTAAAAGCTCCTGCAAAACACACGTTTTCATCTAACTGTGAAATAGCAATCTTGTGGTTTCGACCGAAATAGGTTGAAAAATTTCAGATCTGATCATGAGCCGGTGAATATGCGTTGATCCTGAAGCGAACTTATGGCGGAGAAGCCGTTTCTCTGAATTCTTGTGGTTTTGATTCATGCCACTTGCAATCAGCGCAAAAAAAATCGTCACGCCTGAGTGAGGAGTGACGAGCTTCAGTAGTTTTGAAATGAAACAGCAATCAGGACAAGTAAGGGAGACTAAAACTCCCCAACAACTTCCCCGTCGCCGCGGGTCCCCAAGGCGCGGAAGGTGTCGCCATCGATGTTTTCAGAGATAAAATGCACTGAACCATCGCCGAGGATAAATTGTGCTCCCCCTCTGTGATTGCTGCCAAGATCTTCAGGGTGTTCGGCATGGTTGGGTGGTTCGCCAGCATGTCCCAGGATACGGGCGAATGGTTCTTCCGTCTCGGGAATCAAGCCGCCCCAGGTTCCATAAAAAGGCTCGTCTTTGGTCAGCGGGTCTTCGTAAAAAGTGTTACGTTCCCCAACCATGAGGGTGTTGCTGGCGCCATCAACGATGTCAGCAATGCGGACCTTGCTGTTATGGAAAAAAATGCCATCGGTTTCAAATTGGGCTCCGATGGCAGTATTGGGGATTTCGGCTTGATCGAGCTCAGTAGTGCCTGCAATACCGGGGTAATTCGAGATGCCGAGATTGGTGATTTCTGCGTTTTCATCTTCAAGTTCGAACGTGTTCGGCGCGTCATCGGAAGGACAGGAGAAGACAGAAAGATAATTATTCAGAGTGGTACGGTTATTGGAATTGGTCTCGTCGTTGACGATCTGACTAAAGTTAAACTGATCGTACAGGGGGCCTTGTTCGAGTTGAGGGAGAATAAGCTGCGACCACGAAAATCCGCTTCTCCAGTCAGCCGGTAGTCCACTGGGGTCTTCAACTCCGGTATGTGGGCGACGGTTAGAGACGCCGATCCATCCTGGCGGGAAAGTGTTATGGGTATCGTGATAATTGTGGAGAGCCAAACCAATTTGTTTGAGGTTGTTTTTGCAGGTCGAACGTCGAGCTGCTTCTCGAGCTTGTTGGACCGCAGGAAGGAGGATAGCCACCAGAACGGCGATGATGGCAATCACGACCAGAAGTTCGATCAGAGTAAATCCGTTTCGTTTCGACATATGAGCCTCCAAGAGAATCAGTGAATGAAGGGAAAACCAGCACACACGCAATCAATCGTCGTGGTCACGGCCGCCGACCACGATCAGCGCGGTCGGCTTACCACCGATCTTGAACGTGGTTTTCAGTTCCAGTGTTTTGAGGTCGAGCGCCGAAAGAGTTCCGTCGCCGGGGTTGGTGAAATAGGCGACTTTCGCATCCGCATCGAACGCCATGTCGTGATGGCCGAAGTGTCCAGTGACCTGGCTCGGACCGACCTTGATCGTCTTCACGACCTTCGCGTCACTGAACGTCCCATCGCCGTTCGGATCGAGGGCGATCACATCGCACACATCTTCGACGTCTTCATCCTTGTCATGATCGTGGAACACGAACGCCAGCGGATTCTTCCCGTCCTTCGCCACCACCCGCGGCGTGAGCGGTTTGTGCCCATCCCTGCCGTTGAGCGTCACGAAGATCGGCTTGGGTGTTGTGGCCGAAGCGTCGATGAGTACGAGCTGACCCTTCGCCCCCTTGCCGGTCACGCAGAGGACGGTCTTGCCGTGCGTTTCGAATGCCCCGGTTCGCAAGGGCTTTTCGCCATCCTTGCCCAGTGGGATGTGATGAATCGACACCTCGTTCTTGGACTTGCTCGCGGCCATGTCGGCTTCAACCCAGCAGATGCCATCGGCGGGTGCGAAGAAGACCTTGCCCGCGCAGGCGGTGGCGCCGTGAATCACGCCCGTCGGCAGATGAAAGCTGTACTTGATCTCCGCCTTCGATACGATCGGCGTGACGTCCACCCGGCCCTTGTTCGGTCCGCCACCGTCGATCCAGGCGGAGTAGCCGACCGCGTTGCCAACCGTCGCCAGCGTGATGTGGTTTCCACCGCCCGGCAGAAACTGCGGTTGCCCCGCGATCGGTTGACCGTCCACCGTGCGGGAAAATTGCTCCGGTTCGAAGCGCGTGTAGCCGGCCTTCAGATCGTTGGCGACGTAGAACTGCTCATCGTAGAGGTACACGTGCGCCGGGTTGCCCTGATGGGCATCGATCACACTCGCCACGACCTGCGGCTTTTTCTTGTAGCTCCAGTGGCCGTGGTCGCCATGCTCGGTGTAGCGCGTACCGGTGACCGCCATCACCCATCCGCTGCCAACTTTGCCGTCGTCATTGTCACGCACGCCAATCAGTAATCGCCCCTTGCACTCACGCATCTGGACGAGGGTCTGCACCTTCGGATCGAGCTGGGGAAATCCGGGGATGTCGGCGAGCGGCGCGAGCGTGAGTTCCCCGGCATCATTTTCGAGCACATCAGCCCATTTCACTTGTCGGGTCTCGTGATCCTGAAAGAAAACGCGGGCCGCCTGTCGCGGAGCTTTAGGATCGGCGGCGCATGCCGCAAGGGAGACGGAAAACGCGAAGACTGAGAGGAGGTAACGTGTCACGCGGAGCACTCGGAGGGAGGAAAACCAGTTTGCAATAACAAGGTATTACCTAGTTATAACTACGTCTACGGTGTTTGACTTCTGAGAGTTCGAAAAATTTTTTTGGAGGAATCAGGTCGCCAACGCAAGCGTCGTCGCTGCGCTCGTTGCCTTGTGCTCAGAAATCTCAGGCCGTTGGCCGGTACGGAATTGATGGGCTACGCAGAGATCGGATAGGGACAAAAAGGGGACGGGGACGAAAAGGGGACGGGACCCGTTTTGCACACTTTGGCTGATCAGCGTGCCGCATGCGCCCGGAAGAATTCGGCGATCGTATGCTTGTCGGTTTGCGCCTGAGCGGTGCGCAGCACCAGATCGACGTATTCCTCATCGGTTGCATTCATCTCGATGCCGTTGATCTCCAGGAAGAGCAACGCCGCTTCGAGGCCGACACGTTTGTTCCCGTCGATGAACGGATGATTCTGCGCAATGTGAAACAGATACGCGGCCGCCAACTCGAAGAGATCGGTATGGAGGAACTGTCCGCCGAATTGAACTTCCGGCTGAGCCAGAGCCGATTGCAGCAGACCGCGATCGCGAATCCCCGGGCGACCACCGTAATTCGCAATCTGCTCCTCGTGGGATTCGAGCAGGTCGTCGAGGGTCAGGAAGATCGGGTACACGCCTTACTCCGCGAGTTTCTTGAACGCGGCTTTGTGGCGGGCGTTGATCTTCTTGCGGGCGTCGCGGACGCGGGCTTTTCGGGTTGCGGCATCAACCTGTGTGATGGTCATCGATTTCCCGTCGGTGGTCAGTTCCAGAGGTTCCTCAGGATTAATGTTGAGCAATTCGAGGATGGGCCGGTCGATGACGAGTGCCCAACTGTTGCCGTGGCGGACGAGCGATTTGATCATGGGAAACCTTTATTGGCGATACCAATGTGTCACCATCGTATCACCGGTGAACAGGGCGGTCAAGAGCGTAAGAAATGGAGATGGAGCAGGAAACACCCTATTTTCGGAAATGAGCAACGTTCTGGGCGCATCCTTTTATCACGTTTTGTCGCAGGCCTTCAGCCTGCATGAACATGCATCCACTGATCCTGGGCTCAGGACTCACAGGCCTTCAGCCTGTCCAGAAATGGAACCGCAGTCGCTCGGTGCCGCGGTGTCGGCGGAGTTGTCCACGCCGCAGCGACCGGATAAGTGGACAAATAAACTTATATCCGCTCGTCAAGTGTCTCTTCGCCAAGGGGTGTGTGTTTGAGTTGGCGAAGTTGGCGAACTCGCCTGCCAGAACGGCAGGCCGAGTGAACATGTGTATTCGGACTGAACGTAAAAAGTGTACAGATAATCACTTATGGAGCATGGCGGATTTCACAGGCAAATCCGCCACAAACGTGAAAAAAATTGCGGAATTCTCAAATCGGATCGGCTCGAATGACTTAAGCCCGAACTCGATCAGAAGTTGCCGAGCGTCTTGCGGAAGCGGTCGATGCACGAGCGCACTTCGACCGCGCCGTCTTCGTGGGACGACCAGCCGAGCGGTTCGATCTGCACCCCTTCGAGTTGCTTGTAGGTGCTGAAAAAGTGCTCGACTTCTCGCAGGAAGTGTTTGGGCACGTCCTCGATCTTTCGCATCGCCTCGAAGAGCGGATCTTTGTTGGGCACGCCCAGAATTTTGTAATCGTTCTGGCCCTTATCGCGCATTTTGAAGATGCCGACGACGCGCGTTTCGATGAGGCATCCGGAGAACGTGGGTTCGTTCACCATGACGAGGACGTCGAGCGGGTCGTGGTCTTCGGCGAGCGTCTGGGGGATGAAGCCGTAATCGCCGGGGTAAACGGCGGAGCTGTAGAGGTAGCGGTCCATCTTGATGAGGCCGGTTTGTTTGTCGACTTCGAACTTGGTTCGTCGGCCTTTGGGGATTTCGACGATCATGTTCGCGACGGAGGGCTCGCCGGTTCCGGGTGGGATCATCATGTAGTCGCGGTTGAAATCGCGGCGGATCATCGTCGGTCCTCGATTGCGGAAAGCGTTATTCTATGGATTGGTTTCGGAGCGCATCATTCGCTGTCTGTTTCAGGCGGAGGCGTGTCAGCGCGGTCGTATTCTTCGAGTTTTTTGTGGAGTGTGTTTCGATTGATTCCGAGGCGGTCGGCGGCGGTGATTTTGACGTTGCCGCACTGGCGCATCATCTGGTTGATCAATTCGCGTTCGAGCCCGCCGACGAGGAAATCGTAGAGCTTGGTTCCCTGGGGGAGTGGTGCGTGCAGTCCGGCTTTGACGAGTGCGCGGATGAGCGAGGCGACGTCGGTGCCGGCAGACCCTTTTGCGCTACGCAGGACGGTTCGCGGGCGATCGAGTTTGAGGTGTTCGGCGTTGAGTCGACTTTGATCCGAAAGCACGATGAGGCGTTCGACCGTGTTCTCGAGTTCGCGAACGTTTCCGGGCCAGTCGTGGGCTTTGAGTGCGGTGATCACATCGGCGGGGAATTCGGGCGGCGGAATTTTGTTGGTTTCGGCGTAGCGTCGTGCGAAGAACTGTGCGAGCGGTTCGATGTCTTCGCGGCGGTCGCGCAGAGCGGGGAGCATCACGGGGACGACGTTGAGGCGGTAGTAGAGGTCTTCGCGAAAGTGGCCTTCTTCGACGAGATCTTCAAGCGAGGCGTTGGTGGCGGCGATGACGCGGACATCGACGCGGATGGTTTTGCTCTCGCCGACGCGTTCGAACTCTCGCTCCTGCAGGACGCGCAGCAGTTTCACCTGCAGCTTGGGGGACATGCTGTTGATTTCATCAAGGAAGATGGTGCCGAGATGGGCGGCTTCGAAACGGCCGGTCTTGTTCTCGATTGCGCCGGTGAAGGCGCCTTTCACGTGTCCGAAGAGTTCGCTTTCAAGCAGGTTTTCGTGCAACGCTCCGCAGTTGACGCGAATATACGGACCGTCGGCGCGGCGGCTGAGTTTGTGAACGGCCTTGGCGATGACTTCTTTTCCGGTGCCGGTTTCGCCAATCAGCAGGATGGTCGCGGTGCGCGGTGCTGCCAGACGGGCGAGTCGATAGACGTCCTGCATGGCTGCGGCATTTCCGACAATATCCGGAAACGGCGGCACCGATGACTCTTTATCTGGCATCAAATGTCCACTTCCGGGAGAGGAAGTACCGAGGATGCCTCGAATGCACCGGAGAGAGATGTTATTCTAATGCTGTGTGCCCGAAAAATCTACATGAATCGCAATTTTATTGAGCAAACATCCAATTTCACCGAATTGAGTTTTTACGGGAACTTCTACGAACTCGCGAAATGATATTCCTGTTCAGCCGTCAGTAATGCATGGGACCGGACGATCTCTCTCGACTGGTGGACCGCCATGCGGCAGCATTAACGCTGTACGCGCGGCAATGGTGCGTCACTCCGGAGGATGTGGTTCAAACCGCATTCCTGAAACTGGTTCGACAGAGTCGAACGCCAGAGAACCCTATCGCTTGGTTGTTTCGCGTGGTTCGCAATGCGGCGATCGATGCGGGGCGGTCGGCCCGGCGGCGGCAGAAGTATGAGTATCAGGCGGCCGGTGAAGCGCCGCTGTGGTTCGTGCCGACCGAAGATCCCACTGGACTGGATGCCCGAACGGCAGCGGCAGCGCTGCAACATCTGCCAGATGAAATTCGTGAAATCATGGTCGCCCATTTATGGGGCGGTCTTACTTTCGAACAGATTGCGGAGATGGTCGGCGGCAGCGCGAGTACTTGCTACCGCCGATTCGCGCTCGGACTCGATCTGCTTCGAGAAAAACTTGGTGTGAAATCATGTCCGCCTCGAATGAACGTGAAACCGTGACCGATTCCGGAATCTGTACCGGGGATCCGCTGGCGCGAGCGCTCGCGGAGCTGGAACCGATGCCGCAACCGCTTAACCGCGATCAGCTGATGTTCGCGGCGGGGTCGGCCAGCCGCGATCGGGCCGTGACATTCTGGAAGCGGATCGTTTACGGCCAGGCAACCGCCGCGTGTCTGCTGGTCGGAATCGGCTTATCTCTTCCGAATCAGCCGATGCAACCCGATACGCGAGGCGCCGTGCCAGGCCCAATGGCCGATTCGCGTTCAACACCGGCCTCTCGTCCCAAGCCTATGCAGTCCCCAGTGCCACCCACGGTCACGGCGACGAATACCGTCACCGAACACGACAATGAAGAGACTTCCGAAATCGCCCGCTATCTGCAATTGCGAGCGAATGTCTTGACGCTTGGCGTGAATGCCCTGCCGAATTCGCAGACGCCTACATCAACATTGGATGTGAATACGCTCGAAGATTCCCTGCAACTCCCGCGTGGCACATTCGCCATCCATGGACTTCCCACAAAAAAATCCGAACCCAAGAATGATGAGCCGCTCCCATGACACGCTTGATTCTGGTCCTCATAATTCCGTTCATGGCGTTCGCAACAATCGAAGCACAGACTCCAGTCAAGGACGGGCCCGATCGACCCGCCAACGAACCGGATCCCGCGCTCTGGACCTCGAAGCTCTCCATCTCGGCCACGCTTGCGCCGAAACCGCTTCTCAAGTGGGAGCTTTTGCCTTTCGCCCGCGATCGATCATCGGGAAACGCGGCTCTGGGCTATCAGCGGGCGATCGTTCTCCGCCCCGAATGGCCCCGCGATCCCAAAAAGAGTCAGGAACAAAACGACCTCATGGACCAGTGGGGTACTCTGCCGGTCGAGCAGCTTCCCACCGCCAAGATGGAAGCGTTTCTCTTCGCCTACCGCGACCTGCTTTCGGAGGTGGATGAATCGGCGCGGCGGACCACCTGCGATTGGCAAACCGAAAAGCTCAAAGCGGAAGAAATGACACGCCTGCTGCCTCTGGTACAGGGTCACCGGGAACTGCAGCGCATCGTTTCGCTTCGCTGCCGAAAGGAACTGAGCGAGAAGAATTTCGCGGATGCCCTGCGAACGCTCCAGACCGGATTCCAGATGGGTAAGCATGTCGGCGAAGGATCGACGCTCATCGAATTCCTGGTGGGACAGGCCATGTCGGCCATTATGATTGGCCGCGTCGATGACTGGATCGGGAGCGAGAATTCGCCCAATCTGTACTGGGCGTTCTCGACATTGCCGCATCCATTCATCAATCCCCGCATGGCGCTCGATGGCGAGGTTCGCTTTCTGGAATCGTCGCTTCCTCAACTCCGGGAACTGGAACGCGGCCCCGTTTCGGACGAACTGGCCATGGCTACGCTTACCAACTGGTACAAGAATCTGGGTGGTCGATCGGCGGCGGAACGCGGAGGACTGGAAAATCTCGCTACGAATGTCGGCATCGCCACCATGGCCGCCGTACAGACACCCGCGGCCCGCAAATTCCTGATCGAACGCGGAGCGGACAAGAAAGATGTTGACGCCATGCCACCGGCGCAGGCCGTACTGCTTCGTTCGCTCAACCGTCACCGCGACGTCTGGGAAGAGCAGGTCGCCTGCTTCTCGCTTCCCATCTCCCGGGCGTTTCAGGAACTGGATCGCATCGAGCGCACGGCGAAGAAAGCACGCGCGGATCACAAAGACGATACGCTCTTCGCCGTCATGTCGCTGCTTTACCCCGCCGTTCAGAAAGTCCACTTCGCTCACGCACGTCTGATCCGGAGGATCGAACTCATCCGCACACTGGAAGCACTCCGCCTGCAAATCGCCACGGACGAAGGCAAGATCCCGGACTCGCTCGACAATGTCACGGTCGTCGAAGTGCCGAAGGACCCCTTCACGAACCGCCCATTCGAGTACGCCCCTTCGAAGAACGGCTTCCGCCTCGTAGCGCCTCCGCTGCCCGGACTCGGACGCGGAATGGGCGAACATATCTACGACATCACACTTCGCAAGTAATCTGTTTGCATAGCATGACTCCCACCCTCCCGGAGTCATCCCATGCGCCTTGCCCTGCTCGTCACCGCACTCGTTCTCGCCACCCCGCTCTCCGCTGCCGATCCCGTCCCCGCCGGCGCGAAGGTCGAGAAACTCGCCGACGGCTTCAGCTTCACCGAAGGTCCAGCCGTCGATGCGCAAGGCAACGTCTACTTCACCGATCAGCCGAACGATCGCATCATGCTCTGGAGCACCGAAGGAAAACTCTCCGAGTTCATGAAACCCTGCGGACGCAGCAACGGCCTCTACTTCGACAAAGACGGCATGCTCTGGGCGTGTGCGGATCAGAAGAACGAACTCTGGAAGATCAACGTGACGACCAAAACGCACACCGTCATGGTGAAGGAGTTCGAAGTCAAACTGCTCAACGGGCCGAACGATCTCTGGATTTCTCCAATCGGCGGAGTCTACTTCACCGACCCGTTCTACAAACGCTCGTACTGGAAGCGCGGAGTGCAGGAACAGGATCAACGCGCCGTCTACTACCGCTCGCCGGAAGGCAAACTCACACGCGCCGCCACCGGCTTCACCATGCCCAACGGCATCATCGGCACGCCGGACGGCAAAACGCTCTACGTCGCCGATATCGGTGCCAAGAAAACCTACTCCTACTCCATCGCCGCCGATGGTACGCTGACCGATAAGAAGCTCTTCTGCGAATCCGGCAGCGACGGCATGACGATCGACAGCGCCGGCAACGTCTACCTCACCGGTGCCGGCGTGCTCGTGTTCGACAAGACCGGCAAGAAGATCACCACCATCGAAGTGCCCGAACGCTGGACCGCCAACGTCTGCTTCGGCGGAAACGACATGCACACCCTGTTCATCACCGCCAGCAAAGGCCTCTACGCCATCAAACTCAACACCAAAGGCGCCGGACGAATTTCGAAGTGACTTCTGTCGATCTTGATAAAATGTTCACTATGTATTTGACATCTCGCATTTCCATGATTGAGGGCTCCGCCACCGGCTGCGCACGCTCGTGGCGGCGTCGCTCAAACACTGACTCGTCTTTCCACCGACACTGCCACACCCTACCGTGGAAAGACGCCAAAATTTCGGAAGCGCCTATGCGCCGTAAGGGTTTACGTCGATTTAGGCAGTCAGTATTCCGCAATTGGAATTGCGATCTCTTGACAGGACAGGTAAAATGGTTATTTGTACACTATTAATCTTGAGCGCGAAATGAGTCGACCATGTACTCTCTCATCCCGTTCGTGATCCCGATCCTTTCCTGTTCGTTCGAACTGAATTTGAATCGCGTTCCTCCCGAGTTCGTACCGCTGGTGCGGGATGTCGCTTCCATCAACCCATCCCGGCGCGAGCATGCCGCCAAATCCATCGCTCGTCAGCCGTTGGCTCTGGCCTATTACCGTGCCAATGCCAAAGAATTCGCAGCACTGGACAAATACGCACGCAACCGCATCAATGAGCAGATCCTCCCTGCGGTATTTGAAATGCTACCACGCCGTGCCGAAGCGTGGATTAAGCAGAAGCGAATTGATCTTTTCATCGAGTATGCGGGTGCATTGCAAGAAGAAGACAATCAAAGATTGCTCTATGACTCGATCCATGAAATCGTGAAAGACGTTATCAAAAATAATGTCGAACATCGCTATCTGTCTCGAATTGCTGTTCATCGGCACGTCATGATGAGCAGCTTTCGAGAAATTCGAGCCAGAAAACCTTTTACATTGATATTTGATAATAGTATTTCTTTAAATGATTTCTATACAGATAGGAAAATGATCTTTTCCCAGTCAATCAAAAGCTCCGTAGTCAAGTTTATGGATTGCATTATGGTAAGTACAGGTGCAATCAAAGAAAACGCAAGTCGGTCGGAATGGCGATCATCATTAATAATTTCAAATACTTCTCAGATATCATCAATGAGAAAGCATATTCAAGATTCGCTAATTATTATTGATGGTGACGTTGAATGGAAGGAATTCACTCTTATTCGGAGTTCGATCATCATTAGTCATGGAAAGCTCACCTCGACCGCACGTTTGGCGATCAGTGATTCTTATCTTTCCGCCAAAGGACCGATCGACTTTCCGCAGCTCGAAGCGGCGAATTGTTTTTTGCATTCGCCCAAAACGATCACCATTCCGAAGGCTCTCCCGCAACAACCACAACCGATGGACGATCCCTTCGGTATCCGATTTTTCGAACTCTCCGATGTGGGATTAGAGGTCCGCAAGCAACCTCTGGGAATCGAGATCACGAAGATCGCGCCATTCTCTCCGCTTCGGCTCTTCGGACTGCGGATCGGCGATGTCATTACGAAAGTCGAAGAGCGAACGATCGACAGTGAGGATACACTCCGCCGCGCGATCCGCAGTGCCTATGTCCGCGAGGCGGGGGTCTTCCACCTGATCCGCGACCGGCAGAAGATTGAACGGATCGTGGTGTTCAGCGGATATCAGTTGCCGGAATAGTATCGTCTTGTGGATAAACGCATGCAATAATGGTCGTTTTATGAATATTTCATGATTTGACGGTTTTATCTTGTGTACTGCTTTCGAGTCCTTTATCTTTAAATCGAATTTATGTGAGTGCATTTTTTGCGCTTCGGAGGATTACGCCAAAGCATTCAGCAGCACTCAACCTGCAAGAACAAGGGCTTATGCTAACCCTGCCTTTTGAATATCTAGATGACCGTTTCACAAGTTCGCCGCCAGTGACGTGAGTTTGCGTTTGTAGGGTCGTGGCGGGTAGAGTTTGCGAACCCAGAGCGACGGGCGCATTCCGAATCCTGCCCGACCGCGTCGTTGCTGTCGTCGCGTCTGGCTGAACGGCGTGCCCCGAACCAACGGTTCGCCCGTATAGGTCCAGCGATACGGATGGGCGTGCTCGCGATTGTAGGTCGTCAACCATGTCGAGATGCGTTCCTCGAACGCGGCCGCACTGGCGAAGTCGCCCCGCTTGAGAAAACGTCGGCTCAGGACGCTGAAGAACAGTTCCACCTGGTTGAGCCACGAACCGTGGATCGGCGTGAAGTGGAACACATGCTTGTGATCGGGATCCTTCAGAAACGCCCGACGCTCCGCGCCGGTCTGCAACGCTTTCGCGGCGAAGGGAATTCCACTCCGTTCGGCGACCCACTTGCAGACCTCCAAACTCCAATGCGTGTTGAGATTGTCCACGACCCAGTCGAAGCGTTTCATGAGCGGGAACTGCGTGGCGACGTTCTCCAGATGCCGGACCCAATCGATGCTGGTGCGGGTCGGTCCCAAGTTCCAAACGACTTTCCCGGTGGGGACGCAGAAGGTCGTCAGCAAGGCGCGGGTGCCGTGGCGGATATACTCGAACTCCCGCTTTTCGATGGAGCCGGGCCGGGCCAATCGCGTGGGATACTTGCGTTGGAGGATTTGCATCCCGGTCTTCTCGTCGCTGGACAGAACGAGGCGGCCCTCGTCATGAAAACGGGGGGCATCGAGGTACAACTGGCAAATGCCTTTGGCCTTGGCATCGAATTCGGGGTCGTGACTGTTGAGCCAGTAGACACTGCGATGGGGCTTGAGGTCGGCCTCGGCCAGGATGCGGCCGATGGTGCTGCGGCTCAGGTCGCGGTGATGGGCATCGCGGAGGATCTCGAAGGCGAGGTTGTCGAGACTCCAGGCCGTGTCGGGCTGCCGGTGATCTTCGGTCTTGCTACAGGCGAGCGTGACCACGTGGAGTCGTTCGTCGGGGGGAAAAGTTCCGGGGTCGACCGGAGCGGGG
>JBGSJI010000010.1:0-79181 GCA_041742055.1 Limnoglobus sp. | reverse complement strand
ACCGCTTCCGAGAGTCGATGAAAACAAAAGACGAAAAGGCCACCAAAGCCGCCAAGCCCAAGAAGTGACCCCCACTGACACCCCGCACCGTGGCCCAGATTTGGGTGCCGAGGTGGACCAGAATTCGATGCCGATCACCAGCCGACAACCCCGGTTGTCTCAAGAAGATCAAGGAGGAGTTTACGCCTCAGAACTTCGGTCGCTGGTTCTACGAGCGAGTCGTGGAGTGGTCCGAGTCCCACCCGGACGGCAAGGCTTACGTCCACGTCTTCCGCAAGACGGCGTTGCAGATGGCACTGGACGGCGAAGAAGAAGAGGCCAGCCATAAGGTCGCCAAGGATGCGGGCGTGACCGAGGGGGTTCTGCTGGGTCACTACGCGATACCGAAGCTCTGGCGGAAGAGCAACCGGACGTACAACCGCATTCTGACCAGTCTGCTCCCCGAGGTGGCCCAGCGTTACGGATATGTCGAGGACGAGTGGGTGAGGCTGGACCGGCAACTTCGGCAGGCCGTCGAAGCCCAGAACTGGGAGTTGGTCGCCACGCTGTCGGTTCGTCTCGGAAAGAAGGAGCGGCCCGAGGCTGTGTGATCGCCCGTTCAGATGAACGATTTCGAGAAGGGGCAGGCCCGGTTGAACCGAGCCTGCCCTCTTCTTTTGGGCACCACCAGTTTTGGTCGGGGCCGGTCGCGGTCAGTTGAGCGGCGTCAGACAGGCCAGTTTGTGCGGAGGTTCCGCCAGCCCCAACGGTACGGGTTTTGTGAAATCTTGTGAAATGCCGCCAGTGGCCCGAAAGTCGATTTCACAAACCGGAAACGAAAAAGGCCGCAAGTGCTTGTTATTTCAGCACTTGCGGCCTTTGTTTCTAGCGAGGACGACGGGACTCGAACCCGCAACCACCGGATCGACAGTCCGGTACTCTAACCAATTGAGCTACGCCCCCTTGCAAATTTAAAATACAACCTCATTTGTTTTTCGGCAAGCCCCTGATTCATCACGAGAGATCACTGCACAACGGAAAGGAAAAACAGACGGGTTCGGTTATCCATCAGCCCGATTCGCAGGCTTTCAGCATCGTTGCGAGCGGTTCCGGATCCGCGAGTCGGTGATCGGTGCCAACCTCAATCAGCGTCGCCTTGCTCGAATGCGCCAGTTCTTCCGAATCTTCAAACGGGATGACATCGTCGTTTCGGCTGTGCAGGATGATTGTGCTGTTCTTGACGGTTTTGACGGTTCCCCAGTTTTTCCATGCAGGGCATAAGAGGACAAGTTTGGCATGGCCACTTTCGATATTCATTGCGACAGCTCCGCCACGGGAACTGCCAACCACGACATCAGGCTTGTGCTGGTTGAATTCGTTCTGCGCGGTAGCAACCGCTTGTGTGAAGTCTTCATCATCGAGGGCGGGATTGATGACGGTATGGCCGTGCTGAGCAAGCAATGTCGGCTTGACACCACCCGGAACCGAATGCCAGCCATGCAGGAATAGTATTTTCATGTTCAGGTTGTGCGAGCAGATTTCGATTTGTCAGTTTCAAATATCGAATTCAAACAGTGGAAAACGAATTCGTTCATTCTCTTATTGCGTCGGATTCGGCAGTACCAGGATGGAGCCATCCCAGAGTGCGATCAGGAGATTTTTTCCATCGCCGACGGGCTGCGCCGGGCGGCGGGGAAGCAGGTCCGCGTTTTCGGAGCGGATGGCACCGATGCGTTCGCCGGTGATCTGATCGTAAGCGACGACACCACCGGACGTATCGGTGAAGATGAACGCTTTATCGTACGCGATAGCGCCGAGCGTATCCGGTGCTCCCAGTCGGCGTACGACCCAGATTGCCTGTTCGCTATTGGGAGAAAGGGCCACGATGTGGCGGTGATCAACTGAGTAAGTGATGACGAGGCCGGCAGGAGTCTGGCCGACCACGAAGCCGTTGGTTGGCCGACCGGCCGGGATGGAGTTTTCCAGGTCTTCAGGCGAAGCCCGCCAGCGCCGGATCGGTTCACCCACGCGATCCCCATCGTACATCCAGACATTGCCAGCCGGGTCCGGGATGAAGAGCCGGTTCTCCTGAGCGCTCAGAGAAACAAGAATCGGAGCGAACGGGATCTTTTCGCGAATGGTCCACGGTCCGGCAACGGCTTTCCAGTCGCTGCCGGATTCCCACCGCCAGCGTGTCACGCGGCTGCCACCGTCAGTGGTCAGAAATTCACTATTGGAAAAAGCAGTGACAAAACAAGGCTCGGATCCGGATGCTCCTTCGCCGCGCCACATCGGGCCTTGAGAAAGCTTGATGGCGCCGGGTTCGAAGCGATAAAGAAACCCGTCCAGGCACGGAATGATGATTCCTTTGCCCGTGGCGACGATCGGGCCTGCGAAGCGATCCGCAATCTGCACTCGTTCATCCGCCGCCGCTTTGCCGTTCGCCAGGCGCCGGATACGAAGTTGAAAGGAGTTATTCTCGCCATTTTCGATGACGGCGATCCAGATTGTCTGGCCGTCCGCGGAGTGACAGATCCGTGCGGGTGATCGCGGGTCGGCCGTCGGTGATTGCACGACCCAGGCAGAATCGATCACTTCCGTCTTTTTGGTGAACGATTCGACGGCCGCGTTTGGAATGCGATAGCTTCCGCCGTCCTCATCCGCAACCAACAGATTCTGGGAATCGATCGGTATCGGTAAGCCGGTCATGGTGATACCGAGTTTGCGTTGCCAGCGTGGGCGGCCGTCTCTCGGATCAAACGCGATCGCGCGGACTCCGTCTGAATCATCTGAGCGTACGACGAGAAACGCGATCTCTCGAGCGGCATTCAATTGCGGAATGTGAAGCGGGATTCCCGCTGGGATCGGAAGGCCAGAGGTACTGACACGCAGACCGGCCTGAGGCGAAACGCCCAGTCGTAGAAGGTAGAGTTGAGAACGCGACAACGCCCAGAACGTATCTTCTTCGCTCGAGATGACCAAGCCGCTGACGGGTGATTGCGGATCGGCCGGGAGTTGCGGTGAGGGAATCGCGTAGATGTTCGCATCCAGATTGCCGGGTTGATTGGTGCCAAACAGCCCGAAGGCGCCGGCGTCGGTCACGACAGCGACCCGCTCGCCATCCGTATAGGGCGGAAACTGGACGTGACCGGCAATCGAAACCGAACCGGCCAGAGGCGGAGTAAATTCCGGTGGCCCGACTGCCGGATCGAACGATTCAGCGGGAACGATCGGGAAACCACGGAGTTTGGTCGATTGCGTCCCGTCGGCTTGCGCGAGAATGAGATAGCGGTTGGTTCGCGACTCACCGGCGGGGCCGGTAATCACCGGCGGAACGCGTAGCGACAACTCAGGATGATCCGTCGCCATGACTTGCACGCATCGGACCGGCAGGCGATTGCCCTCGCGATCGAACGGTTCGGTGTTGATCGCGAACACGCGTCGCGCCTCGGCCGCGATGAATATCATGCCGGAGCCTGGCTGGCGCGTTCCGCCGGGACCGATGCGCTGACGAAGTTGAATATGGCTGAGCCGGTTGCCGGTGCTGGTGTCAATCTCGACAATCGTCCCCAGTTCATCTCGTAGCGGAAGGTAGACCCGCTGATTTACGACGATCGGTTTTCCGGCGATGGGCGCTTCCAGAGGCTGATACCACTTCGGTTCGCCCGTCCGAGCGACCCGTGCCGCCAGTCCGTAACCATTCCACTCCATCGGCAGAAGAACGAGTTCAGGTACTCCCGGCCGTTCGGGAATCCGCACGGGCAGTTCCTGGATATTCCGTCCGAGCCGTGTCGCCCAGAGCAGATTGCCACTCGGGGGATCGAACGCATACAGGATTCCGCGTGCCAGAGCAAAGAAGACTTCGGGAATCGCATCGGGTGATACGATGACTGGTAATGTGGATTGTCCAAGCGGCGAGGAAACAAAAAACAACCCGCCGGAGAGGCTCGTAGGAATCGACATCGGCTGGCGAAGATCGATCACGCCTCTGATCAGCCGGCGAAGTTCGGCTTTGGCATCGGTGATGAGCTGCTGCGCTTCGGAGTCGGTATCGAGGCGATGCTGCTTCAGGGCGAGCACAAACGTTGCGATCCGCTGGTCCGTAGGTTCGGTTGCCAGGTCGCGGAACGGATCGATGACGCTGAGCCGTTCTCGTTCGCGAGCGAGGATCGCGGTCAGATCTTCAAAGCGCTTGCGCTGGTCATCGAGCGGGCGAACATCCCTGATCCGATATTTTTCGACGAGTGGAATCAGCTTTCGTCCCGCTTCGACGGATTGCTCGGCCTCATCCAGTTTGTCACGCTGGATCCGTTTGGGTAGGAAGTTCTTGTGATTCCACTCGGCATTATCGGCATAAGCATCGACCACTTTCCGGCCGGCTTCAAAGACATCAAAACCGTAGCCGGTATCGGTGGGCTTTGCGAGCGGGGAATCGCCGTACTCCTTCAAGAACTCCTCAAACTTCATTTGTCCATCGGCGGGGTTCTCGCGGATGATGACCGTCGAAACCGTGGTATGCACATCGCTCAATTTGCCGAAGAAGATGTATTTCTGCAGATCTTCGCTGGCGGGGAATTCCACTTGGAGCTGGTCGTAAAGTTTTTTGGCTTCGGTATATCCCTGATTTTTGAATTCCTTGTCCGCCTGTTCCACCAGCATCCGTTCTTTTCGTGCTTCATTCAGGAAATGCTGAACGATGGAAAAGACGATGAGGCCGCAGATTGAGAAGATCAGCCCCAACAGAACCCACTTCCAGGGCCCGTAATTTCGCCGGGGCTTGATGCCGAAGTCTTCTTCGCTTTCCTCATCGCGGGATGCAGACCGGCGGATCGATTTCAGTGGCTCGGGCTCCGGCTGCGGTGGCGGCGCGTTCTTCCGCCAATCCACGACCTGCGGTCCGTTCTGGTTTGGTTGTTTGGCGGACGGGCGGTCCTTTGCTGAAGATGGGGGCAGGAGATCGGCCAGATTTCCGAGCGATGTTTCTTCGAGGTCGAGGATCGGTTGAAGTTCGGGTTCGGCGGGCGTCTCGGCTTCGCCTTCCAGAATCGGGACCAGAGGTTCGTCGTCCGTCGTTTCGAGGGGAAGGGGGGGAGGTTCGTCAATCAGGACGGGTACCAGTTCTTCCTGTGACTGCGATACTGTCTCGGGTTCAGCCGATTCACCCTCAAGAATGGGGACGAGTGGTTCATCGACTTGAGCATTGGTGATTTCGGCTACGACGGGTGTAACTGGCTTGGGAGGATCGACCGGTTGCACCGTGAAGATTTCGCGGCAGTCGCCATTCGGGCACCGCATCGTTTTCCCGCTCATGTCGGGCTGGAGATTGTAGCGGCTTTCACAATGCGGGCATTCAACAACAATCGTCACAGCGACTCCCCGGCAGAGACGTGCAGAATACGAATTCTTCTCTCAAGTTTACGCCAAAGACACACGGGATGAAATGGTGAATCACAGGAACGAATCGTTATCTCGGTGCCGGAACTTGCGTGTTGACCATTCGATCCGCTGGATGGGTCGACGCCTTTTGGCCCCGATGCCAGACCAACTGCGGATAGAAGCCGAGAACAATTGTTCCCACGCTGCAGAGGATCGCGGCGAGCAGGGGCAGGCGATTTCCGCGTGTCTGACTGGATTCGGGACGGAGCGGGCTTCTCAGAAAGATCGCTCCCAGAACGCGGAGATAAACAACCGCGCCGATCGCCGCGTTGATCGCCGCAAAGACGGTGAGCGTTTTATAGGACTGCCCCATGCCGTTGGAGGTGGGGGCATCGTAAAGACCGATGAAGAGACCGAGTTTGCCAGCGAATCCCGCCGTCAGCGGCATGCCGATCATACTCAGTAATGCGATGAGAAGGACGGCGGCGGAAACGGGGTGCGTGCGATGCAATCCCGCGAGGTCGTCAACGGATTCCGTGCTCTCGTCTTCCGAGTTCAGGTAAATCAGGACGGCGAAAACCGCCAGCGACATCAGAGAATAGGCCACCAGGTAATAGAGGATGGCATCCCATCCGTTGGCGTATCGCGGAGCCTGACCCGTGGTGAAAGCGGTTGCAGTGACCAACCCCAGAAGCATGTAGCCCGAATGCGCGATCCCGGAGTACGCCAGCATCCGTTTGAGATTATCCTGGAGCAGTGCCAGAGTGTTGCCGAATGTCATGGTCGCGGCGGCGAGAACCCAGAGCATGAGCGGGATCTGTGTCGCGACGGGAAACGGAAGGTCCGAGTAGGGGCGTTGAATGATACCGAGGAGATTCGCAAGGGCGAAAAAACCAGCAATTTTCGGCAGGATCGCGAGTTGCGCGATCACCGCGGTCGGCCCGCCCTGATACACATCCGGTGCGTAGTAGTGGAACGGCACGGCGGTGATCCGGAAACCGATTCCCGCGATGGCGAATACGACGGCCAGGGTCGCCAGTGGCGAATGGCCGCCCTCCTGCCCCGCAACGAGAGTCGCGCTGATTGCCGTGAGATTCGTCGTTCCCGTCAAACCATAAAGGTAACTCAAACCGAACAGCAGAATGGCGGACGAGAGGATGCTCAGCAGAAAATACTTGATCGCCGATTCCTGGCCCTGCTGGTTCCGGGATGGAAGATACAGAAGCACATAAGTCGGGATGCTGATCATCTCAAGAGCGAGGTAAAGCATGACGAGATCGTTCGCTCGAGTGACGAGCGATGTCCCCGCCAGCGCCACAAGAAGGCAGGACAGATATTCCGATGACAGTTGTTTCCCTGTTTCCCGTCGACTGATCAGGACAATCAGGAACCCGACTCCCAGAATCAGCCAGCGGGCAAACGCCGCGGCAGGCGTGGCGAGGATCGGTGCGCGGAAGGCCGTTTCCCTGATGTATGCGTTTCCCGTGGTATCTTCCAGAAAGGCAAGGACTCCCGCTCCGACAATCGCCAGAATCGTGATCAGGTAGTGAAGGAAGGGGCGCGATGATACGACGCAAGCGAGGAGCGAAAGACAGGCCGCGCCAACCAGCGCAATTTCAGGAAGGACCAACTCGAAGAGACTGGTCAGGGCGTCGATCGTGAGTTGGTCTTTCAGCGGGTTCACGTCGTCGGTCTCGCTATTTCGGGTTGGAAGGTAAGGGATTTTTTGGCTGCGGTGGAATCACAACGTTCGGAACTCCACCCGGTTGAAACGGTGCCTCTTCCCGCAAGGCATTCTCAACTGGACCACGCCGAACCGGCCGCTCAGGCGCGGGTTCAGGAATCGGAATCGCCTGTGGGTCGAGTCGATAGCGTGCGCGGTCCACG
The DNA here is from genome assembly GCA_041742055.1 of Limnoglobus sp. GTDB lineage: Bacteria > Planctomycetota > Planctomycetia > Gemmatales > Gemmataceae > Limnoglobus. The sequence goes on along the minus strand of JBGSJI010000010.1, from coordinate 71,939 downwards.
ATTCCGGCGAGTCGGCGAGTATCCGTTTGGAGAACATCCAGCAAGGGTTGGGGGAAGAGGCCGATCCCGATACACAACGCGGACATCGCCATGAGCGGAATGACCTCGCGAGCATGAACATCACCGGTGATCGCTGCGCCGTCATTGAGTGCCGGCGGTTCAACAACCGGACCGAAGAGAACCCGACGGATCATCGTGAACGTGTACCACGAAGCCAGGAAGACCCCGACCGCGGCGACGATCGCCAGTCCGCGCCCAAAGATCACCACATTCCGCGGGTCGAAAAGTCCCGCGAGCATGAGCATTTCGCTGACAAAATTGCAAAGCCCGGGAAGCCCGACGCTCGCCAGAGCAATGATGAGGAAGTAGAAGGAGAAGCGGGGGTACTTGGCCCACATCCCGCTGTATTGTGTCGCATCGAGCGTTCGGTATCGCCGTGACAGAAACGCGAGAAGTGCGAAGAGCGCACCGGCGGTGAGACCGTGATTCACCATATGGAGCGCTGCTCCGGAAAGCCCCTCGCGTGAGAGAGAGAACAAACCGATCACGAGGAATCCGAGGTGAGATACGCTGCTGTAGGCCGCCAGCATTTTCAGATCGCGTTGAGCGTAGGCACAGAAAGCGGCGTATACGATCCCGATCGCGCCGAGTGTGCCGAACAGGGGCAAGCCATAGAGCACGCACATCTCCGGCAGGAGCGGAATGACAATCCGAATGATGCCGAAGGTCCCGAGTTTCGCCAGGATCGCGGAGAAGATCATGGTGACTGCGATCGGCGCTTCGCCATAGGCTGACGGCAGCCAGGTATGAAAGGGAACGATCGGAATCTTGACCGCGAATCCGGCCATCAGAGCGAGGAAAATCCAGAACTGCATCGAACGGCGCTGGGCCAGATTCTGCTGAGCGGTGGCGAGTTCGCTTTCTGCCGTGGCACGGCCTGCCGGTGTCGCCCGGGCAAGCCGGTTTTCGGCATGACCGACCGAGTAGTACTCCATCGAGTCCCACATGCTCACGTTTTTCATCAAGATGGGGATGGAGAACGTGATCGGACCGGTTTTTCCGTTGACATAAGTGTTCCCTTCGTTCTCCACCGTAGTCATGGCGCGAGGCGTCGGCTCGAAGTAGAACGGTTTGTTGGTGGTCGGATGGACCGGGATCGGATTGGTCAGGACGATCCCGATGATCCCAATCAGGGTCAGGAGGCTTCCCAGAAGCGTGTACAGTACGAATTTCTTGGCGGCATCCCGGCGGGCACCACCGGTTCCCCATTGTCCGATCAAAAAGAATGACGGAATCAGAGTGAGTTCAAAAAAGACGTAAAAGAGGATGATGTCAAAGGACGCAAACGCGCCATTGACACAGGATTGCAGAACGAAGAGCCAGGCATAGAACGGGGCCGCCCGTTCGGTGATTGTTCCCCAACTGACCAGCACCGCAAAGAAGAACATCAGACTGGTCAGGCCGATCAGCAGCAGATTCAAACCGTCCAGACCGACAAAGAACTGAACGGTCGGGGCCGAGACTCCATCCGGAGAGAGTGAGAGCAGAGTCCAGTTCGTTTTGTAAGTGATGACGTCGCTGTCGGACATTGAACCCGGATCGCCGGGAACGACTTTGGGCTGGAACCCGAGTGAGAGGGAGTTGTCCTGGTTCACGTGACCGGAGTAGAGCACGAACAGTGCGACGGTGAGGAGTACATGGAACGCTGAAGTCCAGACGGCAATCGTTCGAGCCGTACCCGCTTTGGCCGGGCGCAGGATCGCCAGACACGCAGCAGCGAGAAGGGGTGCGAAGAGCACCGTTAACAGGAGTGAGCCAAGAATGAAATTCATCGTCTTATCCAGCAAGGCTCAGGATCATCGGGATACTTTGAACACGATAAAGAACGCAAACACGGCCAGTCCGAGAACCATGCCCAGAGCGTAAAACTGGACCAGACCATTCTGGAGTGGCCGCAGGAACGCCGCAAACAATCGGGGAATAAAGGCGACAAATCGAGCAAGAGAATCCAGTAGGCCGTCGAACTGGCGGGTTCCCGTTGCGGCAATTTCCGCTGGCTTGACGATGATGCCCTGAAAGATTTCGTCAACGTATCCCTTGTTCAGGGAAAGCCCGTGTGCCGGTTTGAGGATCGCAGGTACGGCCACCATCTCACCGCGCCGGTAGAGCGCGAACGCCGCCGCCAAGCCCAGCAAGGCCGCAGTCGTTCCCATCCCCGCGACCTTCCAGTTGAAATGCGGAGACGATTGCGACCGGACGTTGTGTTCCCGCTCGTAGGTCTTATTGGCCATTTGAATCGCGGGCGTCGTTGCCAGGAACTTGCTGAAGCCGTGCCGGGTGAACGATTCAACCGCAAGTCCGACGATGACCGCTCCAACTGCAAGTACGATGAGCGGGACACGCATGACTCGTGGGGATTCGTGGGCGTGATGCCCGGCTTCCTCCGGAATTCGCTCCTCGCCCCAGAACGTCAGAAAGTACGCACGAAACGTGTAGAACGCCGTCAGACCCGCCGTGAGCAAGGCGACAAGAAAGACTCCTTCATACAGGACACGATAATGGAGCGAATGCTCCCCCGCATGGTGCAGCGAATCCAGAATCTGATCCTTGCTCCAGAAGCCTGAAAGCAGAGGTAGTCCGGCCAAAGCCGCACAACCGATAAGGAACGTAATGTGGGTCACGGGCATCAGTTTTCGAAGCCCGGAGAACTTGCGGATGTCGATCACGCCACCCATCGCATGCATCACGGAACCGCTGCCGAGGAACAGCAACGCCTTGAAGAACGCATGCGTGAAGAGGTGGAAGATCGCGGCCGCAACGGCGATACTCGGCGTGATGGCGCCAACCGTTCCCAAGGCCATGAACATGTATCCCAACTGGCTGACGGTGGAATACGCGAGGATGCGCTTCAGATCGGTTTGGGTCAAAGCGATAAAGGCTGCGAAGATCGCGGTCAGTCCTCCGGTCGCGCAGATATAAATCTGAACGTAGGGCACTTGCACGAACAGCGGAGCGCACCGGGCGAGCAGGTAAACACCCGCCGTCACCATCGTTGCCGCATGGATCAGCGCGGATACCGGCGTCGGTCCTTCCATCGCATCGGGCAGCCAGACATAGAGCGGAAGCTGCGCCGATTTCCCAACTGCCCCGCAAAACAGAAGCAGGCAGGCGGCGGTGAGAGTCCCGTGAGAGGCCGAGTGCTGTTGAATGTGGGCGAAGATGGCGGAGAGATCGGTGTGATACCCGCCGGCGGACCAGAGCAGGAAGATGCCGAGGACAAATCCGACGTCACCCAGTCGCGTCACGAGGAATGCTTTTCGTGCGGCCGCGGCGGCGCTGGGTTTCGCGTAATAGTATCCCACAAGCAGGTAACTGCACAAACCAACACCTTCCCACCCAGCTAGCAGCAGGAAGAAATTATCCGCGAGAACCAGCAAACACATGCAGAAGACGAACAGACACATGATCGTGAAGAATCGTGTGTAGCCGTCTTCGCCGTGCATATAGCCTGATGAGAAGACCGCGATCCACGTCGCGACGAACGTCACGGTCGCGAGCATGATGGCTGAGAGCGGATCGATCGCGAGGCTGAACGTCACTTTCAACAGTCCGGCATGAAACCAAACCGTTGGCGATTCTTTCAGATTCAAATCGAAGAATGGATACGTACCGGAAAGATCGAGTGATAAACCGGGAGTGGTTCCCGCCGGGCCGAGCAAAAACACGTCTCGGAGCATGAACAGCGACAGCACCGAGGCGATCGCGAACCCAAGGATCGCCGGAAAATGGGCATAGCGAGACAGACGCAATTGCGCGAGCAATGGCGTCAGGATGGTGGACGCCAGGAGCGTAGCGAGGACGGTCAGAGCGAGGGCGGTGCTAGACACCAGCAACCTCCTGGGGCTTCTTCCCGGCAGCGGGGAGTTTAGGGTCATCCGCCAATTCAAGAGGCGGTTGGATCAGTGCATCCGGATCGATCGTCGCGGGTACGCCTGTTTCACGCAGGTTTTGCCACACGCTGGAATCCAGCGATTTCGTTCGCCGGTACATCGCGATAATCAGCGCCATCGCCAGTCCGGCTTCGCAAGCGGCCACCGCAATCACGAACAGGCCAAACGCCTGACCGGACAGATTGGCGTGGAAGCGTGCGAATGCCAGCAGATTCAGCACCACGCCCTGAATCATCAGCTCGGCGGACAGGAACATCGTGATCAGATTTCTTCGTGTGAGAAATCCGATCAGTCCCAGAGCAAAGAGGACGGCGGCGACGGAAAGGAAGTGCCAGACGGAGATCATGCCATTGCCTCCTTTCGGCCGGCGATCGAGACCGCACCAATGGTTGCGATCAGAAGGACCGTGCCCGCCATCTCCACCGCAAGCAGGTAATCGGTGTAAAGAGCGTATCCGAGATTCGCAACATTTCTTGCGGGGAGTTCACCCCGAGCGGCCAATAGAATTGTTTCTTCCCGAAGTTTGGCGAAATCCTCAGTGCTTTCCTTGAACTCCGCTGCCGTCGCTTCCGGTTTCATCGAAAGATTATCCAGCCCGTTCAACGCCTTACGAACGGCTCGCTTCAGGTTCAGATTCTGAGCTTTGATGGCATCAGCCTGAACGTCGGACCGGACCGCCATACGCTCACCCATGGTTCGATTCGTGCGAGCCAAATCCAGCTCGTCCGTAAACGAGTCCGAGGTGCCCAAAAGATCCGCGTAGCTTTCACGCAATCCGTCGGCGGTCTTGAGCATCTCCTCGCGAGTCGCCGCTATCGAGACCACCCCCGCATGCTCCGCGAGCGTTAGAAGGGTCGTCCGCTCCGTGCTCGTCATGGTCACGGCGGGCAAGTGATATTCCGATTTCAGGGCATCGGCTGCTGCGGTCGGGCTACCCTGATACAACGCAAACAGAACCAACCCCAAGAAGGAGAACCCCGCAAGGCTGCCCAGGAGCGGTTCACGCGAGCGGTCGTTTTCGTTCGAAGTACCGATCGCATTGGAAAGCATGAGAACGAACAGAAACGTCACAATGATGGCACCGGCGTAAATCACGATGGTCGCCGCCATCAGGAACGGTGCCGCCAGAAGCAAAAACAAGCCGCAGACATTCACAATGACAAACGCGAACGCAATCGCACCGCGGGCCGGGTTGCGTTGGGCGATGAAGATGGTCGAAAAGAGCACCGCACCGCCCGAGAACAGCCAGAACAGAACCAAGCTGACCTGACCCTGTGATGGCTGACCGAACTGGCGGACGATCCACGAGACGATCACGACAACCGCCGCGATGCCCGCGAAGACGCCAAGCGCGATCGATCGCCCTTTCGGTCGAGGCAGCAAAGCATGAATTGCCACAACACCCAGTATCACTGCCGCAGCCAGTTGGCCGATGGCATTTCCGGAATTTGTGGCAGCAAGAAGATTCATAATGGGCTCGTGTAATGTTTCACAAGCGACACGGATGGAGTTATACGACTGAAACCGGGCGCTGTCTCAATTTCATCAAACCGGCGGTTCCGAGGCCGGTCCCAAAGCCCCCGCTTTCGTGCGAACGGGGTCAGTTCCCGCCTTTGTCGTCACGTCAAAAACGCTCAACAATTTTTCCTTGTCGAAGATCATCTGCTCGCGACTCAGGCCCGTCAGATCGTAGAGTGTCGTCAGTTCGATCGCATCGACCGGGCACGCCTCCTCGCACATCCCGCAGTAGATGCAGCGCAGTTCGTCGATCACAAACGTTTCCGGATACTTCTCGCGATCTTTCCACTCCGCCGGCGCGGGCGCGGCCACAATGTCGATGCAGTGCGCCGGGCACGCGGTCGCGCACATGTAACACGCCACGCATTTCGTGCGGCCTTCGTGATCCCGGTTCAACCGATGCACGCCACGGTAATTTGGCGGAAGTTTGGGTTCCTGCTCCGGATATTGCTCGGTCACCTTCTTCTGAAAGATGTGGCCGACCGTCGTGCTCAGACCATCCATGATGGCAGGCAGGTAGAGCTGCCCCAGCAGGCCGAGCTTCGGCGATGAAACCCACGTCACATCTTTTTCAGCGATCGGCATCGATAACCCTCGCGTTGTATCTTGCTTGCTTCACCCTTCACTACACGACACCCGCCGGCAATCCCGGAGGCAGCTTGACAACTTTCCTTTTCGGAGCGGTGACATTCCCGCCCGTCACCACGCCCCAGAAGCCGGCCAGGACGAACAACGTGACATTCATCACCGTCATCGTCCAATACGGCAAATGGAACTGAAGAATCACCAGCACGCCCACCAGATTCAGTAGCGCGAGCGGGATCATCACTTTCCACGCAAGCGTCATGAGCTGATCGAAGCGGAACCGCGGAATCGTCCAGCGGACGAGCAGGAACAGGCCGATGAACGCAAACATCTTCGCAGCGAGCACGACGATCTTGAGAACGACGCCGAGCATGGACACATCACCCACGACCGTCACTCCCGGCAGGTGCCAGCCACCGAAGAACAGAATGCTCATCAGGAAGCTCGTCGTGATCATGTGGGCATACTCCGCCAGCAGCAGCATGCCGAGCTTGAGCGACGAGTATTCGGTGTGGTATCCGCCCACGAGTTCCTGCTCCGCTTCCGGAAGATCGAACGGCAGGCGATTGCACTCCGCAAAGACGCTGACCAAGAACAACAGAAACGCCAGCGGCATGAGGAACACGTTCCACGTCCCGTTGATCTGCTGATGAATGATCTGCTCCGGATTGAGCGAACCCGCCAGCATCACGACACCAAGGATGCTCATGCCGAGCGGGATCTCGTAGCTGATGATCTGGGCGGAGGACCGCAAGGAGCCGAGCAGCGAGTATTTGTTGTTCGCACTCCACCCCGCCAGCACCACACCGTAAACCGCCAGTGATCCGATGGCGAACACGTACAGGATGCCGATATCGAGGCCGGGAGCGATGGCGAAGGTGTACGAATCCGCATACGCCTGCTGACTGGCTTCGTACTGTTGCAGCGGCGTGGGTTCCCCTTCGACCGTGGCCGTGAGCGTGGGCTGAGGAACCGGGACCGTGCTGCCGACCGGCACGACGGCGATGGAGAGCATGGCGGTGCCGAATGCGACCATCGGTGCCAGAAGGAAGAAGATGCGATCGACGTGGGCGGGGATGACGTCCTCCTTGAGGAACATCTTTCCGCCGTCAACGATCGGCTGCAGAAGACCCCACGGCCCGACGCGATTGGGCCCGAGCCGGTCCTGCACCCAGGCGGCGACCTTGCGCTCGGCGAGGATCAAATACGCCACGGTTCCCAGCACGACGCCAACCACGCCGCCGATGATGAGGACCGTGTACAGAAGATTGAATGTCGGCATAAATTCCAAACCTTAAATCTGGCCCGCAGATGTCGCGGATTTCAACGCGGATGAAGATGATCAGAATTCAGATCATCAAGAATCGAATCATGATCTTCATCATCTTCATCTGCGTTCTGATCATCTTGATCCGCGGGCCAATGTTTTCACACCGTCGCCAGTTCCATCCGTTTTCCGGCTGTCGTTGTCACTTCCGCTAGCATCGCGTATTCGGTCATCGCCTTCGCGACGTCTTTGCGGACCGTGGCGATGTTTGCGAGTCCTTTGCGGTTACCGAGGTCGTAGGCCAGTTGCAATTCGCTTCGCATTTCCGCTCCCGGCTTCGCCGCTCGGGGGAACGGCTGAACGTAACCCGCATGATTGACGAACGAACCGTCCTTCTCGAAGGCCGCCGTCGCAGGCAGGACAAAGTTGGCTGCCTGAGCGAGTTTCGTGGCGAAGAAGTCCTGCACCACCAGGAGCGCGGGCGGAGAGTGCGGAGCGCTGACTGCCGTGTTAACGGTTTCAGGATCCGGATATCCACCAGCGAACCAGACCGCAGCCAGTGAGCCGAACTCCGGAAGCACCTTCGCAAACGGGATCACCTCGCCCTGCAGTTTGGTGAGCACCGCCTCGACACCCTTCCGATTCGGGCACTTCTCAGCTCGGATGGTGAACTTCGCGGGACTGACGGGATTTCCTTTCACATCCTTCGGATAGCTGTCATCCTCGCCGACAACGGGGACCGGCCCGAGGACCAGTCGAATGAGCGCGTTCATCTTCTTGAAGGTGGAGCCGAGGGCGTAGGCTTCTTCAATCGTGAGGAACGGGGAAAGAACGACGAGGACGCGCTTCGGACTCATCAGCACCGCTTCGTCGATGGCGTACTTGACTTTCGGAAGCAGATCGGTCCAGGAGAGTGGTTTGAGTGCGCCGTCGATTTTGGCCAGAGGCCGGGCGATGCGCTCGGGCGATCGGACGTAATGATACCCCCATCGGCCTTCGTCGCACATCCAGTAGCCCTGATTTTCGAGGTTGGTGCGAGGGCGGAGCCGTTGGACGATGTCTTTGTTCGTGTCGGTGTGGATGCTGCATCCGGTGGAGCAGCCGGGGCAGACGTTATCCGTTGTTTTGAGATACCAGACCCGCTGAGTGTAGAGGAAGTCTTTGGACCCGAGTGCGCCGACCGGGCAGAGATCGACGACGTTGCCGGAGAGTTTGTTTTCGAGCGGTCGGCCGGGGAAGACGTCGATCTCTTCGTGGTGTCCGCGGCCGACGACTTGGAGTTCGGCGGTGCCGGAGATCTCGCGGGTGAAGCGGACACAGCGGGTGCACATGATGCAGCGATCGGTGAAGAGCGTGATCTTGCTGCTGAGTTCGGGCTTGTTGGGTGGCTGGTTCTTTTCGTCGACGAGGCGGCTTTGAGAACGGCCAAATTCGTAGGAGTAATCCTGGAGTTTGCACTCGCCGGCTTTGTCGCAGACGGGGCAGTCGAGCGGGTGGTTGAGGAGCAGGCCTTCGAGCGTATCCGCCTGCGATTTCTTCGCTCGGTCGCCGGGCTTGTAGGTGGGATCGTAGGCGAGTTTCGGGAGATTGGGATCGCGTTTCTCGTAGTCGCCGGTGACGATGACGTCGCCGTCTTTCACCGGAGTCTGACAGCCGGGGAAAACCTTGGGGATCATCGTCACCTTGCCGTCCTTGAGGCTGCCCATCTCGACGAGGCACATGCGGCAGGACGCGACGACGGAAAGACCCGGGTGGTAGCAGTAATGGGGAACGAGCGTATCCGCCAGTTCCGCGACCTGAACGCAGTTGAGCTTCTGAGTGCCGATCTCGACCGGCTTGTCGTTCACGTAAACCGTTGGCATCTTGAGTTCCAAAAGTTATTGGACTTACCGACCCAGTCGTTGTTTCAGCGTTGCGGCGTCCATGGTCTCGACACCCTGATTCGAGCAAACCCAGCCGCTCGATTCGAGTGCCTTGGCTTCATAGGCCCAGATCGACTCGCGTGACTGGACCGAATTCAGCACGATCGTACCGTCGTTGACCAAAGCGGCGATAGCGGGTGCTTCCTTTTGCAGCGAGGCCAGGGTGTCCGCGGTGGACGGCATGCGGCCGGAGGCTCCGGAGGCGTATTCGATGAAGGTATGAATCTGCTTCATCTGATTCGCGTTGACCGCCTTGCGCTGGACGGCACCGCGCACCGCCTGGACCGCTCCGCCTCCGCCACCTCCACCACCCAAGCCGGAATTGACAACCACTCCACCACCCGGCCCGGGAGCGACCGAAACCGGATCTTCCTTCTTGACCACAGGCGCGGAGTTCTTCTTCTTGCAGCCGCTGCTGAGTATCGCAGCAGTGAACAATGTCAGGAGTAACCATCGCATTGTCGATCCTCCCGGTCAGTTATTGGCAAGAAGTTGTTTCACTTCGTCCGCTTTGGCACGGCGTGCCGCTGGTGTCGGCCCCGTTACGATCACGCCTCCCGCCTTGTCGGCGTCGACCTCGTATGCCCACACGCCGCGTTTATTCGTGGTACCGGTGAGGATAATCGCGCCTTCATCGATGGCGGCGAGCAGATTCAATCCGTCCGGTTTGAGCGCCGCCTTGATTTCCTCGATCGTAGGCATCTTGTTGGTCTCGAGTTCCATCGAAAAGATGATGGTTCCCAATTGTTGCAGATCGTTCATCGTCACGGCACGCTTGGCGGCTTTCCGCACATTCTGAACCGTTCCGCCACCGGGGACATGAGCCGTGTTCCGATCATCGACCACTACCGGTTCTTCTTTTTTCACAACGGGCGGTGCGGAGTTCTTCTTCTTGCAGCCACCGGAAACGATGGCAACACCAAGAAGAATCATCAGGAGCGTTCGCATGTCCGCCCTCCAGTTAGTGCACGCCGGCCATGGGCAACTTAGCGTACTTGCTCGCGGTCTTCGCTTCGATCGCCGCTTCGAATTCCTTGCGGAATTTGCGGATCGCCGTCTTGACCGGCCAGCCCGCGCCGTCGCTCAGGCCGCAGATTGTTGTACCGGGAATGATGCCGATCCGGTCCGCAACGTCCACAAGAATATCCAGATCGTCCTTCCGGCCTTTCCCCCGCCGCATCCGTTCCATGATCTTGAGCATCCAGCCGGTGCCCTCGCGGCACGGCGTGCACTGCCCGCAGCTCTCGTGGCTGAAGAACTGACAGACGTTGTGCAAGACGTCGACCATGCTTGTCTGATCATCCACCACGGTGATCGCGGCGGTGCCCAAGCCGAGGCAGCCGACCTTGCCGGGGCCGTTGAAATCCAGCGGAATATCGTATTCCGTCTTGCCGTCTTCGCCCTTGAGTGGGGCGTCGCAGTCGATGAACCCCATGCTCAGCCCGCCCGGGTTCACGCTCTTCGCCTTGCGCCCCTTCCACACACCCCCGCCATGTTTCTCAACCAGATCGCGGCACGTGATCCCCATCGGCAGTTCCACGCACTTCGGCTCGTTGACGTGCCCGGCAATCGTGTACAGCTTCGGACCGTAGCTGCCGGCGTCACGCGGATTCTTCGGGTCCGGCGGTACACCCAGAGACTTGAACCAGTCGTTCCCCTTCTTCATGATCTGCGTGACACAGGCCAGTGTCTCGACGTTGTTGACGATGGTCGGTTTGCGAAACGCGCCTTCGATGGCGGGGAAGGGCGGTTTGATCCGCGGCCACGCCCGTTTGCCTTCCAGCGATTCGATCAGTCCCGTTTCCTCGCCGCAGATGTACGCACCCGCACCGCGATGCAGAAAGATATCCAGATTGAATTTCGTGCCCAGAATGTTCTTCCCAAGCAGCTTGGCCGCATAAAGCTCGTCGATCGCGGATTGCAGCATGCGGAAGGCGGTACCGTATTCGTAGCGAATGTAAAAGTACGCCACTTCCGACTTGATCGCATAACACGCCAGCATGATCCCTTCGAGCACCTGGTGCAGATCCTTCTCCATCAGAATCCGATTGTTGTAAGTGCACGGTTCGGACTCATCCGCATTAATGCACAGATAAATCGGGCCCGGATGATCCTTCGGCAGGAAGGTCCATTTCAGGCCCGTGGGAAACCCCGCTCCGCCGCGGCCGCGCAGTCCGGAGTCTTTCACCTGCGTCACGACGTCAAGCGGTTGCTTGTCCTTGAGGACTTTCTCGAAAGTCGCATACCCGCCGTCGTTGCGGTAGCCCTCAAGCTTCTCGCTCGAGGGCTTGCCCACACGGGCCAGGAGTGTTGGTTCAAACGGCATAAATGAATGTCCACTCAGGTCAAAACGGCAGATAGTCCACTCGGTCGATCCACTCTTCCGCTTCCGATGTCGCCCAGATCATCACCAACTCTTCCGCGATCCGACCGGCGGACATCCTGTTGCCGTTCGGGAACACGAACACACCCCAGGTCCGCAGCCCCTTCGCACAATGTTCTGTCGCATGGAGCGGCATCGTCGTTTTGTCGAATGTCACCAGCGACCATCGCCCCGCTTCCGCGAACTCCAGCAGACTCTGGTCCGAACACTGCTTGAGCGGGGCATCCGCATCGATCCCCACCGAGAGTACTTGGATCGTCGGTTCGACCGAACGGATCGCGTTCGCAACGGCCGGTGAGACATGCTCATCCAGCAGGAACGACACCACGCTCACGGTTGCTCTGCCTCGGCTGCCGCATGTGCGGCCTTGAGTGCACGGATCCGCTGCACGGCTTCCGAGGGCGATTGTCGCGATTCAATCTCCCGACGAATCTTCGCACCGAAATCCTCAACTCGTCTCATGTACTCTTCCACCGATTCCCTGTTTTGCATGAAGTACGCGATGGCTGCATCGACCTGAACAACTTCAAGGGTGGGAAATCGTTCAACAATCTGTTCCGGCGTCAGGCCCTGTCGATGAAGTTCAATCACCATCGTCAGGTCGATCCGGGTCCCTTTCAATCGAATCCGTTCGATCGGTTCAGTGATGAAGTCGAAACAGTCTTCCGGTCGCATCTCAATGACCCACTAGGTACGAAGCTCTTCCACCATTTTATCAGCTTGCTCCGTCGTCACATTCATCACATGTTCGTCGTTCTTCAGACACGCCGGTGCGCCGTCGCAGGCGCCGATGCACTCAGCGAATTCCAGCGTGATCCGGCCGTCGCCCGTCGTCTCTCCGCACTTCACGCCAAGCTTCGACTCGCAGTGCTCGAGCAGTTCGTACGCTCCCCGCAGCATGCACGCCAGACCCCGGCAGACCCACAACCGCGTCTGACCAAGCTTGTTCCCGTCGTGCTTGAAGAACTCGTAGAAGGTCATCGTGTCGTGAACTTCGGACGGGTGCAGGTCCAGCAGTTCCGCGATCTCGACCATCGCCTCATTGGACACGGTCCGATATTCGTCGTGCACGATGTGCAGCGCCGGCAGCGTCACCGCCTGCTTGTTCGGATAGCGCGGCAGATACGCCCGGATGCGGTTCTTGATCTCTTCTGATAAGGCGCTCATAAAAAAGCTCACAGCTTGAAGCTCACAGCTAACAGCAAAAAACAAATCAATGAGTTTAATTCACTGATTGAATTAATCCTGTCAACATTCGTTTCACTGCATGCAAAGTACCAGCCAACAACAAAAAAATTCATTGTGACCGATTCACTGATTGAATTAATCCTGTCAACATTCGTTTCACTTCATCCAAAGCACTCGATAGTTTTCGGAAACTGATCTCGTCGAGATACTTTAGATCTTTTGCCAGTATGGTCTGATATTCCAGTTCTTTGGCAGAACCACTGGATATCCAGAGAAAACGGCAAAAATCCGCATCACTACTTCTTCCACTTCCTTCAGCGATGTTTGTTGGTATCGACATCGCCGATCGCCTCATCTCCTGTGTGAGGCTGAACAACTCCTCTTTGGGAAATCCGTGCGTTACTCGATAGATCTCCAGCGTAAGCTCATGTGCTTTCTGCCAAACTTTCAGCTGACGAAAGTCCTGCATCGCCAAGCCTCATCGTTTTTTCTTTTTCTAGCTGTCAGCTGTCAGCTTCAAGCTGTTAGCTTATCTGTCCAACTCCGCCGCGATGATATTCAGGCTTCCCAGCACTGCGGGTACATCCGATATCTGATGCCCCTCGATCAGGTGCGGGAACATCGCGAAGTGGATGAACGACGGCGGACGCGTTCGAGCCCGCCACGCCTTCGCGCTGCCGTCGGAAACCAGATAGAATCCCAGTTCGCCGTTCGCCGTTTCGTTCGCGCCGTAGACCTCATTCGTCGGCGTTTCGAACCGGCGATTCCACATGAACAGTTCGAAATGCTGGATCAGACCTTCAATGGTTCGATACGTTTCCTGTTTGTCGGGAATGCCGAGCTTTTCATCGACCGCGATATTCACCGGACCGGACGGCAGATTCTCGATCGCCGCCTTCACGATGTTGTACGATTGAAGCATTTCCTCCAGCCGCACCAGATACCGCGCCAGACAATCGCCGCCCTTCGAACAGGCAATCTTGAACGAACCCGCCAACTCGCCGTAAGCCAGATACGGCTCGTCCTTCCGCAGGTCGCGAACGACTCCAGACGCGCGGGCGATCGGTCCGCTCGCGCTCATGTTGATCGCTTCCTCCTTCGTCAGCATGCCGATGCCGCGGGTTCGGTCGAGGAAGATCTTGTTGCGATTCAGGAGCCGGCAGATATCCGCATGAACCTTCGGGAAGCTGTCCAGGAACACGCGAACGAGCTGTATCCAATCGCTCGTCACATCCGCCATCAGACCGCCGACTCGCGTGTAACTGGGGTGGAAGCGCTGGCCGCTCGCGCGTTCGATGATGTTGTAAATCTTCTCGCGTTCGTTGAACGCATACAGAAACGCCGTCAGACCGCCGAGGTCGAGCGCGCACGCACCCACACACAGCAGGTGATCGGAAATGCGTCCGAGCTCCGCCAGAATCGTGCGGATATACTTGCAGCGCGGCGTGATCTCGATGTCGAGCAGTTTCTCAACCGTGTGGTGCCACGCGATTTCATTCGCGACCGGCGAGATGTAATTCATCCGGTCCACGATGGTCACGTACTGATTGAAGTCGAGATCTTCGCCGAGCTTTTCGAATCCGCTATGAAGGAATCCGATATCGGGCACCGCCTTCACGATCGTCTCGCCATCCAGCGTGAGGATGAGACGCAGAGTCGTGTGCGTGGCGGGGTGCTGGGGACCAAAGTTCAAGGTGTACAGGAACTCTTTGTCCGCACCGGCTTCCGTCACGGGATCGAGCAATTCAAGAGGCATCGGAAACCCCAGTATTTCAAATTTCAAAGTTCAAATACCAAATTCCCAAGTGAAGACTGTGTCGCTATTCTTCTGTCTTGGTCCTTGAACTTTAATGTCAAACTTTGAACTTCAAGTTATCCTTCCGCACGCGTCATGGACTCAAAGTTATGCCGTTCGCCGTAACCGCGCAGCGGGTAATCCTTCCGCAGCGGGAAACTCGTGAACTCCGTCGGCAGCAGAATTCGCCGCAGGTCCTCATGACCCGGAAACCGAATTCCGAGCATGTCATAAACTTCCCGCTCCATCCAGTCGGCCCCTTTCCAGAGGTCCGTGACCGTCGGCAGTTCCAGATCGGGATCGTTGACGTGCGTTTTCACAAAGATCCGCTCGCCCGTTGAGACATTTGTCAACGCATAGACCACGCCAAAGCGATCGGTCGCATCGGGATAGTTCAGGTAATCGATGCCGGCGAGATCGCAGAGCATGTTGAAGCCAAAGCTATCCTTGAGCGAGCGCAGGACATCGTGAATCTTCTCCGCATCCACGATGATGCGCGAGTTGTCCCGGAACTCCTCGCCGCGCACCGCTTCCGCGAACTTCTGCTTCAAAGGCACGAGATAATTGGCTGGCATACCTTTGTCCTTAAAACAATGGCCCGCAGATGACGCAGACCTTCGGACGCTGATCACCGCGGATCAAATACAGTTTAAAACTCTCTTTATCATCTTTATCTGCGTTGGAATCAGCGTATTCCGCGGGCCAATCGTCACTTCCCGACCATAGGCAGGTGGCGGACGCGGGTGCCGGTCAGGTAGTTTCCGGGCGTGGTCACCAGTTCCTCGGGAGGCAGGTCCCGGAGGATCGGGTTCGGCCCTTCGAATTCGGTGCGGCGAGCGAACTCGCGGGCGTTGACAGTGCCTGTGGACTGGATTTTTTCCTGAAGATCGAGCACGGCGCGGATCAGTTGTTCGGGTCGTGGCGGACAGCCGGGAACGTAGACATCGACCGGGATGAAGCGATCGATCCCCTGAACCACGGCATAGGTATCGAACACCCCGCCCGAACTGGCGCATGCGCCCATGCTGATGCACCATTTCGGCTCGGGCATCTGCAGCCAGATCCGCTGCATCACGGGGACCATTTTCATCACCACGCGGCCGGCCACGATCATCACATCGCACTGCCGGGGGCTGAAGCGCATGGCTTCGCTGCCAAAGCGGGAGATATCGTAGCGCGAACTGGCGGTGGCCATGAGTTCGATCCCGCAGCAGGCGGTGGCGAAGGGCATG
Source organism: Limnoglobus sp. (assembly GCA_041742055.1). Taxonomy (GTDB): domain Bacteria; phylum Planctomycetota; class Planctomycetia; order Gemmatales; family Gemmataceae; genus Limnoglobus. Next base: position 56,099 of record JBGSJI010000010.1, on the reverse strand, counting down.
GGCCAGAGACTGTGCTTGCGCACCCAGGACGCAAGGGCGTCCAGCTTGCTGATGAAGACGTTGTCGTCGATTTTCAACGCCATTGGAAGACCCCTTTTCGCCAGGCGTAGAGGTAGGCAATCGCCAGAGTCGCAAGGAAAATCACGATTTCGACGAAGACAATCAAGCTGAAGGCATCATTCCAGTAGGGATCACCGCCCGAGGAATAGGCGATCACAGCCCACGGGTAGAGGAACAGCAATTCGACGTCAAAAACGAGAAACAGAATGGCGATGAGGTAGAAGCGGATGTCGAATTGCATTCGGGCAGAGCCGATCGGGTCCATACCCGATTCGTAAGGCATTTGCTTAATTTTAGTTGGGCGCTGAGGTTTGAAAAACGGTATCAGGTAGCCGATGTGCGTGGCGCCGAGCATGGCGAGGGCAAGGCCGATGATCACGGCAACGTAGATGAGCAGCGGATAGTATGCCGTGAGATCAAAGGCGGGTTCGAGTCCTGCGGGCGTCAGAACGGGAGAGGCAACCGACATGAAGTCACTCCCTTGTGCAGTGAGCGCAACTTTGTGAAAAGATTCACAAGCTAGAACCTTAGACTCATGGTAGTCACTCACTCGGGAAGGTCAAGCACGTTCCGCTGCGGGTCTCCATCGCGGATTCCCGGTGGGAAATGAACGCGAACTGATTCGAAATTCATCGGTAGATCTTCGCCGAACCCGTGAGCTGCCGCGGGCGCAGCGTGGGAGAGTTTGCGTTTGCGAAATGGGCGTTGTTGGCCCCGATTTCCACTCATCCGGCTTCGGCGAAAGTTTACGCTGAAATCGACGTAAGTGCTTATGGCGCATAGGCGCTTCCGAGAATTTGACGTCTTTCCACGGTAGGGTGTGGCAGTGTCGGTGGAAAGACGAGTCGGTGTTTGAGCGACGCCGCCAGGTGCATGAGAAGCGGGTGGCGGAGCCTTCCTCAGGGTTTTGGGGAAAGTCAAGAAGTTCAGGTGGAAGATTTCGGTTTTGAGGGGTCGCATCGGCGTGGCCTGTTTGCTATTGGTAGTTTCAACTCTCTCTTTCGAACGACGTGACGCATGCGAATCACACTCCTCTTACTGATCCTGGCAATGCCGCTCCGTGCGGAGGAGCCGAATGCGTTGTTTGGGCGCGAGAACCTGATGGCGTGGTGCGTGGTGCCGTTTGATGGGAAGAATCGTGGTCCGGAGGCGCGGGTGGCGCTGCTGAAGGAGTTGGGTTTCCGGCATTACGCTTATGACTGGCGCGAGCAGCATTTGCCGACGTTTGAGCGTGAGTTGGTGTCGATCAAGAAGGCGGGGATCACGCTTGATGCGGTGTGGTTCCCGGCGGTGTTGGATAAGAACGCGAAGTTTTTTCTCGAGATGCTGAAGAAGCATTCGATCAAAACACAGTTGTGGGTGACGATGAATGGCGGATCTGTGAACGCAGCGCCTGATGAGCAGAAGCGGAGGGTTGAGGCGCATGCGAAGTCGCTTCGTCCGCTGGCGCAGGCGGCGGGCGAGATTGGCTGTTCGATCGGGCTTTACAATCACGGCGGCTGGTTTGGCGAACCGGAGAATCAGATTGCGATCATCAAGGAATTGAAGATGAAGAATGTGGGGATCGTTTACAATCTGCATCACGGACACGATCATTTGGATCGCTTTGAAGGTTTGCTGAAAACGATGAAGCCGCATTTGTATGCGTTGAATCTCAATGGGATGAAGCGCGACGGCGAGCGGATCGGGCAGAAAATTCTTCCGCTCGGTCAGGGCGAGGAAGATCTGAAGTTGCTGAAGATCATTCAGAAATCGGGATACACAGGGCCGATTGGTATCATCGGACATACGAATGACGACGTGGAACTGCGCCTGCGTGATAATCTTGATGGACTGGATTGGCTGATTCCGCAGTTGGATGGAAAACCCGCCAGCGCTCTGCCGACTCCGCGGACTTACAAGAAGTCATAAACTGTTTTTGCGATGAACGCCACACTCGAACAGTACGTTTCGCCATCGCTCGCGATGGTAATCGCCGCAGTCGTTGCGTCCCTTTTGATATTCAGCTTTATCGGCGTGGCGGCCTTTCTGTTTATCTGGGGCGAGCGCAAAGTTTCAGGGCGGATTCAGGATCGTTTGGGCCCGACACGAGTGGGGCCATTCGGATTGCTGCAATCGCTTGCCGATGGCATCAAGCTGGTGATGAAGGAAGATTTCGTACCGTCGGGATCGGATCAGTTTTTATTTCGGATCGCGCCGTTCGTGGCGTTCTCTGCGGCGTTCGCTGGGTTTATAGCGCTGCCGTTCGCGGAAGGATTAGTCGCTTCTCAACTTTCGGTTGGTGCGTTTTTTGTTTTGGCAGTTCTCAGCAGCGAAGTGTTTGGCGTGATGCTGGCGGGATATTCATCGGCAAATAAGTGGTCACTCTATGGCGGAGTTCGAGAAGCGGCACAGGTAGTCAGCTATGAGATCCCGCGTTCGATCTGCGTTCTTGTTCCGATCTGTATTGCGGGCACATTGAATTTGAATTTGATCACACGACAACAAGAAGGCTATTTCTGGAACTGGTATCTTTTTCACGATCCCTTCACCTTCGCCGCATTCTTTGTGTTTTTCATTGTTGCAACCGCCAGTTGTAAACGGGCACCGTTCGACCTTGCGGAAGCCGAGAGCGAACTGGTGGCGGGGTTTCTTACGGAATACAGCGGAATGCGCTGGTCGTATTTCTTTCTGGCTGAGTATGCCAGCATGTTCGCGATGAGCGCGTTGGCGTCGCTCTTGTTCCTCGGCGGTTGGCATACGGGGCTATTGCCATTTGAACCAGCGGACAGGTTCGGATCGATTCTCGGCAACATTTTCGATGCCGCGATTTTCATTCTCAAGGGTTCGGTGTTGGTCGTCGTGATGATGTGGATGCGTTGGAGCATGCCCCGACTGAGAATCGATCAGGTGATGCAGACCTGCCTGAAGTACTTCCTTCCGATCAGTTGTATCCTTTTGATTGGAGTATGCGTCTGGCAATTGACGATTCCTGCGGTTGTTACAAGCACAACTCCATTTGTACTGGCGTTTGGAAGTTTTGCCGGAATTCTCTTTGCGATTCTCACGGGATTGCGCTCTAGGCCCACGCCACAAACGTCGGGGGCATTTGAACTGCCATGACTCTGGAATTCGTGCTGTTTGTGATTTTAGCAACGGTGATCGTCACTTCGGCACTCGGCGTTGTATTGAGCGCTTCGATCGTTCGATCCGCGGTGTTTCTGCTCATAACCTTGATTGGCATTTCGTTTCTTTATTTCCTGTTGGGAGCAGAGTTTCTCGGAGCCACGCAGTTGATCGTATATGTCGGCGGTACGTTGGTACTGCTCGTCTTTGGAGGAATGCTGACCTCGGGTGGTCCTTTTCATTATCAATCGATCCGCCGTTCCGAGTGGATCATTGCATCTGTTGTAGCAGTGTTCATATTTTTCCTGCTCGTTCAGGTGTCGTTATCGATCCCACTCGTGGCGAATGAGCGATCAATGCCTGGCCCGGGCGCACTCGGGTTGGCATTCCTGACCAGCCATCTTTTACCCTTTGAAATTGTTTCCGTCCATCTGCTCGTTGTTCTGATTGGTGCGGCCTATCTGGCACGTGCGAAAAAGAAAACGAGGTCCGTCTTATGACGCTCTTGCCCGAGTCTTTCCTGATCTTGAGCGCTTTCCTGTTCGCATGTGGTGTGCTTTGCATCATCACCAAGCGAAGTGCCATCGGAATCCTGATCGGTGTGGAATTGGTTCTCAATTCCGCGAATCTGAATTTCATCGTGTTTGGCTGTTATCTACCATCATTCCGAATGGATGGCCAAATGTTTGCGCTCATGGTGATCGTCCTCGCCGCGGCCGAAGCAGCGGTTGCGCTCGCGATCATTCTGAATTTCTACAATAATCGAGGTTCTGTCGATGTTGACGAGGCGAACGAACTGAAAGGGTAAAGGGGCAGTATATCCATGCCCAATACCATCTACTTACCATCCTCGTACGTTTAACTGAGCGGGAAGGACATGCCCGAACTGATCACCGAAGTCCCAGGGCGTTTGTTCCTCATAGCCACAACATTGCCGCTGCTGTCGTTTGCTGTGTTAATCTGGATAGGCTTTCTCAATCGTCAAGTCACAAAAGAATCTCGAATTCCATCACCATTGCCGGGATATTTTGCCACATTCATCATGATGCTGGCCGCTGGCTGTTCGATCGTTGGACTGTCGTGGTACTTACAAGATTTCGAACAATTGCATGATCAACCGCAATCGCTCTCCGCACGTTGGGGCGAACGTGCATCCTGGCTGCATATCGGCGCCTGGAAAGCGGACACGAGGCACGCTCGCGAGATCTCGCTCGGCTATGCGATCGATCACCTGAATGCTTTGATGGTGACGATGGTGACGGTCGTGGGCTCGTTGATTTTTCTCTTCTCGCTTGGCTATATGAAGGATGAACGAACCACAGATTACCACGATCATCAGGCTCACGTTCATCGGAAGGGAAGGCAGGGCCGCTTTTTCCTTTACCTGTCGCTCTTCGCCTTTGCGATGCTGACAATTCTGATCGCTGATAATCTATTTCAAATCTTCATCGGCTGGGAACTCGTTGGTGTCTCTTCGTTTTTCCTGATAGGTTTCTACACAGAACGCCATTCCGCAAGCACAGCGGCAAATAAAGCGTTCATCATGAATCGAATTGGTGATGCGGGGTTTCTGATCGCACTCGCTGTCGCCTGGTCTCATGTGGGAAGCTTCAATCTGGATCAGCTCTTCGCCAAAGCTCCGACTTTATCGAACGAGGTACTCTGGCTGCTCGGGATCGGGTTGCTGTGTGGCTGTGCGGGGAAATCGGCTCAGGTTCCGCTTCAGACATGGCTCCCGGATGCGATGGAGGGCCCGACCCCAGTTTCCGCTCTCATCCACGCAGCGACAATGGTGGCGGCGGGTGTCTATCTCGTTGGCCGTGCGGCTTCGTTGCTCAGTCCCGAAGTCCTGATCGTGATCGTCTACATGGGTGCGATCACGATGATCCTCAGTGCGCTGATCGCGGTCGTTCAGACGGATATCAAGCGCGTGCTGGCCTACTCAACCTGTTCTCAACTGGGTTTCATGATGATGGCGCTGGGGCTGGGCGCCTGGACAGCCGGCTTATTACACCTGCTCACGCATGCGTTCTTCAAAGCTCTTTTGTTTCTAGCAGCAGGAAGTGTGATTCATGGTTTGCATCATGAACAGGATCTTTCAAGAATGGGCGGACTGCGCACGAAAATGCCGATTACCGCATACACGATGTTGATCGGCGTACTCGCGATCGCTGGGATGCCTCTCTTTTCGGGATGGTACAGCAAGGAAATGATTCTTTCGTTTGTTGTCGGACAGGCGGCCCTTGATGGCGTATCTCGTCCCCTGGTGCTGTTCCTCCCTTTTCTGACCGCAGGCTTGACGAGCTTCTACATGTTCCGGCTCTGGTTTCTGGCATTTGCCGGCAGTCCTCGCGACGAACACCGCTATCAATCGGCACACGAATCACCGTGGATCATGACCGTTCCGCTACTTCTGCTTGCGCTCGCGAGTGTCGGAATTGCGTGGGGATGGCCACCCGGATCCATTGAAAAGAGTCTTCTGGTTCAGTGCCTCCATCATGCTGAACCGGAAGGCTGGTCCTCTCGTTCTGAGGCCATACACCTCAAGTCCGAAGAATATCATTGGCTGACGACGGCGTTTGCGTTGGCCGCAGCTCTGATCGGATTCGGACTGGCGTTGTCCCGGCATCGATCCGGAAAGTTGCTTCAGTCTGGATTACCGACATGGCTTAATCGACTATTCCGGAACACGTTTTATTTTGATTCGATCTACAATCGGATCTTCACTCGGCCGACGATTCTGATTGCTCAAAGTTCGGCCACACTGGATAAGCAGAAAGAGTCAGAACCATTTCAGATCCGCTCAGTTGACGGCATTATGAACTCTGTCTCCGACATGGTCATCGCTCTTGGATCGGGTGTTCGTCGGTTGCAGACCGGGCACCTGAGAACGTACATTTTGGCGTTGGGGTTGACGTTGATCGCCGGGTTAGGGATTCTGTATCGAATTACCCGTTAACAGGATAATCTCGGATGGATCCGAACGTACGTGAAGTGGACATGATCTGGCTTTCGGTGCAAGTCTTTTTGCCGATGGCGTTCGCAGTCCTTCTGCTTTTTTTTCCTGGAAAATACAGAGAACTCCTCCGTTGGGTCGCGGTCTTTGGTTGCGCTGCAACATTGGCGTGTTCGCTCTGTCTCTGGGTTGATTACTATCACCGAGTTCTTGAATATCGATCAGATCGATCGGTCGAATCGATGTACCATCCGGAGAGTCGGCTTGATGCGCGTGTGGAAAGTCAGCAGTCGCGGTCCGCGAAGGCTGTGCCGGGGCCATATTTGAGTATTGACCTCGTGACGATCCGTCCGTGGATCAGCGCGTTCAATGTTCAGTATGCGCTCGGTGTGGATGGTCTGAATCTCCTATTTGTCATTCTGACCGCACTCGTGACGCTTCTGGCCGTGGTGGCGAGTTGGTCGATCACGGATCGCGTTAAAGGTTATTTATTCCTCATTCTGATGTTGGAATCCGGTGTCATCGGCGCATTTCTCAGTCTGGATCTCTTTCTCTTTTATGTGTTTTTTGAAGTGATGCTGCTGCCGATGTATTTTCTCGTTGGGGTCTGGGGCGGAGGACGTCGCAAATATGCCGCAATCAAATTCGTGATCTACACACTCGCTGGCAGTGTCGGCTTGTTGGTCGCCATGATTGCGCTTTACTCGGTGAATGTCCGAGATTTTGTGGACCAGGGAGAAATCGAGAAACAGGCACAGGAAATGAGGCTGCGGAATCGGAGTCTTTCGATTGAAGATGCTCGCGATCAGGTTGAAATTCACAGTTTTGATATAGTCACGCTCACGAAATTGGGCCGCGCTTCGATGCTGGTGTTGAATGGCCAGGAAGATCGAATCGGTTTACGTACGCTGAATACCGAACCCAAAATGCCTGATGCGAAGTCTCAGATTCCTCTCTTTTCTGCGGGAGTGGATCGCGATGCCGCGATGAAACGATTGAAGTCCTCGATTGTTTGCAATCCGCAGTATCAGTATCTGATTTTTCTGCTGCTGTTCCTTGGTTTTGCGGTCAAAGTCCCGATTGTTCCCCTTCACTCCTGGCTGCCGGATGCACATGTCGAGGCGCCGACTCCAGTGAGTATGATCCTTGCGGGAATTCTGCTGAAGCTTGGCGGATATGGCATGATCCGCATCGCGTTTCCGATTGCGCCTTGGGCGGCGGCGGAATTGTCCTGGTGGATCGGGTTTGCGGGTGCGTTCAGCATCATTTACGGGGCGTTCGTGGCCTTGGGGCAAACGGATTTCAAGAAGTTGCTCGCGTATTCTTCCATCAGTCATATGGGCTATGTGGTTCTCGGTCTTGCCTGCTGGACCAATTCCGCAAACTCACAATATTGGGAGCTTGGGGTCAACGGTGCGGTGTACCAAATGCTGGCACACGGGATCACCGCCACCGCACTGTTCTTCGTAGTCGGGGTCGTTTATGAACGTGCCCATCATCGAGAGATCAACCATCTGGGCGGGTTAACAGAGCCCATGCCGGTTTACACGGGCATGACTGCGATCGTGCTCTTTGCCTCCATGGGGCTTCCGGGTTTGTGCGGATTCGTCGGCGAATTCAAAGTTATGATGGCTGCATGGGCATTCTCGCCTCCGCTGGCGATCGTCGCCATTCTGGCCACAATTCTGACTGCCGGATACTTACTCTGGGCATGGCAGCGGGCATTCCTGGGTGTGAATGAAAAGACCCGAACGTTCCCGGATCTCTCCGCTCGAGAAACTTCCGTCCTGCTTCCGCTTGTGGTACTGTCGATTGCTCTCGGTCTTTTTCCGAGCGTACTCATTCTCAGTTGGGTCGAACCCAGTTTGGCCGGATGGATCGATTCGCTCGCTCCGTTGCGGCCTTGAGTGATCGAACTCGCCGTTCGCTCCGCGATTCGCACAATAAGCAGGTAATGACCAAACCATTTTCGATTTCCCGGCGTGTCGAGTTCGGTGATACCGACATGGCTGGGATCATGCATTTCGCCAATTTCTTTCGCTTCATGGAAGTCGCGGAAACAGCGTTCCTTCGCGATCGAGGATTAAGTGTTGCCTGGACTGAGAGCTCCATGAGTTTTGGTTTTCCACGTGTGTCGGCTTCATGCGATTACCAGTCCCCCTTGCGGTTTGAAGACGTCGTCGAAATCGAAGTTCGGGTCGAAAAGATCGGGAAGAAATCGGTAAGTTATCAGTTCGTGTTCACACGCGATTCACAGCCGATCGCCTTTGGAAAAATGTCGAGTGTTTATTGCCGAAAATTACCGGGTGGTGGGATCGAATCGCTCGAAATTCCGGCCCAACTCCGCATCAAACTGGAGTCCTGAGATGGAGCCAGTTCCTTACCTCACGCGATTAACCGTCCAGCTGATCGATGGGATCGAGAAACTCCCGACGGAATTTTGTGAACGCCACGCTGCGTATCTCCGGCAAAAGCAGCGACCCGATGGAGGATGGTCGGGCCGGGAAGGCGGAAGCGATCTGTATTACACGGGCTTCGCGCTCCGATCGCTCGCTGTACTGCAGGCACTAGAACCTTCGATCTGCGAGGCAGCTGCAGGATTTCTGAGATCCCGGATGGGGCAATCCGCCGGTGTAGTGGATTTTTTTTCACTATTGGTCTCGTGTTATCTCGTTCCTTTGGGTGGCGGCCCCGATCTTTTTGCAGAGTCTCCCGCCGATTGGCGCGATCGGGTTTGTGATCTTCTCGAAACACACCGGACGAGTGATGGGGGCTACGGGAAAACGGCCGATGCCAAAAGCGGGAGCACCTACACTAGTTTCCTTGTCGCTCTTTGTCTGCAGTTGCTCGAACGCCCGATTCCTCATCCTGAAAAGCTAGCGTCGTTTGTCCGCTCCCGTCAACGAGAGGATGGAGGATACGTCGAAGTTGCACCGATGAAACGCAGCGGGACGAACCCTACGGCGGCGGGTGTCGGCATTTTGCAGATACTAAGCGACTGGGACGACGAGTCCCGAAAACGCGTGATCGACTTCCTGTCTCAGCTTCCAACCGAAATGGAAGGTGGATTTCGCGCGAACGATCGGATTCCTGCCGCCGATCTTCTTTCGACATTTACCGGATCATGGACGCTCGACCAGATCGGCGGACGCGGGCGCGTAAATCTCAGCGCGATTCGTGATTACGCAGAGTCGTGTGAACTTCCGACTGGCGGTTTTCATGGCGGACTTTGGGACGAAGGGCATGATGTCGAATATACCTTCTACGGATTGGGTACGCTTTCGTTGACCGCAAGCGAACCGACCCCGCCGGGAGCCTTTTCCAAATAACTAATCATGGCATTGACCGTAACAGACCTGATCAAAGAGTATTCCACACGTGGGGAACCGCTGCGAGTCCTCTCTGGCGTGTCGATGACGCTGAATCAGGGAGAAGCGCTCGCCATCATGGGGCCGTCCGGTTCCGGCAAAAGTACTCTGCTTCACATACTCGGAACGCTGGAACGACCGACAAGTGGCGCGGTTGAACTCGAAGGCCAGAATCCATTTACACTCGATGATTCTGCTCTGGCACAATACCGCAATCTCCGTGTCGGGTTTATATTCCAGGATCATCATCTGCTTCCGCAATTCAATGTTCTCGAAAACGTGCTGATTCCTTCACTTGTCAATCCGAAACGGGATTCCGCCGCTCTCGAATCCCAGGCCCGATTTTTGCTGGATCGAGTCGGCCTTAGTTCTCGAATTGATCATCGTCCTGCGGAATTGTCCGGGGGTGAACGTCAGCGAGTTGCCATCGCCCGCGCACTCGTCCACAAACCGGATCTGATTCTCGCCGACGAACCCACCGGCAATCTCGATCGAACGAATGCCCAATCGATCGGCGAACTTCTACTGGAGTTACACCGGTCCGCATCGGCAATTCTTATAGCGGTTACTCATAGCTCGGAACTTGCGAGCACCTTTCCGTCACAGGCAGAAATGATCGACGGCCGACTTGAACGGAAGAGTTGAAATGAGAACACTTCGATCGGTCCCATTACGGAATTTGATATTTCATTGGCGGGGGAATCTGGCCGTTTGTTTGGCCGTCATTGTCAGTACGGCAGTTCTGACAGGCGCGTTGTTTGTCGGCGATTCTCTTCGTGGCAGCTTGCGCGACCGATCGGAACGACAACTCAACGGGGTCACGGCCGCGTGGACCGGGCAGCGTCTTATCCGAACCTCCACCGCGACCATGACCGATGTGGTCCCCGCGTTATTTCTCAACGGATCGATCCGTAATCAGAATCGGTTACTATCACTTCCGAAAGTCACCGTCATAGGCCTTACGGATGAAGGGTTTCGCAGAATGGGGATGACCCCGCCCGAGAAAAATTCAATAGCGGCCATTCTGTCATCTTATATTGCGGAAAAAGCTGGGCTTCAATCCGGAGACAAATTTAAACTCTTCGTTCAACAACTCACGGCGGTTCCGAGATCGTCCATACTTGGCAATCGGAACGCCGACGCCACGACCGCTGACGCAACTGTTGAAGTTGCGGAGATTCTCCCGCCGGAACATCCCGCCAACGAGTTTCAATTGCTGCCGAACCCGGCCGCTGCGATGAATGTTTATGTTCCCTTGCAACCATTGCAGGAAAACACTCTGGTCACAACAGAAGACAGACGAGCGATTCGAGATCGAGAAAAACTCGGAGAAATAATCGATCGGGTTAACGCTCTCTTAGCGTTCGGACCATCCGCTGAACATGTTGAACAACGGTTGGCACAGCATCTTGATCTTCCGGATTGGGGTATACGGCTCCGCACCCAACGAGATGACCGTTCAGGAACGAAAATCCTTTCTCGAGAACTTTCCTACCTCTCTGTTGAGACCGATCGACTAGTGCTCGACTCGACAACGGTAAAAGTCATCGAGGAAATCGCAAGCGAACTCGCGGTGAGAAGTTCTCGTACCACTGCGTATCTAGCCAACGACATTGCATGGAAAAATCACGACATACCGTATTCGATCGTTGCGGCTGTCGATGCGAATGCCAAGGCGCCTCTCGGCCCCTTTTTGCCGAAAGGCGTTGATGATATCAACGAGCACGAGATTGTGTTGGTCGACTGGCCCGAATCACCATTGCGCGATGCGAAAATTGGAGACCGCATCACGCTGAGGTTCTTTGCTGCGGACATTGAGTCGGGTGAACAAACAATTACTGTCGGATTCGTATTGAAAGGGCGTATTCCACTGGAGGGTGCGGCTCGCGACCCTAGTCTGACACCCCCGTTCCCAGGGATCACCGACAGGCTGAATATTTCGGATTGGAAACCACCATTCACTTTTGATCGATCGCGTATCAAACCGAATGACATCAACGAAGAGTATTGGAAGCAATACAGGACAACTCCAAAAGCCTACGTTTCACGCATGGCAGGAGAGAAATACTTCAAGAGCCGGTTCGGTACGGTGAATTCCGTCCGCATCGCGCCTGCAAATAACCAATCGGTCGAGGATCTGGCCAGACAATTCGCACCGCTCCTGCGAAACAGACTGACTCCGAAAAAAGGCGGGATTGTCGTCGAGCCGGTTCGCGATCGACTTTTGTCCGCCAGTCGTGGAGGAACCGATTTTGGTGGCTTGTTCCTGGGATTCAGCTTTTTCCTGATCATGGCCGCACTGTTGCTCGTCGGTTTGATGTTCCGTTTGAACTCGGAGCGCCGCGCGAAGGAGATCGGGAACTTTCTTGCTTTTGGATTTTCCCCTTGGAAAGTCATCAGCCTCCTGATGACCGAGGGAATGATCATTGCAATCGTGGGTACAGTGATCGGCGTTGGACTGGCGTTTATCTACTCGCGAATTTTGATAGCTCTCATTGTCGACCTCTGGCCGGATCCCGGGGTCAAGACTTTTTTGCGTCCGCATCTCAGCTTGGTTAGTGTGGTTCTGGGTATCGTTTTGACAAACGTGATGACGGCGATGACGATCTGGTTGGCGGTGCGCAAACTCGTCCGCATCGCTCCGCCATTGCTTCTTCGTGGACGAGTTGAACTTCCGGAATCGACTACGAGATCCCATCGGGGATGGAGTTACATCATTTTCTTCCTGAGCAGTGTCGGAGCCAGTGTTTCTCTGATCGGTGGTTCATTCATCGAGAACCCGGATTTTCGTGCAATGAGTTTCTTTAGCGGTGGGAGTTTGATCTTCATTTCGGGGTTGATCATAATTCAGCGATGGTTGCTTCACAGACGTGGGCTGGCGCGGTCACTGGGAGATCTCGGGTTGCGGAACGCTTCGCGAGCGATGAGTCGAAGTTTGCTCACGATTGTATTGCTTGGCACGGCTACGTTCTTGATTATTGCGGTCGAAAGTTTTCGAAGGAAGCCAGAGAGAGATTTCGCGAGCCAGACCGGTGGTAGTGGAGGCTTCAATTTGCTCGTGGAATCAGATGTGCCTCTTTTTCAAAGGCTGGATTCTGTTGCAGGCCAGAACGATATCCTTCAAGGCCTTGACGAATACTTTCAACAACTCGCGGAACGACAACCTGACCAAGATCGCCAGGAATTGGAAGACGCCGCTGAACACCAACTTAAAGAGATCATCACCAGTATTCCGATCCGCGTCGTTTCCGGCGATGACGCCAGTTGCTTAAATCTCTATCAGGCTGGAAAGCCTCGGATGGTGGGAATCCCGGCGGAATTGATAGATCGAGGCGGGTTCCGCTTTGCTTCGCACAAACCGCTGGAAGGTTCAAATCCCTGGGAGTTGCTTGAGGAGAGGGACGAGGACGATGGCGCGATTCCGATCTTTGTCGAACAGAACACGGCCATGTGGATGCTCAAGATTTCTGTCGGAGACATCCTGGAAGTTCAGGATGATCAGGGTCGCACCGTGAAGTGCCGATTGGTGGGTACGCTTCTCGATAGTCCGTTTCAAAGCGATCTTGTGATGGCGGATCAGTTTCTCCGCCAGTTGTATCCACGTGAAGAAGGATTCCGTCTCCAACTGATGGAAGCCACTTCCGAATCTGCTGAAGAAGTCGGGCGATTGATCTCAGCCGGATTGCAAAGTAACGGGGTCGCTGTAACGCCAACCCGCGAGCGTGTCGCAACCTATCAGGAAGTGACCAGCACCTATCTCACCACCTTCCAGTTACTGGGTGGTTTTGGACTTCTTTTGGGGGTACTGGGACTCGCGATCGTGATCCTCCGCGGAGTGTGGGAGAGACTCGGCGAATTCGCTCTTCTTCGCGCTGTCGGCTATTCGCTTCATGCCATCCGCATACTGATTTTACGTGAGAACTTGCTCCTTCTTCTGCTCGGTGTGCTCCTAGGTCTCTTCTCCGCTGTTCTGTCTGTCCTGCCGCATATGGCATTGGGCGGTACGATTCCTTGGATGAAAATGGGCATTCTCTTGGTCGGCGTGCTTGGGCTTGGTACCATTGTCATCGTGATTGCGTCCGCCAACGCCGTGCGCATTCCCATCCTCTCCGCCCTCCGTCAGGAGTGACCGATGATCCGCCTGGGATTACTCGACTTCGATACGTCACACGCAGTCGAATTCACCAAACGTCTCAATCACCTCGACATCGCGGAAGATCAGTGGGTGGAGGGGGCAAAAGTCGTGATCGGTTGTCCGGGTGAATCCAAACTCTCTCCGGAGCGGATCCCCGGCTACACATCTCAAATGAAAAAATACGAGGTTCCACTCGTCGACAAACCCGAAGAGATGATTGGTAAAGTTGATGCCATGCTCATCGAGGCAGTCGATGGTTCGGTTCATCTCGAACGCGCCAAACCGTTCCTGGAAGCGGGGATCCCGTGTTACGTTGACAAGCCGTTCGCTTGTTCGGTTGATGACGCCAAAAAGATGGTTGATCTCGCAGTAAAGAAAAAACTGCCGATCTTTAGTTCGTCTTCGCTTCGTTATGCTCCCGAAGTGGTTCAGTATCTTTCGAACTCCAAACACGGGAAAATCCTCGGAGTCGCAACGTACGGCCCGGCTTCGACTCATCCGCGAAATCCCGGCCTCTTTCACTACGGCATCCATGCGGTGGAGATTCTCTACGCGCTCATGGGGCCCGGATGCGACCGCGTAACGTGCGCTCACACCACCAACACCGATGTCGCAACCGGTGTCTGGAAGGACGGCCGCATTGCCACTATCCGCGGCAACCGCTCCGGTGGAAGTTCTTTCGGCTTCACTGCCTTTGCCGAAAAAGGCCCGTACACAACAGCCGTGGGTACAGGCGTGATCTACCGGGAATTACTGAAAAAGATCGTCGAGATGTTCAAGACGGGAAAGTCTCCCGTGCCCGCCAGCACCATGATCGAGATCGTTGCGTTCATCGAAGCCGCAAATTCCAGTGGCAGCAATCACGGGGCTGTCGTCACACTCAAAAGCTAGCTTTTCCAAGCTACCAATAATATCGGCGATGCATGATCGCCGACTTCGCCCCGTTCCTCGACACGAATTCCACTCCCGTTCCAACTGCTCACACACTCGCGAGCTGCCTGCGCTTCATCCATGCCGCCGGGATGCCCACGGTACGCCAGTACCGTCAGTATTCCGCCCTTTTGAAGCAGAGCTTTGGCCGATTCCAGAGCCACAAGTGTCGAATCTCGAGAAGTGATGACTGACTTATCCCCTCCCGGCAAATAGCCCAAATTGAACATCACCGCCCGAATTGGCATCGTGACAGATTCACCCATCCGTGCATGGCTCGCCTGATGCAAAGTCACATTCTCGATCTTAGCCTCGGCAAGCCGCTGCCGGGTGCGCACGATCGCCTCCGCCTGAATATCAAAACTGAACACATGTCCCGTAACGCCAACCGCTTGCGCCAGAAACAGCGTATCGTGGCCGTTCCCCGCCGTCGCGTCGATCGCCGCATCGCCCGGCCGTAAGACCAACCGCACCAGTTCATGGGCAAGATCCGTCAATCGCAGTGGTTCCGTCTTCATAATGTGGAAATTTGTCCATTGTAAGAGATTTTCATTTGACTTCCTCAAATCACGGTCTAGGACTCCGCCACCGCGTTGCGCACGCTCGTGGCGGAGTCGTTCAAAAACTGACTCGTCTTTCCACCGACACTGCCACACCCTACCGTGGAAAGACGCCAAAATTTCGGAAGCGCCTAGGCCCGGTAAGGAGTTACGTCAATTTTGAACTTCAAATTCTAAATTCCATTCCAGCAGCGGATCTCGCGGTCTATTAACTGAACGAAAGTTCACATCCAGACTCGGAGGTTTATTATCCGGGTCCGGATGCGAACTTTCGTTTTTTTTCGGCATCATACCGCGTTCAAGTCGATCTGATCGGCTCCGAATCCATCATAATCGATCTCGAACAAATTCACGGAATACAGAAACTCGATCGTCCCCTCATCGGCAGCTTCAGGCTCCCAATCCATGCTCGCCCCGCTGGCGGTGTAGGTCACATTCAACCGATCGCCAAATGAATTCGCCGGCGCTCCTCCGCCAACAACACGAATCGCCCGACCCAAATCCGCCGGTTCCGGCGCCACCAGGATATTCAACGTATCAACGCCGCCCAGACCATTGAACTCGACATCGCTCAATCCGCCGAAGTCACGCAATCGCAGGAACTGTTTGCCGTTCGAATCGCGAAGGATCGCAAGCGGATCCTGATACGTTCCGTTGGCGGTGAGATTGATATCGAAGACGTCCGCGTAGTTCGTCGCGCCGTTGAGCCACGCATGCCTGCGGCCGTCCACACGAAGCGTGTCCGCCTCCCCATCGTTGCCGTTGACTTCCATCTCCTCCAGATTCACATACTGCACCGGAGCCAGGGAACCAATGTCAACGATTCCTGAATACGCCGTCGTCGTGGGCCGGATGCGGAACTGCTCGCTCACCCCTTCCACCCCTTCGACGATCAGAAAATCCTGACGTGCACCGCCATCGATGATCCGATGCTCCACACTGCTCAGCGTGGTTAGCCAACCGGTCTGATACCAGATCGTGTCGCCGGCGACGGTGAACGTGTCCGCAAGGGACGTCCCGACCACCTTGGCCGTATCGATACCGGCATTGCCCTGGAACAGCACATACGACGACATGCCTGATACGATCAGATCATCATTTCCCATGTGGCCGAGCACGAAATAGGTCGTTCCCGGCGAGGTCGATGCGATCGTCGTCGTCGAACCTTGGATGCTCGTGTTCAACTGGACCGTTTCCAACTCGGAGAAGTCCACGCCCAGCCAGCCCGAACGACTCGCGTGCCCGGCGCTCAGCGTGTACGCACCGGCCGAGACGTGATCCCGATCGTGCAGGATCAGTTGGTCGCCCTTGAGCGTCTTGCTGAAATCGTCCGCACCGCCCACGAATTCCACGGTCCCCAGGACGCTTCCCAGATTCTCGTCCGTGGGGCTCAACTCGACCCGATCATCGTTCGCGCCGCCCAGGATCGTCAGGTGCGTCGTCAAGGGAACCACGTGAACCAAGACATTGTTGCCAATGGATCCCAGGCGAAGCTCCGCCTCTTCGATACCGTCATGCACCAACTCAAACCCTTCCTTTTCGACCGTGCCGATCGCGGAATTGCCATCGATCTCGAAATCCGCAAAGGTCTTCTGATTGTCATCATTGATGATGAGAACGTCCGTAGCCGAAAGCTCCGTCTTCTTCGGATTGGGCGAAGTCGTCGATCCGCCATGAATCACGATCGCTCCCTGAACCGCATCCAATGTTCCAAGGGAATCGGCGATCACGAAGGTGTCGTTTCCACCGTTGCCGAACAGTTCCAGATCGGTCCGGTGATCCAGTTTCTCGACGCGAAATTCATCGTCGTAGTCGCTGCCGAGAATCCTGACGTCTTCGACAAGAATCGTGTGTGTCAGCGAGCCGAATCCGTTCGTACCGGTGACCGCGATCGGGACGGTATCGTAAGTGATCGTTCGACCCTTGGGTGCGGCGGAATCGTCGATCGTGATCGTGTCGGAACCAAAACTGCCGTCGAAGTGGACGGTCCCCGCGATCATGCTCAGATTTCCTTCGCTGAGCGTAACGGTGTCGGCTTCGCCTTCGCCGTACAAAATCACGGAACCGCCGGCCTGAACGTCAGTGACGAGAAAAACGTCCGCCCCATCTCCACTCCAGACCCTGATGGTTTGATCGCCGGCGACTCCGCCGATCGTGATTGTGTTGTCCTCGACGTTCGTCGTCAGGTCCACGTCTTCGATGGAGCTGAACACCAGCGTTCCCGGATAGCTCGGCGCGGTGATCGAATTCGCCGAGATGCTGTAGCCCTCTCCGATGCCGTTGCTGTCGTCGATCGTCAGGTCATCGTCATCGCTTCCGCCGATCAGCGTCAGATTCCCCTGAACGACGTTACCGAACTCCGAACCGGCACCCAGAATGAAGCTGTCCTTCCCGGTTCCGCCATCCAGAGTCAGAGAAATGTCATCGGGCAGATACTCGATATCGAACGTATCGTTGCCATCGCCTCCGCGGAGCGTCAGCGAATTCAGCGACTGACTCTTGAGTGTCAGGAACGTCGAACCGTCGAGAACGATGTCGATCGATTCGCTGTCGGATTCATTCTGCCGGATCTGGAAGGTGTTGTTGCTAGCATCGGCATCGATGACCAGGACCGGCCACGCATTCGCGTACGAGTTTGCCATGAGTGTGAAAGGGTGCGCGAGCTCGGCTCCCATTTGTGAATTCATGAGCAGCGTGGCGGAGACATCGTTCGGGAACTGAACGATGGCGGTGTTCACTCGATGCGGCGAGCTGTTCGCATTTTGCGGATAGCTGAGCGTCGCGCCGGCGTTTAAGCCGTTGTGACCCAGATAGGAGCCGAATGGTTGATTCTGCCAAGTCCCGTTGTCGGACCAACCGAGGTATTGCTCATTCATCAGTCCGCGAGTGGCGGGGAACAGGATGTCATTGCTGTAGTGCAGGGTCGTGAGGAACTTCTGCAAGTCTTCGGCGGAGAGATTCCACCCGCGTCCTCCGGCTTCGTCCGTCAGATCACCGGTGTCATGGCCATCAGTTCCCAGCGTAGGGAAAGACGAGCACGGAATTCTCACCCGAAGTCCGCGTGTCGGCGTTGGCGATCCCCGCCGGTCCGAGCACGAACGTGCGGACGTAGTACTTATAGAGCGACGCCGTCACCTGGCCGGGCGAAAGCGAATTCACACTCGCTCCAGGGTAGTCCGAGACCAAATGGTTCTTGAGATAGTCTGGTAGTTGATCGTTGGGCAATTCGCCATCGAGGATCCGATTGTCGACTTCGCTCCACAGGTACGGCAGCATCACGCGAAGAAGCGAATAATTGGTCGATGAGTATCCGTCCGGATCCTGCCAGACGCCATCGATTCCGGCTTCCACACGATTCCTCACGTCCTCGTAGGTGTAGTGATTCTTATCCAGTCCACTCCGGTGCTGGAGGAGATCGCGGATCGTGATCTGAGGAATGAACCCTTTGTTCCAGTTTGCCGGATCATCGAGATCCTTGGGATCGACTTCGACATTCCAGTCTTCCGGGAGGTAATCGACCATCTTCCGGTTGAGTGCTTCGTCGATGTCCGCCGCGAGATTGGAA
Source organism: Limnoglobus sp. (assembly GCA_041742055.1). Classification (GTDB taxonomy): domain Bacteria; phylum Planctomycetota; class Planctomycetia; order Gemmatales; family Gemmataceae; genus Limnoglobus. Next base: position 37,420 of record JBGSJI010000010.1, on the reverse strand, counting down.
CTCTCCGCGAACTCCGTCTGCAACAGATGCAGGATCGCCGTTGCCGTGATCGGCTTGGACACGCTGGCGGTTTCCATCCGCATCCAGGTTTCCATGTTGAGCCCGCCCTCCCCGGGCGGTGTATCGTCGGAAGTGCGGGCCTCGCCGCCGGCGATGTTGTCGTTCTCGAAATTCTGCAAAGGGAAATTCTCGCTGTGCTCGCGAAGGCCGATGGCGTAGCCGACGACGTTGCCCTCGATCGCGGATACGAGATTCGTGCGAAACTGTTCCAGGAGGAACGTTGATTCGGACAGCGAGACCATTCCCGCCGGTACGGAGCGGTCTTCCAGGGTTTGCAGGGACAGGCGATTTCGGTGTTGACGAGACATGATTGACTCCCTGAGGTGTCGAGGATCCTCGGGGTACCGTCAATCGGTTCCGATCGAGCCTCTATCCTCAAATCGCCAACGGCGTGAAAAGTGTGATCGAAATTCACAGGGAAATGAAGAAAGTGGATTCAGAGGAAGGCGATATTGTGAGATCGTTCGCGGTATTATCTATTTGTATATCTGTGAACATTTGATTCAATACCGATGGCTTTCTGATTCGCCAGGGATTCGACCAGTGCCTGTGCAAAATGCGGTGCCGTCAGTGATCCTTTCGAGCCGAACCCGTTCAAAATGCCGATCCGCTCGTGTTCCGGGTGCCAACCGACGATCGGACACCGATCGTCGATGATCGGTCGGATCGCCGCCACATGATCGACGATCTCAAACGGTCTCCGCAGGACCATCCGCAGGCGGCGGACGATTTCCTCCCGCCCCGATTCCGTCGGTACCGGCTTCAGATTGTCGCGGTCGTACGTCGAACCGGCACGGAACAGATCCCCCTCTTTCCACGCCAGCCATACGCCATGATTGACGATGCGCCGTTCCCGCAGATCAGGAATCCGGACGGTCAGGATTTCCCCTTTGGCCGGCGTCCAGGGGACACCCGAAAACCACGGATTCCGCCGCCCCTCCGCTCCCTCGCAGAAAATCACTCGATCCACATCACGGTCCAGTTCATTCAGATGAACCTGATCAATGAACGGCGAAATCGAACGCGTGTCAATCGAAGTTTTCAATACGCGATCGCCGAAATGACAAAGCGACGCATCGATGTATTCCCGTACATTCAACGCTGTTGTTAATGGAAGTTCGAATCCGCCGCCCATCGCATGGAAATCGTCCGGATTCAAAGGTGGTTGGATCGATTGAACCAGTGGGCCGAACGTTCCGGCCTTTCGTTCGTAGCGTTCCCGTTCGAGATCGTTCTGGAACAGTCGAACCATGGGGCGTTCGATCAAAATCAGTTTCCCGAGTTCGTGTTCAACCTGCCGGTAGAACGTCCGGGCGTACGCGTCGAATTCATGGAACCGCCATGAGAGTGCAAGGCGTTGACCGGTGATCGGATTGATCAGCCCGGCCGCGATGCGTGATGATGTGACGCGTTCGTGCCGATCGATGATCAGAAAAGGGAGCCCTCGCCAATGGAGGTGCCAGGCGAGGGTGGTCCCTGCCAGGCCCGCTCCGATGATCACGATCGGCTTCGACATGTTTGCGTTCGCCTTTCCGAACCTGGCTAGTACTGAAGAAAACTTTGGAGAATCAAACTCTTGACATCCACAGATACACGGAGTAGTGTATCTGTGGATGGAGGACGATTCATGCCCAAACGACTACCAGCCCAGCCCTGTATGGTCAAAGCCAGTCTCAAACTGCGCCCCCGGATGACTTATGAACAGGCGAGCGCTGTGGAAGCAGTATTCGAAGTGCTGGCCAACGATACCCGATTGAGGCTCCTGCACGAAATCGCCTGCCGGGACGAAGCTACGACTATGGAATTGGCCGAGGCGTTGGAAATGAAGCCACAGGCGGTATCGAATCAGCTTCAGCGGCTGCAGGATAAGCGGATCGTGGCGGGTCGGCGCAATGGCAATAACGTCCATTACCGGATCGTGGATAACTGCGTGATCGTCCTGCTTGAACGTGGGTTGTGTCTGATCGAAGAAGATGCGAAGCGGGCGAATGGTTAACTCGCACTGCATCACTTCATAACCGAAGGAGTTTCTCATGGATCGTCGAACGATGTTGGTCAGTGGTGCCGCCGCGGCGGCGGGTGTCGCCGGGTTGACGGGAACGGTTCGCGCACAGGAGAAAGCGGCGGAGACGTGTTGCGGTGAGTGCAGCGACTGCCGTACGGCGTGTCTGGTCTGTGTGGCGTCCTGCCTTGACGAAGCCGGGCGCAAGGAGTGCATCAAGCTTTGTTTGGATTGCGCTGATATCTGTTCTGCGTGTGACGCGATCGCCGCCCGAAAAGGACCGATGTCCGTCGCCATAATGGCGCTCTGTGCCGATGCGTGTGACAAATGCGCTACCGAGTGCGAGAAGCACAAGGACGACAAGGCGTGTCTGGCGTGTGCCGCGGCTTGCCGTGCGTGTGCGAAGAAGTGCCGCGACGCGGTGAAGTCCAAGTAATACGGAAGTCGAAGCCAAACTTCTGAGGTCACGGGATTGCCCGACTTCCGAGTTCCGGTTTCGACCTCGTAAGTCCACCAGATCACCTCAACCATTTCATGAGTGAACATGTGTCAAAAAAGAGCGTGATGACCTTGTCCCCGCATGCGAGATTTCTTTAGCCGCCTGTTTTCCGGTGGGGATTTCATGAACGAAAACCAAGACCGCCGCTAAATCATTCTCGGCAATGTCTTGACCTCCAAAGTCGAAGTTTCGCATTGGAGGTCAAGGCCCCTCGATCACGTCATTTATCGGCTTTGCCATTTCCAGTTCAGGATTTCCGGCCGGTCTTCACCCGTCTCAGCGATGTAGGCTTTGTGCTCCACGCGTTTGTCGTTGAGATAAGTCATCACGGACGTTGCCCGCTCCGCAAGTCCCGGCACGCGCTGAATCGTATTCAAGACGATCTTGTAACGATCGAGATCATTCAACACGACCATATCGAAAGGAGTAGTCGTGGTCCCTTCTTCCTTGTAGCCATGAACGTGCAGATTCTTGTGGTTCCTCCGCCTATACGTCAGGCGATGGATGAGCCAGGGATAGCCGTGGAATGCGAAAATGATCGGCTTATCCGTGGTAAAAAGAACATCGAACTGATCATCGGACAACCCGTGCGGGTGTTCGCTTTCAGATTGAAGTTTCATGAGATCGACGACATTGATGAAGCGGACTTTGAGATGCGGCAGGTGCTCACGCATGATCATGACGGCGGCGAGTGCTTCCATCGTCGGCACGTCACCACAGCACGCCAGCACCACATCCGGTTCGCCCGGACTGCTGGCCCAGTCCCAGATGCCGATGCCCGCCTTGCAGTGCGCTTCGGCCGCAGCAATATCGAGCCATTGGTGAGATGGCTGTTTGCCGGCCACAATCACGTTGACGTAGTTCTTGCTCTTCAAACAGTGGCTGGTCACGCTGAGAAGTGTATTGGCATCCGGCGGAAGATAGACGCGAATCACACTGGATTTTTTGTTCACCACATGGTCGATGAAGCCCGGATCCTGGTGCGAGAAGCCGTTATGATCCTGCCGCCAGACATGTGAGGTCAGGAGATAATTCAAGGATGCGATCGGCTTGCGCCAGGGGATCTCGTGGCAGACTTTCAGCCATTTTGCATGTTGGTTGAACATGCTGTCGATGATGTGGATGAAGGCTTCATAGCAATTAAAGAAGCCATGCCTGCCGGTGAGCAAGTACCCTTCGAGCCAGCCCTGGCACTGGTGTTCGGAGAGGACTTCGAGAACTCGGCCGTCGGGTGAGGTGAGATCGGCGTTCTCGGGGACGGGGTCTACGTAGCAGCGCTTCGTGACATCGAAGACGTCCGCCCAGCGATTCGAGGCATTTTCGTCCGGGCTGACGATTCGGAAATTGGCGTTGGCGAGATTGGCCTTCATGACGTCGCGAAGGAATTTTCCTTGCACGCGCGTGGACTCGGCGATCGCGCCACCGGGTGCGGGCACGCTCACCGCGTACGATCGATAGTCCGGTAATAGCAGTTCCTTGAGGAGCAATCCGCCGTTGGCATGCGGATTGGCTCCCATGCGGCGATGGCCTTTGGGTGCCAGATCCGCGAGTTCCGGTTTGAGGCGACCGTTCGAATCAAAGAGTTCGTCCGGCTTGTAGCTCTTGAGCCACTGTTCGAGAATCGTCACATGCTCCGGCTTGCGGGCATCGCCCATCGGGACCTGGTGCGAGCGCCAGGAATCCTCGACGACTTTGCCATCAATGACGTGCGGACAGGTCCAACCTTTGGGGGAACGGAGAACGATCATGGGCCAGCGCGGCCGACCCTGGAATCCTTTGGTGCGAGCTTCGTGCCAGATCGCGTGGATTCGGGAGACGACGGTATCCATGGTGGCGGCCATGGTCTGATGCATCACGGCCGGGTCGTGCCCTTCGACGAAAAATGGCTCGTAGCCGTAACCGATCATCAGGGATTTCAGTTCGTCGTGAGGCATCAGAGAGAGCAGGGTCGGGTTGGCGATCTTGTACCCGTTCAGGTGAAGGATCGGCAGGACCGCGCCGTCGCGAACGGGATTGATGAACTTATTGCCATGCCAGCCGGTGGCGAGCGGGCCGGTTTCCGCTTCGCCATCGCCGATGACGGTGGCGGCGATGAGATCGGGGTTATCGAAGACGGCGCCGAACGCATGCGAGAGCGCGTAGCCCAACTCGCCGCCTTCGTGGATCGAGCCGGGAGTTTCCGGAGCGGCGTGTGAGGGAATACCGCCGGGGAAACTGAACTGTTTGAAGAGCTTCTTGATTCCGGCGGTGTCTAGCGTGAGTTCGGGATAGAACTCGGTGTAAGTGCCTTCGAGGTAGGTATTTGCGACCATGCCCGGGCCGCCGTGTCCGGGTCCGCAGATGTAGAGCACGTTCAGGTCGTCGCGCTGGATCACGCGATTCAGGTGAACATAAATGAAGTTCAGACCGGGCGTGGTACCCCAGTGGCCGAGGAGTCGGGGTTTGATGTGATCGCGCGTCAGCGGTTCGCGAAGCAGGGGGTTGTCGTAGAGGTAGATCTGGCCGACCGAGAGATAATTCGCAGCCCGCCAGTAGGCGTCGATTCGATCGAGTTCGGCAGGCTTCAGGTCAGTCGTCATCTTTATTCTCCGAGAAGATCAGCGGTGTGATCGGCGATGATGGATTCTTCATCCGTTGGAAGTCGGTAGATTTCGATAGTGCTGGCGTCGGCGTGCAGACGCTGTTCGTTCATTTGGTTGTGATGGTCATCACAATGAACGCCGAGCCAAGCGAGTTGATTGCAGATTAGTGCGCGGGCGAGAGCGGAGTGTTCGCCGATGCCGGCGGTGAAGATCAGCGCATCGAGACCGCCGAGGACGACAGCGGCGGCGGCGATTTCCTTGGCCACGATTCGTGCATAAAGCTCGATCGCCTCTCGTGCTTCCGGGGCCTGCGATTCCTGCAGCGTTTTGAAATCGGAGCTGATTCCCGAAACGCCAAGTACGCCGGATTCGTGTTCGAGGATCTGTTCGATGGCGTCGGCGGTCATGCCGTTTCTGAGCCAGAGAAGGATGATGCCCGGATCGAGACGGCCGGGCCGCGTGGCCATGAGCAGGCCATCGAGCGGGGTCATGCCCATGGTGGTGGTGTGACTTCGACCGGCGATCATTCCGCAGAGGCTGGATCCGTTGCCAAGATGGCAGACGACGGTTCGACCGTGAGCGGCGCGTTCAGAGATGGTGGGGAGTTGACGGGCGATGGATTCGTAGGAGAGCCCGTGGAAGCCGTAGCGTCGGAAGCCGACATCGTGGAATCGGCGGGGGATTCCGAAGTGTTGTTCGATGTCGGGCAGCGTGGCGTGGAACGCGGTATCGAAGCAGGCGACCTGGGGAATATTGGGCCAGATGCGGCTGATGGCGTCGATGCCGGCGAGCGCGGCGGGGAGGTGCAGGGGCGCGAGCGGAACGAGTTGCTCGAGAGTGTGGCGTTCTTCGGATCCGATTCTATGCGGTGCCTGGAATCGGCTTCCGCCATGGACGACGCGATGTCCGACTGCGTCGAGGTGCTGAAGATTCAGTTGAGTGATCAGCGAATCAATCGACTGCGGATCGTTGGGTTGAAAGGGTACAGTTTCTTTTTGCAGTCGATTTGTGCCTTGGAAGACAGCGTACTTGAAGGTCGAAGAACCGAAGTTCAAGACCAGGATGGTTCTGGATTCGGGCATGAAATTCCCCGCGCCGCTGGCGATTGCGATGCGGTAATATTCTATCGATATCGATCTGCGATATCAGACCCTTTGATTCCATTAGTAGGTCAGCACGACTTCCATGAACATGGATGCGAGCGGATTGACGCGATCGTCCTGACGGTTGTAGAGCTGACGGAAGCCGCCACCGGGTACGAACACCGAAGCACCGCTGAGGATGATGACGTTGTTGTTGAGGACCGGACGCCATTCGAAGAGGGTGCTGAAGTCCGCACCGATATCGCGATCGATCTTATTCTGATAAACGAACTGTTCGAGGACGTTCGTCTTGTTGAACCACATGTAGTTAATGTTGTTGACGACGCGGAAGCGAGGCGTGATGTCGGCATCGAACCCGAAGTTGACGAGTTCGAGACCGGGGTTCACGAAGTTCGTCTGGCCCTGGATTTTGCTGGATCGCAGACCGTTGAACAAGCTGTTCCGCTGGACGAGTTGAACCCCGAAGAGCGGGAGGTTCTGGCGGTTGTAGAAACTGCCTTCGCCAGCGAAGACGGTGTTGTCGAGGATGGAGTCGAAGCCAGTTGCGCGTCCATTGGAGACGTTGCTGTCGCCGGAGGCCCAGAGGCCGGAAACGCGGAAGCGTGCCCAGTCGCGGTCGTAGGAGAGTTCGAGGGCGGCCATCTGTGCGCTGATGGACTGCGGTTTGCCGGCGAGTGGGTTGTTGCTGTCGCGGCCGAGTGCCCAGTAGAACGCATGCGAGATATTGAAGCGGTCGATGTGACCGTCGCCGGCGAAGCCGAGGTAGGCGACTTCGACGCGGTGCGGCTGGAAGATCCCGGTGGCGTCCGGGCGTACGAGGAAGCGGTTGCGGTCGAAGAGGGTATCGGGTCCGTCGTTGTTGTAATGGACGCTCCCCTGGAGTGTGTATCCGGGGAACATGAAGTCTTGGCGGTAGTAGTTGGCGATGATGATGTTCTGGTCGCGGTCTTCCATCGTATTGAGACCGCTATTGGTTTCCTTTTCGAGCTGGCGGAAGAAGGCCAGGTTGTATTGCTCGCGGTTTCCGTTGCGCGTCCCGAAGAGCCGCACCCCGCGGTTAACGTCGCTGAAGATGAAACCACGGAAGTCTGAGCTGAACGGTTGAATACCGGCCCGGACCGACATGAAGTCGTATTCGGGGCTCGTGTCCGCGAGTTTCAATTCGCCGAACGCTTCCTGAAGCGCGAACCAGGAGCGGCTCCGCTGGGTGCCCTTGCGGACGTCCGGGTTCACGACAGCGAGTTCGTCCACGTCGATATGGTTGACGTTGAACGCAGGCGTGACCTTCAAACGCCAGTCCATTGGCTTGAACGCGGCCGTATCGCCGTGGAATAGATCGAACGACAACGTGAACAGTTGCGAGTAGAGGAACTGGTTCGGTCGGCCGAAGTTCTCGAACTGGAATGGCCGAGCGGTACTTTCAAACGGCGTTGTGGCCGTCGGAACCTGACGGCCTTCGAAGAGAGCGATGGTGCTTCCCGTCATATTCAGGAAGGTATGCTGGCCGTAAATCGGGTAGTCGCCCTTGAGGACGTTGAGGTTGTACGGATCGACGATGCGTCCGAGGCGGTAGGCGGAGTCCGCGATCCACTTGTGGCTGTTGCCGTAGCGGTCCCATTCGGGGAACCCGAGGCGCCAGCGGTCTTCGACTGTGACGAATTCGGCATTGGTTCCGCTGCGGGGAATCACGGTGCTAGGTCCGGCGAAGCCAAGCGGCGGATCGAACGGCGGCGCGGTCAGGATATCGGTCGCGCTTGCGGGTTCAACGACCATGACGTCGGGTGAACGGTTGGGTTCAAGTACGCGTTCGGATGGATCGCGTGGCTTCGGTTGCGTTGGATCCGTAACGGCGATGCCCGGAAGATCCGCTGGCGGTGATTGCGAAAAGCTCTGATTTCCTGCAGCCAAAATCGAGACTGCAGTCAGCATCCGGAAGCGAGTCCACATTCTCATCGCATTCTCCCGCGATCATCATTCACACGATCGGATCCGATTCGGCAACCGTTTCCGAGTCCATTGGAATGGCGTACTTCGGAGAAGTATCGGACATGGATGCTCCGAACATGAGGAAAGCAACGATTCTTCGCGTCACGTAATTTGGGGTATTTGTGAGCTTGTCCAATTTATCCGGGCAAAGACCGATCCGAGGGACTGTACAGAATGTTTCAATTTCGTTCCAATTCGGCTACCGATTCTGCCGATTGTATCAGGAAGATGGTGCGCCAGATTCCAGGATGAGGGACCAAGATGAATACGGAAACCGCACGACTCAAGCGCCGAGTCCCGTTCCGGCTTGAGACATTGGAATCCCGTGAGCAACCCGCGGTGATCCCCACGCTCAACGGCGGCGTGCTCGATGTCGCCGGGGATGCGAACGATAATCGCATTTCAATATTCCGTGATGGGACCGATCTGGTCGTGACGGAACAGGGTCTGGAAGTCGGCCGCTTCGCCATCGTCGGTGTGAATCAGATCAATGTCCAGGCTGGCGACGGCAACGATGTCGTGAAGGTCGATCCGCACGTTTTCATCAATACGATGCTCGACGGTGGAAATGGCTCGGACCGGCTTTCCGGCGGCGGCGCACTTAACACGATTCTTGGCGGCGACGGCAACGACGTCCTCAAAGGCGGACTTGGCCTCAATACGTTCGACGGCGGGACCGGACTCAACAATCTCTATAAGGTCGGACGCAACGACAATGTGGCCGCTGGCACACCGGCCAGCCAATTTATTCGCGAAGCGGTCATCCCGGCCTCCAGCAACTCACTCGGTCAACCGCAGGAAACGCTCACCGCTGCTGAAGTGGATATTCTCCTTCAGCGAGCCGCAGCCGCATCTTCATCGAATGACGCCATCATCGCCATCCTCGATCGCAACGGCCGCATTCTCGGCGTCCGAGTTGAAAACGGAGTCGCAACCGAAATCACAGGCAACACCGCCAATCTTGTCTTCGCGATCGACGGTGCGATCGCCAAAGCGCGGACCGGAGCGTTCTTCGCCAGCAACGCCGCCCCGCTCACTTCACGCACGATTCAGAATCTTAGCGAAACCACCGTCACTCAGCGTGAAGCGGAATCGAATCCGAATATCACCGATCCGAACTCAACCGATCGCGGACCGGGGACTGTGGCCAACGTCGGCATCAATGCCCACTTCCCGAGCGGGATTGCGTTCACGCCGCAAGTGGACCTCTTCGCCATCGAATACACCAACCGCGATGGATCGTCCCATCCGGGTGCTGACGGAATTCGCGGCACGGCGGATGACGTTCCGCTCGCGCAACGCTTCGACCTCCCGGATGCCTTCGTGCCGGATGGCCAAGATCTGACCGCACCCGATTCGTACGGTGTCGAGTCCGGCCTCTTGCCCGGCGGACAAGGTCGCGGGATCGGTACTCTTCCCGGCGGTATCCCCATTCTGAAAAATGGTCAGGTCGTCGGCGGGATCGGTGTGTTCTTCCCGGGAACGACGGGTTTCGCAACCGAAGAGAACTCGTCAAACAGTACCACCTTCGATCCCACCAAGCCCGATCGCACCCTCGAAGCGGAGTGGATCGCCTTCGCAGCGGTTGGTGGAGAGGCGATCGTCGGGGGGATCGCGCTGCCGGAGGGTCTCGCAGGTCAGATTGAAGGAGTAATCAATTTCCTAGCGGACAATCGCCTCAACAGTATTTACCTTGTTGGGATCAACTTGGAAGTTTTCGGCCCCGGCATTCCCACGGAAGGGATCAAGATCCTTCGCCAGATCGGCGCCGCTGTCGGGCCAGGCGATCCGAACAGCGGGACCAATGTGGTGGTCGATGCCGATGGAAACAACGATGGCGTGTTGAACGATCCGGTCACGCTTCGGGATGGGCAAATCGTTCCCGAAGGATGGCTGGTCACTCCGCACGACGGACTCGGGATTTCCGCGGCGGAAGTGGAAGACATCATCACCCGCGGGATCTTTCAGGCGGATTTGACGCGAGCCGCCATCCGTCTGCCGCTCGGCAACCGTTCCAAAATGGTTTTCGCCGTCGCCGATCTCAATGGCGAAATTGTCGGCCTGTACCGAATGCCCGATGCCACAATCTTCTCGATCGACGTCGCGGTCGCCAAAGCGCGAAACGTTGCTTACTATGCCGACCCCGCATCCCTGCAGCCAATCGATCAAATTCCCGGAGTTCCTGCGGGAACCGCATTCACCAACCGAAGCTTCCGATATTTGGCCGAACCGCGATTCCCACTGGGGATCGACGGTACTCCGCCCGCACCGTTTTCGCAACTCAACGACGATCCGGGCATCGATCGCTTCACGGGCCTGCAGATCGGTCCGCGAGCTCCGGCTTCGCAGTTCCAAAGCGTACTCGGATTCGATATCTTCAACCCGAGCACGAATTTCCGCGATCCGAACAACAAGACACGCCAGAACGGCATCGTCTTCTTCCCCGGCAGCGCTCCGCTCTATTCCGCAGGCCGGCTCGTCGGCGGGTTTGGAGTTTCCGGTGACGGTGTGGATCAGGACGACGTGGTCACGAACGCCGGCGCCATCAACTTCGGCGTGCCGCTGAGTATCCTTCGTGTGGATCAAGTCTTCATCCGAGACGTCCGCGTCCCGTACCAGAAGAACCTGCGGAATCCGCAAGGATAAGCGAAGCACGGCAACTTTCGCTGAATGCCGCTGGGTGCGCATGCCGATACCGTTCCTACCAGTCCTGGAGGAACGGGTCATGCGCGCCTGTGCTGCTTTATGTCTACTTGTTGTTTTCGCCGGTCAATCGATTGCTGAAGATAAAGAACCCTTCGCCGCTCGAATGTCCACATTCATCATCCCGGCCCCACATACACACGAGCGAGCCGGCACCGTCAAGCCGTACTCGCGACTGGCCACGGGCAGCATCAGCTCGCACGAATCCGGCGGCTACGTCGGTGGCGGTCGATTGGTCGGTGGCGAAGGTCGCGGCGTGGCCGACGGCACCTTCGGCACGGACTATACCTTCTTCGGTCGCCGTCCCGGTCGAATCTTCCTCGGATGGTACAACGATTCCAACAAGTACCAATCGCCCATCCTGCCTCGCTACAACGCCGAAGGCCGCCGCGTGACCGACGTCCTTGCATTGCAGCCCTTCAAGAAAGCAGTACGGGAAGCGAAGCACGAAAAGCAAACAGGCGGGAAAGAGGAATAAGAGTTCGGTACAATGCGAGCGTGACCCACTCTCGCTCGCAGGTATCCGGAATCATGTCGATCCGCCTTGCCGTCTATCATGCCCCGTTTGACCCGCCCACACTTCACCATCGCAGGATTGCGGAACGACTCGTCGAACAGTTTGATCGCGTGGTGGTCGTGCCGGCGGGTCCGCGTCCGAAACCGGCTCCGGTGGCGGAAAGCCTGCCCATCCATCGCGCGACGCTCTCAGACCTTCACTTCCGCGGACTCGAAGAACGCGGCCTCACCGTCGACCTCTCCGATCTCGAAGACAACTGCCACAGCCCCCCCGCCTGTCTGACCGACCGCTACGAGGCGGAGGGTGTCGAGTTCTGGCACGTCATTTCGGCCGACTGGATTCGCGGAGGCGCACACGGACGCTCCATGATCCATACGGAATGGGAACGCGGAGCCGAGCAGTGGAAGGCGGTGGGGTTCATTGTGCTGCGCGAGCGCGGCGAACCTCTCGATCCCGCCGATCTGCCTCCCAAGAACGTTGTGATCGAACACGATCCATATGTTCCCAGCCAGACCGTTCGCATGATGCTCAATCAGGGCGAGACGGCAGCGAATATTCACCTTCAACCAAACGTCGCGGCCTACATTCGCCGGCACGGGCTTTATCGAGATGTCCCGGCGGATGAACGGGCTACGTTTCAACCTGAACACGCGAGGTTCAAGCTGTATGTCGATGAGTGGAAGGAAACGTCACGGAATATCGGCGAACTACTCGCCCCGTATACCGGTGACGTGCCGGAAATGATTGTGGCGGTCGGCGGCGACGGGACCATGCTTCGCGCGATCCGCAAACACTGGCGCGAGCGCCTGCCGTTCTACGGCATCAACACCGGCGGGCTGGGCTTCCTGCTCAGCGGTCGCGACGTCACCACCTTCTGGCGCGAGGAACTCCTGCTCTATCACCTTCCGCTCTTGCTGGTGGAAGTCGAATTCGTTTCCGGTGGGCAGCAGAAAGCGATCGCCTTCAACGAAGCGTGGGTGGAGCGGGCGACCGGTCAGACGGCGTGGGTGCGCGTGAGCGTCAACGGGACTGTGCGGATGAAGCAGTTGATCGGCGATGGCGTGCTGGTTTCGACGGCGGCCGGCTCGACGTCCTATGCCCGCGCGATGGGCGCTCCGCCGGTCCCGCTCAACACCGGAGTCCTGCTGCTGGTGGGCTCCAACGTGCTGCGCCCCGCCTTCTGGCGTCCGGCGGTGCTGCCTCTGTCGGCGGAAGTGCTGCTGGAAACGATCGACCCCAACAAGCGGCCGCTTCAAGCATACTGCGATGGCGAGCTGTTTCCCGAGCCGGTGAAGCAGATGCGCATCCGCGTCAGCCGTACCGCCGCGGTGGAGCTGGCGTTCACGCACGGCCACGACCCCTTCGCGAAGCTGGCGCAGGTGCAGTTTCCGATCGACGAATGACGATACGCATGTTCACAAGTGTACGAACTGTTGTTCCACCGCCTCCCGGCGCTCAAGAATTCCATTTTTGTGGAAAAATGTTCAAAAACGAGAAAGTGTTGATTTTCCAGGCATTATTCCGAGTTGCTGCCAAACTGGCAGGCGAGTTCGCCAACTTCGCCAACTCGTACACACACCTCTTGGCGAAGAGACACTTGACGAGCAGATATAATGTCTATTTGTACACTTTCCCGGTCGCGCGGATCGAATGCCTCCGCCGTAACTACGCCGCTATTTTCCTCATTCTTATCTATCTTCCATCAGACGCAAGGATTCTAAGAATTGGTTGATGTCTTCAGCAACTGGAAACAGATTCTGTCCTCTCTCTCTAGCTAATATGCCAACTCGATCCCAAAAGAAAATGTGGTCTTTTGAGTGTGAATGCAATGAAAGAAGCAGCAAGTTTCCGCCAGGGTCTTCGCCGATCGGAATGTAGCCCTCAGGAACTACATCATTGAGTTCCTCAAGTTGAGTTTCCAAATCCACACCCTCTCCTCGATTCCCAATTCCATACATCGCCCCAAGTAATACTCCGCCATAATCGTCTGCGACTGAAGGAATGCGAAATTTCAGATAGTCAGATGGTGTGCCTCCATTTTGGAATAGTAAATACTTCCTGTAGACTGGCGGCAACGAAGCTCCAACACACACCTCGAACTGTTCGATATAACGAGAAGTAGATGGCGGGAACGGATGATTCCATGTTGTCATGACTATGTTCCTTTACTTGCCACCACCTGCTGTCACTCCACTTTCGTGAGTGAACCGCCCGTGGGAAAAGTAAAAGGTGACACGACCCTTTTATGCTTATGGGGGACCAGCAGCCCCCGCTCAGAGTCGATTCGAATGAAGACTCGGAGGACTGACGTCCCCCGCTCTGAGGAGATACACAAAGACTCGGAGGACTGACGTCCACCGCTCAGTTTGCATCTAAATCTTCGTCTTCGTGACCTTTTCGTAAAGATCCGGGCCGGTCATGCGGAAGGCGGCTTCGTGGGGGCAGGCGGCCACGCAGAACGGATCCGCGCCATCCGGTACCAGTCCATAGCATTTGTCGCAGTTGATGGCGCTGTCCGCGATGCTGATCTTCTGCAGCACTTCCTGTTTGTCCGGAATCTGAATCGCACCATACGGACAATTGCGCTCGCACAGTCCGCAGCGGATGCAGTGATCGTCGATCTTGATCTGCAGTTGCGTGCCGGTGCGGTGGATGGCATCGACCGGGCAGCCATCCATGCAGTAGGGCTTGTAGCAGGAGCGGCAGGATCCGCCGACGAGATAATTGCCGAAGCGCATCCCTTCGCGGATCAGGCGGCTGTAGCCGTCACCGTGGGAGTCGGCACACGCGCGGGTGCACTCATCGCAACGTGTACAGGATTTCAGATCGAGAACGAAGAGATTGCGGCCCTGGTACAGTCCCTGATTCAGGTAATCGGAGAGGTAGTTATTGACGACCGGTTTGGCGGTCAGTCCGCGGCGCATGCGGGCGGCGGCCGTCTGGAGGAATTTCTCCTTGATGGACGGGTACCGCTCGATCATCACTTCGAAGAGTTTCTTGGGGACGCGGACGAGTTCGACGGTATCGAGCGCAGTGATGGTGGCGGTGCGGCGACCGTCTTCCATGAGCGCGATTTCGCCGAAGTATTCGTTTTCGGTCTGTTTGCTGACGATGACTTCGCGATCCTCCGCCCGGATCGACACTTTTGTGGTGCCGTAACGGATGATGTAGAAATCCTGCGCCCTTTCCCCTTCGATGACGATTTTTTCGTCCCGGCGGCATTGGCGAAGAGTCGCGCGGATCAGGTTCGCATCCGGATCGATGGTGGGATAAACGATTTTGCGGCCGTCGTCGTCGGTCTCGCGTCGCTTGGAGACATCGGGAAGTTTCCGCTTCTCGTCGCGGATCCCCTGCGTGAGGAGCGTGACGAGTTCCGCGCGTTCCTTGCCGCTGAGGGCTTCGAAGAGCGTGGGTTCTTCCGGCGTGCCCTTCTGTTCGAGGCAGGCGAAGAGGGCGTTGCGGGTGTAGACGAGGCTGAGAATTTCGCGTGCGGACTCCGCCCGTTGCACCACGTCGAGCAGGTTCCGCGTAACTTCGTAGACCTCCGCCTGATCAGAGACGACGCGGATGGTGGCTTGGCGCGGCTGGTTCGAGAGCGGCGCGAGTTCACCGATGATGGTGTGCGTACGATTGAGCGTGAACTTGCTCTGCTCGCCGATGTCGGTGGACTTGGCGCCCTTCTTCGTTTTTTCGGTCCGCTTCCAGATTCCGAAGTCGCCGGACTTCACGAAGAAGGCGACGTTCGAATAGTGGTCTTGCGTACAGATCTCATCGCCCTTCTTCAGCTTCAGCAGGCGCACGGCGCCTTCGTTCCAGCGCAGATAGGACAGAGGGACATCGCGGAACGGCTTGAATGTCTGGGATTTTCCACCGTCTTTTGGTATGTAATCGAATTCCAGTTCCCGCATCTCCTCCGCCGAGAGGTAGCCGGTGGCGGTTTTGCCCGTGGTGCGCGACTTGATGATCAATGTTGATTTCAGCGGCGTGCGCGGGTTCTTCAGGTCCATGGATTCGCTGGCATTCGAATTGAGTTCCGCTTCGCTCGCGCCGACGGAAACGAAGATTGGGTCGTCGATATCCTTCTCACGGATTCCGAGTTCCTCACGGAGTGCGATCGGCACGATCCGGCGGTTGAGCTGCAGCGCACCGGTCGGGCACGAGTTCATGCATTCACCGCACTGCACGCAGGACGAATCGTTCATGTTCTCGTCGAGGTCGAAGCTGATCCGCGTCAGATAGCCCTTGCCGGTGTGGCCGATGACTTTGAACGGCCGGACATCGTGGCATGATCGGACACAGCGATCGCAGACGATGCAGCGATCGTGATCGACGGCGACCGTGCGCGAGGAATAGGGAAGTTCCGGCCGCACGCCCGATTCCGGAAGTTCGTGCAGCGTAGCGCGGTGATCGGTCACCACCGGGAGCGGGATGGATTTGCGCGATTTCGGATGCCGCTCCGCATTGCGGCTCGGGCGATTGCCGACGAGTCGCGATGGCATACCGGACCGCGCATCGGAAACGTCGAGGCTCTCCGCAACGGCTTTGAGTTCGTTGGTGTAAATGTTGCGTTCGGACAGATCGGGCTTGTAGTGATCCGCCAGCAGATATTCCGTCAGCACGCGGATGGATTGAAAGACCTCGGCGGTGAAGTCGCGGCCGGTCTTTTCCGTATTCGGCGGATTGGGTCCGCCACGCGTCGTGACCACCATCCCGGGCTGAATTTCGAAGTGACAGGCCGGCACGAGTTTGTCGCCTGGTTCGAGCTTTCCGCCTTTGCCGCGTTTCTTGCGGATGACGTGGACCGAACACATGCGGCAGACCGCGACCGGGTTCAAATGTTCACGATGGCAGAGAACGGGGATGCGGCGCTCGAGTTCGTCCTTGGTCCAGGTTCCGCGCCGGACGAGTTCGGAGGCGGCGTCGTAGATGGTGGTCTTGCGCAGCTTGGGATAGCCGTCGAGGTCGAACTGCGGAACGCCCTGCGCGTCTTTGACGTAAGTCGCGAGCGGCATGTCATTGACCACGATGCCGTCGATGACGACATCGATTTTCTTTTCGAGGTCTTTGAGCGTCGCCGTGACACGCCGGATCAGATTGCCGTCTTCGTCGCGTGCAAACGGGGTTTCCGATTCGCGTCCGCCACCGCCCAGCGAATCCCAAAGGTCAAGGGAAATCGGCATCGACACACTCCTCGTATCCGTCGGCCTCAGCCTACGGTCTTGATTTCATGCGGGAAGTATTGCAGCACCGTCATCAGGGGATTCGGTGCGACCTGTCCCAGACTGCAGATGGAGGTCATGACCATCGCCAGCGACATATCGCTGATGAGCGACGCCTGCTGAAGCAGACCCGGCTGCTCGCGGCCATCCGCGCCGACCGACGTCTGCTTGGTCAGCGTTCCGTTGGCGCTGCGCTTCAGAAGGTCGGTCCCGATCTCGACGAGTTTCTGTGAGCCCAGCCGGCACGGGACGCACTTGCCGCACGATTCGTTCCGGAAGAACTCCGTGAAATTGATGGCGTGCTCGAGCATGTTGGGTGCGCCTTCGCGCGAATAGACCACCACGCCCGCACCCAGCATCATGCCGGCGGATTTCCCCATCGACGAACCGATCATCATATCGGCATCTTTGCCCATCCCCACACCCAGAATCTTGCTGAGCGTCTTGAACTGATTGAGATCGAGGGGGAGTTTGCGGATATCGAAGAAGAAGCGTTTGCCTGACTCCTCGAGTTTTTTTTCCATTTCAATCAGGTAGTCGAGGCAATCGTGAACGCCATTCGGCAGATCCATGGCGGTGCGCGGTTGTTCCGGATCGCGGAGCCCGTAGCGAACCATCTTCATCATGAGCTCTTTGAGATTGTCGCGATCGAGTTCGACGAGCGTGGCGGCGAGGCGGGAGGTGAAGTGCGAGGCGACGGTGACGAGCGCCGGCAGAATCCCGCCGGACGGACCACTGCTCGCGACGGCTTTCAGCGTGCCCGAACAATCGCCGGCGTACTGAATCACCTTTTGCAGGGTGTCGCTGACCTTCACCTCATAGACGCCGGGTTTCACGAGATCGCCGCTGATGGAAATCAACCGCCGACCCACGAATTCGCCATCGGCGGCATTCTGATACCACTCGCCGCCCTTGAGCATGATGATCGGGGTCCAGGAGAGCGTTTCCACGTTGTTGACGACGGTGGGTTTGTCGCGCAGGCCGTTGGTCATGAGTTCCGGTGGGCGGTTGCGCGGTTGCGCACGATGGTCTTCCATCGCCTCGATGAGCGCAGTCTGTTCGCCGCAGATGTATCCGCCGGGGCTGACGAAGACATCGACTTTGAAGCTGCGGTTCGTGCCGAAGATCTTATCCCCGCACGCGCCCATTTCCTCCGCATACGCGATGGCGGCGCGGACGGCTTTGATCTGCTCGAGGTATTCGTGCCGGATGAAGATGAACCCGCGGGTTGCGTTCGTGATCAGGCCCGCGAGGATCACGCCTTCGATCACGAGGTGCGGCTTGCGGAGCAGGAGTTCGCGATCCTTGAACGTGCCCGGTTCGCTTTCGTCGCCGTTGCAGACGATGTATTTTTCGTCGCGTTCTTCGCGCCAGACGGCGCCCCACTTGGCGGAGGCACGCATCCCGGCTCCGCCCATGCCGAGGAGTTCGGAACGTTCGAGTTTCGCAAGCCACGGCTGGCGATCGGCGTAGAACTTCCGCTCCCAATCGCCTTTCTTTTTCGCTTTGTCCTTTTCGCGCGCATCGTACGCCGCTTTGTCTTCGCCCTCGACCATTTTGGCTGGCATCAGCTCGGGCGGGGCTTTGGCTTCGACGTACATCACGGGATTCGGCAGGTCTTCGACGACCGCGCGAACGGCACCGTAATACTCTTCGGGGCTGGCGTACGGATCGATTTGCCAGTCGTTCCGATTCACATCGTAGGTGAAGTCCCAGTCCGGGATCGGCACCGGCTGATCGCTTACCGCCAGTTGAAGAATATTGGCGTAATCCTTGGGCGTGCGGCCGGCGTAGACCCATTCGTGGAATGTTCCTTTGCGATCGCCCTCCGCGAACGGATTCTTGTGCTCTTTGACGATCTCTTCCGGACCGGGTCCGGGGTGATGGTCTTCACCGTGATGGTGATGGTGGTCCGCATGGCGGCTGATGTACAGACAGGGTGCACGATCGCAGCGGCCAAGACACGAGACGCCATCGACATGCACATCGGGGTTGTCGCGTGCGATCTTTTTGAGTTCTTGCAGGACGGCGGGTGCGCCCTTGAGGTGACAGGTCATGTCGCGGCAGACATAAACTTCGACTTTTTTGGGTTTGTCCCATTCCGGGCGAAAATGGGCAAAGAAGCTCACGACCTCCTGAATCTTCGGCAGGGGGATCTGCGTGTCTCGTGAGAGTTGGTGCAGTTCCTCATCCGGAAGATATCCGTGTTTTTCCTGAATTTGTCGCAGACGCTGCACAAGTATCATGGACTGCCCGCTCCGTCATTGTTGTTTCGAGACGACTGATTACTTGGATTTCAATTTGGAAACGGGATCACGAGCCGGTGCCCCCAGTCCCTGCAGGGGGAAATCCCCGTTGTGATAACGGTGACAATCCGTACAGTTGTTTCTCACACCATCGCGGATGGAACGGCTTCCATCAAGATTGGTTCCTTTGCCGGACGGCGCATGGCATTCGCGGCAGGAGTCCACCCCCAGGATGTTGATGGACTGATCCGGACCGGTGTAGATTTTCGACACATCGAAATTCGTGGGCGTACCGGTGTTCGGGTGGCAACTCAGACAGGCGTACGCGCGGTGCGAAACATGGTTGAACTTCGAATGTTCAAACCAGACGGTTGGAATCTGAGGCACGACGATCTTCGACTCCGCCACCTGTACGGAATTCCCCTCGAGCTTGTGACATTCCGTACAGGTTCCGCCGGAAATCGCGTTCGCGGCTTTGGGATTGATGCTCGGCAGAAGCTTCATCAGGCTCTTGCTGACCGCCTGTTCGATCTGATTGCCGACCTTTAACACCTCCTCATCGCTCACATTCTTATTCGCCAGTTCCGCATTGGGCTTCTCACCCAGCACGTACGCGCTCATGCGGGCCCGCAGGACTTCCTTGAGTTCCGCCGGTTGCTTGCGGTGCGGAAGGTAGAATGCGGGGAATTTCTGGCCGGCGTCGCTGGTGAACTCGGGCGACTTGAGCGGGTGGCACGCCTGACAGTGAGCTTCGAAGTTAATGGGCAGGAAGTACGCGCCTTCCGCTCGCGGCGGCTGGATCGATTCGCGCGGTTCACCCGCCAGGTTCGCCCACGGTGTCGAGTGATCGTTGGGATCCGTGCGGCCCGAATCGAGTTGATGACAATGCTTGCAGTCGAGTTGGACTTGCGTCTCCGGCCCGTCGGACGGCTTGAAGTACTGCTCCACAACTTTGGGATCGTCCTTGTTGAGTTCCTGCAGATCGCGTTTCTTGAGATTCAACCGGCTGCCGGTCAGATAACCGATCCCGGGCGACATGTGATGCGAATGGCTGAAGCGGAGTTTTCGTTCATGTGGCTTTTGTTTCTCCGCTTCCAGTTTGCGGAACTCGGGGTGCCCGCCGGATTCTTTGTTCCAGAAGTTTTCGATCTTGGCGGCATAAATGGTCGAACCGGTTTTGTGTGAAGCGGGTAGGTTCGAGTGGCATTTGGCGCAGTGATCGTCGGTCAGCCTGACGAGTGAGAAATCCTTGCCGTTATGATCGTGGTGGCAGGCAGCGCATTCGGCGTCGTTTCCGGTACCATCGCCGCTGTTTTGTTTGGGCCAGTCGGCGGGCCAGATCATGTCTCTGTGATGCACGGGTCCGCGATGGCAGGTCTGGCACTCAAGCGCGAGCCAGCGGGATTGCGGATCGAAAAGGCTCGAGGGCCCCCGTTCGGACGGAGGCTTATGGCAGGCTTCGCATTTCGCATCAAACGACGTGTGAACGCTGGCGACCGGTCCATGCGAGTACGGGCGATCGCTCCGCATCACCAGCCACAAACCCAGCATGAGCATCGAGGCGACAACCGCAATCAGTGTGTAGAACACTTTGCGATTTTCGAACGGATTCGAGCGGAAGTACCGGCGCAGCGAACCCCGGAACCGCTCGACACGTTCACGACTGGGAGAATGATTCGGGTTCATGGTCACCAGTATTTCATAGCCTTGATGGCGTGGAAAATCATGAAGATCGTCATCGCGACCGAGACCGGAGCGTGAAACAATAACCACCCGTGCAGATACGAATTCAATCGTGCGTGTTCGTCCCACTGCCGGCGGAGGTCCGCCAGACTTTCCAGTTTGGCCAGGCCGGCGTGCGCTTCGGCGGGAAGTTCCGCCCTCAGACGATTGAACAAAACGACGGATTCCGTCCGTGAATTCAGCGGTGATGCGATCTTGCGTCCGTGATTGAGATATTGGTCGAGTGTGTTTTCCCGGAATTCCTTAAGACGAAGTGCGGGGACACCGGTCACAATGGTTTTTTTCCACGTGGGCGAAGGATCGCCAGGGTTGATCGGCACGAGATCCTCGACGATCAGCCGGGCCTCGATCCGATGCTTTTCGATCGCCTGATCCAATGTCGCCACGACGGTCTCATCCGGGATCAATTCCAGAATCCGCTGCGGCAGCCATTGCTGAAGAATCAGCCCGTAAACCCCGCTCGCGATCACAAGCAGAAAGAGGATCATCGTCATGGCGCTGACCATTCCGCCCCAGGAAAAGCCGCTGTGAACGACAATGATCGGCAAGACGGCCAGACCGAGCACGATGTGCCACCAGAGCCAGAGCTTGGTGGGCCCCCAGCGTTGCTTGCGCCTTCGCTTCCGGATCCAGAGTGCGAGTTCAAAGAAGATAATCCCGGCACCGATCAAGCCGGTCAGTACTCCAAACCAGGAACTCGCTCGGGGCCAGGCGACCCAGCCGAGTTTGGCAAGAATGAACCAGATGATCGGGATCAGACACGCAAGCCCGGTCCAGAAAAGGACTCGAGCGACACGCTGGCGGATGGTTGCATCTCGACCGAGCAGCACGTATGCGCCCCTTTGAGCCAGAGAAGTCCGGAAAACCGGAAAAAGAATTCGTTGTTGCGGACGAGAATATCAGACGGAAAGAACTCATGCAATCATTCATCGGACAAGATTGTCGAAGTTCTTTCAAATCGTCCGCTGGGGCCGTTATAGTGATAGAAAATTCAATTGTGACATTTTCTGAGTTGGGACTTGCAGACCATCCTCAGGACGTGGAAGATGCTATCCTGTGAATGACCGTTGAGAACAATCGGCAAGGAATGAGACTTATGTCCTTTCGGTACCGAATCGGTTTTGTGAGTCTTCTGGTTGTGAGCTGGATCGGCTTGAACGTGGCGTTTTCTCAGAAAACCGAATCCTCCGTTCCGACATCCGCACCCGTCAATCCGAAGGTGGCGCAGACGATCGGCATGGCCGGCTGCGCGGCGACCGGTTGCCACGGTAGACCCGAAGTCCGCACGAACGTCCTCGATGCGGATACGTGGCACGAGAGCTTTGCGATCTGGATCAATCGCGATCCGCACACGCGTGCGTATGCCGTTC
The DNA here is from genome assembly GCA_041742055.1 of Limnoglobus sp. Classification (GTDB taxonomy): domain Bacteria; phylum Planctomycetota; class Planctomycetia; order Gemmatales; family Gemmataceae; genus Limnoglobus. The sequence continues at coordinate 15,390 of JBGSJI010000010.1, read as the reverse complement.
TTGATGGCTCGCTGGCCAAGAGCATCATGAAGAATCTCAAAGCGGGCGATTCCAAACTTTCCCTCGATGCAACTCGTGATGCCCGCTGTCTGGCCTGCCATTCCAATCCCTCGCTTGCGCTCCCGGAAGCAATGGCGGACGAACAGCTGAATCTCATTCGTGCGGAAGGCGTGAATTGCGAAGCCTGTCACGGGAACGCGGAACAATGGCAAATCGCTCACACGAAGACGATCCCGAGCGCTGAGCGAACGGAACTTTTGCACTCGTGGCAAATGAATGATTTGAATGACCTTTCGATTCAAGCTCAGACCTGCGCCGGTTGCCATATCGGTGCGCCGGCGGACCCGGCTCGCGGGCTGCCGGTACGGGACATGAACCACGATATGATCGCGGCGGGCCATCCGCGGCTGGAGTTCGATTTCCCCGCCTATCGAGCCAAACTGGCGGTTCACTGGCAGACGAAACATCGCGGAAGCGGCCCCGACCCCGGACGCGATCTGCCTCTCCATTCGTGGTTGGTCGGGCAAATCGAGACGGAGCGAGCGTATTGCAACTTGAGTCTGGATCGGATGGCGCGTGCGAATACCGATCGCAGTCCGTATCCCGAATTCGCCGATTGGAATTGCACGCACTGCCATCATCGATTGGAGCCGGCAGAATGGCGTCAGCAGGCGGTTGTGGAGCAGGTCAGTGGCCAGGAGCCTCAACGGAAACTCGGTCGCCCGGTGTGGATCGGTCGATCCACGTTTGCGCCAGCGACTCCGGTGCCGGCGTTCGGTCAGCCGATTGAACAGCAGAAAACCGCGATCAATGAGCGACTGAAACAGCTTGAAACATTGGCTTCCCAATACCGGACGGAACCGAATGCCAGAGTTAGCGACATGATTCGCGCATCTGTGACGCTGTCTCAGTTCAAGAACCTCAACTGGGACGAAGCGGAGCGTGCGTACCTCGGCCTCCATTCTTTAGGAAATGTAATTGCGGTTTCCGGCGGAGCGATTTCTCAGCCTCAAAGTCAGTCTGCCATGGCGGTACGTAAGGCTCTGTGGGGTTCGTCTGACGAGCCGAAACGGAAGGAACACGCAGAGAAGGGCTACCATCGCAAACCGGAAAGCCGCTGGATCTGGGAGCAGAATCCGAATTCTCGTCCTTCGAATGTCCGTGAGGCTTTTGATGCCTGGAGGCAATCAGTGATCAGAGATTTGCAACTCTTACCGTAAGCGCTGACGAAACCCTAGCGGTTAGTTCGGCTGTTCGGGAATGGGCGACAAAGTGTGAGCGGGAATCTGTATGATCGGTTTGCTTTGCAGTCTGGAAAAGGGGAAGTTAGAGAATCTGGACTTTTTGATCGTCCGATTTCAGGTGCAATCGTGGGCCTACGAACCACAGCGATTTATGCCGGTTTGATCGCGAGTGCGACGTTTGCCGCGTATGCGGCCCAACCGAACGCCGCGACCCGAACGATTTCCCCTCAGCCGTTCGGCACACAAGTGCCTCGCGGAACCTACTCTGCCACCGTCACCTGCGCCGCCGCCAGCTGCCATGGCAGTGGACAGATTTCCAAACTGGGCGGCGAACATTCGACTTGGGCCGACAGCGATCCGCACCGCCGAGCTTATCGCGTGCTGTTCAACGAAGATTCTATTCGCATCAGCAAGAACCTCGGCCGTGCGATGCCCGCCCACGAAGACGCAAGCTGCCTGAAATGCCACGCCCTTGATGAGCAGAAACATTACGCTGGCGAGAAGATCGACGATCGATGCCTCTCCGATGGCGTGAGCTGCGATAGCTGTCACGGGCCTTCGGAAAAATGGAACAACCTACACTATCAATCGTGGTGGAAGACGTTATCCGATCGAGAAAAGTACGAAGAATATGGCTTTGTCCCGACCAAAGACCATGTCGCACGAATCCTGAATTGCTCTCTGTGCCATGTCGGAGGCCGTGATCGGGAGGTCAACCACGACCTGATCGCCGCTGGTCATCCGCGGTTGTCGTTCGAGTACACGCGTTACCATTTCAGCGAAAAGTACACGAGCAAACACTGGAATGAACCACTTCCGAATCCGGACTTCGAAGTTCGCACGTGGCTGGTCGGTCAGGCAGCGAGCCTTCGGGCCGCAACGGATCTCTTGACGGTTCGTGCCGAGCGTGCGGAGGTGAATGCGGCACCGTGGCCCGAGTTCGCGGAGTCCAGTTGTTATGCCTGTCACCAGAACCTGGGACCGGAACTGAAAGGCCAGACAACGAAAGCATTGCATCCGAGAAAATCCGGTGTACTTGGCTGGCAGTTGTGGTACTCTTCCTTTGCGAAGGCGCTGCCGAAACTGGCAGCGGTCATTCAACCGGATGGATCGTTGAAGTCGCTGACATCTCTTGAACCATTGAGACTGGAGATGGAGAAGCCGGTACCCGATGTGAAAAAAGTCGTGGTACTCGCTCAAAATGCGACTCGTGAACTGGATGCCTGGCTGATTCAGTTTCAGACAAAAGCGTATGTTTCGAATCTGAGCGCCGACCAGTTGCGGGCGATGGGGGCCTTGATCACCGAAAACAGTTATGATCACTCGAGCGGTAAACTCCGTGACTACGACTGGGACGTGCTTGCCCAGAATGCGCTGGCGCTGACCGCGATCTATCACGCAGCTGGCGGGGCGTCGGGCAATGCTGCGATCGCGGCTTGGAACGAACCTCTGACGGAAATTCGCCAACAGCTCGCCTTCCCGACAACGGGCGGCAGGGTGGATAGCCCTCGCGACTTCAAACCGGATTCCGTCCATGACGGATTCCGCAAACTTTACGAACTCACACACTAGTTGAGGGGCAAGGAATGGCGACGCGAACGACCCGGGGCGGACTCGGACTCCGGCTCGCGATGGCGGTGCTTGCGGGATCGGCCATTGCCTGCAACGCATCCGCGCAGGTTCCGGGTACGATTGGCGACAATACCAATTGCATCGTTTGTCACGAACAGCAGAATCCCGCAGAGAGTCTATTCGCCAAGCGGTATCAATCCCACGAGTTCGTCAGACTCTCGGAAGCTCAGATCTGGACGAACTCGGATCCGCACTCGCTTGCGTACAAAGTCATCGTTCCGGAAAAGAACGACGTTGCCAAGAAAATGCAGATGCTTTTGTCCAACGGCGATCCCAACTATCGCGTGACGGAGGATGTTCGCTGCCTGACCTGCCATGCGACGGACTTAAGCCCCAATTCCAAACAAGAGCGGAAACTCACGGAGTTCATCCGAGAGGAATTTCTCGGAATCAGTTGCAATGCCTGTCATGGCGTCAACGAAAAATGGCAGACGGATCATGTGAAAACTTCTGAAATGACAAAGTTGACTCTGCCCGATGCGAATGGGAAAGATCAGGAACTGACTTTCTTCAAATGGCGCACGATGACACCGGCTTACAAGTCTGAAGCTGGGATGAAGAACCTCCGCGATCCGCATGTGAAGGCCGATCTTTGTGCGTCGTGCCATGTCGGCAATCCGGCCGAAAACAAGGTGATCACGCACGACATGTACGCCGCCGGCCACCCGCCGCTGCCGCCTCTCGAACTCGTCACCTTCATGAACGGTGAGCCACGCCACTGGGGTTATCCGAGCGAACTGAAATTCCTGCAGGATTATTCCAAGGCCGATCCGGCCAAGGCCTGGGAAATCTTCCGCTTCAAACCGGCCGACAAAGATAACTATCTCGCCCGCCACATGGTCGCGGGGGCGATGGCGTCCCTCAAAGCGGAGATGAGTCTGCTCGCCGCCGCCAAACCGGATGCGGCTGGACTCGACTACGCCCGCTTCGATTGCTACTCCTGCCACCACGATCTCAAATACCCGAGCGCCCTGCAGGAACGCGGATACGAAGGTCGCGTGCCCGGTCGCCCACCGCTCAAGGCGTGGGTCGCGGCGCTGCCCGGTACCGTGGTCGCTCATGCGGGAACGATCAATGCGGATCTCAAGAAGCTGAGCGATCAATTCCCAGATGCGTGGAAAGCGGTGAGCTCGGCTTCGACATCGTCGCCGTTCGCATTCGGCAAAGAAGCCGATGTTGCGGCGAAAGCGAAAGATCTCGTCGGCTGGACGGAAAACTTCAACAAAGCGGTCGGCGAAGCCAATTACTCGGACTCAGCAGCGGATCAGTTACTCACCGCCATCGGTGAGACCTTGATGGCTCCGCAGTGGTACGGCGATACCGAGGCGACCATGCACCTCACTTGGGCGTATCGATCACTTTCAGCGGCCCGGAAGAAGGATGTCGCCAAGATCGAACAGGCGCTCGGCGGGATCTTGCCTACCGAGGTCCGCTCGAAGTCCGCGATCGATGCGATCGTGAAAGCCAATCCCGAATGGAAAGGCCCGATCCCCGCAGGCAAGTTCCTTCCCGCCCGCCAAAAGCAGTTCGCGAACTTCGATCCCAAGGAATTCGCGATCCAGTTCGGAAAGTTGAAAGAGTAGTCGGACGCGAAGCACAAACCCAGCAAACCGCCGGCAGTCCGGCGGTTTTATTATTGATTACATCGATAACAATGTTCCATTACCATCAAGTTTTTGTGCGATGAACAAGATGGAGATCTTGCATGAAACTCAAATTGATACAGTACGAGCAACTCAATGCACGACAGAAAGAAGCTTACAATTTTCAGAAAGTCTCAGCGATTTTGGCAGATTACGGATTCATGACCATCCGACTGAGTGATGACTGGCAAGGTGCTGATTTCATTGCACAACACGTTGATGGCCAGCAGTTTTTGAAAGTTCAACTCAAAGGGAGATGCCATGTCGCATCAAAGTATGTCGGGAAAAATCTTTATTTAACCTTTTCTGATCAGGGAAGATGGTATCTTGTTCCACATGATCACCTATTGGACTGGTTATTACAAAATACGGGAATTCAAAATACTGAATCTTGGAAAAAGCAAGCTCAGTACTCCTTTCCGAATCTGAGCTTGTCTGTGAGAGATTTTCTTGAACCATTTCTGCTCAAAAATCAATAGTTGGTAAATTACGATTCAACTTGAGACTGCTTTTATTGGTCATTGATCGGTCGGTCCGTGTACGGCGTGGGCGGTTGATGCCAGTTCCATTGACTTTGATACTTTACATCCTTCATGTACGGCGTTTCGACTGGCGTTCCGCCTTTGGACTGGGAGATCAACGCCGCTTCCAGAATCCCGCTGGTGAGAAGCGTGCGCTCGACCGGCCAGGTCGGCTGGCCCGATTGAACCATCTTCGCGATTCCTTTGAGCAGAACCGAGAAATGCGTGAATGGCCGCGCTTCCTGCGTGTACGTGGTGCAGGCTTCCACCGTGCCGTCTTCGTATTGCCACGCCGCCGCCCACTCCGCGATCACGTAGTTCAACGTGAACATACAGACACGCAGTCCATCCGCGTAATCGATCACGATGAGATTCGGCTCCTTGACCAGATCTTCGACCTTCTTTCCTTGAGGAATAGGCCGCGTCTTCAGACTCGCGAGCGCTCGATCGAGCAACGTGCGATCGTAAACGCCATCCTTCTCCGCCTGCCACACCGCCGGTCCGGTCAGACAGCGGACACGAGTGACACCCGTCTCGCCACCCGCCCTGCGCTCCGCCAGCGACTGCAGAAATTCCAAGCCGTGGAACCCGTACGCATCCAATGTGTGATACGACAGGCCGACGATCTGCTTGAGCTTCCCTCCGCGTTTGACATCCACCGCCGGCTCGCGCCAGGTGCCCTGTATGGAGGAACCGGCCATGATCGGAATCGAACGCTTCTTCGCCTCGTCGTAGAACCATTTCGCATCCGTCCAGTTATCGGCGAGGTGCTTATCATTGAAAACGGGAACCACGCGGCCCGCCTGATCGAACGCCTGAAGCACTTCGCCAAAGAATCGCTTTTTCGGGTACTGCGTCGCACCGATTGCGGATTTCGGATACTGCCCATGTTCCGCAACGATCAGCACACCATCGACTGACAGTTGATTGTCATTATCGAGAATCGTCTCACGAATCGACTTCCGCAAAGGGATTCGGTACTTCTGGGAATACGGCTGACTGTAATCGTTCTTGGCGATCTGATCGACGAACATCGAATCCAGTTTCAACGCCGAATGCGGGCCTTTACCATCCAACGAATCGGTCTGGAGCAATCGGCTCAGGATCACATCCGCATGCGAATTGTGACGGTAGACCGTGGTGATTCCTGCGACTTTGGGAATCCGGATCGCGTGGACAGTGAACGGATAAAGTGTAGTGACGTATACGGTGCCGTCAGCGGCAGCGCAGATTCCCATGATGACATACCGCGGAAGAAGTGTTCCATCCTTGAGAGCGTACACGCCGTGGTGATAGGGCAGGTCTTTGCCGTCTTTGTCTTTGAATGTCGTGTAATCCGGGTTGCTGATGGCGATCGGGCCGTGATCGGTCGGAGTCTTGTCGCCGGGTTTGTAACTGACGACATGCAGGAATTGCCCGCGCTTTCCGAAGGTGGCGGCGATTCCGGCCCAGACCGTTCCATCGGGCGCAACGCACATCGCACGGCAATCCGTCGCCGTTGCATCAGGACTGAGCTTGCCCAGACTCCGACCCGGAAGCGTGGTTCCTTTCGCCGTCAAATCGTAAGCGAACAACTGATTCGTGCTCATCGCGACCGCGTAAAGAGTTTTACGATCGGGTGATACTTCCCAGTTGATCGGGTGGCTGTGTTCGTGTGCCAGATTCGATTCCTTTGTGGGCGCTTGTCCATCAATCGTCTGCTTGAGCCGATCCAGTTTTTTGGTGTTTGGAACGTACCGTGCGATGTCGCCGCCGCGCAGCGGATGATACGCGCGGCCCTGATGATCAAGCACGATGAATGCATACATGTGTTCACTATCGATCAGATCCAGATATTTCCCTGTTTTCAGATCGAGGATCATGAAGTGCGCGCTTTCGACCGGGCGCTCATCCGAGCATGTCGAGATGTAGGCGATATCGCGTGATTCGTCGGGTGTGACGCTGATCACACCCTGCTGCGGGATGGGAATGGGGTAGACCTTGGTTTTGCCCGTTTTCGGGTCAAAGACCATCGGATAACCGCCGGGGTAATCAGAGCGTTTCTCGTCTTTCGTAGGGTAGCCCTGCTTGGTGCCGAGGTAAATCTTGCCGCTCGGGCCGATGTTGTTGCGGGTGTGGAACTTCGCCTGCGCCGCGAAACCGGTTGCGGCCGTGCCGATTTCCTTGTGAGCGTCGAGAACGGTCATCATCTTCTGTGTTGTTGGATCAAACTCCACGAGGTAGGCGTTGTGCCGGTACTTGGCGGTGCCGATGTAAATCTTTTTGTTCAGTCCTTCGATGATGGAGAAATATCCGCTTTGCTCGGACGTGGTTTCGTACGGCACCGCATGCGCTCGCGACCAAAGCCAGTGCTGCGTGAGTGCGGTATCCTGTGCGGAACTTTTATGAGCAGTGAGCAGCAGAAGGGAGAGAAGGAGGAATCGTGACATCGTGCACCAGAGGTTCAGGTGGAGACGGATTTCGCGCAAGTGAAGCGGGCGAGCGAAAGGGCAACGAGGATGGTGACACCCGCTCCGAGCGGCGCGTACCAGGGGAAGGCCAGGCTGGTCTTGGTATCGGCCGGGAAGATCGACGGTAGCTTCAACTTGAGCCAGTCCTGTGCAAAATCGAATGAGGGAAGATACGCCAGCGCAACCACCAGCGCACCCGAGAGAAGACCCGCAATGGCGGCCGAGGATGTGACAGGCCTCTTCATCCGGCCCAGGAGAAACAGACCCAAGATCAGCCCCGTCGTCAGCCCCGCCACGGCCAGCACGCGATCGACCACGCTGCGTTCGCTTCCGCTGCGATACGCTCCATAAGCCACCGCCATCTGGGCGATGCCCCAAACGACGGTCATGACCCGTGAGATCATCACATAGCGTGATTCGCTTTTGTTGGGAACAAGCGGTTTGTAGAAGTCGGTGACGAAAGCGTTCGCGGAGCTGTTAAGCGAGGAGGAAAGCGTGGACATCGCCGCGGCGAGGATCGCGGCGACCAGAATCCCCGCCATGCCGTACTTGAGCTGAGTGACGATGAACAGTCCGAAAACTTCATCAGGTGTGGCGTTTCCGGTGTCGAAGGTTCCGGACTTTTTCGCAACGAACAGCCCGACGCCTACCGCTAGAAAGAGTACGAACTGCAAGAGAACCACGATGCCGCTGAGGATGAGCGCGACACGCGCATGCGTGAGCGATTTCGCACACAAGTACCGCTGCACCATCAGCTGATCCGCGCCGTGCGAAGCCATGCTGAAAACCGCTCCGCCCAGCAGACCCGTCCAGAACGAATAGGCGATCGTGACATCGAAGACGGGGTTCAGCCAGACGAATTTTCCTTCGGATGATCCAATCGAAACGTACTGGCTCCATCCGCCTTCGAGTTGCGTGAGGACCACGATTCCCGCGATGGCGGCACCGGAAATTTTGATGATGAATTGAATTAGATCGGTCCAGAGGACCGCCTTCATACCGCCCAGAAAGGTGTAGAGGATCGTGACAATACCCACGATCGCAATCGCCAGTTCGACACTGCCAACGATGTACTGCATGATCAGGGCGGTGAGAAACAACCGCAGGCCATCCGCAATGGTTCGCGTGATGAGGAACAGTCCCGATGCGACTCGCTGCACCGAAGGGCCGAATTGTTTCCGAAGCACTTCGTAGGCGGAAAAGAGTTCGCCGTGCATGTACAACGGTAGCAACAGCCATGCGACCAGACAACGGCCTAGCACATAACCGAATGCCAGTTGGATGAAGGTGAAGTTTCCGCCGTCCTTGAAGCCGAGACCGGGTACGCTCAGAAACGTCACGGCGCTGGTTTCCGTTGCGACGATCGAGACGAGGATCATGAACCAGCCGACGTTTCGACCGCCGACGAAGTAATCTTTGAGATTTTTCTGCTGTCGTGTGAACCAGGCACCCAGCAGCGCCATGCCGACGATGTAAACGGCAATGATCGTCAGATCGAGAGGCGAGAGGAGTGATTGCAGCATGGAATACAGGATATTCAGGGAACGGGTGAAGGTAAGGCGAATGAATTCCCACTGAGACTTCGCAAGATCGCCTTGCCCGAAGGGACGGCGAATCGCTAGAGTGCCCTCACAAGTTCCCACCCTGAGCCTTGAAACGAATGTCCGACGAAAACCAACTCATCGCCTACCGGATCAACAATCCGCCCAACATGGGGCTTGTGGCAGCGCCGATCGAACGCGATTGGATGGACGCGACCTCGCAGCGATTCGCGTATCGCTGCCTGCCGCTGAACATCGCGAACCAGAACGGATGGTTGATCACGAGTCCATGCTCGTTCGATTTGTACTGGTACGGAGGACCGGATAAGTCGGATATCCAGTTGCGGTTTCACGGAACTGTTGAACCATCCGTGACCACGCACTTCGGATTCGGTGTGCTGACCTTTTCGCTGCCGTATCTCTTTCGCACTCCACCCGGCATCAACCTCTGGGTGAAGGGGCCGAGTAATTCGATCAAAGATGGCATTCAGGCCCTTGAAGGCGTGGTCGAGACCGACTGGGCGTTCAGTACATTCACGATGAACTGGAAAGTGACCAGGCCGGGTGAGTGGATCCGCTTCCAGAAGGATGAACCCATTTGCATGATCGTGCCGATCCCGCGTGGTCTGGCGGAATCGATGGTTCCGGTCTCGATGCCGTTGACCCGGGACGATAAATTGCACACGAAATATCGCGCCTGGGAAGCGAGTCGTTCGACATTTCTTACGGGGCTGCACAGTAAAGATCCCGAGGCGGTGAAGCGGGGCTGGCAGAAGGATTATTTTCAGGGGAAGCAATCTGAAGGCGGTACGTTTGATGGGCACCAGACACGTCTGGAAATCAGGGAATTTCGGGTAGAAGAGTAGTACATGGCACTCGAGACGATGATCGATTATCCGTGTAAGGCCAAGCAGGGTCTTGGCGGTGGCGATGCGCGAGCGGGTACGGAATCGCTCATCGATCTGCTGGCAGTGCAGCGGCGCGTGCAGCAGGTTCGTGCCACGACTCGGCCCGATCAGCTCGAGGTCGGATTGGATGTGCGAACGGTTCGGCTGATTGAAGGCGAACTGATCGAGCAGGTTTCGACGCTCGGCCGTCTCGAGATGGAACTCACCGCACTGGAACCGCATGTTCCGGCCTGTACGAATTGCCCGGCGAATGCTTTGCGTATTCCGTTCGGATGTTCGGTGCCGATCCGGTTTCCGATTCGGCAGAGTGCGGAGCGTTGGCTGCTGGATCGGGTCCTTCCGCCGGATACGCTGGGCGGGGCGTTGTGCCTGCAGACGCTTTTGGATGAACAGATCGATGGCGAACGAACCCGCGATTATCGTGCGAGAGGCTGGGTGGAAGCATTTCCGGGCTTGAAACGGGACCTGCCTTCGAATCGGTTCAACAAAGATGCTCTCACCGGTGACGAACTTCTTCAGACCTTTTTGTTGTCTCGCGGACGGCTCGCTCCTTGGCAAAGCCTCAATGTGCTGCTCTGGCTGGGTGCCCTCAAGTTGGACGATGCGGTTCCCGTTACGCTCGAGCAAATGGCGGCAGTCGCGAGGTTGGAGCCGAACGATCGCGCGAAGCGGGTCAAACTGGCGCTGGGCTCGCCGGAATCGAATGAAGGCATTCTTGATGTGCAGCTCTTTTTGAAGGTTCTCTTCGTTGGGTGGGTTCGAAACGTGGATGTGCTGATCGATTCCGGAAACTGATTCAATCGAGATCGCAGATCGCCAGTTTGCCCGTTTCGCCACCGAATGCGAGTTGCGTTCCATCAGGTGAAAATCCCAGACACAGCACTCGGCCGATTCCCCAATCGTAAACGGCCTGCAGTTCCCCCGTCATCGGGTTCCAGAAACGCACGGTCTGATCCCAACTTGCGGTTGCGAGGCTTTTGCCATCCGGACGATACGCCACCGCGGTCACGCGTCCGGTATGGCCCTTCAGAGTCAGTCGCTCCATTCCCGTGGCGACTTCGGTTATGACAATCGTCCAATCTTGTGCGATGGCCAGTTGTTCGCCATCCGGATGAAACGCCAGACTCGGAGCAGTCTGGTGCAATGCAACGGTACGGGGTTCGAGTTTGAGCGTATTCCATACCGAGAGTTGGTGATTGGCGTTCGACCACGCAACCGTGTGTGTCGGTGCGTGGATCGCCACGGCACGTACGCCGGTTGGTTCGCGAAAGCGCGGTTCCCGCCGTTGGCCGGTCTGAAGATTTCGAAGATGGAGTTCGCCAGGCAAAGCTTTGAGTCGATCACCGGTCCCAACGACGAGGGTCGATTCATTCAGGAAGGCCAGAGCTGTCGTTGGCGATGACTCTAGCGGAATGGAAACACCCTGTTCCGGTCCGCCATCGAGTTGAATCCCGTACCAGCCGTTGGCATCCGCACAATAGAGAGTCGATCCCGCCGGATCGATGGTGATGCAATTGATGGCGACATCCGCCATCGCCCCAAATTTTTCAAATCCCAGATTGGCGCGATAAAGTGAACCATTCCGGCAGCCAATGATGATTCCGTTGCCTTGGGGTAAAAAGGCCAGTGCGGAAATGGCAGATTGTGCTCCATCGATCACGAGCATGGGATCATCCCGAATCACTCCTAATTCAGGTTCATTGTAATGAGTGTTGAAGTCCAATGGACGGAAACTGATCCGCAGACCGGGGAACGCCGATTCCTGTGCGCGAAGCGGTTCGCGCGAAAATGGACGTTTCATGCTCGATCGAAACGACGTGAGGACTGGTCGAAGATCAAGACACCCACTCGGGATATGTGGGAAACACTTCTTGATTCGTTGGAGCGGCGCTATCAGAGGCGTGAAGGCGTTGATGAAGACGATCTCAAGGTTATCCGAAAGCTTTTGCAGGATTGGTCCAACGAACCCGAATTTGATGGAGGCTGAATCGTGCCCTACACGCCGATCCTAGCTACATTGGGGTATGTTTTTTCGCCAGATCGGAAAAATGTGCTGTTGGTTCATCGAAATGCGCGTCCGCACGATAATCATATCGGAAAGTACAACGGTCTGGGAGGAAAACTCAATCCCAGCGAGAATATCGTTACGGGAATGAAACGCGAGATTCGTGAAGAAGCGGGGATCGAATGCGAGCAACTTCAACTTGCTGGGACGATCTCGTGGCCCGGTTTTGGTCCGAAGGGAGAGGACTGGTTTGGCTTCCTGTTCCGCATATTGGAATGGAGCGGAACAGTGCGCAACTCCAATGAAGAAGGGACTTTGCATTGGGTTCCATGTGATGAGGTTCTTTCGCTTCCGCTTTGGAGCGGGGACCGATTTTTCTTGCCGGACCTATTTAATCTGGAAGCTCCCTCATTTCATGGGGTTATGCCCTATCGGGATGGTGAACCGTTGAGTTGGTCGGTTGTAACAATTCCGCACGCATTGAGTTTTCGCGCGAAATGAATCCTTCAATCGCTTCGTATAGAAACTTGTTCTAAGGTATTGTGAGTTTCTTAGGTTACTCAAAAACTTATCGGATTTGTATTATATGATGGGTCGGCATCGTTCCCGTCGTTCGCTACCGCCACCGACTGAGCGGTTTGTTCCGGAGGCCGGTGCTGAACCGTTTCCGGGATACAAGCTGCTTCGGTTACGAGGTCGTGGTGCGTTCGCAACAGTCTGGGAATCGACAAGTCCATCGGGTCAACTCGTCGCGCTCAAGTTTATGTCGAGTGCGAATTCCAACTCGACCTCTCGTGAGATTCGCTCCTTACAGGGGATTCAAAAGCTTCAGCATCCTTACCTCCTCAAGATCGATCGTGTCTGGTCCATACCCGGGTGTATCGTCATCGATATGGAACTGGCGGATGCCAGTCTGCTTGATCTCCTTCTCCTCTACGCCGAGGAATTCAACAAACTGATCGAACCGGAGAAGATCCTTCATTATCTCGGTCAGGCGGCGAGCGCACTTGATTTTCTGAATGCGCGACGCCACACCTATGACGGTCGATTGGTCGGGTTTCAGCACAGCGATATCAAACCGAATAATATTTTGCTGGTCGGGAACGAGGTCAAACTTGCCGATTACGGTCTGGCAACACCCATGCTCGGTTCATCAACTCCCTGTTTCCGTCAAGGAACTTTGGATTACGCAGCGCCGGAAGTTTTTCTGGGTGCCATGAGCGATAGCAGCGATCAGTTTTCGCTGGCGGTCACCTATCATTTATTGCGAACGGGCTCATTCCCATTCCCAACTCCCCCTCATTCGCCCGGTCGAAGCTACCATCGCCCTCCACCGCAGTTGGCTTTGACCAACTCAGACGAACAGCAGATCATTCTCAAAGCGCTTTCGCCAAGCCCCCAAAATCGATTCCCCAATTGCACCGCTTTGATGGAAGCTCTCGGAAAAGCGTTGGGAATCGTGATCGAACGCGATCAAAAACTCATGATGTCGTCGCGGCAGCGCCCCGGGGGGTCGAGTGTGCTGAAACCGCCGATGCGAACGCCCGCACCTGTCCCTCCGAATTCCTGATATGATGCTCGCACCGTTCTTTCATGTCGCGATGCGTGCTCCGGGTCGCCAGCACTCGTTCCGTCGGATGGTCCTCATTCACATCGTGTTGACGTCCTCGCTGGTACTCTCGACGCTTCAGCGACCGTCGCCGGACTTTCTGTCAGTCGTCTCACAGCTCTTCCTCGTCCTGGGAATTGTCGAAGGTGCCGCGCTCATCGGTTGGCGTTTGACGCAACTCCCGAAAAGCCAGGCTCTGGAATTCATTCTGACTTCACCCATTCAGCCGGTCCGACTGTTCGCTGCGGAATCACTGGTCGGAATTGGCCGATTTATGCTGGTCTCCCTCTCAGGTGTTCCCATCGTAGGCTGGCTGGGAATCCAGGGTGTATTGGATTGGTCCGATGTGGTCGTACTGCTGCTGATGCCGCTCATCTGGGGGCTGTTCGCCGGACTCGCACTGACGATGTGGGTCTACGAGCCGAGAGGCATGAAGCGCCTGGGTGAACTGCTCGGGTTGTTTGGCGTGCTGGTCTATCTGGTAATCGGTGTCATGGCCGGCGAGCATTTGAAACTCTGGCTTCAGCAACTGCCTGACTGGCTCGGTCGATCGCTGTATGATTCGATTTTCTTCCTTCACAACATGAACCCGTTCGGCGTTCTGAGGTATTGGTTCGACAGTGGTCGGATCGCCTGGATCGCCTGGGAACGGATGGTTGATCTGCATCTCTTTGCGGTCGTGATCATCGTTTTTGCCGGTCTGCGCGGCGCGTACCGACTTCGTGGTCACTTTCAGGATCGCCATTATCGACCGATCGAATCGCATCGCGCAACGGAACTGGATCGGATCGGCGATCGCCCGCTCTCGTGGTGGGCCGTTCGACGTGTGATGGAATACAGCGGACGTGTGAATCTCTGGCTGGCCTGCGGATTCGCCCTCGTCTATTCGGCTTCAATTCTCGCTGGAGATTCGTGGCCGCCCTGGATGGGGAAGTTGGTCTTCGTACTCTTTGATCGATGGGGCGGGCCGGCGATGGTCGCAACTTCGCTTGCGGTTCTCGCAGCGGTTCCGGCGGTCTATCAGTTCGGGCTTTGGGATGCCACCGTTGCCGCACGCTGTCAGCGGTTGGAACTTTTACTTCTGACCGAACTTTCTGGCCGTGATTACGCCCACGCGGCGTTTTCAGCCGCATGGAAACGCGGTCGCGGATACCTGATCGGTGTGATCGCGCTGACCATCGCCATGGTCGGTTCGGGCCGAATTCAGCCCTGGGATGGTCTTGCCGCGCTGGCGGGTGCGCTTTTGCTCTGGGCACTCGCGTTCGCCGTCGGCTTCCGCGGGTTCGCATCCGGACATCAGACCAACGGCATCGCCTCGCTCTTCACACTCGGATTACCGCTCGCATTGATCGGCTTGTGGCAGACAGGTTATTCAGAACTCGCATCTCTGCTTCCGCCCGCCATGGTTTTCGTGCCGCTCAAAACCGGGCTCACGCTCATCAATGGATTCGGTTTCCTGCTGACCTCAGGAGTCGTCATTCTCTTGCTGCGAAAAGGTCTGGCGCGGTGCGATCGCGATCTGCGGGCCTGGTTTGATTCCCATCAGGGTCAAAAATCGGTGGAATAGCCCAATAAAGTTTGACAAATCACAAATCGCTAAGGAGTCGCGCCAAAATAAACTACCGGAATTGCCGTTGAATTCCTTGGCGGTTTAATGGCATACTACCCGGATGCAGGACGCCACCACAATCGCAACGATCCGGGACAAGTACCTCGAACTCCTCGACGACTTGGACGAACGAGCCCGCCGGCGCTGGGCGGCGGTCGAGGCGCGGGCCCTGGGACGCGGCGGGATCGCCACCGTCGCGTCGGCGACGGGGATGTCGGACCGCACCAT
>JBGSJI010000009.1:0-15199 GCA_041742055.1 Limnoglobus sp. | reverse complement strand
AGGTGTGGCGCACCGAACTGTCATCGCATTTGTTGCCAAATTCGCGGTGTAAGGATTTCGCTCTCTGAGCGGTCGGTTTGCCGAATTGTTGAGAATTTTGGAGAGCGTGGGCGTGGCGATTCGGTCGCATTGACCTAGGGTGTCACTCGTGTGCCGGTGGCGCAGTGCTGGTCTTTGACAATCGTGATTGGAGGCGTTCGAGCAGTCCTTCGAGCACGGTGACGGAGGAGATGAAGTCGTAGCCGAGGAGCATGAGCAAGTCGATGGTGTTGAGGTTCTTCGAGCAGGCGAAGCAGCGGGCGAGGTTGTTGCGGGGATTCACGGCCGCTTGCATTTTGCTTGATGGACCTCCGAAGTCGAAGCCGGACTTCGGAGGTCTTGGTTCACTATCAGGATCTCAGAGTGATTTCATGTTCACTCTGTTGATAGTGATGGTATGACCAGTAAATTGTGGATCGAAAAGGTCGCGTTCAGTGGCGATTTGGGGCGGATTTTGACCCATATCGACCCCAATTCCGCCGATTTCCGGTCGGTTCCGGCGCCATTTCCGCCACGTTGCGGATGGAAAGTTGAATCCGGGGAGACCTGCGGTCGCAGATTACGTCGGGGTCAGGAGACGTCAGGAGACCCGCGACGAGCGCGGGGAGACCTGCGGTCGTTGCGGCGGCGGCTCGGTCGGGAGACTTTCGCCGAGCGCGGGAAGAGTTTGTGTCCCTTGCTGACGCTGCGGGCTTGTCGAAAAAAGAGGAGACTTGCGGTCGTTGCGGCGGCTCGGTCGGGAGACCTTCGCCGAGCGCGGGGAAGAGTTTGTGTCCCTTGCTCACGCTGCGGGCTTGTGACAGCTGACTGTTCATAAAAAACAAATGTCCATTATATCAGCACGTCAAGTGTCTCTTCGCCAAGGGGTGTGTGTTTGAGTTGGCGAAGTTGGCGAACTCGCCTGCCAGAATGGCAGACGAGGTGGAATTGTTCGAGAAAAGTGCATATTCAAGTTTGTGGCAGAGTGATGATCATTTCGCAAACATTCTGACCAAATTCCCATTCGCAGGCTCATTCACTTTGCAGCGGGATTGCGAGGCGGTTGCGGGGGGCGGCGGCGTTGACGTTGGCGGGGGGTTGGCGGACGTCCCAGACGATTCGGCAGCGTCGCAGGAGGCGGATCATGGCGTAGCTGAGATCGAGTTCGTACCAGGCGAAGCCGTGGCGTGCGGAGGTGGGTGCGCGGTGGTGGTTGTTGTGCCAGCCGTCGCCCATCGCCAGGTAGCCGAGCAGCCAGTTGTTGCGGCTGCCTTCGCCGGTGGCATAGCGTTGTGGGCCCCAGCGATGGCCGACGGAATTGACGGCGAAGGTAACTTGAAAAATCAGAACGGTGCTAAGGCAGTAGCCGTAGATCAGTCCGCTGGTGCCATCGATGAGGTAGCAGGCGATGGCGGCGAGCAGGCCGGGAATCATCCAGAATCGATCGAGCCAGTAGAGTTCGGGATACTTCATGAGGTCCTTGACACTTGCGTGATCGGGCTTCATGAGATCGCGAGCGAAGAGCCATCCGCAGTGCCCGTACCAGAAGCCGTCAACGACCGGCGAGTGGACGTCCTGTTCGGTATCGGAGTGTTTGTGGTGTTCGCGGTGATGGATGACCCACCAGAGCGGACCTTTTTGCAGGGCGGTGCAACCGGCGACGGCCATGAGGAACTGAAAGACGCGTGACGTTTTGAAGGCGTGGTGGGAGAGGTAGCGGTGGAATCCGACGGTGATACCGAGCCCGCTGATGCGTGTCATCACGAACAGGATGATCATGCTCACGATGGTGACGGAGACGAACGGGATGGCGAACAGTGCGAGGTGAACGGAGATCAATGGGGCTAGCGAAAGCCCGATCCGCAGCGCGCGATAGAAGGTTGAACTCAGGCTGGAACGTGAAATAAGCGAAGGCGTGGCAAGTCCATCCATGGTGGAGGAGATCCGTAAGAGTGCGGTGCGGGAGATGAAACGAAGATTTTAGCGATTCGCGGCGCCAGGTCATCCCCAATCTAGCAGCGAAACGTATCGTTTGAGGGTGGAATCGGCCTTTTTTTCAAATCGTTTCGCTGACGACGCGGTTGCGGCCGTTCTGCTTAGCTTGGTAGAGGTGGTTGTCTGCGCGTTTGAGGAGTTCTGCGGGAGTCAGGTCGGTTTCTCCGCCCTTGGTGCAGGAGACGCCGAGGCTGACGGTGAGGTTGAGTTGTGCGCCGTCGAACTTGAAGGGAGTATCGGCGACGGTTTTGCGGATGCGTTCGGCGGCTTCGATGGCTTTCGAGAGTTCGGTTTCGACGAGGACGAGTGCGAACTCTTCACCGCCGTAGCGTGCGAAGAGATCTTCGCGGCGAACGAATTTTCTGATCCGATGGCTGAGTTCGCGGAGGACGTAATCTCCGCAGAGGTGGCCGTAGGTATCGTTGACGGCTTTGAAGCGATCGAGATCGAACATGAGGATGGCAAGCGGTCGTTCGTGGCGGATGGAGCGTGCGAGTTCGCGATCGAGGAAGTCGATAAGGAATCGGTGGTTGTTGATTTCGGTGAGGCCGTCAGTGATGGTGAGGCGATAAATTTCTTCGTGGTAATCGGCTTCGATGTTTCCGCCGGTGAGGAATTTGTAGATGCAATTTCCGACACGGAGGTAGGAACGGTCGCGGATGATGGTGGGCCGTTCGACGGGGAGATCGTTGATGAAGGTTCCGTTGGTGCTGCCGAGATCGGAGACCTGAAAGCCATCGGCGACGGGCTGCACGATGGCGTGCTTGCGGGAGACGGAGTGATCGGTGATGCGGATGTCGTTATCTTCGCCACGGCCGAGTGAAATGGACCCATCAGCGAGGGGAATGCGTTTTCCCATGGATGGGCCGGTCGGATAAATATGGACGAGGCACGCTTCGCTACCGCCGGACTGCAGTAGTTCCTTCCGTGTCGTGACCAAGGTTTCCAGAGACCGTTCCGACATAGTGAGCGCAGACTAGAGGGGCGATTCGTGTAAGAGTTTCTAGCACGAATCGGCGTTGACGCAAATTTTCGGCGCGCGGAATGAACGACCCGTGATGGTCGGCGTGAAAATTGAGATTCGAGAATGATTTCAGGCCCAAGTTTTTGTCGATCAGCGTTCATCGAATGTCGAGGAGTACCGTGCTTCGCGTTGTACTTCACGGTACCATTTGACGGTTTTCAGCAATCCTTCTTCGAATGTTTCGGAGGGTTCGTACCCGAGATCGCGTTTGGTGCGTGAGATATCGGCACGTGAGAATCGGACGTCGCCCGGTCGTGACGGGCCGAATTTCGGAGTGAGTTTCGTTCCGAGGATGGCGTTAAGTCCGGCGATCAGATCGAGGACGGTGACGGTTCGTCCGGTCCCGACGTTATAAACATTTCCGGAAATTTCGGGGACTTCGGAGGCTTTCAGTAGCGCTTGGACGGCGTTCCCGACGTAGGTGAAATCGCGGGATTGCAATCCGTCGCCTTGGACGGTGGGCGCCTGACCGCGGGCCATCATGTCGGTGAAGAGTGCGATGACTCCGCTGTAGGGGCTGTCGCTGCGCTGGCGGGGGCCGAAGATGTTGAAGAATCGGAGGCGGACGGTTTCGATGCCGTAGGTTGCGGCGAAGGCCTGCATGTAAAGTTCGCCGGCGAGTTTGGCGGCGGCGTAGGGGGATTTGGCGACGGGGAGCAGTGATTCGGACTGTCCGGCGGTTCCGCTTGCGCCTCCGTAGGCGCTGGAGCTTCCGGCGTAGACGACGCGTCGTACGCCGCATTTTCGTGCGGCATCGAGGAGATTGAGCGTTCCGGTGGCGCAGGCGGCGTGCGTGACGGCGGGCGCTTCGACGCTGCGGGCTACGGAGGCGAGTGCTCCGAGGTGGAAGACGACACCGACGCCGTGCATGGCTTTGGCGACGGCGTTGGGATCGGTGAGGCTTCCCTCGATGAGGTCGTAACCGCCGGGCAGGTTGCTCATGAGTCCGGTGCTGAAGTCGTCGAAGACGCGGACTGGCCGGCCGCGGCGAAGAAGTTCGTCCACGAGATGGGATCCGATGAAGCCCGCGCCGCCGGTGACCAGACACAGTTCGTCCATGAACCGCTCCCAAAAACCCATTCGAATGATGAGAATAAGACGCAGAGTACTCCGACGGTTCGGGAATGTCCATGGGGATTCGGCGCGGTTGGATTCTTGACTCCGTGTACGAATCGCCGTAAACAACGATGATTCTGATCTCCGTACCCGCCGTACCGTCTCGGCCGGACCCGCGCCGTCACTCTTGCGTAAGTTGCCATGACGCCTTCCGAAACCACACCCGAAGTTGTCGCCGATCCTGTTCCCGAATCCAAGCCGGAGGCGACGGTTCCCGTTGCGGACGCGCCGAGCACAGAGCCTGCGCCGATTGCGTCGGAATCTGCGCCAGCGGATCCCGTGCCGGAGGTCGCTTCGAGCGAACCGGCGCCGGCGCCCGTAGAGAATCCGGAGATTCTGATTCCGGCGAGTCCTGCGGTGGCATCCGCACCGGTGACGGTCGAATCGGTGATCAGCCAGCCCGTGCCCGAAGTTCCGACTGCGCCGCAACCGCACGATCTCTCGCGGCTCGCGCAGGACCTGCAGATCCGGCGAATCCATGTCGAAGCCGTGGTCCAGCTGCTCGACGAAGAAAACACCGTACCGTTCATCACGCGCTACCGCAAAGAGCGAACTGGCGGTCTGGATGAAGTGGCGATCCGCAAGATCCAATCCCGGCTTGCGCAACTTCGCTCGTTACGTGATCGCAAACAGACGATTCTCAAGACGATCGCCACGCAAGGAAAACTGAACGACGAGCTGATCGCGGCGATCATCGAGACGGATCACCCCAAGCGACTCGAGGACCTTTACCTCCCCTTCAAGCCGAAGAAAAAATCGTTGGCGGCGGAAGCGCGCGAAAAAGGTCTGGAGCCGCTCGCGCAGGCAATCTGGAACAGCGAACCAGCGGTGGCGAATCTCACCGAAGTTCTGCAGGGGATGATCAACCCGGAACAGAAACTCAATACGCCCGAGGAAATACTTCAGGGCGTGGGTTATATTCTGGCGGAAGTGATTTCCGAATTTCCCGATGTCCGCGGACCGCTGCGGGCCTTCACCTGGGATACCGCTGTACTGGCGTCGAACCGGATCGAAGGCTTGCCGGAAGAGAAGGGGAAGGAATTCCGCGAGTATTTCAGCTTCAAAGAGCCGGTGCGCATGATTCCTCCGCACCGGGTCCTGGCGGTCAATCGCGCCGAAAAAGAGCAGATCATCAGGGTCAAATTCGAACTCGATTCGAACGTAGCGAAGCAGATCGCGACAGACCTTCTGCCGCTGGCGGAGCATCCGCACAAGGAACTGCTGATGGCGGCGGTTTCCGATGCGGTCGATCGCCTGATCCTGCCGAGCCTCGAGCGCGAAATCCGCCGCGACCTCACCGAGCGAGCGCAGGATCATGCGGTGGATGTCTTCGCACGCAATCTCCGCGGCCTGCTCCTGCAACCACCGCTTCGCGGCCGACGCGTACTCGCCGTCGATCCCGGATTGCGGACCGGCTGCAAAATCGCCGCTCTCGATGAGACCGGTGCGCTTCTCGAAGATTCCGTGATCTATCCGCATCAGCCTCAGAAGAAAGTGGAAGAATCCAAGCGAAAGCTCGAACAATACATTCGCAAATTTCAGTGCACGGTCATCGCGATCGGCAACGGCACCGCTTGTCGCGAAACGGAACAACTGGTCTCGGATCTCATCGCGGAACTCGAGAACCGACGGCTCAATCCGCAGCCTACAATCACCCAGACCGAATCGGTCACCGTCGAACCTACGCCGGTCGTTCCGCCGATTGAAGACGTGTCGATGCCGCCGGCGGAAACGTCGATGGTGATCGCCCCGCCAGTCGCTCAGGCGGAATCGGTGAGTACTTCTCCGATGTCCGGTGAGGCCACCACGGTCTCGACACCGGCGGAACACACTGCGGAGTCCGTCACCACAACGGAAGCCACGCCAACAGCGGTCACGGCGGAGCCAACCGCACCTCCGCCTCCACCGGCCGAAGTGATCGTTCTCGACGGACTGCCCGATGCGCCGGCGGATCTCGCCTACGTCATCGTCAACGAAGCCGGCGCCAGCGATTATTCTGCTTCGCCGATCGCCAAGGAAGAATTCCCCAATCGGGATGCGACCACCCGCGGAACCGTGTCGATCGGCCGACGTCTGCAGGATCCGCTCGCGGAACTCGTGAAGATCGATCCGCAGCATGTCGGGGTCGGGCTTTATCAACACGATCTTCGACCCAAGTATCTTAAGGAATCGCTCGAAGCCGTCGTCGAATCGTGCGTCAACCATATCGGAGTCGATGTCAATACGGCGAGCGTGCCGCTGTTGCGTCACGTCTCGGGACTGAATCAATTGGTGGCGCGGGAACTCGTGGAATATCGCAAGAGCCACGGCGCCTTCAAGACCCGCGAACAGCTCAAGTCCGTCCCGCAGATGGGTGAAGCCCGCTTCACGCAATCGGCCGGCTTCCTGAAGATCTCCGGAGGCGAAGAACCTCTGGATATGACCTGGGTTCACCCGGAAAGCTACGAGCTGACGCAGAAAGTCCTGGCCGAACTGGGCTTTTCCTCTGCGGATCTCAGCGACAAATCAAAACTCGAAGCGCTGCGCGGCCAGCTCAACACCACCGATCCGGACGAACTCGCCCGCAAGCTCGATGTCGCGGTCCCGACGCTCATCGACATTTTCCACGCCATCGCCCGACCCGGTCGCGATCCGCGGGAGGAGCTCCCTCCGCCGGTCTTCAAGAAGGGAATCCTGCAGCTCGAAGACGTCACGACCGGAATGGAACTCACCGGCACAGTACTGAATGTCGTTCCGTTCGGTGCCTTTGTGGATATCGGCGTTAAGGAGAGCGGGCTGGTCCATATCAGCCAGATGGCGAACCGGTACATCAAGTCGCCTTATGATGTGGTTTCCGTTGGCGATACGGTCAAAGTGTGGGTGATGGAAGTCAAACCGGGCGATAAGAAGATTTCGCTCTCGATGATTCCGCCGGGTCAGGAACGCCAGATGGGCCGACCGCCCGAACCGCCGCCGCGTCAGCAGTTCCGGCCGCAACCGTCCGGCGAACGACCACCCCAGCGGCCCATGGGCCCGCCGCGAGGCACGCGGCCCGATATGCCGGGTGCACGAACCCGCCGATTCGACCGACCCAAACCGGCCCCGAATGCGGAAGCGCCACAGGCCGCGCCTCAGCAACCGCCACCACCGCGAAAACCGCCCAAACCGCGGCCAGTCGTCAAACTCACCGAAGAAAAGAAGAGCGGAAAAGCCGCTCTCAATACCTTCGCGGAACTCTCCGCCTTCTTCAAGACCCGCGATCCCAACGATCCCGCCCCCGAGAATAAGCCCGAAACGCCGCCGGATACGCCTCAGGCCGAAGCGCCTCCCGCACCGCCTGCGGAGCCGACCTCGCCGCCCCCCGCCGCCGAATAAGCGACTGGTGATAATCATCAAAAGCCACGGGATCAAACCCGTGGCTTTTTTGTTTCGTTGACCCGAAATTCCTTTGAATTGATGAATTCACGAGAAAGTCTTTTCAGCATTCAGAACCCTGCATTAAACTGTGTGTTAGATCACTAGACAGCCGAATTCGACTGATCCGGAGTCGTCAGACATGAAACATCGATCCTTGTACCGCTGGGTGTTGCTTGCCGCATTCAGCGTGATGGTTTTCGGGCAATCCGTCTCTCTCGCACAGACCAAACCGCAACAGGCCAAGGCTCAGGCTAAGGCCAAAGCTCAACGTGAACAACGACTTGCGGCGAAGAAACTCGCTGAGGACAAGAAACTAGCCGAGGAGAAAGCAGCAGAGCAAAAGGCTAAGAAGGAAGCTGAGGCCCGCCGTGCAGAAGCGGAAAAGCTCCAGAAAGAGCGCGAAGCCCGCGGAGAGGCGATCGAGAAGTTCCATCCCGCCCGGATCGGCGATGCCAAGGATCATACGGCCGTTGCACGATTCATCGATGCCAAAATCAACGCCAAACTCGCCGTCGAAAACACACCCGTCTCACCCGCGTGCACGGATGAGGAATTCGTTCGCCGCGCCTACCTCGATCTCACCGGCGTGATTCCGACGCTGGAACAGACCACGGCATTTCTCGAAGACAAGTCGCCGGACAAGCGTGCCAAACTCATTGATGAACTGCTGGAAACGCCAAACTACGCCCGCCACCGCGCCGACCTCTGGATGAATCTTCTCGTTCAGAAGACGTCCGACAATCGCCGTGTGAATTTCGATTCGCTCCGGACTTGGCTCACAGGGCAATTCGCGGCGAATCGGCCTTGGGATGCGATGGTCTCGGATATTGTCACCGCAACGGGTGATCAGGAAAAGAATCCCGCAGTCGGCTTCTTCCTCTCGAATAACACCGTGGACAAAATGACGGACGAATCCGCCAAGATCTTCCTCGGCGTGCAATTGCAGTGTGCCCAGTGCCACGATCACAAGTTCAACGACTGGAAGCAAACCGAGTATTGGGCGATGGCTCAGTTCTTCATGAAGGTTCAAGTGGGCGGACTGGGTCGGGATCAGACTCCCGGCATCCAGGAAACGCAAAACGTCCGCCGCAACAAGATGAATCCGCTGCCGGAATCCGCGAAACAACTCGAACCCAAGTTCCTGCAGGGCGACTATCCCAAAGTAACGAAAGCGGAGCCATACCGTCCGGTTCTCGCCAAGTGGATGACCGCTCCCACCAATCCGTTCTTCGCCAAGGCGATGACCAACCGGATCTGGTCTGAGTTGTTCGGTCGCGGAATCGTGAATCCCGTGGATGACATGGTGGGCCAGAACTTGCCATCGCACCCGGAACTGCTCACGGGCCTGGCAGGTGATTTCGCCGCCAATGGCTTCGATGTCAAACACCTGATCCGCAGCATCTGCAACAGCGACGCCTACCAGCGATCGAGCAAGTCGATCGACGGCAACGAATCCGCCGAACCGCACCTCTATGCGAAGATGACCGTGAAAGTCCTTTCACCGGAACAACTCTTCGACAGCCTCGCCGCCGCGACCAAGTTCCAGGAACCGACCGCCGCGCGTGCTAAAGCCAAAGCCGCTGGCAGGAACGCCCCGCAAGGTGCCCGCGAACGGTTCGTCACCTTCTACCTTGCTGGTGCGGACATGACCAGCGCCGTCGAATACGAAGCCGGCATTCCGCAGGCGCTCAAGCTGATGAACTCGCGTCAGACCGGCAGCAGCAATCCGCAGGCGGTGCGATCCATTGTGGGAACAACCCGTGGTGCGGAAGCGATCGAAAAGATCTACCTGACCGCCCTGTCGCGTCGGCCGACCGCTGCCGAATCCGAAAAACTGACCAAGTACGTCGCCAGCGCAGGCCTGCCTCAGGATGCTCTGTCCGACGTGATCTGGGCCGTGCTCAACAGCAGTGAATTCACGCTCAATCGCTAATAACCAACACCCTTCCTTCAAAACACGAATAGCCACGAGGTCAATATGTTCTCTTCTCACCTTCAAGAGCGGACACGCCGCGAAGTGATGCAGCTCTCCGCCGCCGGTGTTTTCGCAGGATCGCTATCGGGATGGATGCCCCTTCTGGCGAAGGAGGCCGCGAAGTCCGGCACGAAAAAGCACAAGAGCTGCATCCTGCTGTTCATGGATGGCGGTCCGACCCACAAAGACACATGGGATCTGAAGCCCGACAGCAAGGGCGCCGGCGATTTCAAGCCAATCGCGACGTCTGCTCCGGGAATTCAGATCAGCGAGCACTTGCCCAAAATTGCGAAGCACATGCATCAAGGCGTGCTTGTCCGCGGGATGAGCAGTCCCGAAGGCGCTCACGGCCGCGCCAAGTACTATGCTCATACCGGATTCCGCGAAGGACAGGGCGGAGTAATTTATCCGAGCATCGGCTCGATCGTTTCGCAACAACTTGGCCGTATGGATGCGACCGTACCGAACTACATTTCCATCGCCGGCAGAACTTATGGCTCCGGCTTCCTCGGGCCAAAACACCAACCGCTGATGGTGCAAAGCCCTGATCGTGGAGTCGAAGATCTGAAGGCGCTGGTGACCGGCAGTCAGTTCGACAATCGCGTGGGCCTTCTCAAGGAGATGGAATCGGCGTTTCATCGCGAGTACAAGGTTGATCCGATCAACGACCACAAGACGACGTACGAGCGTGCGGTCGCTCTGATGCAGTCGAAGGAATCGAAAGCGTTCGATCTCACGCAGGAATCGTCGGCCACGCGTTCGAAGTATGGCAGCGGTCGCTTTGCCGATGGCGTGCTGATGGCCCGCCGGCTGGTGGAAGTGGGCGTACCGTTCATCGAAGTGAGCCTCGGCGGCTGGGATACCCACCAGGACAACTTCGCACGGGTGCAGAAGCTCTCGGGCGAAGTCGATTCCGCCATCTCAGCACTTCTGTCCGATCTGAGCGAACGTGGTCTGCTGGACAGTACGCTGGTGGTGTGGATGGGTGAATTCGGCCGCACACCGCACATCAACACGCGGGGCGCGAAGCCTGGCCGCGATCACTATCCACGAGCGTGGAGCCTAGCGATGTTCGGCGGCGGAATGAAGGGCGGTCAGGTCATCGGCAAGACGGACAAGGAAGGTGCCGAAGTGGTAGAGCGGAAAACGTCGGTTCAGGATTTCCTTGCGACGACTTGCGAGCTTCTAGGGATCGATCACACGAAGGAAAACATCACGGCGACGGGTCGTCCGATCAAGCTGGTGGACAAGCCGAACCCGTTTACCAAGTTGATCGTTTAATCCTGTGCAATCCCATTAATCGTTTCATTCGGCCGGGTACTTCCCCGGCCGATCCTCGTTTTGGCCCGTTCTGAACAGTTGTGTTTCCCGCTTCTGTTTTGTAACGTATACTTGGAAACTTAATACGACGATCCAATCGGTCGCGGGAGTTGCCCGGCGTGAAGAAGGCCTTGATCAGTGACATCCATGGCAATCTGGAGGCCTTGGAAGCGGTCCTAGCGGATATCAAAACGCTTGGAATTTCTGAGATTTACTGTCTCGGGGACGTGGTCGGCTACGGTCCGAACCCGCGTGAATGCATCGACTTGGTAATGCGTGATTGCAAGCACGTATTACTCGGCAATCACGATCAGGGGGCGATGTTCGATCCGGATGGATTCAATCAGGCGGCGGAAAAGGCGATTTTCTGGACGCGTGCGCAGCTCGAGGCGGGGAGCGAAGCCCGCGCGACCCGCGAAAAGCGCTGGGAATTCCTCGCCGATCGCCCGCGTTCAATCAAGGAAAATGGCTTGCTCTTCGTTCACGGCTCCGCACGAAATCCGCTCAACGAATACGTGTTTCCCGAAGATATCTACAACGCCCGCAAAATGGAGCGGATTTTTTCACTGGTCGAAAAATACTGTTTCCAGGGCCACACGCACGTTCCCGGAATTTTCACTGAGAATATGCAGTTCCTCAGCCCGGAAGACATGGAAGGCATGTACAAGCTCGACGATAAAAAGACGTTGTGCAATGTCGGATCGGTCGGTCAGCCTCGCGATGGTAATCGAAAAGCCTGCTATGTGATCCTCGAAGATCAGCTTATCACCTTCCGCCGCGTCGAATACGACTGGACCAAAACCCGCGATAAAATCTACGCCATCCCAGACTTGGATAATTTCCTCGGAGACCGATTGGGCGAAGGGCGTTAAATTGGGCAAGTTCGAATACGAATGACCCACGGACCAATCCGTGGGTTTTTCTATTCGTGCGGTTCATAGAATAGTGGTTTGTGGATTGTCCGAATCTCCGTGCGGTTCCCATGCAAAAGAACGATCTTTCCAATTTTGTGCGTCTCGCCGTCGCCATGGCGGCGGTTACGGTAGCGTGGTACTTCCTGTACCCGAAGCGTCCCGCGGTCGCACCCGAACCGGAAACTCCCAAGCTTCCTTCGATCACGCGTGAACAGGCGGCGGCCGTGGCCAGTCCTGCGATTCTCGCTGGGGAACCGTTCGCCAAGCTCTCTCCGGGACGGCCGCCCAAGCCGAAGGTCGTCAAGCCGGTCGCACAGGAACCAGCCGAACCGCCGACGCTCATCGCCCTCAGCGACAAATCCTTCGCACTCAAGGTTCTGCTCACCACGAAGGGTGCCGGAGTTCAGCAGGTCATCCTGACCAAGTTCCAGGAAGCGGACCGGATCGGACGACCCGCCATCGACCCTGTAACAAATGCACCGCGACCGCTTTACCTCATCCCGGGCTTTCGAAAAATCCCTTACGTTCTGTTAACTGACAAGAACGACTATCCCACGCTCGAAGCCAATCTCACGGCCGAAGAGTTCGCAGCCGGATCGAAACCCCGAACGCTTCAGTACGTTAGCGAACTGGCCGATCCGTCGTACGTCATGCTTCACTATCCGTCCAAGGACGATCCGCTGCGTCCGCTCACCAAGGATGGAGCAATCGATCCGGAGGACGACAAGTATCCGCTGCCGACACTCGCGGAACAAAACTGGAAAGTCGTTTCGATTCAGCAGCCCGCAGATGGGCCGTGGGAAGTTGTTTTTGAAACCGAACTCCCGGCACCCTATCATCTGAAACTTCGCAAAACCTATCAGCTCAATCGTCAGGACTACGATTTCCGCTACACCATCGAGATTCTCCCGCTTCCCGACCGCCTTAAAGGTTCCGGCAAATTCCGCTATCAGGTCAAAGGCCCGGTCGGCATTCCGGTCGAAGGGGAATGGTATTCCACGACATCGCGGACCGCGTATTTCAGCTGGCTCGACGGAACCGGCACTCCGCGGCGGGATCTTGACGATGCCACCAATATCCACTTCCGGCGTGGTGGCGAAGGAATCGTCAAACCGGGCCGCTTCACTTACGTGGCGATCGGAACGCAATACTTCGCATCAGCACTCGCAGTCAATGACGACGTCAACGAGACCACTCAGCCATGGGAATACGTTCGTCCGACTCGGATCGTTCCACCCGACATTCCCCAGGATCCCGAGCATCCGCATCAACCCTACGAACAAAGCCGCTATTTTCTTTTTGACGTCACGTTCCGTGCCGTCTCGAAAGTCTTCGATCCCGGCATCGATGAGCCGATCAAACACGACTATGTTATCTACAACGGGCCGATGAAAGTCCGCCTGTTATCTCAACTGACCGGGGACAAGTCCGTACCCGAAGAAACGGTCAATCGTTACCTGACGCAATATCACTTCGAGACGCTGACGGACTATCACTCACCGACCTGGTTCGGTCGAAGGCTCGATGGCATCGGTTGGTCCGGGCTGATCATCATGACGACCAACTGGATGCATTGGTTGCTCGGTGTGCTGCATTCGCTTCTGGGGAGTTGGGGCGCATCCATCATCGGCGTGACGATCTGCGTGAGGTTGTGCCTGTTCATCCCCAGCCGTCGCCAGCAGACGATCAACGCGCACATGTCGGCCAAGATCGCGGCACTGAAACCGCAGATCGATAAGATCAATGAAAAATACAAGGATGACTTTTTGGCGCAGGCGCAGGCCAAGCGGCAGTTGTTCGCGCAGGCGGGGATTCGGCAGACCGCGCAGCTGGGCGGTTGCCTTCTGCTGCTCATGCAGATGCCCATCCTGATGGGTCTGTATTTCTGTCTTCAGGAGAGCACGTTCTTCCGGCTCGAACCCTTTTTATGGTTCCCGAATCTCGCCGCCCCGGACATGCTGGCCTGGTGGAGCGAAAATATCCCGCTCATCAGTGCGCCGTCGTCGCGTTTTGGCTCTTTGAGCTTCTTGTATCTCGGGCCGTTTTTCAACATCCTGCCTCTGGCAGCGGTGATCCTCTTTTACGTTCAGCAGAAGATGGTGATGCCTCCGCCGACGGACGACATCCAGGCGCAGCAGCAGAAGATCATGAAATACATGCTGATCGTCACGGCCCTGTTCTTTTACAAGGTCGCGGCGGGGCTTTGTGTCTACTTCATCGTGGGCGGAATCTGGGCGCTGCTCGAACGCAAGCTCGTTCCGAAGCCGGATCTCACCAAGGCGCACGCCGTCGCCAGCACGGTGTCCATCCCCAGCGAGACGACGGGCGGCCCGTCGCGTCCCACTACTAACAACGGATCGCGTTCCAAGGATGAAGAAGCCGATGCCAAGCCCGCAGGCTTCTGGGGGAAGATGAAGGCCGCGCTCGAAGAAGCGCAGCGCAAAGCGGAGGCCGATCGCCAGATCCGCAATAATCCCACGAACGGGAATTCGGGCCCGCCAAAGCCTTCAGCGGCCGACCGGGCTCAGGAACGCAAAAACAAAAAGAAAAAGAAGTAACTCGAGAGTTTCACAATGCCCGCACGAACCATCCTGATGCTCGTTGGCGACTTCGTGGAAGATTACGAAGTGATGGTTCCGTTCCAGGCCCTCACCATGGTCGGGCACACGGTACACGCCGTCTGCCCCGGCAAGAGCGCCGGCGAAACGGTCCGCACCGCCATCCATGACTTCGAAGGCGATCAGACCTACAGCGAAAAGCCCGGCCACAACTTCACGCTGAACGCAACCTTTTCCGAGATCGATCCGGAAAAGTACCACGCTCTGGTGATTCCCGGCGGTCGCGCTCCCGAATACCTCCGATTGAATCCCAAAGTGCTCGACCTCGTGCGACACTTCTTCCGCGCCGACAAACCAGTCGCCGCCATCTGCCACGGCCCTCAGATCCTCGCGGCCGCGGGTGTCCTCAAAGATCGCGTTTGCAACGCCTATCCCGCAGTCGCACCCGAGATCGCATCCTGCGGCGGAGCATTCCGAGAAGTTCCGCTCGACGGCGTGCATGTCGATGGCAATCTCGTCACCGCCCCCGCCTGGCCCGCCCATCCCGCCTGGCTGGCGGCCTTCCTGAAACTCCTCGGCACGACCATCAAGCTCTGATCTCATGATCATTCGATCAACGTACGTCTTGTCACTTCGGCAATATTACGAATCAAGACAATCGTAATACGATTCCGCCACCGCCCTGCGCACGCTCGTGGCGGAGTCCTTCAAATGCCTGCTCGTCTTTCCACCGACACTGCCACACGCTAGATGACCGTTTCACAAGTTCGCTGCCAGTGAGCTGGACATCGCCGAACGTTGGCATAGGCTGTCGCCTTACCCATTCCTTAGGCCGCACGGATGCTGCCCATGCCACGCCCCTTTGCTTCCACTGTTGTTCTTT
>JBGSJI010000008.1:0-7403 GCA_041742055.1 Limnoglobus sp. | reverse complement strand
AACTGCTGCTCCATGACCGCCCTCCTTGACGAGACCAGATGATCCCACTGCGGTCACGCAGCTGATCATCTCTAGATACCATCATGATAACGGCTTGCGACGCAAAAAGATGTTTACAGCAGTGGACGTGAGTCCCCCGAGCCTTCATTTTTTATTGACTCGGAGGGTTAACACTTTCCGCTCAGTGGTTCAAAAACTCGGAGAGTATCAACCCTCCGCTCAATGGCCTGTGTGCGCTGTATAATAAATTTCGGATTGTTCGACACACGGCGAGTATCCCACCCAATCGGCACTTTTGTCTGCACGGTGATTCCACGGTTGGGCCAGAACCTGTTGAATTCGCGACGGTTCGCCGGTATGTCTGTTAGGGCTTCACAGTACTCTGCAGGAGTTGGTTACGATGTCGGATGCGGTACAGACTCCCACCTCTCGAAAAGTCTCGAAACTGGGCCAGGCATTCATCGGACTGGCGCCGCTCCTGCTGCTGGCAGGCTGGTTCGCCGGCGGTTCTTCGGTCCATTCCTACGCCAGTCGAACGCAACCGGTTATGGAAGCGCATTCACCGCCCGACGGCGCCGCATTGTTCGTGAAGCACTGCGCGTACTGCCACGGTGAGACCGGAAACGGCAAAGGGATTGCGGGGCTGTATCCGCAAGCGCGATACTTCGGCCGCGACAAGTACAAGTTTACGACCACGTCCAAGGGCGACAGCGGCGGAATGCCCACCGATGATGACCTCATTTACATACTGAAGCATGGCATTCCCGGTTCGGCCATGTGGGATTTCAAGGATCGCATGACCGAGGACGAACTGCGGGCCGTTGTGGCTCATCTCCGTTCGCTCACGCGTGCGGGTCTGGCTGAACGATATCGCCTCGAAGCCGACATCAACGAGGAAGACCCGGACTGGCGAACGGTGATCACCAAGATCGAACGCGAAGTCCAGGTGGGCGATCCGGTTCCGCTTCCCGTCTTCACTCCGCCGACGCCCGAATCGATCGAACGCGGCCGCCAACTCTACCTGAACACCTCCAAAACCGCCTGCGCTTCGTGCCACGGACCCAACGGCCGCGGAGACGGACCCGCCGTCAACGACAAGAAGAACGAGAAGCCTTATCAGGGCGGAGACGGCCTGCCGAACAAGCCCCGCGACCTCACCACGGGCATCTTCAAAGGCGGCTCTGAAAAGGCTCGCCTCTACCCGCGCATCCTCCACGGCATCCCGGGCACGCCGATGCCTCCCCACACCAAGCTCACGCCCCGAGAGGTCGAAGATCTCGTCGACTTCGTGATCTCACTTGGCCAGACGGAACAGGTGGCGGGGAAGCAGTGAGGCTAACGTCCCTCTCCAATCCTTTAATTTCCACCGAGAGTTGTCGCGATCAACCAATATTGAGACCGTGATGCTTCGTTTCCTGCTATGAGCGTTTACCGTCGGGGCTGTCTAGCTGCTCGAAGAAGGTGCCCGCATTCTGCTCCACTTCCTCGGATACCTTTTTCTGAAGCTCATCGACAGGGACTTCCGGACGCTGCCGGGCCGAAAGTGCCGCCGCGACGAAGCACAGACCGCCGGCGATCGCGAATCCTCCCGCCAATGATCCTGAAGTCGGGTGAGCAGCCACCGTTGTTAGGGATTTGTTTCCCTGAGACCCCAGACCTGTCGGCACGTCCTGAGTCAGAGTCAGAGTTGTCATGAACAGCCCGAAGATCAAGGACAAAGACCACGAAATGCAACCCAGGGTCAAGTAGACTTTTTCCATCGATTGATCCTTCTGAACGTTTACCCGGCTGCGGGTCAATAATCGCTTCGTGTTCTCGCCAGTTCACTTTCCGATGGCCCACAAAGCCGCGCAGCCGAGAGCGAGTGCCATCACGATCCAGATGAAGTACGATCGCGGCTCCCGCGGTGAATCCTCGGCCGATTGATAGTTTCCGCACTTCGGGCAATAGTCGGCCTCTTCAGCGATCTCGGCGCGGCAATAGCGGCAGGGAATCGTCGGCCATTCGTCGTCGTGATAGACCCCTTCGGGAAGTTCATCATCAGTGTCGTCGTACCGTGAGCGGGGCATGACGGGCCTGCCTTAAGAAGGAACGCCGCGACGGGCGTCGATGGCCGACCGGACCGCCTTGCCAAGGGCGCCGGCGTTGTATGGCTTATCGAGGAACGTGACACCCGGACCCGAGGCCGCCTTCGTGCGATCGGCCGAGTAGCCGCTGGCCAAGATCACCGGCACGCGCGGATCGAACGTGCGAATCCGCTTCATGGCATCGAGGCCGGACAGATACGGCATGATCAGATCGAGAATCACGAGGTCGAAGGGACGTTCGGCCGATTCGAACAACTCCACGGCCTGTTTGCCGTCCTCCGCCAGCGTGACGACGTAGCCGAGTTGCTTGAGGATTGTGGAGGCGAGCGTGCGGATCATCGATTCGTCATCGGCGATGAGCACACGTTCTCCCTGTCCCAGCGGGGAGGGAGCGGGGAGCGGCGTGATGGTGCCGATCGGTGAGTCGCCGACGAATCGGGGCAGGTAGACGTCGAAGGTCGTGCCGGAACCGGGCTCGCTGTCGCATGAGATCCAGCCACCATGCGCCTGCACAATGCCGAAGACGACGGCGAGGCCAAGTCCGGTTCCCTGTCCGGTTTCTTTTGTCGTGAAGAACGGTTCGAAGATGCGCGAGCGGACTTCGCTGGTCATTCCGGTGCCCGTATCGCGGATGCGCAAGCGGACGTAATCTCCCGGACGCGGGCCGAGTTCCGGTTGCGATTCGTGTGGCTCGATGCTCACGTTCCCACTGGAAATGAAGAGCTTACCGCCTTCGGTCATGGCATCGCGGGCGTTCAGGCAAAGATTCATCAGGATCTGGGTGACCTGACCCGCATCCGCCCACGCCCACCAGCTGAAGGGTCGCGGTGCGGCGACGATCACGATTCGCGGATCGATCGTGCGGCGGAGTAAACCGATGGTTTCGCGAATCAGCTCCGAGGGATCGACGGGTTGAAACTGCAAGGGAGCGCGGCGGGCGAATCCCAGCAGTTGACTCGTCAGGTCCGCAGCACGCTTGGCGGCTTTTTCCGTTGGCTTCAAAAGATCATCGAGTGGCTGGCCGCGTTGCGTCTCGCGGGCGAGTTCCAGATTCCCCAGCACCACGGTGAGCAGGTTGTTGAAATCGTGGGCCACGCCGCCCGCCAGTTGGCCGACGGCTTCCATCTTCTGTGCCTGGCGCAACTGGTCCTCCAAGCGCTTGCGAGCCGTCCCGTCGCGACCCACGACGACCAACCCCGCGACTTGACCATCGTCATCCCAGATCGGAGAGATGAGAATATCCAGAAGGACGTCGGTTCCATCGGAGTAACGAACCCATTCTTCCTGACGTGCCTGGTTCCCGGTGCGCAGTACGCTGTCTTCGAGAATTCGAATGCGCCGGGCCCACGCCGCATCAAACAATTCCTCACAGGATTTCCCGATCATCTCGTGCAGGGGCAGTCCGGCGAGTTGTTCAAACGCGGCATTTCCGCCCGTGATCCGCTCTTCGCGATCCTTCTGACAGATCACGTCCGGTATGGCATTGAACAACGTGCGCAGGAGCGCGTTCTGACGCCGGAGCTCCCACTCGGCCCGCCGGCGCTCGGTCACGTCGCGGAAATTCAGAACAATTCCATGAACGGCTTCGTCATCCAGACGATTCACACCGACCAGTTCGATATCCCGGATGCGGCCGTCCGAATGTTTGCCGCGAAACAGCGACGGAATCTCGGCACCGGGATTCGCCAGAATTTCCCGGAGGCGCTCTTTGAAATAGGGTCGATCGTCCGGCACCACGAGTTCGAGGCAGGAGCGGCCCTCGAGTGCGAGTGGCGTGTGTCCCAGGATGCGAGTCACGGCCGGACTGACGTAGCGAATGACAGCATTCGATTCGACCAGCAGCGTGCCGTCACCGGATTTCTCGACGAGCGCTTTGAAGCGTGCTTCGCTCTGGCGGACTTCGGATTCGGCCTGACGGGCCCGCGCCAGCGCCGACCGGCGTTCGGTATCATCCCGTACGGTATAGAGCGCGATCGTCTTGGGTTTGACGTGCAAGCGCGTCACGGTCACGGTCACGGGCAGCCATCCGGGCGTGGCCTTGATACGAAGCTGGAAGCCCCCCTTGCCATGGAACACCGTGGTCTTACCGGCTGCCCCACGCAAACGATCCGCTTCCTGCGAACCGTGCTCGAGCCGGAACAGATCGGTGGCGCGAGCGCCGACCAGCTCGGGTTTCAGAAAGCCCGTCAGGCGGAGGACGGTTTGGTTCGCGTC
The DNA here is from genome assembly GCA_041742055.1 of Limnoglobus sp. Taxonomy (GTDB): domain Bacteria; phylum Planctomycetota; class Planctomycetia; order Gemmatales; family Gemmataceae; genus Limnoglobus. The sequence goes on along the minus strand of JBGSJI010000008.1, from coordinate 3,102 downwards.
CAGAACAATATCGGTATCCGGATCGATAAACAGCAAGGCATCGCCGTTCTCGTCGAAGAGTGTACGGGCGAAATCGGCTTCTTCAAAGGGGATCGTTGGGGACTTGTTCTGCGTTGGAATTGGCCCCACCCATTGCGATGCCATAGGGAAGTTACGGCCTCATTGCCTGTTTGGGATCATATCGTTTTCCCCCGGGAAGAGTTTTGCATGGCAAGATCTCGTCCCTGCAACAATAATAGCGTTTTGGTCAGGATGTTTCGAGGGATTCATTATGACGACGATTGATCGACGAAGTTGGATGCTCGGCTCCGCAGGTTTGAGCGTAGGAACGTATGCTTCGATCGCCGCCAATCCAACACGTACCACACCAGTCTCAGAATTCGGATTTTGCCTGAATACCAGTACGGTTCGCGATAACGGTAAGCACCGCCCGATCAAACAGCTCATTCAAATTGCTTCCGAAGCGGGCTATCAGGCAATCGAACCGTGGATTGCCGAAATCGATGCCTACCTCAAAGAGGGAGGAAGCCTGAAGGATCTGAACACGATGATTTCCGATGCCGGGCTCAAAGTCCCGAGCGCCATCGGATTCGCCGAATGGATCATCGCCGACGACGACCGCCGGAAAAAAGGCATAGAAACGGCCAAACGCGATATGGGATGGGTTCAGGAAATCGGCGGAGTGCGCATCGCCGCGCCGCCTGTCGGAGCAACCGGCGGAACCAGCCAACGCGACGATCCCAAAAATTCCAATCCCATCTTCGATCTCGTCGCCGCCGCCGATCGCTATCGAGCTTTGCTCGAACTTGGCCAGTCGATGGGCGTCACCCCCCAAGTCGAAATCTGGGGCTTCTCCAAAACGCTCCGGCGGCTCGGCGAAGCGTTCCTCATCGCCTCCGAATGCGGCAAGGCCGGCGGATGCATCCTCCCGGATATCTATCACCTCTACAAAGGCGGGTCCGACTTCGCCGGCCTGAAGCTGCTCGGCGGTGCCGCCATCGGCATCTTCCATATGAACGATTACCCAAAAAAGGATCGCACCGCCATCACCGACGCCGATCGCGTTTTCCCCGGCGATGGAATCGCGCCGATCACAGAGGTCATTCACACGCTCAAGACCATCGGCTATCACGGCTACCTCTCTCTGGAACTGTTCAACCGGGAGTACTGGAAGCAGGATGGGCTGAAGGTCGCGAAGACCGGCCTCGAGAAAATGAAAGCGGTCGTTGAGCAAGCGAAGTCGTAATCCGCACTCCACCTGAACATCACGCAAGGAACCTCCGCTTCCCATGGCTGCCTTCACCGAACGCCTCGCCGATGCCGTCCGCCGTCGCGGCCCCCTCTGCGTCGGGATCGACCCGCGCTGGGAATCGCTCCCACTCAGCATCCGCAAAGCGTACCCCGATCCCGCGACGGCGTTCGAGCAGTTCGGCCTTCGCGTTCTCGAGCTCGTGGAACCATTCGCCGGCGTCATCAAGCCTCAAGCAGCGTTCTTCGAGCAATTCGGCCCCGCAGGCTTCAGCGCGATGCAGACGATTCTCCGCCGGGCGAAAGAGATGGGCTTCGTCACAATCCTCGACGCCAAGCGCGGCGACATCGCGAGTACCGCACTCGCTTACGCCGAAGCCGCGTTCGGCCCCACCTGGGATGCGGACTCGCTGACCGTCAACCCCTACCTCGGCCGCGATGCCGTCGAACCGTTCCTTCAGGTCGCACGCCAGCACGATCGCGGGCTGTTCGTGCTGGTGCGGACGAGCAATCCCGGTGCGGGGCTGTTTCAGGATCTCGTCTGCGACGGCCGGCCGCTGTACCGTCACGTGGCCGAGGCCGTGGTGCAGTGGAACGCCGGGCGTGGCGATGTCGGGGCCGTGGTGGGTGCCACGCATCCGAAGGAGCTGCAGGAGCTGCGGCAGGCGCTGCCGGGTGTGTGGCTGCTCGTGCCGGGTTACGGAGCGCAGGGCGGAACCGCCGCGGATGTGAAGGCGGCGTACGATGCGAAGGGTCTGGGCGCGGTCGTCAACAGCTCGCGGGGGATCACCTTCCCGTACCGGCCCGAAGACGAGCACTGGGAAGCGAAGATCGCAACCGCCGCCAAGAACGCGCAGGCGGAATTGCGGAACTGATCCTGTGGCGGACGATTCCACCGACACTGCCACACCCTACCGTGGAAAGACGCCAAAATTTCGGAAGCGCCTATGCACGATAACGACTTACGTCGATTTTTGAACACGTGATGAAACCATGTCCAGTATCGTTTGACAACCGTCATAACACTCGTGAGGACTCAGCCACCGCCCTGCGCACGCTCGTGGCGGAGTCTTTTGACAAATTCAAATAGTATCTTAGTGTTCAGTCGGTGAGAAATGGCGAAGAGTAGAAAAGGCGATGCCGTTCACGTTCGGCCCTGCATGATCTTGCTGAGCTTCTTCTGCGCTTTCGTCAGTTTGACGGGCTGATTGAGTGCGGTCCAGAACGCGAGTTGTTCATCGGCAGTGAGGGCAATGGTTTGATCCGTTGCGGCGTCCACTTCCTTGCGGGCCTGTGAAATCGTGAACTGCCGGACGTAATCGCTGACGCTCATTTTCCGGAGTTCCGCCGCCTGGGTAAGGATCGCCTTGCTGTCCTCGTCCAGTCGAACCATCAGTGAGCGGGTCGGTCGCATGTTCGCCATGATCGTGTTCCTTTTCCGGGATTGTACTGCGATAAGCAATACAACGCAAGTTCGAGCGAGTCGAATGGAAGGGTTGAGAATGTCATGATGTTGCGCGAAGTGGTGCGGTGTGTGGTGACGATGAAGAGGAGACCTGCGGTCGGGCGTTTCGGCGGGGTCGGAGACGTAAGGAGACCCACGCCGAGCGTGGGAAAAAACACAACCGGCCGCACACACTGCTCGGCTCGACGTGTACGGAAAACACCCCCCACCCGCTGCTCGCCTTCGGCAAGCAGCGACCTCCCCCTCAAGGGCATAGGTATTGTCACAACTCACCGAGTTGGGTATTTGGGGGAGCATGGTTATTTCTTTGGGAATCTGGATAAGCGTCATCAGAAGAGGTTCGATCAGCTCGTGAAGGAACACACGCACGCGGTGAATGGGGCGGTCTC
>JBGSJI010000007.1:0-6691 GCA_041742055.1 Limnoglobus sp. | reverse complement strand
GAGACCGCCCCATTCACCGCGTGCGTGTGTTCCTTCACGAGCTGATCGAACCTCTTCTGATGACGCTTATCCAGATTCCCAAAGAAATAACCATGCTCCCCCAAATACCCAACTCGGTGAGTTGTGACAATACCTATGCCTTGCGGGGGGAGTCGGCGGCGAGCAGGTCGAGCATTTCGTGAACGGCGAGCAATTCGAGTGGATTGTTAGGTGCGGCGATCGGCAGCGCGTCGGGGTCGCGCTGATCCTGTTCACGATCTCCGCCGCGCTTGAGTGAGGCTTTTTTGTGGGCGGCTTCGACGAGAATGCGTCGCATCGCTTCGGCGGCGGCGGCGAAGAAGTGCCCGCGATTGTCGAATTGCTGATCGCCGACGAGTCGCAGGTACGCCTCGTGAACGAGGGCGGTGGCGTTGAGGGTCTGGCCGGGTTTCTCGTTCGCCATTCTGGCGGCGGCGAGCTTGCGGAGTTCGTCATAGACCAGTGGCAGCAACTCCTCGGCGGCCTTGCGGTCGCCGCGGTTGGCAGCCTCCAAGAGTTGCGTGACGGGGGTCACGGGATACTCAGATCTTCGCAGGCTTGCTGATAGCTGCGTTCCAGATCGAACAGCAGGTGAATTTCGTCGGTGAGCCAGATGGGAAGCGATGGGAGCGGTTGCCCGACCGTCATCGGGTTGAACCAGGCTTCGAGACGGGCACGCGATCCTTCCGCATTGGTCGTCCACCGGCACGACGAACAGTAAATCGGCGGCGGTTCCGGTCCGATTGTCGGGTCGGGATGGCCGATGAACGCCATCAGTTCGGCATAGAGATTCGTGTGGCGGATCGTCACCAGGTCCACGATGCTGACGGCCACTCCTTTGCGCAGAAGTGCTCCGCACTTGCCGACGAATGCGCGGCGCTTTTCGGGTCGATCCTTGTTCGCGGGGCTGACGATTTCGATCACGGCGACCAACTGCCGCTCTTCGTCCACCTGATAAATCTGGACTTCGTAGATGTCGTCATCCGGGGTATCGGTTTCGATGGCCCACGTCGGGCGTACCGGGGCAAGAGTCGCCGTCGCCCCGCTGCTTTTGGTGTTCGAGAATCCCGTTTGTGGTTGATCATCGTCATTCTCGAATGCGGCGATATCGATTTCGAAGTAGGGCCCGAGATGGACTCGTGGAGCGGCGACGAAGCCGGGCGGGAGTTGTTTGCGCAATTGCTGAATCATGACCGCGGGCCACATACCATGAAGTGATTCCCACGATCCGTACTTGGTCGTTGGTGGACGGAAGTGATCGCGTAAGGGCATGTCGTGTTCCTCCGGTCGTCATTCTAGTTCAAAGGTGGCCGCCCCGCAGCGCATGTCCATTCGTCGGCTCGGGATCAATGGTTTTCGCATGTATTGTCTGGACGATGTACAATAGCCGCATGGGAGGTTCGCGATGCCGCTGCGTGATCATTTTCATTCGCCGGTGAACGACAAACATCGCTGGGATGCGGTCCACGGTCAATGGCCGGGCGAAATTGTTCGCACCCTGTTCGATATCCTGCCGGCCGGATTCGTAGCGGAACCCAAGATCCATCACGGCTCGCCGTTTGAGGTCGATATCTCGATGCTCGAAGAAGACCGTGTGCCGTCAGTTCAGGAACGAGGCGGAAGCACGGCGACCCTCACGGCAACCCCGCCGCTCACGGTGCCGGTCGAGCTGGATGAGCTGGACGAGTACGAAATTCAGGTGTACGACATCGAGCGTGAGCGAACGCTTGTCGCCGCCATCGAGATCGTCAGCCCGGCAAACAAGGATCGCCCGGTGAGGCGGGAGCAGTTCATCGGTAAAGTCGATTCGCTGCTCCGGCAGGATGTCTGCGTCTCGATCGTTGACATCGTCACCAACCATCAGACGAACTTGTACGCCGAATTGCTCGCCCGGTTCGGCCAGTCCGATCCGCGTCTGGGCGATCCGCCGTGTCCGTTGTACGCCGTCACACTCCGCGGGCGCAAGCCGAAGAAGCGGCGGCCGGTCCTCGACCTGTGGTTCTTCCCGCTGGCGATCGGCGAACCGCTGCCGACGATTCCGCTCTGGCTCTCGCCCGATCTGCACATCACTCTGCCGCTGGAACCGAGCTATCAGGAAGTCTGCCGGCTCCTGCGGATTGCGTGACGATGGATTGTTCTGACATGATCGGACTCCGCGATGATCGCTCTGGAGTGCGGACCGTACTGTTTCTCATTCGTTGGCTCGCCACCAACGAAAAAGCCCTGGCGAACCAGGGCTAAAATTTCCGGTTTGGAGTGAGAAATCAGCGAGCGGTCGTCAGTTGTTCGCCTTTGAAGAGCTTGCCGAGTTCCAGCTTCACCGCCTCGTACTTCGTCGCCGATTTCACGGTATTCCCCAGCTTCAGGTGAAGCGTTCGCGCTTTCGGCTCGAACACCATCGCCTGCAGCGTGTACTTCCCGTTATTCACGCTATCAAGACTCGCGAACACGTCCTCGATCGCGTACTTCGTCTCGCCGGCCTGAAGCGGTTCGAGCTTCTCCAGCCGATCGCACTTCTGACCAATCCCCAGAAGATCCGAGCAGAAATGGTTCGTGCAGCAGCACACGTCGTTCGTCGCCTTCCGCGTCGCGATCCCAGTCGGCGTAATCTCGAACACCGCTCCGCCGTTCGTATCGCACACCGTCATGCACGATGCCGTCGTCCAGCTCGCCTTCCGCACCAGCGCCTCCGCCTCCGCCACCGTCGCGCACTCTTCCAGCACCTTGCGGTACAGCGAGATCGTCGGCGTGCCTTTCCAGTTGAATGCCGGTTTCGTCTTCGCCTGCTTCAGATGAATCTCGTTGATCGTCACCGACAGGCCGTCCTCGTTCATCCCGCTGATGCACCCGGTGAGCGGGCAAATCGCAATCGTCGCGAACGCCTTCTTTCCCTCCGGCTTCCACACCACCACGAGCGTATGCCGGTCGATCCCCGTCGAGTTCATCCAGTCGAAGTTGCGCCCGAAGATCGGCGCACCCGTCGCGCTTCGCCCCGGCTCCACGATCAACGTCGAGCAGCCCATCCCGCTCGAAAGGTCGTACACCGTATTCGCAAAGTACAGCAGCTCCGCCTCGCGCCCCGCCGCCTTCGCTGCCGCATCCATCTCCGCCAGATGATCCGCCGGTAGGTTCTTCTTCAGCGACTTCGACAGAATCTTGATCCCCTCGAACGTCTCCTCCTGCTTCGTATCCTTCAGGAATTGAGCGAGCAACGCATCCAGACCCGGAGCGTTCTTGATCGCCAGCACGCCGTACTGCTCGCCGATCTCCTGCGGAGTCCCCTGAACGGTCAGCACCGGCACTCCGCCGATATGCACCAGCTCCCCCTTGCCATGCTTCGCATCCGGAAAGGTCGCCGGCGCTTGTGCCAGCGTGAACGGCGCCAACGCGAGCACAATCGCGATAGCAAAAAAGCGGCGGTGCATGACAACGCTCTCGAAAGGGAGTGAGTGGATGATGGAATAGCTTGTACCCGAGGATTCAAGCGAATGCAAGAGCGATGTTCCATTCTCGATACAATATCGCCATCCTTCCCCACCTTCCGGGATTCCCATGAAAGCCTCGCTCGCCCTCACGCTCCTGCTCTCCACATTCGCTGCCGCAGCCGATCGCCCCGCCATCCCGGCCAAACCGCTCGGCGAAAAGAAAGAACTCCTCTTCGCCGACGACTTCGAATCCGCCACCCCCGCCAAACCCTGGCACCGCGTCGTCCCCACCTTCACCTTCGAGAACGGCACGCTCAAAGGAACCCAGACCCGCGTCACCGACCAACCCGCCGCCAACGGCAAACCCGCCGTCAAAGCCCACGCCGCCGTCCACGGACTCGAAATCCCCACCAAAGACAGCATCGTCGAAGTTCGCATCCGCTTCGAAGGTGCAACCATGATCGACGTCGAATTCGACGACCGCAAATACACCGGCTCGCACTACGGCCACATCTGCCGCGCTCAGGTCCGCCTCAACGGCGTGACACTCATCGACGAACGCGACGGCACCATGCGAAACGACATCTACGCCCTCAACAAAGACCCCGCCACCAAAGCGCAGGCCGCCAAGCTGCTCGTCGGCAAGCGCGTCACCTACCCCGCCAAGCTTGAGAAAGGCAAGTGGTACAACCTCGTGGTCGAGACCGTCGGCGATGAGATGCGTGTGACCATCGACGGCGAACCGGCGGGCTATCTGAAGTCCTCCGGCATCGCCCACGCCACCAAGTCCAAGATCGAACTCGGCGTCGCCGGCCAGAGCGGCCTCTTCGACGACATCAAAGTCTGGAACGCCACCAAGAGCAAAGAGTGATCATTATCGGCGTGGCTTTGGGGATTGGATCAGGCGAGCCAGGCTCCGTAATGAGCCGGGTGCGTGGAGACCTGCGGTCGTTCGATTCGTTGGGTTTAGGAGACTTGCGACGAGCGCGGGTTGTGGCCCTTGCTGACGCTTCGGGCTTGTGGAAGAAAAGTGGAGACCTGCGGTCGTGCGTTTCGTCGAGGTCAGGAGACCTTCGACGAGCGCGGGGAGACCCGCGATGAGCGCGGAGAAGGCTCAATCCGCGCTTCAAACTGGGTGGACTGAGTTCCGGTTGGCGATATACTGACATAACCAACACAGACCGTTGCGGAGTTCGCAAGGGTGGGGGCCTGACCGACTTGAAGGCGTGAACCTGGTCAGGGCGGAAGCAGCAGCCATAAGCTCCCGAGGGTGCGGCTCAGGGCACCCCCACTCTTGTGAACGCCGAACGGATCAACAGCCCGCGAATGTTCGCGGGCTGTTCGCTTTCACACGAATGGCAATTCTGAAACTGGCGGTGGTACGGGGGGGGCACGGTGGCGCGAGCGAAGCCCGCGGCGAGTCAGATACGCGAGCACGAGCGTGATGCCGACGAGCGAGCCGGCGAGAATGAGCATGCGATAGCGGAGGAACATCACGCGAACCGCGACCGGCAGCACGGAGGAACCGACCGGCGTGCCGAGGATGTCCAGTTCGATCAGTTTGCCGTCCGGGTTCACGCGATACTCGATGGGCCGGGCGGGTCGCTGATCGCTGACGAGCGAGTGGGGCGGAAACGCGAGGTCGAAGGTCGATTGAGGATTCGGGATCGTAGCGGTGGCGGAGAGGACGTTGACCTGCGTCTTGCGTTTGACTTTTCCCTCGCGATCGAGTTCGTCGATCCGCCAGGCGTTGGGCATCAGTCCGAACTCGGCGTGTTCGGCGTAATCGATCTCCATGACATATCGATGACCGGGAGATTTCCACTCGAGTCGGACCAGCACCCAGTCACGGGCGGGATCGAACCACAGAAGTTGCGCCGTCGATGCGCTGAGTTTGGCTTCGAACACTTCACAGGGGATCTCGTTCACTTTGGCTTGGCTCTTCACTTGCCGAAGTTCCGAAAAAAGGCATCCGAGGACTTCGGGATCGTCGCCGCGGAAATGAATGGCCAGCGGACGGCAGAAGGCGTCCCAGTCAGGTAGTCCCGATCGCTCGTTTTCGATGAAGCCGCTCAGATGCTGGAAGCTGTTCGAAAAGTCGGAGATCTGCTTGTGGATCCGGCCGTCGGAGGTCAACTTCATGCTGCCGGATGTTCGTCCGCCGTACATGTTGCCGATGGGATGATTGCGTTCGTATCGGTATTTTTCGCCGTCACGCACCCAGCGGTTTTCGGATTCCCAGACGAGTTCCTTGCCGGGGACAACGCGATCGGGCGGGACGAAACGGGATTTCTGCGTAGTTGTTTCGCGGATGCGAAAGCGGACATCGATCGTGGGAAACTGCTGACTGCGCTGCGTGACGGCTTTGTTGAGGTCTTCGTTCGCAGCAGCAGCGAACGCATTGAGCGCAAGCAAGGCCATCGAAAGGGTTCTGCTTTTCATGGCAACCTCCCGGATCGGTAATGCACTTCCCAGCATAAACGGGAATCGATCGGGATGATAACCGGGAAATCAGAATCTCATTCGCCTTTCATCACCATCAGCATTCGAGATCGTTTTCGGAGAAGATGGTGAAGCCCTGATTCTGCAGGATGTTGGCGGCGCTTTCGAGGTCATCGACATGGATGGCGAGGGCGGTGCTGCCGAGCGGACCAACGCCGATGAGGAGCGGATAGGCGTAGTGGAGGTTGATTTCGCCGGCGAGGAGCGCTTTTGTGATGGTGAGCAATGGGCGTTCGTCGTCGGGGAGTTTGACGACGAGCAGATCGCTTTCGGTGAACGGGAATTTACCGGAGGTGAGGAGTTCGTACGCGCGTTCGTAATCGCTGGGGAGCAGGCGGATGATGGCGCAGTCCGTGGTTTCGACGACGTTGAGCGAGACGACGCGGACGTTGGTGGTCTCGAACTGTTTGATGAGTCGGAGGAGCGCGCCCATGCGGTTGGCGAGGAAGACATTGAACTGGCGCACACCGGGCCAGTCACGACCGCGAGCGGTGGCGAGGTCGAGGTCGATTCCTTCACCGGATCCGTGATCGTCGTCGTCGTTGAGGATCATTCCCTTCTCCCATCGTTCCCTGATTTTATCATGGATGGCGTGGCGATCCAGCCATCACGAAAAAACCCCGACGAAGATTCGCCGGGGTGCTGAGTTTGAATCTCAAATCTTAATAACGGCCGCCGCCGCCACCGCCGTATCCACCACGGCCGCCGCCACCGCCACTGCCGCCGCCGTATCCGCCACGGCCGCC
>JBGSJI010000006.1:0-40504 GCA_041742055.1 Limnoglobus sp. | reverse complement strand
TGAGTGCCGTCAGGGCACGGGTGAGATCGTTCGGTCGCATGAATGGCCTCCAGTGGAAACGAGCGAACCCCGGCATCGGCCGGGGTTCCTGGGTGAGAAGACTGCAGTGATCACGGCAGCCGACGGGTAACGGTTCCGTCATGTTCTTGTGACACGAAATGAGGGGAAATTAAGCGAGAGGGGGAACGGAGAGTGGAGATGTTGTAATCGGGAATGGGCCTGTAATATTTTTTGTGTCAGGGCGTAGGGTGTGGAGTTTGCAAGTCACATTGCGAGCCGTGTGGGAAGGCGGCCTTCAAACACGATCGCGAAGTGATTCAAGGCGGCCTTCCAACCCAGAATCGGCATCGTCCACCGCTTCGACGCCTCGTGAATCGCCAGATACACCAGCTTCAACGCGCTCGCGGGCGTCCGGTTGGCCGTACTGGCAATCGCGTTTGGCCCCTGGCGAGTTAAGCAAGCCGATCTCGCTCCTGTTGCCGGCACCCCGCCGAGCGGAAGCGCGGTCACTCCACCAACAGGTCCGCCGATCAAGGTTGGTATACTCCACTCACGCACCGGCACGATGTCGATCAGTGAGCGCCCCGTGATCGAAGCGACGAGGTTGGCCATCGAGGAGATCAACGAGAAGGGCGGCGTGCTTGGCCGGCCTGTCGAAGAGGTGATCGAAGACGGCGCATCAGATGATGCCAAATTTAAGGAAAAGGCAACGAAACTGATCACCGAAGATGGTGTGTGCGCAGTTTTTGGTTGCTGGACATCCGCCAGTCGCAAGACAGTGCTGCCTGTGTTTGAAAAGCACGACAACCTGCTCTTTTATCCGGTGCAATACGAGGGACTGGAACAGTCGCCAAACATCGTTTACACGGGCGCGGCGCCCAACCAGCAAATCATCCCCGCGATCAAGTGGTGTGTGTCAACCCTCGGGAAGAAAAAGTTCTTCCTGGTGGGCTCCGACTACGTATTCCCGCGGACGGCGAACGCGATTATACGTGAACTGGCCAAGGATCTTGGCGTCGAAATCGTCGGTGAAGAATATGTCCTGTTGGCAAGTACGGATGTGCGGGAGATGGTCGGCAAGATCGTTGCCGCCCGTCCCGACGTGATCCTAAACACGATCAACGGCGATAGTAACGTGACATTCTTCCGTGCACTGCGCGCCGCTGGGATCAATGCAGCCAGTACACCAACGATCTCGTTCAGTATCTCCGAAGAGGAGTTGAGCAACCTCACAGCCAAAGAAATTGCTGGCGATTACGCGGCCTGGAACTACTTTGAAACCGTTGACCGTTCGCAGAATCGGGAATTTATCAAACGATTTCAGGCCAAGCACGGCGAGGGTCGCGTGTTATCCGACCCCATGGAAGCAGCGTACTTTGGCGTCCACCTCTGGGCACAGGCGGTCAAGGATGCGGGAGACGAAAGCCCGGCCAAGGTTCGGAAGTCGATTCGAGGTCAATCATTCGACGCGCCGGGCGGTATGGTACGCATTGACCCGGACACACAGCATACCCTCAAGGTCTTTCGCATCGGCCTGATCACAGAAGCCGAGGATCGTTTCAAGATTGTCTACGATTCGGAAAGCCCAATCACACCGATGCCGTACCCGAGCACGCCCGGCAAGAAAAAGGGCGACTGGGACGCATTTCTCATTGACCTGCACATGCGCTGGGGCAAGCGCTGGGCGAATCCGGCCGAGCGATAGCATAAAACTCTCACAAATTTGCCGTCCTGTGCAATTATTCTTTCCGGTCGTTCTAATTGTACTGTTCATACGAAACCGCAGTCGGAGCTACACAAGGATTTCCGCATACGGCCGGTGATAGGCGGAAAGGCGTTTATTGAAATGAGCCGAATTGCGAACCAGCGCGGTATTTCGACCTGAACAGCCCAGAGGCCGAAAAGAGCGAATCGGCCGCGTTCTCGTTCGGCTCCCTTCCGCCACCAGCCAACGGGCGAAGGCCCGCGCCGTGACGATGGTGATAACACTGCTGATGGCCGAGCCTGCGGCCGCACCTCAACAACCGGGACCGCTCGCGTGGCGTGCAGACTCTCTTCCCTTCACGAGATCGCTGATATTTCAAGGCGAAACGTATTGTCGCGCGCCAATCTCGGCGCGAGAATCGAACGCGGAGAGTTTGAAACCAGTACGACCCGGGGAGGGATGTGTTAGATGCCAAAAAGAGTATACATGAATGGGTTCGACGAGCACCCACCACAATCAGTTGGCGCTCGTCGATAAACCTGAACGCTTCATCTTACATCAATTCGCCGAACACATTGTTATCTGTATCGGCGGAGTTAGCGAAGACAAACGTCCACGCGACGGCGCTTGCGGTGCCGCCCGGCATCACGTAGACCCCACCACCGAAGCCCAAGCCCTCGACGCCGCCGGTCGAAACTCCACCGTCGGCTTCGTTGAACACAATGAGGCTGCTTTCGATTGAGAGTGTCGGTGCACCGATCGGGATCGGGCCACCATTGAAGATACCGCCACCCTGACCAACACCGCCATTACCGGCGGTGCCCGCACCGCCGATGGCCGAGTTCAGGGCAATCAGCGAACTGATCACCGTCATCGAACCCGCGTTCAGGTTTGCCAGCGCTCCGCCCCTGCCGGCTCCGCCGACAGGTCCAGTCCCGCCAATCGCGCGATTGCCAAGAAATGTACTACCTTCGATCGTCGCCGTCGCAGCGACGGTGACCGGGAGTGCTGCGAATCCTGGAATGAAGTTCGTAATCGCACCACCGATTCCGCTTTGCGTACCGATACCGGTTCCAGTGGCGCCACCGATCGCGCTATTGCTCAGGAACGAACTGTCTGTCACCTGCAGTGTTGCGTTGCCGATCAGTGCGGCATTTTGAATCGCACCACCCGAACCAAAGCTCACGGCCCCGCCACCAAACCCACCGATGGCTTGATTACCCTGAAACAGGCTCTGATCGACGGTCAATGTGCCTGCATCATTCATCAGCGCTCCACCAAGTCCATTGCGGGTGAATGTCGCTCCGGCTCCAGCCGCCCCGCCGACGGCGAGGTTATCCACGAACGATGTTCGGCTGATAGTGACGGACGCCTGTTTGATCGGAGAGCCGAGCGACGCAATCGCTCCACCAAGCCCGGCACTGCCAGGTCCGCCCGGTACGCCGTCGCCGCCCTGAGACCGATTGCCCGAGAAGATCGAATTGCGGACGGACAGGTTGCCCGAATTGAAAACGCCGCCACCGAAGGCGTCGACGGCCATGCCGACACCGGGCAAGCCGAGTACCCGATTATCGGTCACCACAACACCGGACAGAGACAGGTCGCCGGCGTTGAGGATTCCGCCGCCCGTCAGCATGGCACTTCCTTTGGTAATCGTCAGGTCGTCGATACTGACATCGGTACCGGCGCCGATATTGAAGATGCGACTGGCATTGCTGCCGCTGACCGCCAGTCGGCCCGATCCGGGTCCGTCGATCCACAGATCGTCCGTGATGTTCAACTCGCCGCTTGTCAGTGCAATGGTTCCGTGACGTGCGTCTCCGCTGAAACGGATCACGTCGGCACCGGGTAGACTGTTCGCCGAGACGATCGCAGCGCGGAGCGAATCGGGACCCGCGTCGTTCAGAGTTTTGACGGTAAATGTGCTGGGGACGGTGCGGTCCTCCAGTTGTGCAACGCTCAGCCGAGTGCCTGCACTTCTTCGTTGCGGGCGAAGTCCATCTGAGTCGAAGAGCGACCGGACGGATCGAATCCAAGATGAAAGAACCATGACGAAGACTCCCCGAAATACCAGCCTGCGATACAACGGTGAAACATCGGTCTCGGCGCGCAGACTGTACGCCGGGGCGGTGCCGGGCCGGTGAGTGTCCTTCTTCGCGGTTGGGACTCACCGGCCGCGTTTCGTGATAGTTCGAGTGAATTACCAATTCGATCCGAGAAGTTCTCCCCGTGCGGGAGTGACTGCGGACCACCAGGTGACCGGGTCGATTCCCGGTGCGAGATTGCGGACGCTTCCGTCGGCCAGACCGACCTGCATTCCTCCGATGTGCGACGTTGCTGCACGGGACGGATCACAATTGCCGATGTACGGAGCAGGCTGAACTTGAAACTTCGAGTTGGGTCCGATGGCATCAGGTGCGCCCCGACTCACGAGCGCGGCGATCGCGAATCCGGGCATAAACGCTCGCGGTGGCAGGCTCATGGGCGACGGTTGCCACGGGAAAAGCGGGCTGGTGCTGAACGCCCACGCCGTGCCACCGTCGCCCACGGCCGCCGGCAGGCTTGGTGTCGAGCAGCGTGCATACTTTTCGGCATGAAGAATCGTGTTCGAGGTGCCGTCCGCAATATCGGCGGGCATCCGGATCTTGCCCTGCGGGTCGGTTGTCGGCGGCGACGCATCCAGGTTCGTCTTCGCCGAGATCAGCGCGTTCGGGGCATAGCACGATATGCCGAACAAGGATCCATTGATTGTCACTTGTGCGTTCGATTCGACACTGGGATCCGATGGACAGATGTAAACTGCCAATTTCTGAGAGTGCACGTTGTTCGTGCCCGCAAAGTAGATCGAGGTCGTGCCCGTCGGTAATGCAACAGGTCCGAAGGATTGCTGGTAAAGAGCGTTCTGTTCGAGGTACGGCAACAGGTGGAGGAAGTACGTTCCAAAGGTCCCGCCCGGCGGTGTCGGGTAGTAACCAATTCCCGGAGGGATATGTCCCACGGCATCGTGATAGTGGTGAGCGGCGAGGCCAAGTTGTTTCAGATTGTTGTTGCACTTGATCCGGCTCGCGGCCTCGCGAACTTTCTGAACGGCCGGCAGGAGCATGCCGATCAGGATGGCGATGATCGCAATGACCACCAGCAACTCGATGAGCGTGAATCCACGGCGCGAGTCTGATTTTACGTACGCAAACACAGGACCACCTCTTCCGATTCCAGACGAATGTGGGGCTTTTGGTTTTCGATTAGCGCTTATTCAACATTGACACGTCCCAGATTTTGATCGTGCGGTCGCGGCTTCCCGAGATCAACTGCCAGCCGTCAGGGCCGGAACGAAACGCCAGACTCGCAACGAGACCGGTATGGCCACGGAAGCTACGCAGCAGTTCGCCGGTGCTTGTGTCCCAGATTTTCACCGAACTGTCTTCACCCGCCGAAGCAACCCACCGACCGGCCGGGTCAGGGCTGAACGCCGCCGTGTAAATATCTCCGTTGTGTCCGCGGAGTGTTTGTTCTTCCTTGCCGGTCTGGATGTTCCAGATCAAGACAGTGTTGTCCTTGCCGCCGGTTACGAGCCGCTTCCCGTCCGCACTGAATGCGATGTTCGAACAAGGCCCATGGATCCGCGCCTGGATTCTTCTGAGCGGAGGGCGATCCTCTGTCAGGCGCGTCGCATCCCAGAGTTGAACGACGCCGTCGCTTCCAATCGAAGCCAGGAGCTTACCATCCCGGCTGAAGACCACACCCCGGATCGTGCCGATGCGAGTGTCAATCCTGCGCAGGTGTTTCCCAGTTTCCGAGTCCCAGAGTTCAACGACCCCGTTCCTTCGACCCGTGACCATATGCCGGCGTTCCGGGTCTGGACTGAATGCGACGGTGAAGTACTCGCCATCGGCTTCGAACGGGAGCGTGAACAGCACATCACCCGTCTCGACGTTGAGAACCTTGACCGTGAATTGTCCGCGATCCGCACCCGCTGAAGCAATTCGTTTGCCTTCGCGATCCCAGCACACGGAAAAGACAACATCGCGATGAACGGCAAACGGACGATCGGCTTTGCCAGTATTCACATCCCAGACGGCCGGCGGTGAATTGAATCCTGCGGAAACCACGCATTTGCCATCGGGTCTGACAGCAAGACTCCAGATTTCACCGGTGTGATGCCGCAAGGTCTTGATGTCCTGATGCTCGTGAGCTAAGACCGGACTGGCATCCCAGATTCGGATCGATCCATCCTTGCTGGCCGAGGCCAGCCGGTAACCGTCGGGGCTGAAGGCCACGCAGCCGCATCCGCCCGTATGACCTCGAAGACCGAGGATTTCCCGGCCCGTGGCCGTATCCCAGAGCCGGATGGTTTTGTCTTCGCCACCGGACGCAATGCGACTGCCATCACGATTGAAGTCAACGCATTGAACCAGACCGTCGTGCAGGAGTCGATGTACGAGGTGGCCATCCAGATCCCAGACGTCCACGCGGCGTTCAAAGCTGGCCGTGGCCAGTTGAGAGCTCGTTCGGTTGAATGCCAAAGAACTGACTGGGTGACGGGAGTTCAACGTGCCCGGAACAACGAACGGTTCCTCGGACTGATCAGGGTTCCACAGCTTCACCGTACCCCGCCAACTTCCCAGCACCAGCCGCCGACCATCGCCATTGAACGCCACGTTGATGGGTAATCGATCCTGACCAGGCAATGTATCTAAAGGCGGAAGCTGATCGTTTCCCCAATCCCAGACATTCACCGTGCCATCGTGTCCCGCCGCCAGATATCGACCATCCGGAGGCCGGAACGCAAGCGCATGCGCTGCACCCTGCACATGAACGGAATCACAGGGTCGCTCGAATACGATCAGACCGGACTTCAGATTCCAGACCCTGAGACGCTTGTCCGAACCGATCGAAGCGACATGTGCACCTCCCGGATGGAAGGCCACGCTGCTGGTATAACCCACATGAGCTTTTTCAATTGTCTGAAGCGCTGCTCCGGTCCGAGTGTTCCAGACCGTGATCGAACCGTTTCCGTTTGCCGAAACGATGCGTTCTCCATCGGAACTGAAATCAAGACAATTGATTTCAAAGGGGCTGGTCTGGCTCCGAATGACGATTGGTTCGACCGAACAGAGGCGCTTCAGGTAGTGCCATTCCCAGCCGCGCAGGTCGTCCGGGCATTGACCGAGCAATTCAAGAGCACGCCCCAGATTATCCACTGACAACTCGCGATGGGCTAACGCAATCCGATGGAAGTACGATTCCTGCCGCTCGCTTTCCGCCGCCGCTTTCTGTTCGTCCTTTGCCTTCGTCTCCGCCTTGAGTGATTTCTCGGTTTCGCGTTTTTCCTTTGAGATCATGATGGTGCTGACCGCCAGGCCGATCATCGACAAAAAGATTGCCAACGAAGTTATAGACGCGGCGGTAAAGGCTGCCTTGTTGCGTCGGACAAACTTCCGAAGGCGATACAGCGCCGACGGCGGGCAAGCCAGAACCGCCTCGTCGTCAAGGAATCGCTGGATATCAGCGACGAATGCGTTGGCTGTTTCGTAACGGCGTCCACGGTCCTTTTCCAGACACTTCATCACAATCCAGTCCAACTCCCCGCGTATCAGCTTGGTGAGTTTTGTTGCTTCCATCTGCCGACGGGCCGAAATCGTCTCGAGCGCTTTGCCCGATTGCGATAGCCGCGTGCTGGGCCGGGGTGGATCCTCTTCTTTGATCATCCGCAGGATGTCGATGTAGGCCGCTTCGTGAATCCGCTTCCGGTTCAGCGGAGTGCTCCCCGTCAGCAATTCGTAAAGCAACACACCCAGCGAATAAATATCGCTCCGCGTATCCACTCCCAGCGCACTCGTCTCCGCCTGTTCGGGCGACATATATTCCAGCGTTCCGACCATCGCGCCGTACTGTGTGAAGAGCGTCCGTTCCGTCAGTTTCTGCTCGATGGCCTTGGCCACGCCGAAGTCGATCATCTTCGGGACCGGTTTACCGTCATAGAGAGTGACCATAACGTTCGAAGGCTTGATGTCCCGGTGGATGATTCCCTTCTGATGTGCATGCTGGATTGCGTGGCAGACCGGAACGAACAGAACCAGACGTTGCCGGAGCGTCAGGTTGTTGTCGTCACAGAATTTCGTGATCGGAATACCGTGAACCAACTCCATCACGAAATAGGGCCGACCGGATTCCGTTGTCCCCCCGTCGAATACGCGGGCGATGTTCACGTGATCCATCATCGCCAGCGCCTGCCGCTCCGCTTCGAAACGTGCGACGACCTGCTGGCTGTCCATGCCCGGCTTGATGACTTTGAGTGCCACTTTCCGCTGGATCGGCCGCATCTGCTCCGCCATGTAGACCGAGCCCATGCCGCCCTCACCGATCTGCTGGAGCAGCTTGTACGGTCCGATGATCGTGCCCGCGCCCTCTCGAGGGCGGGCTGCGGCTGCAATCTCCGCCGGTGTCTGCTGAATAGTGCCCATCGGACCCATGACATCGTTGGAGAGTTTCAGAAAACTTCCCGCATCCCGATGAATCTTCAGCATGCCGGTAACCAGTTGGTGCAGTTCTGAGTTCCCAATGCAGGCCTCGTCGAGATAAGTCTCCCACCGCTCGATCGGCACCTGACCGACCACATGCAAAAAGAGATCGCGGGCGAGTGGTTGATCACTTGGCATTGGGACACTTCGATTCAGAACTGCTGAGAATAGTGCGTAATTGTGTTCCGATTTGTCCGGGGGAACGCTGAATATTCTTTTGAATTCTTTGAATTCGATCAGCTTCGGTCCAAAAGAGTCTTGAGGCGGACCCGCGCATAAGCCCAATGTTCGTAGGCGGTGGAACGTGCAATCCCGACGATTTCAGCCGCATCTTCGAGCGAGAGGCCAGCGAAGTATCGCAATTGAACGAGTTTCGCGGCCTGGGGATCTTCGGCTTCGAGACGAGTCAGCGCTTCGTCAATATTAAGCAACTCTTCGACATTCGACTCCGCGCCAACATCGATACCATTCAGCTCAAAGCGTTTGCCGCCGTCTCGTTTGATCGCTTTCTTCTGACGGGCCTGATCGATGAGGATGCGGCGCATCGCCTCGGCAGCCGCACCAAAGAAATGGGCCTTTCCGTTCCAATCGCGTGCGGGAACGTTTCCGACCAGGCGAAGATACGCTTCGTGGACGAGAGCGGTCGGCTGGAGCGTATGACCAGGAGGTTCCGCCGATAAACGTGCGGCGGCGAGCGTCCGCAGTTCGTCGTAGACAAGTGGCAAGAGATCTGTTGCAGCGCGGAGATTACCCGCGGCGGCCGCATTCAGGAGTTGGGTAACAGCAGCCATAGCCTACAAGTATAGACAATTTTGAGTCGGAACACGATCAACATAAGAAGAGCAAGGCGAACATCAAGAGACTGATGCTCCCACTGAGCGAATAGCAACCGGGTCGGGTTACATGGATTAACGGACCGTCATGGTCAAAACCTGTGTCCCGTCGTTTTTGCTGCATACTCTGGTCGAAACAGCAGTTGGAACATGACAAGGACATCCGAATTCGAGCCACGATTGGTGGGCAGGCATATACAGGAGCGGGGCGATTCCTGGACCAGCGCGATTCTTCGACGCGATGCGATCGAGCGGAACCGTTAGACAAGAGACCAAATTCCTAGTCGCCTCAGGCTCAGGTGAGATAGTAGCTCTTGAGCAGCCGCCGAACAGCTTCCGGCACCGCACGCGGACGGACGCGAACTTCATCGAGGCCAGTTCTTCGTTGGCCATCGGCGGGACGTTGCCGATCCTGGTGCGGGCGCATGAAACGAACGGAACGCTCGACGAACACGTCCAGCAAGTGGCACAGCAGTTTTCTCTCGAATGACGGATGTCGCCAAGAACGGCGTTCCTCATCGGCCACCCGGCCGGTTACAAGTGAATCATTCGATCCGTTTGGGATTTGTCAAGGACGATCGCTCCGCAACGAGTGCGGACGGTGTCCCTTGCTACCGCGCGGGCTCCGTGATTGCGGATTGCGGATTTCTTCCGGCTGACAGCTGACGGCTGTATGCTGACCGCTCAAATTGACGTAAACCCTTGCGGTGCATGGGCACTTCCGAAAATCGTGCGTCTTTCCACGGAGGGGTGTGGCAGTGTCGGTGGAAAGACGAGTGAGAGTGTGAACGACTCCGCCACGAGCGTGCGCAACCGGTGGCGGGGTGTTCGATATGATCGGTGAAAAGTCCAGACGATCGCGATGCGATTTTTCCCGTCAGCTCATTGCATCAGGTCAACGTGAGCGTTATGGTTGGTGGCATGGCTGATGTGACCCAGATCCTGATTGCTGCCGCGGCCGGCGACCGCCGCGCCGCGGGCGACCTGTTGCCGCTCGTCTACGGCGAGTTGCGCAAGCTCGCCGCGGCGCGGATGGCGGAGGAACGGTCGGGCCACACGCTCAACGCCACCGCCCTCGTCCACGAAGCGTACCTGCGACTCGTCGGGGATCAGCAGTTCAGCGGCCGCGGACACTTCTTCGCCGCCGCGGCCATGCGACGCATCCTCGTCGAATCCGCCCGCCGCAAGAAGTCGCTCAAGCGGGGCGGCGACCGTATCAGACTTTGAGCGTTCCTCCGCCTCCTGAGCCAACCCGGCAAACTTGGCTTCGGTCGTCATCCAAATGTGATCGGGGACGACTTCGACGTTGGTTCGCTTCCCGCCGCCGCCAAAAAGAAAATCAAACAGGCCCATCGTTGAATCTCTCTCGCTTGTTTTACCGCTCTTCCACTTTCTTGCGGAGTTGCTGCTTCGTCGCCTCGGTCAGTTCCCGCCAGTCTTTGCCTTCCAAGCCTGCCGCCATCGCCCACAAGAGGTTCAGGCTGGCCTTCGGCTGGTGTTGCTTGACGAGGCGAAAGGCGACGACCGGGCCGAGGCGTTCAAGCTCGGCAATTGTGGTGATCCCGGCATCCCGTAACCACTGGCCGCTCTTGGGGCCGAGGTTGAGCAGGGATTCGATGGGAGGATCATTGGTCATGGGCCTGCCACCACAACTTCTTGAACTTCGGCTGCGGGCCTGCCCAACTCTTGCTACCGATCAGCTTCTCGCCCTTGTCGTAATACGCCCGGAAGGAGAGCAGATCGACGTTCTTCCAGGACGACAACCCTTCACCGTCGAAGGTCTTGAAATCTTTCGGGTCGAGCGTGACTGCCTGCCTGTCCTTGCCGCCGCTCAGCTTCACGACCGCCACAAATTCCTGCGATTTGCCTCGATACGAACGGAAGAAATTCTCCGTCAACACGATCACGAGTTCGTTCGGTTTTTCGGTTTGAACCTCAACCGCAAGTTGCTGGCCATCTCGCCCCTGCCACTTCGGATCAGTCAGCTTCCGAGTCGAGAACTCCCAATGGTGCGGGTTGTCGGGCGACAGCGTGTACCAGTCCTGCCAGCCGTGGGTGAAGTCGTCAATTACCGGGTCGGCCTTGTCAGTCGCCTTCGCCTTGGCAAGCCGCAATTCTTTGGGGGCGATGGTGTGCAGCATTGAACTGATGGCAAACTCTTTGGTGGACGCAGCGAAGGGGACCGTCTCAGGCTTCGCCAATCGGTAGTGGACGTTGGCGAAGGCGAAGAGTGGTTGATCGACGGTCAAAATGGGCAGCGGTGCGGACCAGACGCTTCCAACTCGTTTGGCCGTCGCCGTTCGCCAGAAACGAGCCTGCGGATCGGGATCGACAGAGTACAGTAGTTGAACTCGTTCATTCGGCATCGAAGTATCGGGCGTGACTTGGAGAATGGGAACACCGTCATCGGTCGCCAGAACGAGCATCGAGTCCGGTGTCTTCGGAAAGGTGAAACTCCCCTTGAGATATTGATCGAACCAGAGCGGCCTCGTGACGGCGAACACTGGCGTGAAACGGTGGTTCATGTGCGGAGTGAACGAATACCGCACGTTCTTGTGCGGGATCAAATCGCCGGTGCGGTAGGTGTCGTCCATGATGCCGTGGAAGTCGTTGGTCGCCCCCAGCCAAAGCAACGGGGCCGTGATGTGCGGGGCATAAGACTCAAAACCGATAGTCGCATCGAACAGTTTCACGTCGCCATTGGGCGTCTGCTTCCGCTGCTGGGGCAACAGCGCCCACGGTTGAGTGCGAAATCCCGACCCTCCCACGGACGGTGCGGCAACTTTCACCCGGTTATCGCTCCCAGCGACGTAGACGGTGAGGTTTCCGCCCATCGAATGCCCGTACACGCCGAGCTTGTCGGGATCGACTTCGGGCTGCTGCTCAAGGAACGTGAGGCCACGTCTGCATCCCAGCGTGAGCAAGTACCAGTTGTTGTTCCGGGGTGAATCGAACGGATCGAGGTACTTTTCGCCGGGCTTCAGGTTGAAGTAACCCGGCACGTTCTTCTGCGTCGGATCGACGGCACCCCAATCGGTGTTCAGATCGCCGTCCTTCGCCTCTTCCATTTCCCGACCGCCCCAATTGATCGAGAGGCAGGGGTAGCCACGCTTGGCGTAGAACTCCACTTCATTCAGAAACGCACGCTGCCCACCGCCGTGCAGGTGCAGAAGGGCAGGCTGCTTCTTCGCACCCTTTGGAAAGGCGTAAAACGCTGCCATTCGAGCCTGTGTGTCTTTGAACGTGCCCACATGGAACGTGACGTAGCGGTAAACGATGCCGTCCTTCTCCCATTCTCGCACGACCTTGGCATGGAGCGGGTCTTTTCGGGGATCGAAGTCCGCAAAGAGTTCCTTGACCGTGGATTTAGTTTTTGGCTCGTCAGCGAGGGCCACGGTTGGCAGAAAGAAGACAATGCCGATCAGGATGTTCCATCTCATTCGATCTTTCCTCCGTATCGCACACCCAGCCACACGGTCGGCTCATCTGGCGTCGTCCAATCGACCCGGTGCTTCTTGAACGCCGGAATGTTGATGAAGTCGCCGGGCATCATCTCCACCATGCCATCCTCGAACTGCAAAACGGGCCGCTCCCTTCAAGACGATCACCCACTCGTGCTGCGGTTGGTCGTACCAAAAGTCTGCGGCAGATGCGTGGCCGTGGGAGATGATCCGCTCGATGCGAACGTCGGCAGCTTGGATGAGCGTCTGGACCACTTCCTTGGGCAAGTGCTGCGGGAGGTCATCGAAGATGTTGGTCACTCGATACCCTCCCGCTCGAAATACTCAGCCATCCCATCTCAAGAGCGGCCATCGCCTCAACCAGTGTGTCGGGCTTGTCGTCCTCGAAAACGACGCCGCCAGAGTCGATGGCCCGGACATCCTTCACCTGCATCAATACCGAATCCGGTCTTCCTTCTTTGCCCACGCTTGCAGAGCCAGCAACGCCTCATCCCGCAGGGCTTGCTCCATCAGGACCGCTCGCTCGCTAGCAGGCTTCCTAATTTCTTGGTAAAAGCTCCGGTCGTCAAAGCCTGCCGCTGCCGCATCGTCGCAAGTGGCGGCGTAGTAGATGCGATCCAGCCGTGACCAGTAAATTGCGGCCAAGCACAGGGGGCATGGCTCGCAACTGCTGTATATCTCGCACCCCGCAAGCGAGAACGATTTCAAGCGAGAACAAGCGTCACGGATCGCCACGACTTCGGCGTGAGCCGTGGGATCGTTGGTGGATGTGACTCGATTCCAGCCACGCCCGACAATCTCTCCGTTCCGCACCACGACGGCCCCGAACGGACCACCTTCGTTGGCTTCCATCTTTTCAACCGAGAGACGGATCGCTTCTCGGAGAAAGTCGATGTTCACGGGTAATTCCTCCCAGCAACAAAGATCATTCCCCATGCACCTTCGCCACGATCTTGTCCATCTCGGCGGCGGTGTAGGCCCGGCAGGTGGACGTGTGGACGTTGCCCATCGCCCCCAGGTGCAGGATGGCGGCGGTCGCCGTCTCCTCGTCCGGGGCTTCCAGGATCAGCAGGCCGTCGTGGTCGCCCAGGGTCCAGTAAATCTCCTTGACCTTCGCACCGAGTTTCTTCGCCTCGGCCTTGAAGATCGCCGCCCGCTTGGTTGAGTGGGCGATGTCCTTGATGCCCTGCTGCGTGAACTTGATGTTCGTGATGAACGTCGCCATCGGTCAGTCTCCTTGTGGTGTAAAGCGGTCACTCTTCATCGCTGTCAGTAGCCTGCGGTCGTTCGGGGATGTACGGGATCAGCCCTTTGCGCAGTGCTTCTTCTTGAATCTCACGCTTGAGGAACCGAGCATCCACGAGGAAGCCGTTGACCTGGATCATCCAGGCCATCGGGTTCTGGTCCATCCGGCTGCGTAACGACCACGCCGGGTCCATCGGCCTGATCTTCATCATCTTGCGGATCAGCATCGACTTCCCCTGGCCGGTGCTTTCGCCGACGCCGAACGCCTTGTCAATGGCCGTCAGTTTCATGTGGGGCTTCTGGCTGCGGTCATCCAGGAAGTTCACCCAGCCAATCGTCCGCACGATCCCGCAGGCCCAGGTGTTCGGCCTGCCGCTGACCAATGGTGACGGGCGCTTGCGGGCGAGCTTCTCGGTCAGACGGCGGCAGAGTTCGGCATATTCCTCATTCAGATGCTCCCGGCAGAAGGCGTCCACCAGACCGGCGATTTCTTCGACGGCTTGCTGCTTGGCTTCGTCCGGTTCAGGCTTGCGTTTTGGCATGGCTACCTCATACTCCTCCAGTCCGGCAGGCCTTTCTTCATCTCTTTCGTCGCCTGCTTCGGATCGAAGTCTTCGGAATCAAACCGGCCCCCGATCCACTCCAACATGCTCTCGTGTTCTTCGTGCTTCGGGTTTCGGATCGCTTCCAGGAAATGGCCATAGCCCCAAACGCCGCCGCAGTCCTCTGGCGGGCAGGCTCGTTCACCTTCCAGGCACAGCGGATATTTCGCCTTGGGATCGGCTGGCGGGCTTCCCTCAAAGAGGACTTCGTGTTCCCAGCAATCGCCGAAGTCGTACTCGTACTTGAAGGCGATCCGTTTGCAGGTCTTGGGAAGGATTTGGCTGAGGTTCGTCTTCGTCGAATCGACGCACTCGAAATCCTCGAAGCCATTGTCGAGCAATTCGGGATCGCCGTATCGGTCGCCCATAATCTCGAACTGATGAAGATGGCTGTTGGTCCACCCCATTGCCGTCTGGATATGTTCGTGGAGCTTGTCGAGCGTACAGTCCTGGACCTGAATTCGCCGCCATATTGGAGGCTTGGCTCCCACGAGCGTGATCTTGAACTGGAAGAGAAAGTCGGACTTCGCTGGACTGCGTTTGGCGGGAGTCGGGGCGGCGAGATTGAAGACCTCGGCGTGTTCGTCCTCGAAGAACTTCACTGCCCGGCTCATCACGGCGAGCAGCCGCTTCTTGTGCGGGCTGCGGGCATACACTGCGGCTTGGCCGGTTTCGTCGTTGAGATGATGCAGTTCGTTCCAGGTGACGGAGACGACCTGCGTGCCTTCACCTGCCTGCTCGATCTTCTTCTTGAACTTGCCGCTCAGGTTGGTGTGTTCGAGCAGCGTTTCCCGCTGCTGCTGGGTGAGCTTGAGCGGGAAGGTGTGGCTGGCCTTTTTGGTTCGCTTGAGGCGGAAGACAATCGGTCCCGCTTCATTGCCCACCAGGTAATCCTCCAGGCCCTTCTGGAGTTTCTGTCGGGCTTGAACCGGAGTCAGGGGTTTGTCGTCCTCGTTCATGTTGAGTCTCCGCCCATCTTCATTTCAGTGATGCCCATTCACTTCTGTAGATGTTCTATTCACCGAAGTCGAGCCAGCAGCCTAACCGATCACTCGCCCCCTCCACCGCTACTAGGCTTCAAGTTCGATGAGCAGGCATCCGTCTTCCCTGTCGAGAGAGCGGCAGTCCGGAATAAACGGGGAGGTAATCGTCTTGGCAGGAGCAAAACTCCTTGATTCGCCTGAGCTTCCAGGGGCGATGCGGGAATTCCTTCTTCGAGTCCCCGTTGCAACCCTTATGCGATGGGTGGATGACGGACGCCAAACCTTTTCGGCCTGCTCGGCTTCGCGCAGGCGTTTCTGACGGCGGGTGCGCGGAGCGTGTGTTTGAGTTTGTGGAAAGTCGATGACACCGCGACGGCATTGCTGATGAGTCGCTTCTACGAGAATCTGCTGGGTAAACGCGAAGGGTTGACGAAGCCGATGGGTAAGGCGGCGGCGTTGGATGAGGCGAAGCGCTGGCTGCGGGGGTTGTCGCAGGAGGAGGCGCTGAAGCTGAGCGCGGCGATTTCGGGTGGCGTGGATCGCGGCAAGCGTGATGCGGGTGTGAAAGTGAATGTGTTGCCGAAGGTGAAGAAGGACGAGAAGCCGTTTGCGCATCCGAAGTATTGGGCGGCGTTCGTGCTGATTGGCGATCCGGATTGAATGATTCGTCGTCAGCGACGTGTCTCATGTTCCGGAGTGTACACTGTCTGTTTTTCTTGTGTTCAGCGGCAGTTTTCCGCTACACTCGGCGTTATGAACGAAGTGACTCGTCTTCTTGATGCGGCTTCAATCGGAGATCGTCACGCGGCGGCGGAGTTGCTTCCGCTGATTTACGAGGAATTGCGGAAGCTCGCGGCGGTGCGCATGGCGGCGGAATCGCCCGATCATACGCTTGAGCCGACCGCCCTCGTTCACGAGGCGTATCTTCGATTGCTCGGCCCGTCGGATCGTGAGCGTTGGGAGAACCGGGGGCACTTCTTCGCCGCGGCGGCGGAGGCGATGCGCCGCATTCTGGTGGATTCGGCCCGTCGCAAGAAGCGCGAGCGCCACGGCGGGCACCGTGAGCGAGTCGAGTTGCCGGATGTTCCCACGCGGGATCCGGACGAACGATTGATTGCACTGGATGAGGCTCTGACCCGCCTTGCCGTGGAGGATGCGCTTGCGGCGAGAGTGGTTGAGCTTCGTCAATTCGCTGGTCAGGGGCACGAAGCGATCGCGGAACTGCTGGGAATCACGGTTTATCAGGCCCGTCAGAAGTGGACGTTCGCCCGTGCCTGGCTCCACGATGCCATGACTTCGTGAAAAAATTCCAGAATTCTTTCGACAGCTTCGCGGCCGCACGACGCATTGGAGGATGACTACACCGGAGCCGGATCATGAATTCTCCCGCAAATCCCCAGCTCGAAGAACTGTTCCTCGCCGCCACCGAGTTGCAAGATCCGCAGGCCCGGGCCGCATTTCTGGATGAACGTTGCGCCGGGAACGCGGAGCTGCGCCGGCGTATCGAAGCTCTGTTGGCGGCACATGATGCTCCGGACAGTCTGCTGGATCAACCGGTGCCGACGGCGGAGGAGTTGCCGACGCGTGCCATGCCGATGGAATTCTCCGACACCACGCAGGCGTACGGTGGCGAGGAAGACGAAGAGGAATTAGATGCGCTGGCGTTCCTTGCTCCATCGTCGAGACCCGATTCGCTCGGGAAGATCGGGCAGTACGAAGTGCTTGAGGTTCTTGGCAAGGGAGCATTCGGCATCGTCTACCGGGCTTTCGACGATAAACTCCAGCGTGTTGTGGCGTTGAAGATGCTGGCCCCGTCGCTGGCGACCACATCGCCGGCGCGGAAGCGGTTCTTGCGCGAGGCGCGGTCATCGGCCGCGATCCGGCATGAGAATGTTGTGCAGGTTCATGATGTCAACGAGCAACCGCTTCCGCATCTGGTCATGGAGTTCATTCCGGGCGAAACACTTCAACAGCGGTTGGATCGCACCGGACCGCTCGATGCGATGGAGGTCGTGCGGATCGGCCGGCAGATCGCCGAGGGGCTGGCGGCTGCGCATGCGACGGGCCTGATCCACCGCGATATCAAGCCAAGCAATATCCTCGTGGAGTCCGGTCCGGCGGCGACTGTGAAGATCACCGACTTCGGCCTCGCGCGGGCGGCGGATGACGCGAGCCTGACGCGGAGCGGCGTCGTGGCCGGCACGCCGATGTACATGGCGCCGGAACAGGCGAAGGGGGAATCGCTCGACCACCGGGCCGATCTCTTCAGCCTCGGCAGCGTGATGTATGTGATGGCAACCGGCCGTCCGCCGTTCCGTGCGAGTTCGACATTCGCGGTGCTGAAGCGTGTGGCGGAGGACGCCCCGCGGCCGATGCGCGAGATTATTCCCGAAGTGCCGGAGTGGCTGTGTCGGATCATCGAGAAACTGCACGCAAAGGACGCGGACGAGCGGTTCCAGTCCAGTCGCGAAGTGGCGGACGTGCTGGCCGATTGCGAAGCGCAACTCGTAGCGAATTCCAAGCTGAAAGACTTCTCGCGCATCCCGATCCCGAAGTCAGTACCTTCGACACGGATCAGCCGCAAGATGAAGTGGGTCGCCGCGGCGCTGTTCGTGATCGTGTTGGGTTCGGTGGGGGCCGCACGGTTCATTCCTCCCTTATCGCGCTACATTGACAACCGCGCGGAACTGGCGTTCGATCTCGCGGACCCGGACTTCAATCGGGCGATCGTCTACTCCGGTTCGGACGTCGTTGCGGATGTGGACCTGCGTTCTCCGCCGACCATTTCACTGGCTCCCGGGCAGTACAAGCTGGAAGTTCGGACCAGCAATCAACGTGAAATGCAATGGTGGCACTATAACCGGTATGGATTGAATCACGGTTCGTCCGCGGAACCGCTCTTAAACAGCAACACGACCTATCGGCTCGATGTCGTCCGCGGCGAGCGTGTCGTTTACACCGCGAAACTCAAACCGCCGATTCCAACTGACGTAACGAATGATTGGGTGCAACTCTTCAACGGCAAGGACCTGACGGGCTGGAAGCCGCATCCGGAGCAACCCGGTTCGTGGGTCGTGCGGGACGGAATCCTCATCGGCAGCACGAAGCAAAGTCACCTCTTCACCGAGCGGGCGGACTTCGCGAACTTCCACCTCCGCGCCGAAGCCATGCTCAATCAGGGTGGCGATTCCGGAATTCGATTCCGTGCACCGTTCGAATTGCAAAAAGGATTGAAAAGCTGGCAGATCATGCCGACGGGCGGTTACGAAGCGGAGTTCAACAAGTTCCCAGGGGCGACCTCTAAGAGCGGTGGCGTGTGGAAGGTCCTGAAGTTCCCCGAAGCTCCCATTTCGCTCTTCACCGCCCCGGACGATTCCCACGTTGTGGCCGGCCAGTGGGTGCGGTACGAAGTGATCGCGAATGGCAACCGAATCATCACGCGGATCAACGGCGTCGAGGTGGCGAATTGCGTCGATCCCGAGAACAGTTATCGTACTGGTCACATCGCGCTGCAATGTTTCTCGGCGCAAACGACCGTCCGCTTCCGCAAGATCGAGATCAAGGAACTATCTTCGTCAGAGCCGCCGCCCGCAATCGCACCCTTCACTTCGGAACAGGCCAAGTCGCATCAGGCCGCCTGGGCCAAGCACCTCGGCGTGCCGGTCGAATTCGCCGACGAATTCGGTCACTCGTTCCGGCTGATTCCGCCCGGCGAATTCGAGATGGGGACATCGGAGAAGGAAATCGAAAAGCTGATTTCCGATTCCTTCTCCGACAAAACTTGGGAGTGGTCCTATCCCCGATTGCGGAGCGAATCGCCGGTTCGAAAAGTCCACATCGAATCCGCGTTCTATGCGGCTAGTTGCGAGACGACGGTCCGCCAGTTCCGGGAATTCGTGAAGACCACGGGCTACAAGACGCGTGCGGAGATCGACGGCGGCGGATGGGTCCACGACGGGCCCAACGCTGCGAGAAAGCCCGATGCCGTCTGGAACTCGTCTCTATACTCCGTGATCGAGGATGCTCCTATCCGCTACGTGGTCCGGGAGGATGCCGACGCCTATTGCCGCTGGCTGTCTATGAAAACCGGCTGCGACGTATCCTTGCCGTCTGAGGCCCAGTGGGAGTATGCCTGTCGGGCCGGAACGACGACCGCGTGGTCCCACGGCAACGATTCCAAACAACTAAAAAGGTTCGCGTGGACGGTCGATACGGCCGGAGGCCCCGTAAAAGTAGTCGGGCGGCTCGAGCCGAATCCGTTCGGCCTCTACGACATGCACGGCAATGTCGCGGAACTGGCCGTGAACTCGGCCGGCGGCGAGAACCTCCGCGGCGGGTCGACCGCCGATGTCCCGCTGTTAGCTCGCTCGGCGATGCGGGTACCGGTCGATAATTCACAGCCGTTCCGCGAAGTCGGATTTCGCATAGTCATTGCACGGGATTTGAAAGCGGCCAGCGAACGCGAGAAGCCAGCTCAGAGGATCGGAATATCTCCGTCGCCCGCAATCGCACCCTTCACTTCGGAACAGGCCAAGTCGCATCAGGCCGCCTGGGCCAAGCACCTCGGCGTGCCCGTGGAGTTCTCGAATTCCGTCGGAATGAAGTTCCGGCTGATTCCGCCGGGCGAGTTCACGATGGGGAGTTCACAGCAGGAAATCGATCGGTTACTCGCCAATGTCGAAGCCTTCAAGGACAAGGATGCCTGGATGGGTGAATACGTGCGCAACGAAGGGCCGGATCGGAAAGTGACGATCCCACAGGCGTTCTACCTGGGCGAGACCGAGGTCACAGTCGGCCAGTTTCGCGAGTTCGCCAAGGCGGACAAGTACAAGACGGTCTCTGAAACCAACGGCGGCGGCGAAGACTGGAGCGCGGCTAAGAACGGCTGGGAGCAGAAGCCGGAATATATCTGGAGCAACCCCGTCTATGCCCGCGAGGAATCGCTTCCGGTGGTTTTTCTTGCGCCGGCGGACGCCCGGGCGTATTGCGAGTGGATGGGCAAGAGGGACGGTTGCAGCTACGCCCTGCCGTCCGACGAACAGTGGGAGTATGCCTGCCGAGCCGGATCGATTGGCCGATGGTCCTTCGGTGACGGCGCGGATCAAATGAAGCGATACGGTTGGACTCTTCCGCACGCCTCCGCCGTGATCCAGCCGGTCGGTCGCCTAGACGCGAATCCCCTCGGCCTGCGCGACATGCACGGCAACGCGACGGAATTCGCGGTTTCTCCCCAGGGTGGCATCATCTTGCGCGGCGGCCGTGCCGACGACGTACCCGAACGGGCCCGTTCGGCGTGGCGGTTCCCCATCAAAAATGACAGCCGATCCTCCGCGTACTCTGGATTTCGAGTGGCGTTGACAGTGGAATCCGCGAAGCGATACCTCGACTCGCGCCCGAAAGACAATGTTCGAAAGGCGCTGCGGCAGAAAGTGGACGCCACGAAAAAATCGGCGGCGGATGCGGCGGCGCGGTTCAAGAACGGAACGATCAGCAGCCTCGAACTGAAGGCCGCCGAACTGGCAGATGTGGACGCACGCCTCGCGCTGGCGGAAGAGTTGAAGGACAACGCCGAACTCGATCGTCTCATCGGCGAAACCACGGTGAAATTGAAGGAGATCCGGGACGATACCAAGAAACTCGTCGACGCCGGCAGGCTGCCGGAATCCGAACTGGACAGGATCGACTCACAACACGCCAAAATGAAACTGCGCCTTGCGAAGCTGAAAGAGAAATTTCCTGTCGTAAAACCAGAGCCAATGAAATGAAGACGTTTTGCTCGCTATCGAATTTGTGTTGAACCAATACAGCGTGCACGGATAACTTCTTCACCGGCGGCCACGCACCGAGCGAATTTGCGTCCACGTCAAGTTGTGTTCCGTTCAAGAGACCGTGTCAATGTCGGGATTCGTGACGTTCGCGACGGTCTCGGTCATCGAACGGACCACAAAACGAGGTCTCGCCATTCGGGTCTCACCCTTTTGCGTCGAAGGCTTCGGATCGGCCAGCGTGATCATTCTCGGATCGTTCGTCAGAGCTGTTCGTACGGGTTTTCAACTTTTTGATCATACAGCCTCTTTGCTGCTGATTTGGTTATTGCATTCTGGAATCAAACAGAGTGAGTGAAAAATGTACGGGCCTATCAAACACCATGTCCTGACCAAGGGTCTAACTTTTTCGTGTTTTTTCAGATTCCTTGTGCGAAAATCACATTTGCGATGATCCTGTCTCACTTCCCGGACTTCGGAGTCTTGTCCATGACCGACTCTCAAAATGACTCTCACAACGCACTCGACCCGGATGTGACCGCAGATCTCCCCTCGTCGGCTTCGCTTCCGCCCGACTCGCTGGATGCAGGGTTGGCGGCGGCGTTCGGTCGGCCGGTGGCACCGCGGTCGAGTCTCGGTGACCTGCGTCCGGTACAGTTGAAAGAAGCAGAGGGAGAGAGTTCGCACGTCGTGAAGCCGAAGTCGGATGCGATACCACCCGCAGAGATGACAGGGGACCGGTACCAGCTGGACGGAGAGATCGCCCGCGGCGGGATGGGGGCGGTGCTGCGGGGGCGTGATCTGGATCTGGGTCGTGATCTGGCGGTGAAGGTGCTCTTGGAGAAGTACTCGAACCGGCCGGATGTGGCGCGGCGGTTTGTTGAGGAAGCGCAGATCGGCGGTCAGTTGCAGCATCCGGGTGTGGTGCCGGTGTACGACATTGGACGATTCGGTGACCGCCCGTTCTTCACGATGAAGCTGGTGAAAGGCAACACGCTGGCGCACATCCTGGGATCACGTGAGCAACCAACGGACGATCTTCCGCGATTGCTCGGGATAGCGCTCAAGGTGTCGGAGGCGCTGGCGTTTGCGCATGCCAAGGGGGTGATTCACCGGGATCTGAAGCCTTCGAATGTGATGGTGGGAGCGTTTGGTGAAGTGCAGGTGATGGATTGGGGCCTTGCGAAGGTCCTGGCCGAGGGAGGTATGACCGAGCTGGCGCGAGCTAACCCGGTCATCGAGGATACAGAAGATGTGACCACGATCCGCACCGCCCGCAGTAGTAATTCGGCAGAGGGCTTGGGCACTGATACGGAAATGGGGGCATTGCTTGGGACACCTTCCTACATGCCTCCGGAGCAGGCCAACGGCGACGTCGCCCATCTGGACCGCCGTGCGGATGTCTTCGGACTGGGCGCGATCCTTTGTGAAATCCTGACCGGTAAACCTCCGTATGTGGGTCGTTCGAGCGAGGAAATTCGAAGGAAGGCAGCGAATGGGAATCTCGACGATGCGCGATTGCGATTGGATGAGTGCGGGGCGGATGCGGAGTTGATTGCTTTGACCAAAGCCTGTTTGTCTCCCGAAGCGATCGATCGGCCGAGGGATGCTCAAGCCGTCGCCGATGGGCTGTCGGCTTATTTGGAGAGCGTTCAGGAGCGATTGCATACGGCTCAACGCGAGCGTGCGGTCGCGGTGACAAAAGAAGCGGAGCAACGGAAGCGGCGGAAGGTTCAGGCCGTACTCGGAATGACCTTCACCGCACTGGTGGTGATGGGCGGTGCGTTTGCCTGGTGGACGCGTGAACAGAGTCAGCTGCGGGCGACGGAAGAGCGTGACCGCCTCGCTGCTGTCGAGCGTGATGTGAATCGATCAATTGAAGTTGCAGTGGCCCGATATGCTCAGGCGCGAGGCGCCGATAAGGATCTGGCCTTGTGGGCGGAGGCGCGGGCCGCCGCTCTGCAGGCTCGTGGGCGGGCGACGGAAGCCGGTGCGACTGCCGAAGTTCAGGACCGGATCACCACTCTGATCACTGAGATCGAGCAGGTCGAGAAAAACCGCCGGCTCGTCGCCACACTTCTGGAAATTCAGGCCAGTCGAGGCGATCAGATTCAGCCGGATGGCAATCAGGATTTCGCCGGCGCAGATACTTCCTATTTTCAGGCGTTCAGTGATTACAGTAGCAACCTGTTCGAGAGTAAACCCGACGCGATCGCCGATCTGCTCCGAACTTTGGGTGGCACCAGAACGGTGGAACTGGCGGCGGCTCTGGACGACTGGGAATATGTCATGATTTTCAGTTCGAAGCACAGAGACCTGCGAATGAACATATTTCAGATCACAAGCCGCCTCGATCCCGATCCCGTGCGCAATCAGCTTCGAAAAGCGATCAGCACAGCCGACAAACCGACGCTGATCGCGCTCGCAGACAAGATCGATCCGGCAAAGCATCCCGTTCAGACTGTCAACTTGATTGCCGTCTACATGAATTACTTTCTGGGTCAGTTGGAATATGAACATGTGATCAAATACCTCCTCCGGGCACAGCCGCATCACCCGGATGATTTCCAGATCAACCATAATCTTGCATGGACTCTGAATCGAATCAATCGCTTTGAAGAATCTATCCGTTATTGTCTGGCCGCGATCGCGATTCGTCCCAAAAGCGCAACCGCCTGGTTCATGCTCGCCGGAGCACTTCACGGGATACGGCAATACGACGAGGCCGCTTCCGCATACCGACGTGTTGGTACGCTGTCACCTGACTCTGCTATCGCCTTTCGAAATCTGGGCAGAATACTGGATCATCAGGGCGATCGGTCCGGCGCGATCGAGGCATGGCGACATTCAATCGTTCTCTGGGCAAAAGCGGTTCAGAAAAACCCTACACGCGGCCGATTTGTTCAAGCGTTGAGTGACGACTCGGTGACACTCGGAAATGCGTACCTGGAGATGGGCGAACTCGAAGAAGCGATCGCGCAATTCCGGGGCGCTGTCGCAGCCAATCCCGAAAATGCCGCGGCCAAGAATCAACTCACAGCCACGAGTGCGTTGACAGCGATCCGGGACAAGATTCCGGGTTATCTCAGCGGTGAATACACTCCCGCGAATAACGACGAGCGGATTGCGATCGCCCGATGGAGTCGGCTTCAAAAGCAGTACCGCACCGCCACCCGAGCATATTCAGAGGCGTTTGCCTCCGACCCCGGATTGGCAGACACTACGAGAACCGTTCACCGTTACAACGCCGCTTGCTGTGCGGCGCTGGCCGCAACAGGGAAGGGTGAAGACAGCGATCAATTCGACGATGCCGAACGAACTCGCCTGCGCACTCTGGCCCGCACCTGGTTGCGAGCTGATCTGGATCAACTCGCAAAACTGCTCGACAGCAATCATCCTGCAGATCGTACCGACGCGTACCGCAAGTTGGAGGTCTGGAAAGAAGATCCCGACCTGGCTGGAATTCGTGATCCCGAAGCTCTGGCCAAACTCACTTCGGATGAACAACAAGCATTTGCAAAATTGTGGGTCGATCAGAAGCAGATTTGGCTTAAGGCAGAAGCCATTGTGACCAATGCACAACTCGCGACCGCTCACACGAATACGGGTATTCAATTGCGGACAAAAGGAGCCTGGAACGATGCCATCATCTCATTCCGCAAGGCCGTTGAACTCGACCCGACAAACGCTTCGGCCCATGACAATCTCGGACATGCACTGAGAACCATCGGGCAATGGAAGGAAGCCATCGAGTGTTTCAAAAAAGCCACGGAGTTGGATCCGAAGTATTCTCAGGCTCAGGACAATCTGGGGCACGCACTTTGGACGTTCGGCAACTTGAAGGAGGCAGTTGAGTGCTTCCGCAAGTCCATTGCTGCCAACCAGCAGAATATGTTGACACGGTACAATCTCGCAACATGCCTTCTGGATCAGAACGACGTTGTCGGGGCATTGGCCGCATTCGATGTCTCCGACTTGCCATTCGATGCCAGCTACCACGACTTGCATAGCCGTTGCTGGATCGCGATTGCGACTCTTGCCGTCTGGTACGACCGAACCGAAGAATATGAAGCGATCTGCACGAGAGCGCTCTCGCTTGCAAAAGAAACCACGAATCCGGTCATCGCCGAACGGGTCGCCAAGATTTCCTCCCTTCGTCCCACTAACGAAGCCCAGCAGACTGCCGCACTGGAACTCGGCCGTCGTGCTGTGGAACTCGGGAAAAATCACAACTTCCTTGTCTACTTCCGCCTTGCGCTCGGGATCACGGAATACCGGGCTGGAAAATTCGCAGACGCCGTGAAAACGCTGGCCAGATTTGACCCGCCGACTGATAAATCGTACAGCCGCACCGCGGCGTTTTACCTCGCGATGAGTCTGTATCAGTCCGGTGAACAGGATCGGGCCCGGAAGCTCGCCGAAAAAGCTGCAGAAATGATGAGACCCGTACCGAACGCCACTGATAACCCACTGAAAAACGTGAACGCCGATGAGTTGATCATGTGGTTTGCGTACCGCGAGGCAAAAGAACTGATGGGATTTGCGGAAGCACCGGAAAAGAAAGACTGAATCGGATCATCAACGCTTCATTCGTTTGAACGGAATTATAGAGCGTTCAGCTCGCACCGTTCGTTCGGATGATGATCCAACAGGTCGGAACAATAGTGTGTTCCTGTAGTCATTTCTTTTCCTTCGGTGGCTCCTCACTGAAGCCGATCAACTCTTTGGCTTCGTGGTACGCCAGCCACTGGATGATGTCATCGGCGTTACCGACGCTGAATGGGTTCCTCGGATCCTTTGGTAGCGGCTTCATCGCCGCAGTCGTTTTGATCGCCAGTTTGCGTGCCTCTTCCTTTTCGCCCGCCAGGAACAGGCTCATAGCCCGGTAGAAACCAGCGATTCCTGCGAAAGTCACATTCGTGGTTTCAAATTCCAAGGTCTTGGCGGCGTTTGCAAATTGTCCGATCCGGTACTCACACATTCCCTGTGTACAGCGGAAGTAGTTGCGAAAACCATGACTGGGGCCAGCTTTCTCAACGGTTCGACGAGCAA
Source organism: Limnoglobus sp. (assembly GCA_041742055.1). Taxonomy (GTDB): domain Bacteria; phylum Planctomycetota; class Planctomycetia; order Gemmatales; family Gemmataceae; genus Limnoglobus. Next base: position 14,337 of record JBGSJI010000006.1, on the reverse strand, counting down.
GTGCCAGAGCGATCTCTATCCGAGACTTCTCTCCGGAGCGGAAAGAACAGATATGAGCAGCCCGTTGACCAATCAAAAAATTGCCGCTCTTCCGGGCATGTGAAAGCGCCCGTTCGCAGACAGCGTCGTAGAGGGCGGGTTTGTCAAACCACAAAGCCAGCGCAGCAACCGCGATCCAGCAACTGCTGTGAACAATTTCGGTCTCGGTTGTGAACGGCACGCCGGACATATCGAATGCCGCGAAGGCACCATCCACATCTCCCTTCTGCAGCAAGAGGTTTGCAAGAGGGTAGCGCGCAGCGCTTGTTGAGGGTTCGAGTTCGATGGACTTTTTGTAATTTTGGATGGCCTCGTCTACTGCGCCTGCGCGATTCAACAAAACGCCAAGTTCGTAGTATGCCGTTCCATTTTTCGGATCACTTTCGATGACCTTCTTGAAGCAATCAATGGCTCTACCCAATTCATTTCTGGCTTTCAACTCTACGCCCAGTTGATTGCAGATCATTGCATGCATGGGATTCGTTTTGATGGCATTCAGATACTGGACGACACTCTCGGCTATTTTTCCCTGCCGCTTCCATGCATTAATCAGGTTCCTGAGCGCGTTGGGATGCTTTGGGTCGAGATCGATCGCCTCCTTATAATGCAGAATCGCCTCGTCCAGATTCCCTTTGAGAGCCAGCGCAAAGCCAAGACTGTCATGAGCAAAAGCGCTTTTCGGGTCATATTCGACTGCCTTTCGGTGTGATTTGATCGCTCGATCGATATCCCCTTTGTCGCGATACGCAATGCCGAGGCTGTCATGTGCGATAGAGTATTTCGGGTCGCTTTCGATCGCTTTTCTGTAGGAGGCAATAGCCCCATCGAGATTGCCTTTTTGCTTCAGCGCTACTCCCAGATTGTGGTGAGCGAATGCGTATTTCGGGTCAAGTTCGATCGCTTTTCTGAAGCTTTCTATGGCGCGATCGTCATCACCTTTGCTCGACAGAGCGACACCAAGATTGCGGTGGTAAACGGCGTATTTGGGTTCGCATTCGATAGCCTTCTTGAAGCTCTCGATGGCTCCCTCGACATCGCCCTTACCTTTCAACGTCAGGCCCAAGTTGTAATGAGCTGAACCATATTTCGGATCGTATCTGATGGCCTTTCTGTAGGAGGCGATGGCCCCATTCACGTCCCCTTTGGTTTTCAGCGCCTGTCCCAAATCGAAGTGAGCAGTCGCAAAAGTTGGATCGCTTGCAATGGCATTTCTGTAGGAGGCGATGGCATCATCCAGCTTATCCTTTTTCCAGAGCTGATTGGCAAGATTGCGATGTGCACTGGCGTATTTTGAGTCGAGTTCAATGGCTTTTCTGTACGATGAGATGGCATCATCGACATCTCCTTTGTTCTGCAGTGCTACTCCCAATGAATTGTGGGCACTGGCAGAAGTGGTGTCGAGTTCGATGACTTTGCGATAGTAAACGATCGCCTCATCCATTTGTCCCTGATTGAAGAGTACATAAGCGAGTCTGTGATGTGCCGATCGCGACTCGGCATTGTGCTCAACGGCTTTGCGGCATGCAACGATGGCGCGTTCGAAGTATTCCTCTGCTTCTTTGATTCTCCCGTCTCGCTTGAGATGGACCGCGAAACAGCTCAGATGTGGACCCGAATCGGGTCGGCGGCGGACAAGATCACGGAAGATCGCTTCGGCCTCTTCGTTCCGCCCGAGCTTTTCAAGAAGGTGAGCCAGATCATGGCCCGTCTCGGGACGGAGCGCTCGGGCCGCCGCATACGCCTCGGCCGACTCCATGCGCCGTGGCGGCGATGTCCTCTGTAACAGCCCACCCAACGTGTGGTGAATCCAGACATCGGAGGGGTGAAGCCACGAAGCACGCCGAAGCACCTGAACACCTGATTCAACATCACCAGAACTTGCCAGAGTGTTCGCCAGCAGCACTAGACTCGCGGGTGCCCAAGTTTCACTGTCGGCTCGTTCGACCAACGGACGGACTTGTTCCAGCCTCTTCATCCGGTTCTTGATCGTGAGTGCCGCACGCAGCGCATCGCGATCGGGATCGGGATCCGCCGCACGGGCAACGGCGATTAGCCATGGCCAGTCGTCTCCCTGTGTTTCCATGGATTTGCGAACTGTGGCCCAATGATCCAGCGCGGCGACCAATCCAAGCCGAACCCGTTCGGTTCGATCGGCGATCTGCTTGCCGACCGTAGCGGACTCCAACGTCCCGAAGTCGATCCCAGCCTCTTTAAAGGCGTCGGCATAGGCAAGATTCGTTTCCGAGTTCTCTCGCTCGGCGGACATGATGCGAATATCAATCAATTGCTCGAGCAGTGCGCGGTTGCGTTCTGCGGATTCGGCACCTGCAAGAATTTCCGAGCTGAGGTTCGCGAGTTGTCGCACTGCCAAAGGGTTATCGCCGTTCGCCAGATCATCTCCAGCACGATGTACGCGATCGAGAGCCGCCGCCCAGAGGTTGGTGTCGTCCGGATTGGCACGGGCCTGATCGCGGAAAAGCGTTGCCTCTCTCAACGCAAGAGCCGTTCGGGCCTCTGCCTCCTGACGTTGTTGAAGCCAATACGTGAATCCCAGCCCACCGGTGACTGAGAGCGCAAGCAAGCTCACGGCCACGACTGTCGTCATGCGGCGCCTCGCCCGTTCCCTCACCCCAGCAAGTTCCGCCTGACGTAGCCGCTCCTGTACGCCAGCCAGATACGCCGACAACCCATCGACTACTTCCTGCGCGTCCTTCGGGCGATCGATTGCCTCCGCCGACAAACACGACTTCGCAAGCACAATCAATTCCGCGTCCGCGCCGCACGAATCCAACCGCGACAACGCATCCGCCAGATCTCCGTTGCAAGCCTTCCGACGAACCTCCTCACTCGACCGACCCACATATGGCGGCTTACCGGTCAATATCTCACACAAGATCGCTCCCAGTCCAAACACATCCGCCCTGCGATCCAAATTCGCGATGTCCCCGTTCGCCTGCTCGGGCGGCATGTACGCCGGCGTACCGAGAAGCGAACCCATCTCCGTCTCCGTCCCGAACGAATCTGCCGAACCGGTGCTCCGCGCCGTGCGAATTGTCGTCACATCCTCCGGTTCCTGATGAGCCCGACTCGCACGCTCCTCGTCCGCCACACCCCCCTCCGACAACACCTTCGCCAAACCCCAGTCCATCACCTGCACTTCGCCAAACGCGCCCACCATAATGTTCGCCGGCTTCAGGTCCCGGTGAATCACTCCCTTCGCATGCGCATAGGCCAACGCCTCCGATACCTTGAGCGCAATACCGAGCATCCGTGGGCGATCCTCTCCGGGTTCCTCACGCTCGTGGAGAATCTGCGCCAGCGTCTGACCCTTCACCAACTTCATCGTGAAGAACGGACGATCACCGAACTTGCCAATGTCGTACACCGGCACCACACCCGGATGCTGCAACTGACCGCCGATCTGCGCTTCTTCAACAAACCGCCGCGCCACATCCGGACGATTGGCGTACTTCTCCAGCAACACTTTCACCGCCAGGTCACGGCCGAGGTCCACATCCCGACCCCGCAGCACCGCCCCCATCCCGCCGCGGGCGATTTCACCGGAAAGCTGATACCGGTCACCCGTCTGATCTTTCGGCGGCATCGCATCCGACTTCGGTTTCACCACATGCGAGCTTTCCCCCTCCGCTACCTTCAGCAGAACCGGACGCAGAGTACCCAGACACGACCGCGGAGCCACCGACCGGCCGAACCCCGCCGTCAACCCTGAATCCAGTGGACTCGGTGACGAAGGGAGTCCCGACGTCACGTTGGGATCGTTCGAGTCCGTTGAGGACGGGAGATCAGCGGTCACGTCGGGATCGTGCGATTCGTTCATGGTCAGGACTCCGGAGTCCGGGACGATGAATCAGGATCATCGCGGAGTCGATTTTCGCGAAAGGAAAATGTCAAAAAACGAAAAAGTCAGAATCTGTTTCAGGACAAGGCTTTCAGGAGATCGGATGCTTCCTGTTCCCGTGCTTCGGGTCCGCCCGGTTGATGAAAAGCGACGACTTGGAACAATGCCGAGCGAAATTCTTTACGGGCTTGAGCGTAGGCGTGATGCAGTGTGGCGGATTCCACGTTCCATTGCGCCGCGATTGTTCGAATCGGAAGGTTTTCCTCAAACCGCAGCCTGAGCAACTCGATCCGACGGACCGCGTCGGGTCCGCATTGCGAGGCCCGTTCTTTCTGCAATTCTGCCGCTTCCGCCATGATCGCCTGCGCCCACGTTCGATCGAACAGTTTGGACTGGCTCTCCGCTTCCGCTTCGATCTCGTCTGGTAGCGAACCGGCAGAATGAGCGGGCCGACTTTCATAGCGACGAGCGACATTACGAACGACACCGTAAAGAAACGCACGAAAGCTCGGCACCCGGCCTTTCCCGACTGCCTCGAGAGCTCCGCCATGTCGGAAACACTCAACGAACACATCCTGTACCGCATCGCCCAATTCGCCAAGCACCGGCGACCCACGCCAGCGGGCCGCGAGATACGCACGAACCACACTCAGATACCGGCGGGCCAGAAGTTCGCGATCGGCAGGGCTGCCCGCCGCCGCGGCTCGAATAACGGTCCAGCATGTTGATTCGGGAGTTGACATGCTTCTCGTGTCTGCGGCGGTTACAACGAGAGTGGTAGACACAACAAGATCATGTGCGATTGTAACTTTTTATGATCCGTTGACAATCCAAACGTGAACGATGAAGCGAGAGAAAGAGTCATTCACTTAAGGATTGCAGATCAGGGAGAACCGCAATTATCGCTTCTGCTTCGCTATGTCATTTCGATCGAGTTGCAATTCTCGCTCGACCAGGGCGTACCATTCTTTGCCGAAGGTCACGACGGAGATCGATTTGCCTTCTTTTTGAAGTTCGCGGGCGACGGCGAGAAGTAATTCGCGCACGGTGAGTGTGGGAACGGCGGACCCGTTCGCAACGGCGCGGAAGGCGGCATCAAGTGCGACATTTTTCAGGTTGCCTCCCGAGAGATCGAACCGGTCGGTCACGGGTTTCAGGACCGCCCGGATGTCATCGGGTTCGGTGACGATAGTCCCTTTGGCATCCGCAATGGCGAGCGACGTTCCGGAGAGCAGGCCGTAGAGGATTTTGAGTCGGCTGGCGGGGTCGGGTCGCGGGAAATCGATCAGGACCTGCATCCGACGGAAGAAGGCGGCGTCGATGCTGTCCTTGTTGTTGGTCGCCAGGATGACGGTGCCGGTGTATTCTTCGATGCGCTGCAGGAGGTAACTGATCTGCAGGTTGGCCCAGCGATCGGACGCCTGAACCACTTCGCCGCGTTTGCCGAACAGGGCATCGGCCTCGTCAAAGAACAGGATCGCGTTCGCACCGCGGACGTCGGCAAAGACGCGGCCGAGATTTCGTTCGGTTTCGCCGACGAATTTGCTGGCGACGGCGGAGGCATCGACTTTGTAGAGATCTTTTTTCAGGAGGCGTGAAAGGGTGGTGGCGGCGAGGGTTTTGCCGGTCCCCGGCGAACCGCTGAAGAGCGCGATCACGCCCTGTCCGAGCGAAAGACGACGTTCGAAACCGAGATCGTGGTAAACGTGGGTATAGTGGGCGATCCGGTCGAAGAGTTCGTCGAGTTGCTGGGATGCCGAGGCTGGCAGCACGACCCGATTCTGCAGGATCTCCTTGGGTGCGAGTCCGTGTTCGTCCGGGAAGGGCCGCGAGACGACCCGCTGTGTGAACGAGATCTGCCGGCGTGCGGCCTGTCGTCGGCAGGCTTCGATCAGAAATTCCGCAGTGGGTTTGGCGTCGGGATTCTGCGGCGACTGCGGCGTCAGGAGTGCGTATCCGCGAGCGATGCTGATGGCGTCCTGAATTTCTCCTTGAGTGAACTCGAAGGATTCGAGCACATCGAGCGTGGCCTGTTGAAACGGGGTCGAATCTTCGGCAATTTCGTTGGCATCGCGGGCGAGACGATCTCTCCAGGTGGCTCGGCGGACGGGCGCAGCGGGCGTGGGCATGTCGACTTGGACGAAGAATCGATCCGGTACGCGGAATTCCTCGGGCGGATCCCAGCCGGTCGTACTCGCGAGGACGGTTGTGATGTTCGAGCGGATGGCGTGGTGGATGAGTTCATCGATCTTCCGGTCGGCCGCATTGTTGATCAGCGTCTCGGCATGCGTCCAGAGGAGAGCACACTGCCGATGGAGCGCCTCACGGTAGATGCGATTCACGGCCTCGGTCCAGTTGGGTTGCTGAATGAGGCGATGAGTGTCGATCACCATGATGGGCCAGGCGAGGCGGGACGGTTTACCGCCGTCCGACCAGGTCACGAGCGCCTGGAGTGCTTCGAGAAACGGCGATCCCGATGCACCGCGAAAGACCGCGACGAACGGATTCGAGCCGCGCTGATACCACCACCAGGTCGAAAGGGAACGGAGCTGATCGACCACGGATGCATCCAACCGCACCTTGTCCAGTTGCCGCCACTTGTGCACGATCTGAATGGAGTCGCCAACGACCGGATCGATTGGGAGCGCGTGATCGGACAGGAAGGCCGCCGTCTGGGGTTCGATGGCGATCCGCTCCCGTCCCGAGTTCAGGGGCGAGAGAGTCAGAAGTTGACGAAGGTTACTGGTTTGAGAAAAGAGGTCCCAACGGAGTTCGGACGGTGTGAGCTCCGGTTGAACGATATGGAGAGCGGTTTCCGTGGTGATGAAGTCGTCTGAATCGTGGATCGAAGTCGCCTGGATGGCCGTTCGGTAGTTCGGGTTTCGATCGAGGACGTACGCCAGAAGCACGAGGTCGAGTGCGACGGTCTCCCGCGTGAGCGTGGTGGAGTCCGGTCGAGATTGCAACGGTTCCGCAGGAATGACTTCGAGAAGATTGGGAACGAGCTGAAAACGCCGTGCGAGGTTCCAGACGGGCAATTTACTGCGAACTTGGGGAGGGGTCAGGCTCAAACAGTGAACAATGTGCAGTTCCAGACGTGCCAAGTCGGTCAACGTCGAAGACTTGGTTTGTGGTTCTTCCGCGGGTTCGAGCGCCCACGGCAGAAGTGCGGTGATGACTTCTTCGGAAGGCGAAGAGTGGAGCGTTGTCGTGTCATTTTTCGAACGGACGCGCTCCCGCTGCTGAAGGATATAGATTCGTATCAGGAGCGAAATGCGCATGAGTTCATCGCGCAGGTGATGATTATTGTTGGATGCATAGGACTCAGGTGCCGGCAGGAGCAATTCAGCGGTGGCTGAATTCTCTCCCGGATCGTGATCCCAATCAGGAATTTCCGAATCGGTCTCTCGAGAGTGAGACGGGCGGGTAATCGACTTCACAGACACGACCTTTCATCGTGAATAAGCGGTCAAACGATCGTCCTGAATTTCAGACGGTGACTCGATCCGCACTTCATCTTATTTTTCCTTCATCGTCACCTCATTCGATGATAACTGATCGCCTGTTTTCCACAAGCGTTTGCGCCGGTCGAGTTGATCGCTCTTCACGAAATGACGTCCATTGCCCATTCCTTTTCTCTATTTTGATCAACACTGTCCGCTGAGTCTTTGCAATTTGTTGGTGAGACATCGAGATGACACCGAATTGTCGAACATGCCGATCTGCTCGAGTTCGTTGTGAATGCCTGCCTGAAATTTCAGACGAGAGGCTGAGCAATCGCTTGCGGTTTGACTGCTGCGAAACGTCTGTGTCAACTTTGACTATCGACTCGGGCACTTTTGAATCTCTGGGTTAACGTGCTCCCGTCTTGCCAGAATGGTGCTAGTCTTAAAATGGCGATGAACTGTTTCGCGGGATTGGTGTGGAATTGTGCGTTTCATATAGAGGCTCAGATGCCGATAGCGATATGTTGTCCGAAATGTCAGGCGAAAGGCGTGGTTCCCGACTCGGCGTACCAGCATAACGCGACGTGTCCGATCTGCCATACGACATTTCTCGTGACATCCACACAACAAGCGAGCACGGATGGCCAGGACGGTTGGGTCGATCCCATGACCGTCTCACCGGAATTCGATGCCGAGTCTGAAACGCTTTCGGATATGCCCGAAGAACGGACGACCAGCACGCCAGTTGATTCTCCCGTTCCCCCCGAGGGGATCTTGAATCCCGAACAAACGAGCCAGTGGATCCGATCAGAAAGAGTGAAATTCGATCATTACGTTCGGAATCAACTGGCGACGCTGAAACGGATCCGTCTCGACAACGCCAATGCCGAGTCCCAGCATGAATCGAAATGCATTCAACGGACCATGGAACTCAATCAATTAGGAACGCAACTGGAAGCGAGACGACAGGAGGTCGAGCGGCGCGAAGCGGAGGTCGCCAGAAATCTCTCGGAAATGCAGGAACGACAGGATGCGCTGGAACAGCGTGACCGTCGGATCACGGAACGGGAAACCGGAATTGCCCACTTGGAAAAACGACGTGCGCACCTCGAATCCGAGGCCGCATCGCTGGCGTCGCTCGTTTCGGAACTGCGTCCGGTCGTTGAGGATCTGGAACTGCGAAAAGTCGAGAATCAGACCTTGATCGCCGAATTGAGCGCCAAACAAACCGCTCTGGATCGGCGCTATGTGGAACTTGGCCGTAACGAAGTGGCGATGCAAAAGCGGATTGCGGAGCTGCAGGAACTGGAGCGATCGTTGCAGGAGGAACTCGAAGAGCGTGAGGCGGATCTTGAGAAGCAGCGGGCGACATTTCTCGAGGAGGTTCGCGCATTGCGCAATCGGTATTCGATTGAAAACACGCCTCCGCCCACTTCACGGAAAAGCGACGATCTCGCCGACTCGAATCCTGCCGAAGCCGAACCTGTCGTGGATTCCAAAAATGTTACGCCTTGAACCACGATCGAATGAGTTTTCTCACCCTCTGAATTCGTGACAATCAGTTACCGAACACTTGATCTCCTGAGGTGATTTCCATGGGCCGGTTTGTCAGATTGCAGCCTTGCGTACTGGAAGATCGATCGACGCCATCGCAGCTCGCCCGATTGGATCTCGCATTCAATCAGGTGGGAAGTCTTGCCTTGCCGTTTGATATTGGCGGCAATCTGATCGATACGGCGTCGGCGATCGCGATTCAGGCCGACGGCAAGATTGTCGTCGTCGGTTCGACAGAGCTAAGCGCAACCGATACCGATTTTGCGATTGCCCGACTCAACAGCGACGGCACGCTTGATACCACGTTCTCCGGAGGTCGTCGAGCGATTGGTTTTAGCGGCAATCGCCCCGATCAGGCGACGGCGGTCGCGATTCAATCCGATGGTAAGATCCTCGTGGCCGGATTCAGTGAATCAGACGATCCGATCGATACGGACTTCTCAATCATTCGATTGACGTCAACCGGCGAACTGGACACAACGTTTGGAGATAACGGCCGGCAGCGAATCTTTTTCGATCAGGCCGACAGTACGTTCGAGGACAAGGCGGTCGGTGTCGCGGTGGACTCTCAGGGGCGGATTCTGCTCGCAGGGTCCGTAGCCCAGGCATCGGGAAATGCTTTCGACTTTGGAGTCGTCCGACTTCTCTCCGACGGGAGCCTTGACAGTACTTTCGATGGGGATGGACGTGCGGTCGTTGGTTTCAATCTGGGGGGAACGAACAGCGATCGTCCCGTGAGCTTGGCGGTGGATTCTCAGGATCGCGTGGTCGTGGTCGGCAGCGTGGAAACGGGTACGCCGGGCGCTCGCGATTTCGGTATCGTTCGTCTCACGACCAATGGCGGACTCGATACTCAGTTCCAGGGCACGGGTCGGACAACGATCGCATTCAATGCCGGCGGTGCCAATGCCGATGTTCCCGCCGCTGTCCAACTCGACTCACAAGGCAATATCGTTATCGTTGGTACCGTCGATGTCGCGACGGGCAATCAGGATCTGGGTGTTGTCCGATTGACTCCTGACGGTGCGGTGGATGCCTCATTCGGGGGAACGGGCAAGCTGATTTTTGGTTTTGACCGCGGGACCAATCTGAACGATCAGGCAGCGGCGCTCGCAATCGATCCCAGCACATCACGGATCACAATTGCCGCCACCGTCGGCGGACTGACCGATGGGAATACCGATGTCGGACTTCTTCGCCTGACGTCGGAAGGATTGCTCGACCGGACTTTGAGTTCTGACGGTCTGGTGACACTTGGCTTTGATCGGGGCGGGAACAATGCCGATCAGGCGGCGGGTGTCGCGCTGGACTCCTTGGGTCGGCCGATTGTTCTGGCGACGATTGAGACAACCAACCGGGATTTTGGCATCGCTCGTCTGCGTGCCAATCCGCAACTGTCCAACGTGCTGATCGCTGGCGGTCCGCTCAATGGGACGGGTCGCGTCTACCAGAGCGCGTTGACGAGTTTCGAATTCACCAGCGATTTCGTCGGGCCATCCGACTCTGCGACGACTCGCCCTGCCATGGCGGACCTGAATGGTGACGGGATCATCGATCAGATTTTTGGCACCGGGCCAGGTGGTGGATCGCGCGTTCGAATCGTGCTGGGAGCGAACCCCGGCAACGCGGATCCGTTTCCCGTCATCGAGTTCGATGCTTTCGAGAGCGGCTTTACCGGCGGAGTGTTCGTCGCCGCTGCGGATGTCGACGGCGATGGCCGTGCGGAATGGACCGTCAGCCCAGATGTCGGTGGCGGACCTCGAGCTTCGGTTTACAGCCTCGATGGAAATTTGACTCCCGTCAAGCGGGCCGATTTCTTTGGCATCGATGATCCCGACTTCCGCGGCGGGGCCCGCGTCGCCATGGGGGATCTCGATCGCGACGGCCGTGCGGAACTCCTGGTTGGAGCCGGCTTCCTCGGAGGTCCTCGCGTTGCCATCTTCTCAGGAGCGACGCTCTTTTCTCCCGATGCCAACGGCAACCCGCCCAAACTCGTCAATGATTTCTTTGCGTTTCCGGGGAAGGATGCGGAGACATTGCGGAACGGCGTCTTCCTGACGATCGGTGATTTGGATGGCGATGGATTCGGCGATCTCGTCTTTGGCGGCGGACCCGGTGGCGGTCCCCGAGTCTATGCCTTGGACGGTGAACTCATTCTGAACCAGCAGTTCGAACAGGCGTACGATCAGCCGCTTGCGAATTTCTTTGTTGGCGGAGATACGGAATCACGGGGTGGCGTGCGACTGACCGTCAAGGATCTGGATGGCGATGTTCGTGCGGATCTGATTACGGCGAGCGGGGATCAGTTGACCAGCGAGATCCGCGTGTATCGAGGTGCGACCTTTGTTCAACCGAACGGTGTTGAACCTCCCCTGGCCCAAACGTTCGATCCGTTCGGTGATGAATTGTTCAGCGGTGTCTTTGTCGGTTAGTCTACCAATCGAACAGGTCAGAACCCCACGAGCCGACGATAGAGCTGATAATAGGAATCGATCGTCTGCTCGAGGCGATACTTTTGAGCGACGCGCAACCGCCCCGCGTTCCCGAGATACTTCGCGAGCCGGGGATCACGCAGGATTCTTCGGAACGCCTCGGCACACCCTTTCCAGTCTCCGCGGTTGACGAGCAAGCCCTCACGTTCATGTCGTACGATTTCGGGATTACCGCCCACATTCGTCACAACCACGGGCAGAGCGGTTGCCATCGCTTCAAGTAGCGTCAGCGATGCCGCCTCACTGACACTGGTCAGCGTGAACAACTCGCCGGCTTTCAGGATCTCGCGAACGTCGTCACGAATTCCCATGAAGTGCACGCGCGAGGTTATACCAAGGTCGCGGACCTGAGATTCCAGGGATTCGCGTAGCGGCCCGTCCCCGACCATCAGAAGGTGCACATCGGGGAAATCGCCCGCCAGGACCGAGAACGCCCGAAGGAGCATTCCCTGATCTTTGACCTTATGATGGCGTGCAACGTGAACGATGTAACGGTGCTTCAGTGAAAGCCCGAGTTTTTTCTTCTGTTGGGCGATGTCGGATGACGGACCGTAACGCTGGAATTCAATCCCGTTGGCGATGACTTCGATCCTGCGACCGCAGAAGCCGTCGACATCGCGGAGCGCGAGGGCGCTGAACGTGGAACAACCGTTGACGGCATCGGCCATTCGATCAAACAGCAATCGGTTTGCGGCGCGTCGAGCGGGCGAAACGGTATCGGGATAGTGTCGGCCGTGCTCGGTCAGAATGAGACGCGGCGACGGACGTGCCAGGGGCTTGGCAAGTGCTCCATAAAAGAACGGAGTGTACTGATGGGAATGGAGGACATCGATTTTTCGGCGTGAGCATTCCCGGGCGAGGTTCCAGGCGACGCGCAGATCCCGCGTCGGCGGGCGATCAAAACAGACCAGATCTCCACCCTGATTCTGGAATTCTTCTCCCAGTTGACCCACACGATCGAGACAAAAGATCGTCGGGATGATCCGCGAACCCAAGCGTTGAATGGTTTCTTTGACCAACATCTCAGCTCCGGCCACCTGCATGACATGCAGAATGAAGCCAACGCGAATCGGCCGAGAAATCGAGTCGGAATCCAATCCCTGGCGTCTCAAGCCCGGAAGGCAATCACGCAGCGCTTCGTTCCGTGCCAGATCAAGGGACTCGAATGTTTCTGTGAGATCATTCTTCGGATGGTTCAGCCAGTCCCGGTGATCGATTGCGGGAGTCGCGATTCGTTCCAGATGAAGAGCGGGTATCAGCGGGGTGGATGAGCCACGAAACATCAAATGGCGATGGGAATTTCGCTGCGACGATTTCATCCAGGAATCCTTTCCGCAACGGAATTCTCGATCCATTTCTTTGAAGGAATTGTTTGGTATCCGACAAAGGAAGCAAGCGTCAAGAGTGATTGGTTGTTCTGTTGGGTGATTGTGTCACGTTTTGGACATCGCCGGTGCCATTGACCAATCGCGGTTGCATGAAAAATTGTCGTGGCAAAGAGTGCTATCATCATGGGTCCAATGAAACGAATCGACAAATGAATGGTGATGAAATCACGTCAGTCAACCGTCTCGATTTTGCTGGGAATTACCTGAATAGATAGGATGCGTGGATACAAAATGCACTGAAGAAATAGCATTCTCGTGAACTTAGCGCACGAGAGGATTCTTGAGAGATTTTCTGAATAGACGGATGCAGGATCGCGGTGAACACCGCCGGAGAAGGACGAACGTTCAGCTCGGTCAAGCAGGAAAGATGAACAACCGAATCGTCGTCTAGGACGTCACAAAAGGTTGATTTTCCCAGACCAATTCCCATGAAGATCGATTGTATTGTTCGATGTGAAACCGCTCAAATCCGAGATTTTCGAGATGATCGATGAACTCTGAGAGTTGGTCGAGCGAATGAAAATCACGAGTGTACTTGAAATCGGACACAGCTCTGCTGCTTGCTCCGTCTCTGAAGACGGGAATATCAGGCAAGGTATCGACGAGGGAGAGATTCGTCATATGGACCTCCGATGCCGTTTTACCGATCGCTTACATGGATCGTATCCCAATAACGCAGTTGTCAAGAAATTGTGATTGCGACTTGTTCCATTTTATGCCTAATCAAAATTTCTTTTCAAGAGATCCTTTTGATCATATCGTGTGATTCTCGTTTTTAGTTTTGATAGTTGAGAAAAATTCAGACCGGAAGCGAATCCTCACCTTGTTATGTTCGAGAGTTTCCATGTTTCGGATCACAAAGGTCGTGATCGAAGAAGACTGAAATTGAATATTACCAAGGCAAGCAAATCGAATTACTGGAATGTCACGAGGAATTGCCGCTGGAAGGAATTCGAAAGAATGGGATTTCAATCGTCTCAACAAACCCGATGAATTACTCGAGTATCGATTCGGGATCGTCGGTCGTTTTCTTGGGGCCACGAAGAGGACGTATGATTTCTTCGATTGCGGTCAGTGCTGCCGCTTTTTCCACTTCAGTTAAGCCTTCCAAGTCCAGTCGGTACGAGGTAGGCAAGAAAAAATCAGGCCAGGTGTCTGTGCTTGATGGAGGGGCTGGAAGTGAATGGTTCATAGGGAACCTATGAGGGGTTCAGGAAATATTGGTGAATAAGGAAAATATCTTAGTCAAGCCGTAAACCGTCGCACAAGCGTAACTCGAGAAGATCGGATCGGAATTCCTCTTCCACGAACCGGCTTTCACGTCATGCATGATCATTCTCGGGAAGACTGAATCTCCGGTCTGCAATTCGTTGGCACTTACTCTGTAAACAAAAGAAGTTGACGGAGCGTGGGGCGTGTTAGGCCCTACTGATTGAAGACTGGTACTCTTGGCGATTTAGGTAAGCATGAGGTCGATGGCGGCGAGCCAGACGAACCCCAGATAGTTTCTCGCCCGTTTGTCGAACCGCGTCGCCACGCGGCGATACTGCTTGATCCGC
>JBGSJI010000005.1:0-66294 GCA_041742055.1 Limnoglobus sp. | reverse complement strand
CGGATCAAGCAGTATCGCCGCGTGGCGACGCGGTTCGACAAACGGGCGAGAAACTATCTGGGGTTCGTCTGGCTCGCCGCCATCGACCTCATGCTTACCTAAATCGCCAAGAGTACCAGTCTTCAATCAGTAGGGCCTAATGGATATCAGTGAAATTTATTGTTTGGCCTGAATTTCGGCGGAGCTGCTGCGAAGATAGATGGGTTCTAGTGCAAACATCTGGTTCTGGGTGATCGGTGAGAGATCTTTTGCCGCAGTCAATAGCCCGGTCAGTTGTGCTTCGCGAAACTCTTCAGGCACGAGCCTGGCATTGCAGGGGAGTTTGTGAGAATAGATGGCGACTCCGGGGCCCGTGATCCAGGTTTCGTCGTTCGCCCAGGACAGCCAGTCGTCAACGGAAGCGATTCTCAAATCATCAAATGGAATTCTGCTCTGAAAACGCTGGAGGTAGATCTGACCTTTCAAGGCGTCTGCAATGACCCAGAGGTTTGTTGCTTCTTCGGGTGCTTGTGCCGCCAGTATCTGGAAAGTGGGAACGGCGACGAGCGGAACGTGAGAGGCGAATGAAAGCGACTTGGCGATCGCCAGCCCGACGCGCAACCCGGTATATCCCCCCGGGCCGATACTCACAACGATGCGACTCAGATCCGCAACACGCAAGGACTGCGCCTTCAGAAATTGCTCAATGGTCGGAGTCAAATCCCTCGCATGCCGACGCGTTGAATCCAATGCGGATTCGTGAATCAACTTCTCATTATGAGCGAGACCAACACGAGCGATTCGCCCTGAAGTTTCGATCAGGAGTTGCCATTCGCCGGGCGGAGAGGGGCTCATAGAATGGGTTTCAACCTCAGGGATTGAACGATGAAGCACACGGCGACCGTGCATATTGACGGCGGTTCACGCGGAAATCCGGGTCCGGCCGCGTACGCAGTCGTTTTATCGCGCGACGGACAACCCACCATCGAGGAAGCACAGACAATCGGGACCGCAACAAACAACATCGCAGAGTATACCGGGTTGGTCCGAGCGCTGGAACTGGTCGCCGATCTGGGAATCGAAGATGTCATCGTCAACAGCGATAGCGAATTGCTGGTCAAACAGATGAATGGCGAATACCGGGTGAAGAATCCGGATCTCGCGGAACTCTATCGCAAGGCGACCGAACTGCGGAGACAGTTATCATCCGTTGTTTTGCAGCATGTGCGACGGGAGAGTAACAAGCGGGCAGATTTCCTCTGCAATGAGGCACTGGATGGCAGACCTCGCCAGCGGGGAGTCGCAGTGGATGTCAGCCCCACCGCAGCGCCACAATTCAAGAAGCCAAAAGAAACAGTGACAGACGATCGAGTTCGAGCGGATGCTTTGGATTGTCTGCGATCGGCCGCGCATTCGTGGTCACAAAACGGACCGAATCAACCGGACGTCGCGTTGGTCTGGGATCAGCTTTGGTCAATTCTTGCAGAATCGGGATTGCTAAAAAAGCTTTAGGAGCGATTTCGATTTCGGCTTTGTTTCTATTTGAGACTGCGGATTGAGCGGCAGGCGGATTTTGAATGTTGATCCTTCTCCCGGTTTGCTTTCCAGTG
This sequence comes from Limnoglobus sp., assembly GCA_041742055.1. GTDB lineage: Bacteria > Planctomycetota > Planctomycetia > Gemmatales > Gemmataceae > Limnoglobus. The sequence continues at coordinate 64,705 of JBGSJI010000005.1, read as the reverse complement.
TGATATTGCCACCGATTTGAGTGACATATTCTTTGACGATGGAAAGCCCCAAACCGGCGTGAACACCTGTAGCCGTTCGCGAAGCATCAACACGATAGAATCGTTGGAAAATTTTATCTTTGTGTTCATCCGCGATACCGATCCCGGTGTCGTAAACTGAGATCTCAATTTCTTTGTTCAATTGTTCTGCTGCGAGAGTGATCGAGCCGTTCTCGCGGTTGTATTCAATGGCATTGTGGAGAAGATTGAGAATGACTTCCTGAATCTTCTTGGGATCGGTATGGAGGACTAAATCCTGTTCCGATTCCAGATAGTGAAATTGAAAACCGTGTGATTGAGCGAGAGGTCTGATAATGGTCGAGCAAGAATTCAGAATCGATCTCAGATCCACGTCCTGGAATTCCGTCTGATTGTAACCTGCGTCGATATATGCAAGACTGATGATTTTCTCGACTAACAACCCAAGCTGTTTGGTTATGGCCCGACATTCTGTGAGTGATTGAACATATTCGGTGGTACTTCGCGGTTTGCGAATTGCCACATCGATTGTCGCAAGCAATGACGCAACGGGGGTACGGAGTTCATGCGAGATATCTGCGACAGCCTGCTTTTCACGATCAAAAGCGTTTTTCAGCTGATCCAATGTTTCCTGAAGTCGATCGTGAATCGGACGGAGTTCCAGGGTCAATTCGCTGGAGTTCATCGTGAGATGAAAATCTTTCTCCGTGACCTTGCTCACCGCTTCGGAAAGCTGGTTCAGTGGCTTAAGCCCTCGATAGATCAGCCAGGACGATCCAACGATACAGGCCAGAAAGGTTGTGAGACTGATGAGCCCGATCGCAAATCGCACCCACCGAACGGTGCGGTTCGTTTCATTTTGAAGTTTCAGTTTGTCGATCGCAGCTTCTTGTTCGAACAGAAATATCGTGCGATCCAGTTCCGATGTTTCTCGGGCAACCTGTATGTAAATCATTTGCAGCGGGTCGAAACGGGTTCGGCCGTCCTCTCCCCGTCCCGAGGAACCGCGAGAACCTGAGGAGGGAAATCGACCAAACGAAAGCAAGGGAATCGGACACTTGAGAAGAACTCTTCGCCCTTGTTGATCGTACGGCAAGAGAACATCGCTATGTTCGTAATCCTCGAGTGATCGGCTGAAGGATCTTCGATCAAAAGGAAGTGAAAAGCTTGACGCTAATAAATTATCTGAGCGGCTCACTCTGCTTGAAAACGGACCGTTGATCTGAACGAATTCGTTTTGAGAATCGTAATCTTCATCTCGTGAGCGGATGAACAGTTCGTCGAGCCGGAGATTCGAGAAATACGTTCGGAGCAGCGACCAATAGAGCGAGGGTGCACTATTGGGCGAACTGGGTCCGCGGCGAGGAGGTTGGATTCCGTTTTGCCAACTGACCGCCCACAAACTGTGCATCGGGCCCATATTGATGAAATACAAAGGCACCAATTGTTTGTGAAACTGGCGTGTCTCACCTTCCGATTGAGGCAAATATTCTGCTCGTGCCACGCGTCCGATCAGACGGGCATGGGTGAGAAGTTCCGAGTCGAACTTTTCTCGTTCGTTCTTGATGCGCTCAGCCAGGCGAAGTTCGATCGCTTCGATCGATGCTTTCTGACGCTCAACCAGGACTTGATCGACCACGCGATCCGCGAGAATAAAAACGGTGCCAAGTCCTACTGTAAGCAGGACAAGAAAGTAAATAATGAGTTGTGAGCGTGTCGATTTCATGGGATGAAGCAATCCTGTCCGATCACTTACTTCGCTCTTTCATGTCCTTTGGTTCTTTGACCGCAGGTAAATCATCTTCATTTCTGAGCATATATCCTTCGCCCCATCGCGTCAGAATCAGTGATGGCTCGAAACCTTTGTCGATCTTGTTTCTGAGATAACGGATATAAACGTCGACAACATTGGACGTGTTTTCATCGTACTCGTCGTAGAGATGTTCCCAGATCATAGTTCGAGTAACAACTTTTCCACGATGATACGCAAGGAATTCCAACAGTGCATATTCGCGTGGAGTGAGATGGATCGACTGCCCGCCGCGTGTGACCTTTCGAGCGGCTGTATCAAGATTCATGTCGTAAATCTTAATAATCGGGTCTTTAATCTGATGACTTCTGCGAACCAGCGCTCGGATTCGGGCAAGGAGTTCGTCCAATTCAAAGGGTTTAGTCAGGTAATCATCCGCCCCACTATCCAAGCCCAACAGTTTATCGTTCAGTGACGATTTGGCGGTGAGCATTAGGATATGAGTCGTGATCCCGCCATCGCGCCAGCGCTTGAGCAGTGTGAGCCCGTCTACCTTGGGGAGCATAACATCTAAGACGATCACATCGTATTGCGTGGTGCGGGCTTTGATATCCGCCTCATCACCATCCATGGCGGTGTCGACGGCGAATCCTTCCTCTTCCAATCCTTGACGAAGGGCTTTGGAAAGTGCGACGTGATCTTCGACCAAGAGAATGCGCACGAGCTAACCCCCAACCTAACACAATTGATGAATATTAAAAAATCCTATCATTTATGAGATGAAGGTCTTATGAGAGCAATGACTTAAATTCTCGAATCGTTCCGGCTGGACATTGGCCAGTATACCGGCAGTTCCGCTCGAAAGCGCATGCGATTTTGAGAAAACGGGTGGTCAATCTCAAGGCCGCGTGCGTGTAACGCGATGACCCGATCCCGCTCATGCTGAGCGGGCGGGCCAAACTGCTGCACGCTTCCATAGTCGCCGTCGCCAAGGATCGGATGGCCGCGCCATGCACATTGCGCACGCAACTGATGCATGCGACCGGTCACCGGTTGAAGCTCAATCAGAGAAGTTCCCGCTTCATGATTCAGGACTTGGAAATTCAACACTGCCTGCTTGGCGCCCTCTTCGACTTCATCAACCTTCACGACTCGCGCGTTCTCAGGTATCTTCTTGATCCAGTCCTCCCAGAGTCCTGTCTGAGTCGATAACTCCCCTTCAACAAGTGCCCAATAAACTTTTTTGACGGTTCGTTTTTCGAATTGTTCATGGACTCGACGGGATGCTTTTGAATTCTTGGTGAAGCAAATGACTCCACTGACAGGGCGATCCAATCGGTGTGGTACACCCAGATAGACACCCGCGGGCTTTTGGTATTTTTGCTTGATGTACGATTTGACCAGCGCTTCGAGGCTCGGAATATGCGCCGGCGCCTGCGTTAACAGAGCGGCTGGTTTATTCACGACAAGAAGATGATGATCCTCGAATATCACCTCAAAATCGCCGATGTGCTCACTCATGAAATATCAGTCGCAGCGGTCTGATTTCAATGAAACAGATTAAGCGAGGTCCCAGCCTTTGCGGTATTCCCTCGAAAGGAATGCATTCGCTTTGTCGGTATTGGTCACTCGAGCCGTGGCATGATCCCAAGTCAATTCCTGATTGGACCGATAGGCAACGTTGCCCAGGAGTACCGTTTCGGTGAGCCGGCCGCTGTACTCGAAATGACAGGTCGTCGATCCGTCTCCGCGGATCGCGCTGAGCCATTCCGCATGATGACCCTTCGACTTGGGAATGGACTGCGCCGGCGCCTTGAAGCCGCGTGCAAAATCATCGGGCATGACGCGATATTGTCCGTAGTTCGCGACGAGAGAACCCTTGTCGCCATGGAACAGTACGGCAGAACCAAAGCCCGGATATTTCTTACTTCCATCCAGACTGGGTCCATCGGTTCCGTGATACCAGTTCATGGTCAGGCCGGGGAACTGATACTCGACTTTCATGATGTCCGGTGTGGAATTGTCACCATGGTAAGTCTTTTGACCTGAAGCTTTGATCGTTTTCGGTGCATCGAGATCAAGCGCCCAGAACGCCAGATCCATATAGTGGCAGCCGAGATCCGCGAGCGTACCGCCGCCGAATTCCCACCACCAGCGCCAGTGAAAGTGCGGCCAGGAATAATTCCAGCCGGATTTTTGCATCGAGGCTTCGAAGAAGTCGGTCGCCACAGGTCCCAGCCAGAGATTCGTGTCGAATTGAGCAGAAGGCTTGGCGCTGACTTTCGTGCCAGCGACCGGACGGCTGCTGTTCCAGACATCGACGTGGCGAATCGTTCCGAGGAGCCCGGATTTCACAATCTCGACGACGCGGCGGTAATTGTCCTCCGCATGGATCTGAGTCCCCATTTGTGTGATGAGTTTCGTTCCGCGGATGGCATTTCGAATGGCACGGACTTCGCTCACGGAATGACAGAGGGGCTTTTCGCAGTAGACATGCTTGCCGAGTTTCAGCGCCCGCATGGTGGCGTGGGCGTGATTGTGATCGGGGGTGCTGACGACGACGGCGTCGATTGAAGCATGCAGCTTATCGAACATGGATCGATAATCGGTAAAGAACTCCGCTTTGGGAAACTGCTTGCGTGCCGCCTCGGCATTCATCGGATCGACATCGCAAATGGCCACAATCGTTTCGTTCTGAACCCCTTTGAGATTCGCCGCACCGCGATTCGCTGCGCCAATGATTGCCAAACGCACGGTGTTGGTTGACGCCCATGTCATAGGAGTGAACACGGAACTTGCGAAGATGGAGCCGAGGAATGTACGACGATTCAACATGGAGGTCTCCCGTGATTTCCGAGAGATTTTATATTCTGTTCAGCGAGAATTGAAAGAGAATCATCCAGAGGCCTTGCCATCGGGTGTTGAATCCAATGGCAAGGCATCTCTGGAAATACTCCGGGGCGAACGGAGTTTTATCTTTGAAGGGAATCAGAAATCATTCGGATCAAGACTTCCAGTGTGCGATCTGGGCGTGATCGCAACTGGATGGGCTTGGGCGAGTCTTGGGCGACTTCGGGCGAGTCTTGGGCGACTTCGGGCGAGTGGATATCACATCCACGACTGTTCATTAAGCATCAAGTGTGCCGAAACGCGAAGAAAATCGAATATGAGCCACAAGTCATTGTTTTTATTGAGCTTAAAAAATTGACCAGGTTCCGAGTAATCGCCGTAAGAGCAGGGGAACTGTGTCGGGATTTTTGGCTTGGTTCTGGAATTCCGACACTTCGCGTATTTAAAAGAGACAGAGCTTGCGTCATGATCAGGCGAAACGAATCCCCGATCGACTCCTCTTCAGGTGAACCATGAGCATCGAACCACTGACTATCGGCGTTTGCAGCTGGTCACTTCAGGTCAGGAACATTCCGGAACTGAAATCGTTCATGGACCGACTGGGTGTGGATGTGGTTCAGATTGCCTGCGGTGATCCGCATCACGCATCCTGGGATGAAGGCGAGGAGATGCCCAAGGTTGCGCTGCGATCGAAGCTGCGATTCAGTGGGACGATGCTCGGATTTCCCGGCGAGGATTACACCACGCCCAAGCACATTGAACGAACCGGCGGGTTTGGCGATCCGGCAACACGACCGGAACGAATGGAACGGTTCAAATGGGGGCTCCAAAGAACAAAAGAACTCGGACTGACCGACATCATGCTGCATGCGGGGTTCATCCCGGAAGTCGGAGATCCCGGCCGGAAATCATTTCTTGACACATTGGCGCAAGTCGGCGAACTTGCACGCATTGCGGGGATCACCGTGGCATTTGAGACCGGGCAGGAATCGAGTGTTTTGCTGCGTCAAACGCTCGACGATTTGAAATCCCCGAATCTGAAAGTGAATTTCGACCCGGCCAACATGCTGCTTTATGACAAGGATGATCCCATCGCCGCGATCGAACGTCTCGCCCCGGACATTCGCAGCGTGCATATGAAGGACGCGAATCGGCCGACGAAGCCGGGCGAATGGGGAGCGGAAGTCCCTTTGGGAACAGGGCAGACCAATTCGAAATGGGTGATTGAGACGTTGAAAAAGGTGGGTTATCGCGGGCCGTTGTGTATCGAACGCGAAGTCGGCACTCAGGACGAACGCTTCAAGGATATCGAGCACGGCGTGCGCTTCATTCGTGACTGTCTGAAATGATCTGGTGAGAAATTTTTCTCCGGGAAGTGGGGGGTGTTGCCCGGCGTTGCCTGGAAAATCCCGCCCGATCACTCCACCGTTGCCATTTGGTTTTCGCGTATATTTTTGACGTAAGTTGTTGTCGGGCATAGGCGCTTCCGAAATTTTTGGTGTCTTTCCACGGAAGGGTGTGGCAGTGGTGGTGGAATCGTTTGAGGTTGTGGAATAACGAATCGCGTTATTGGCTTGTCAATGATATTGCATTAACACTAGGATAACACATTCCACTGATCCCTGTGCCCTGGTCGAGTAGGAATGAAACGCACCAACACCAACTCCGAAAAACCCGCGACACCCAAATATGACCCGACAAACCCGATCATCGTTCAATCTGACCGTTCGATACTCGTCGAGGTAGACAATCCGCTTTATGCTGCGGCGCGTGATGCGCTCGCGCCGTTCGCGGAGCTCGAGAAGAGCCCCGAACATATCCATACGTACCGGATCAGCAACTTGTCCCTTTGGAATGCGGCAGCGGCAGGCTATACATCTGAACAAATGCTTGAGGTGCTGAATCGCTTCACCAAGTTTCCGATTCCCGCGAATATCCCGGTCGATCTTGCCGAAACCGCCAGTCGCTACGGACGAGTCCAGTTGATCCGGGCGGAAGATAATCAACTGAAATTGGTTTCCTCCGATCGCTCGTTACTTGAGGAACTTTCCCGGCAGAAGAAGCTGCAGGAGTATCTCGGGCCTCGGATCGACGAGCAGAGTTTTCAGGTCGAACCGCGCTATCGGGGTGTACTGAAACAGGCGTTGATTACGGTAGGCTATCCAGCTGAGGATTTGGCGGGGTACACGGAAGGGACCCATCTTGATGTCGATCTTAGGACCGTGGCAACATCAGGGATGCCTTTTCATATCCGGGATTACCAGCATGAAGCGGCGGCGGTCTTTTACGCGGGAGGAGATGTCCGAGGCGGATCTGGCGTGATCGTTCTTCCTTGCGGTGCGGGAAAGACGATTGTCGGTATCATCGCCATGTCGCTCTTGAAGAAATCAACACTGATCCTCACGACCAGCGTAACCGCAGTGAAACAATGGATGCGAGAAATTCTCGACAAATCCGATCTCACTGAAGATCAGGTCAAGGAGTATACGGGCGAAACCAAAGACATCGGTGATGTCACGGTGGCGACCTATCAAATTCTGACCTATCGACCCGGCAAGAAACGAAAAAAGAAAAAAGACGTGTCGGAAGAAACTCCGACCGATCTCGAAATGGAAACCGATGATCAGGAGATTGAAGAGGAAGAGGAGCCAACACGACGCGGCCCCGGCTCGCCGGAAGACTACCCGCATTTTCAACTTTTCGAGCAGCGGGATTGGGGTTTGATCATTTATGACGAGGTCCATTTGCTTCCGGCACCGGTCTTTCGAGTCACAGCGCAGATCCAGGCCCGCCGGCGTCTGGGTCTGACTGCAACACTCATCCGTGAGGACCAACGCGAAGGGGATGTTTTCAGTCTCATCGGACCGAAGAAATACGACGTGCCCTGGAGGGAACTGGAGCAAAAAGGCTGGATCGCTTCGGCATCGTGCTCCGAGATCCGCGTGGGATTGCCCGATGACCAGTCACGCATGCAATACGCTGTGGCGGAATGGAGGCAGAAATATCGGTTGGCCAGCGAGAACCCGCTTAAAAACGAGATCGTCGCCCGGTTGCTCGAAAACCACTCGCAGGAACGAGTGATTGTGATCGGTCAGTATCTTACGCAACTTAAACTACTCAGTAAGCGATTTGATCTGCCATTGATTACGGGATCGACTCCGAATTCCGAGCGCGAGATATTGTTCAACCAATTCCGACGAGGCGAGGTGCGCCATCTGGTGTTATCGAAAGTGGGCAATTTCGCGATCGATCTGCCAGACGCCAATGTCCTTATCCAGGTATCCGGTACATTTGGAAGTCGGCAGGAAGAAGCGCAGCGACTTGGCAGAGTTTTGCGACCCAAAGGCGATGGGGGACCGGCGCATTTTTATACCGTTGTCACTCGAGACACGAAAGAGCTGGATTTCGCACAGCACCGCCAGATGTTCCTTACTGAACAAGGTTATAGCTACGAGATTTTCGACGAACGCCAGTTCATAAGTGATCCGGCAGGAACGGAGAGGCAGTGATGACTCAGGGCCTGAGGCTTCCCGCGAAACTGCACCGTCGTGTGTGCTTTGTTCTCACCGAGGATCTCGTGCTGGCGGAGGAATTGCTGGCGCGGAAAAAGCTCGCCGGGGAAATTGTCGGACGTCTTTCTGATCGGGTCTTGTTGATTCGCCCCGGTCGGGTGGAAATTGTGATTGAAGAACTTCGCAAGATGGGGCATTCTCCGCAAGTCGTCGGGCGTGCAGGGTCGTAAAACAACAGAATGGCTCAGAATTCATCGGATCAGTACGACTGGACAGATCGTGTGCGAATTGCACTTTCGCGTTATTCGGACGATCTGTTCCGCAGTGTGGCCGGTCATCTGGTCAAACCCAAAATCGGACAGGATCGAGACGATTTACTTGATCGCGTCTCGGAAACACAAACCAATGCGCCTGTCATCGATCGCCGAATCCGGGAACTCAGCCCCGGCGCGCAATCGATCCTTCGCCTGATCGGCCTCTCGCGACTTTCGGATTGGAAAATCGGTCACCTGATGACTTTGGGTGCCGCTTCCGGATTTCCTGAAGGTTTTGCCCCGATTGAAAGTCTCATACGAGCCGGGTTACTATATCCTGCGGATTCCAATCAAGATCTGATTGAGGATCTGGCCTCGTGGATGGGGTTATGCGGTACCGTTACTGCACCGGTTTTTGTCCATCCGTTCGTTTTGAATCGAGCACGCAGCCTCAACAACAAAACGGTGGAGGTTAAGAATCGAGTTTCTGGTATTGAGACAGACGGGCTCGAATGGGTCCTGCGCATTGCGGCTGCGTGGCAGCGATCGCGATCTGGCGCGATCAAAACGACCCAAACACGCTCGCTCTTCAAACGCGATTTGGCCCGATTTCAGAACGATCCGCTGTTCCAATCACCGCTGACCGATCTTTCCGGGAGCGTAACGGATTCGGGCGTTCTGGCCTTTGAATGGTCTGTGGCGCTCGGGCATTTTCGATCAACAGGCAACGAATTCACCGCATTACCTGAAATCCCAGACTGGTCCAATGGTCTCTGGTCCACTCTGACACATCTCTTTTCCCGATTTTTTTCCATCGAAACCTGGGATCCGCGGAAAGGTTATGTTACTTACGAAAGCGGCATTTCGCCCACGCCGACCTCAGCGCTGATGCTCTTCGACTCCTTCGCCCGAACGCTCGATGAGCCGCTTTCGCCCGCGCAGCTCGCAGCGGAACTCTGGGAACTTCATCCCTCATGGTCTTCGGTCCTCACGCGTGACGACGCGCGACAGCAGGGCGTTGCATGGGTCGAATCGTTTCTGGATTCCATCGCGTTTTCATTGCGAATTGTTGAAATCGTTCCCGGAACCGAGCGTCGCTACCGACTGACCGCGTTCGGGCGTTCACTGCTTTGTGGCGAACCCGAACCCGCACTGCCGCAGGCGTTCCCCCAGACGCTCACCGTGCAGCCCAATGCGGAAGTCATCGCTTTTCGTCAGGGATTGACTCCGCAGTTGATCGCGGAGCTTTCGCGATTCGCGGATTGGAAGCATCTCGGCACCGCTTGCACAATGGAACTCACGGCGGAAGCCACTTACCTTGGTCTAGAGTCGGGCTTGAATCTGGCTTCGATCAAGCAAACTCTGGACCGGCATTCCATGCGGCCGGTCCCTGCCAATGTCGCGGATCTGATGCGCCGCTGGGCGGATAAACGCGAGCGGATCACCGTCTATCCTTCCGCAACGCTGGTCGAATTCCTTCACGCGGCCGATCTCGATCAGGCGCTCTCCTGCGGTCTGGTCTCGGTGAAATTGACCGATTTCATCGGGCTGACAGCGGATGGTCAGGATCCGAATTTCAAGTCTCTTCGTCTGGTCGGGAATCGTGAGTTCGATGCCCGTCCCGTGCAATGCGTCACCGTCGATCCCGACGGCGTGACACTGATGGTCGATTCCAGCCAAGCGGATCTGCTGCTCGATGCTGAAATTCAACGCCTCGCGGAAACGCTTCCGCCTACCATCGCGCATCCCCGGCAATATCGCATTACGCCCCAATCGGTCCGCACCGCGATCGAACGCGGCTGGACTCATGACGAACTCGAACAGTGGTTCATGATCCGTACCGGTCAAGCGCTCTCGCCCACCGCCAGACTCTTTCTCAACACGCATCCGTTGCCCGCACCTGCCACCGCAACCTGCCGCATCGTACGCTTTCCCTCAGCGGAATTCACTGACGGCATCATGCAATGGACAGAAACACGTTCATTGATCCTCGAACGATTAGGGCCGATGATCGTCATGATCGAAGAACACAATCTCGCGGAATTCAACGAGCAACTCGCATCGCTTGGAATTCCACTCCAGATGCTATAGATCCGTTCGAATAAGCGATCGATCTTTCAGCGATATCTGCTAAACATTTTTGCGAAGTTCGCCATTCGCATAGCCTTCCATCGACAACAAGGACGACTCCGCCACGTGCAGCTCACGAAAGTGGCAGAGTCCTCACACTGAATGCTGCCCACAAAGTCGGCAAAACGTATTTCAAATTGATCGGTCTTGCGGCGGGTGCAAATTCAAAGTATTCTTGAATGTGTTGATTTGTTCAAGTGTAAAAATGATTATATCGGCCGACTCTTCAACTCCTCAGGCACTGGAGCAAGAACTTCCAGCACTTCGATCGCCGGCTTGCCATCTGTGTGGATAATCCCCAACCGCCCATAAAGTGTTGTGCTAGCTGACGTTTTGAACCAGTCGCACAACTGACGATCCGGTTTGACTGACACGAATCCGGTCGGTTGAACTTCCCGTAAGACTTCGTTTTGAATTAGGACCCGGCCGAGCGGTGTTTTCTCTTCCACGATCTGTTCGCGGACGATCGGAGCCAGAAGCGAAAGGTTGATCCTAACGATTCCCAGTTGGACAACGCGTCCGGTGTGCGTGAGTGTCAGCAGAATTTTCCGGCAGTAGAAACCGAAGTCGGTTCGGCTTTCGATTACCTTCACATCGACCGTATCGGCGTAGAACCTTTCGACCGTGACGGTCATGTGATGATTGTGTACCAAAAGAGAGCGATACGGTTCGGGCATCTCCGTCGCAGTAACGGATTCAGCGCTCGGGATCCCATCGCCATCGGGGAATAACTGATAGAGACTTTCGTACTCGGGTGTCGGTGCCATCAGCTCCCTGCGACAGCAGTCATACGAGTAAGCGGCAGCCCCAGCGGGACCGAAAAGCTGGTGGAGACGGGTTCCGCAGGCAGCGTGACTCGCTCCAGCACGGAGTCCACGAGATAATACAGCAATTCCCGGAACGGTTCGCACTGGACCTCATCAGCGAGCGATTCGCACTTCGCCCGAAACTTCTCAATCAACGCATCCGCTTTATCAAAGACTTTCGTGCAGAAATAAATCGCCCGCACGCGCTCGACAATTTCCTCATCTGCGATCTGAACCAGTCCCTGAGCGATCCGGAGCAGTTCCGTCCGATCGGAAGTACTGGCGGATTCGAGAGCCAGAGCGAAGAGCAATGTCGGACGTGCGGCCAGCACATCCTGCCCGCTCAGCAGTTTGTTGTCGCCGTCCGCCGTCCAGTCCTTAAGATCGTTGAGAATCTGGAATGCTACACCGATATTCCTTGAGAAGTCCGGGATAAGCTTCTCATATTCGGTCACCTGACCCGCCAACCGTATGCCGGTATAAAGTGCTGCCTCGAACGCGGGTGACGTCTTGAGCGCGTAAATCCTCAGAGCATCCTTAGCGGTGAGTTGCTTGTCGGTGGCGTCGCGCCACAACAATTCCGCACCCTGACCTTCGCTTAGTTTCAGGTGGGCATCGGCGAGTTTATCCAGAATATCAGCGGCGGTTTCCGCTCCCAGCAGCGATCGGTCTTTACTGACGAGTCGATATCCCAAGCCAATGAGGTAGTCGCCGATGTTGATGGCGGCGCCGAGACCATGAACTCGGTGGAGCGTTTCCTGACCGTAACGGTAGGCGTCGTCATCTTCGATGTCATCGTGAACGAGCGACGCTTTGTGGAACGTCTCGATGGCCATGGCGGCCCGGCGAACGGAATCACTGAGTTCCCCCTGATCCGAGAGGGTCGCTTTGCCGCCGGTCAGTGCGTCGTAGGTGGCGAGAGTGATGAATGGTCTGCTACGCTTTCCGCCACGGGCCAGGAAATCGAAGGCAATTTCTTCATGTTTGCGAAGCGGATCCGCTTCCGGCAACGTGGCCCGGCTTCGCGGAGCCAAGTGCGAAAAGTGCGGTTCCTCGAAGAGCTGATTGGAAGCACGCATCAGGTGCATATACGACTTCGTGACGGTCTCAGGTGGAGCCGTCTGCAGGTCGATCATGTCGAAAACCCAGTCTTGATCGACTGTCGTATTCTTGCAGTTGCTGGAGAGCAACGGTGTCGCCACGCAGGGAATCCCCGCCAGCAGAACTTTGTCGAACGCTTTCTCCAGCACGTTCAGACACGCGACGCCGACAATCGCATCGACATGCCCGCTGACGATGATCTTCAGCACGATCGGCGTGCCTTCACTTACGAGAACCTTGTAACCTAGTTGCTCCGCTTTTGTCTTGTAATCGGCGACGCTGCACGCTCCGCACTTTTCACAATCGAGACCGAACTCATCGTAATCGGCCGGGCAGCCCTCCGCATTCTTCAAGCAATGCGGGAGGAGCATCAGGCGGCGATGGAATGGAATCGACGCGACCTGATCGCGCCAGAATGCATTCGTCAGCATGACCATGGCAAAGCCGAGATACTGATCGCCCAGATCGAGTGAACGCAGGAGTTCATCGGCGAGGTCGCGGGTGAACTCGCGGGTGAGCGGTGTGGATTTATCAAGCTTGGCAACGGCCGCGGCGGCGGCATCGCGAACGCGATCGCGATTGACGCGCGATTCCGGCACAACTTTAAAAGCGGCGGTGTTCGGTTTCTTCGGCTGGGGAGTGGACGGCGCGTCGGCAAGGGATTCGGCGGTCGTCACGGTGTGTGTTCCTTCCGGAGGAAAACATGGTCGGGAGGGATACCGTCGGTGTTATCGACTCTTTCGAGTACCTAATCAGTTTCGCAATTTTTCGCTCGAGTGCCAACCAAAAGGGGGCACGTTTCCTCAGAAATCATAAGAAGTTTTTCAGACACGAATCCACAAGGATTCATCGAATTCTCAGATTGCAGTACCATGTCAGTAGGAATGTTATTGCCAACAGGAGCATCTGGAATGAAGTCTCTCTCACTCGTTCTCTTACTCGGACTTGCGTTGCCCGTTGTGGCGCAGGGTAAACCGGACATCGATCCGTACGACCAATCGAAGGTCGCGCTGGAAGTTCCGCCACCCGAAGATTTCAAAGGAAAAGTGGTTCTGCTTATCGCAGGAAAACAAAGTCACGGCCCGGGCGATCATGAGTTCTTCGCGGGCACTGCGATCCTCATGAACCTGCTGAAGCAGACGCCCGGCGTCTGGCCGATCATGGCCCGCGATGGATGGCCGAAGAACGATAAGCTCTTCGACATGGCGGACAGCGTGATGTTTTACATGGACGGCCGGCAGGGCCATCCGGTGGTACAGAAAGACGCGAAGGGCGATCGGATGGACCGCATCCAGAAGCTCATGGATAAAGGCACCGGCTGGGTCAACCTGCATTATGCGGTGGATTATCTGCCGCAGCACGGCAAGCGCGTCCTCGGCTGGATGGGCGGATATTATGAGCCGGATTACAGCATCAACCCGCACTGGGATGCGGAGATTCGCAGCCTGCCCAAGCATCCAATCACGCGCGGCGTCAAGCCGTTCACGCTTCGTGATGAATGGTACTATGGCATGCGCTTTCTTGACGATATGAAGAACCTGACGCCGATCCTGCAGGCGGTACCACCGGACAACACGCGCAAGACCAATTACACCGCCAGCCGTAAGGGCGAGATCGAAACGATGGCGTGGGCCTACGATCGCCCGAACGGCGGACGCGGCTTCGGCTTTACCGGCGGGCACTTCCATCGGAACTGGGCGGACGAAAACTTCCGCCGGATCGTCGTCAACGCGATCCTGTGGAGTGCGAAGATGGACGTCCCGGACGGCGGAGCGAAAGTGGAATTTGATCCGGCCGATCTGAATAAGAATCTCGACAAGAAACGCGGCGAGTTCAAGCCAATCCTTCCGCCCGGCAAGTGAGACGAGCGCGACCGAGTGCCGCGACTGTGAAGATGATGGGATAGAGTTTCTCGAAATACCAGAGTTTCGCGAAGTAGAACCCGATGGGCGATGCTTCGCGAAACTTTTGTGTTTCCACCGCATCGATCAGCCAGTTCACGCCGCGTTCGACAGCGGGATCATTCGTCAAATCGAGCAGCACTTCAACCGCAACCGCCGTCTCCTCCACGCTCGACGGGCAATCCTTCGAACCGCCCCATCCGCCGTCGGCGTTCTGCACGCTCAAGAGAAAATCGACTCCACGCCGGCATTCGGGCGAGTCCTTCAGATTCAGATCGCGATAGGCGGCGAGAACGCGGGCGGTGCCGTAGACGGGGTTGATGTCGTCCGTCGCATGCTGGTTGCCGAACCAGAGCGGCAGCCAGGAACCGTCGGGCCGTTGATGAGTGACAAGGAAATGTTTCGAACGGACCAGGAACGATTCATATTCCGAACTTAACGGATACGGATGTTCACGCCCGAACGCCTCGGCAATGGCGTTTGTGGCGCGGATTGCAACAGCATCTCTCAGAGGTTTCCAAACATATACGGCGCGGATTGCGTGTGCTGTCAGGTCGGATCCGCTTCGGTCAAATGGGAGCTTGCCCCAACCGCGGCAAAACGTTGGCAGACCACCATCCCGATTTTGTAAATTCGCCATCCAGCTGAGTGCAATGCCGAGATTTTGAAAGCGATCGAATTCAACTGAAGCGATACTATGCGAGGCTCCTTGATCGAGTTGATTGAGTGTCGTTGGGCCAAACTGTTCGAGAACGGTTTTTTCCATGACGGACCGCGATGATTCGCCGAGCAACGAGTGTATTGCAAGCACGGCCCCCGGCGTGTCATCGCAATCGGGTACACTTCCCGGTTCGTCGCTCCAGCCCCAGGCGCCGGGGGCGGCGCCGGTGTACGGATGCCGTACCTTCGTTTGCTGAGCGAGCAGCCACTCCAGAAGTTTTTCCTTGTCCGGTAAGGAGTCGAGATCGCCGGCGGATGCGAGGGCATTCACGGAGAGCGTTGTCACCCAAATGCTGAGATTCGTGTCGATCGGCCAGCTGCCATCGAGACGGACGGAATTCACAAGGAAGCGGACAGCGTCCTTCACGACCTCGTGATCCTTTTGGCCGATGCTGGCGAGGCTCATGGTCACGAAGGCGGTGAGCGGAGTCGCTTCGAGATAGCCACCGCTCGACGGCTGAATGCGACGAAGGACATTCAGGCTCGGGCTTTTCGCGAACGGCCTCAGCGGGCTCCACGAACCACGGTGGTGATGGACGCACTGTCCGATGGCGATAAGGGCCGGGAGTGCGTAGCTGACGACGGGCAGCCCGGCGAAGCGGTAAAAGCTCTGTGGGAGGCAGGCGAGTTCGAATGGCAGTCGCGACACCTCTCGCCACGGAACGAGTCCGGCGAGGGCGCAGGTCATGAGGATTGGCACGCTGAAGGTGCGGTCCTTGCCGTAACGGGTGCGGATGGCTTCAGCGCGTTCCGCTGGCGTGCGCCCGCATTTCTCGTTTAGGTAGACTTCAAGCTTCTGAATGGTGTCGTGATGTTGATCCTCGCCTGCGATCGCGAAAGCGGCACGGCAGAGCATCGAAGTGGAGATGTTCGAGAAACTTTTGGTCGTATCGCCCCAGCCGCTGTCGGCATTCTGATTCGACGCGAGCCATTTCAATCCGCCGCCGATCAGCGATTGGTGAGTGGTTGCATCAACGAGTCGAAGTGCGATGACTGCGACGGCGGTGCTGAGAGCGGAGGTGGAGAGTTCACCGACCCAATGACCGGGGGGCGTGCGTTCCGCAAGGAGCGCCGCGCGGGCGGTGCGGTAAGCGGATTCGAGGCGGGGGTTATCCAACGTAATGGCCATAGATCTCGTTCAAGTTCATTATGTTGGATTTGTATTCGTTATTTAAATTTTTGAATCAGAGTCCAAATGAATCCAGATCGTCGACGAGTTTATCCAGATCGTCCTTCGGCCCGGTGGGTTTACCCGCTTGGCGCTTCGGGATGCCCACCGCCATTCCGACAGCGTCGCGGCCATCCGCAACGAGCTCGCGGTCACGCTCCGCCACTGCAGCCGCCAGCGGATCGACGGCATCGCCTCCGCCGAAAAGCTTGCTCAGATCGATCTTCAACCCGCCAACGGCTCCACCCTCCGCCCCCGCGATCACCGGCGACTTGTACTCCGGAAAGATGATCGCCTGCTGCGGGCACACGCGACTGCACGCCGGGCAGCCCTTCTTGCACTGATCCTGATTTTCCGTGATGATGCGGTCGAGCGAATCCAGACCGTAAACACCAAAGAGGCAGAAATCGAGGCACTCCATGCAGTTCGTGCAACGGCTATAATCGATCACGGGATACCAGCGCCGATTCGCTGGCGCAAGCAATTCCTCAGGCTTGAACGCGTTCTCGCTCTTGGTCGGCAATCCGAGTTGCACGATTGCGGGATTCGCGAGCGACTTTTCAATCGCTTTCTTTTCCCTACGTTCCTTGCACTCGGTCACGATCCGCCGAATCTCCTCAAGAAAAGGTTCATGCTTGTTGCGGTCGCGGAGGTCAAGAGTATAAATGTGCCGTTCGGGAATCGAACCAGCAGGACCGATCGCATCCGGTTTTTCCGTTTCCTCAGAGGGCGTGTCGTCTTCGTCCTCGTCTTCGTCTGAGATCGGCTTGAGAAGCGTTTCACCAAAGTGACCCTTGATGTCGATCCTGTCCAGCAGCCAGAATGCGGCACGCGGATAAAGCCACGAGAGCACAACCATATCCCCGCCCACGCCCTCAAGAAACAATCGTCCGGTATGGTCCGGTCCCAGATCGTATAGATTGGGAATGATGCTCAGATCGATTCCCGGTTCCATGAGCAAAGCCGCCGCAAGCGATTCCTCCAGCGAACGCTTCGCAGGGTTCTTGCCCGGTGCCTGGGAAATCACGACCGTCAGCTTTTGGCTCATGGTGTTACTCGTCGTCGGTCAGGTTCACCTGATTTTTGAGAATCCGCTGAGCGGTGGCCCAAGCGGACTCCAGATAGGCATAATAGTCTTCCGCATTCATTGTGGCCGCTCGGTCTGCGGTCATTTCAAAAAGCCAACCCTTGCCGTATCCACTCGTATTGATCGCAGACGGATCGTTGAGCAACGAAACGTTGAAGCGATCGATGCTCCCCGCCAACGGTGCATAGAGTTCGCTCTGGGCTTTGGAGCTTTCGATAAAGCCGATCACTTCCTTGAATGCAACGGTTTGCGGTGCGTCGAATTTCCACTCGAGAAAGTAGACATCCTGCATGAGTCGGATGGCGTATGAGGTGAAGCCGAATCGGCGCGTTGCTGGGTCATACCACATATGATTGCGGCAATAACGAATCTCAGTGGGCAGTCGCGCCGGGTGCTTGCCCATTAGAAAGATTAACGGCTCGGCCATAAATTAGGTGTATCGTTTCGAAACAAATTCTGGTTCGAAAAATGTCGGTAAATGGCGATCGATCTGCATGAGACCGGCCGGTGTGAGTTCGATTCCGTTGGGGTTGATTTTCAGCCAGCCTTCACGTTCAAGCTTCTGGTAGCCGTCCTGGAAAGTCTTCGTGATATCGGCACCAAACTTCGATTGAAAGTAATCTCGCTCCAGATGGCCGGTCTTGAGTTGAAGGATCATTTCCCGGATCAGCTTCTGTTTATCGCTGACGGGCAACGCCCGGCCCAGCGGCAGTTCACCGGCGTTGATCTTCTCGATATAAGTTTCCCAGGTGTCAACGTTTTGGACGTGGACCCCATTGAGATGCCCGAAACTCGCCACACCGGTGCCAAACATATCCGCGCCATGCCAGAGCGCATCGCGATAAACGAACCGCTTGTTCCCCGTACTCTTGACGACGGTATACGCACTGGAAATCTCGTAGCCGTTCGCGCAGAATTCATCGAAGGCGTACTTCACCCAGGCGCGTTTGGTCGGCCAGTCCGCAATCTGAGTCGCAGCCGGCTTCGCCTCATCGCCCACCATCTGCAACTCTTTGGAAAAGGTCGTGTTGTACGGCAGTTCCATCTGATAAACCGTCACGCTGTCCGGCGCCATCGCCAGAGTCTTGCGGACACAGTCTTTCCAGTTGTCCCAGTCCTCGCCCACCATGCCGGAAATCAGGTCGATGTTGATTTGTTCGAAACCGAGTTCCCGAGCCCAGCCGTAGGCACGATGAATTTCCTCTTCGAGGTGAGCGCGGCCGTTGTATTGCAGAATTTCCGCCTTGAAGTTCTCAACGCCCAATGACAGTCGCGTGACACCCAGTTCGCGGAGAGTCTGGAGTTTGTGCTGCTGCAACGTCCCCGGCTCGCATTCGAACGTCACCTCGCGGGCCGCTTCCCAAGAGAAAATCTTCTGAAGTCGCTCCATGAGTGCCCGCAGTTGGCTCGCACTCAAGTAGGATGGCGTGCCACCGCCGAAGTAGACATAATCCAGCTTGCGATCGCCAACGATCGGCTGCTGGCTGTAGAGTTCGACTTCGCGAACAATCGCGTCGGTGTAGGTTTCCACGTCGCGGGCGTTCTTGTCGGTATAAACGCGGAAGTAACAGAATTTGCAGCGCTTACGGCAGAACGGAATATGCAGATAAAGTCCGAGCGGTGTGCCGGGTTTCGGTGCGCTTGCGATGGCTGCGTGTGCCTCGGACAAGTGTGTGGGCTTCCAGGCTGAAAAGGGCGGATAATTCGCGATGAAGTAATTGCCGAGGCCCGTCTTTTCTTGGTCGACGGCTGTCATTCTGCCTCCTCGGTGATTGATGGTGAAGTTTGTGCCCGTGCTTTCGCCCATGATTCCATGATCAAAAGCAAACTGTGTCGGAAGACATCTTTATCCTATCCGCGATGTGGATCATCGCAACGTCACATCCCATATACCTTGTGTATTGAGAGTTCTTTCCTCAGAATTTCGTGAGATCGCCTGGGGATGTGCAGTCGAAACCGAAATGAGATTGAAACACTCAACCATGATTCTTTCTTACCTGAGCAAGAAATTGCTTTTGCCGCAATTGCCCGGTAATCCCTGTCCGCTTCTCTTTTCCGCTTGTCGTACTCTGACGCGGTAAGAAGTCGTGATCAAATGTTCCATTTTCGATTGACAAAGTCGAGATCGTTGTCGAAGGCTACGAACCGGTCCTCAAAAATGGGTCCGGCGCCACTGGGCGCCACTGCGACACCTGACTCCGGACCCATTTCAAATTTCCGGAGCCGTCTATGCGCAGCGGTGACTTAGGGCGAACTCGAAATTTGAAATTCCTATGATCATATTTCAGGATCGTGATGTCGATCGGTCACTTCATCGATCAATTTAGTGAACATATTTTCACTGATATTGAGAATCCGATCCTTTCGGATTTGGCCCCGTCGCCTGACTTTGCCTATAATCTGCTACAATACCTTCCTGTACCGCTCTTCCGTCCTACTTGGGAGTTCGCATGAACCGATACCATCTGCTTTCCGTGATTCTGGCTCTGTTTGTCCTTCCGCTCTCCGTCTCAGCTCAATGGGCGACGATCAAAGGTCAGATCGTTCTTCCCAACGCACCGGCCGCCAAAAAGGTCAACGTCACCGCCGATAAGCCGCACTGCCTCTCCAAAGGCGCTCTGATTTCCGATGAACTCGTGGTGAACGCGAAGAACAACGGCGTCAAAAACGTCTGGGTCTACCTGAAGCCGCACGATGGCGAAACGTTTGACGCCAAGCAAATCAATCCGGCACTTCAAAAGCCCAAGTCGGTGCAGCATGTGATCGATCAGCCCTGCTGTGCGTTCATTCCCCGGATTGTGGTTGCCCGCGACGGCGATACACTGCTCGTGAAAAACAGTTCACCGGTTCCGCACAACATCAAGTACTCCGCCGACAACCTCGAATTCAACCAGACGCTCGCCGCCGGCGGACAGTACAAGCCGGAGAAGGCGCTCGAAGCTCAGCGCAACCCCGCCACCTTTGCCTGCAATGTGCATCCATGGATGGGCGGTCGCGTTGTGATCTTCGATCACCCGTACTTCGCCCTGACGGACGACGACGGCAAGTTCGAAATCAAAGACGCTCCGATGGGCAAGTTCCGCATCTTCTACCGCCACGAACTCGGCTATCATGAAGGTCGAGTGGGTGCCAAGGGATATGAGATCGATATCAAAGGACCGACGATGGAACTCAAGCCACTGACGATCGATCTGCCGGCACTGAAGAACTAGTTATTCTGACAGCATAGGGATCACATTCGAACCCCGGCACTCGCCGGGGTTTTTCATCCCATAAGACATCTCGATTGGCTTAATCCTCCAACATCCAGATTGATCTTCTACAATTCCCAAGTGGATCACTCTTCCGTCCTATTTGGGAGTTCGCATGAACCGGTACCATTTTCTCGGTGCGACAATCGCTTTGATGGTGCTTCCGCTTTCCGTTTCTGCTCAATGGGCAACGATCAAAGGCCAGATCAGTCTTCCGAACGCTCCGGCCGCAAAGAAGATCGATGTCACCGCCGATAAACCGGCCTGCTTGGCCAAAGGTCCATTGTTTTCAGATGAATTGGTCGTGAATAAGAAAAACAATGGAGTAAAGAACGTCTGGGTTTACCTGCAACCCGTGAATGGTCTTCCGTTCGGTGCCAATGAAATCCATCCTGGGTTGGCAAAACCCAAACCCGTTGAGCATGTGATCGATCAACCGTGCTGTATGTTCATACCTCGAATAGTAGCCGCTCGTGAAGGCGATACTCTTCTGATAAAGAACAATTCGCAGGTCTCGCACAACATCAATTACAACTCGAACGCTCTGACGTTCAATCAGACGCTTGCCCCCAAAGGAATGTACAAGCCCATCAAGGCACTCGCCGCTGACCGCAGTCCAGCCACCTTTGTCTGCAATATCCATCCCTGGATGGGTGGTCGCGTTGCAGTCTTCGATCATCCGTACTTCACCCTGACGGATGACGACGGCAAGTTTGAGATCAAGGACGCTCCCGTGGGCAATTACCGCATCTTTTATCGTCATGAAATGGCCTATCACAAAGGCAAAGAAGGTAATAAAGGGTTCGATATCACCATCGTAGCCCCGACCATGGAGCTCAAACCGCTGACAATCGAGTTGGCGGCGTTGAAGAATTAGTTAATCAGACTGGACAAGAATAACCTTCGAACCCCGGCATAAGTCGGGGTTTTTTCACCCCATCGGGAGCGATCTGTTTGCCCGCGACAACTCGTCATGGAGCTTCTGCACCTGCACGACGGACGAACTCGTGGATCCCATTCCCAATTCTTCAATGAACTGACACGAGGAAAACGCCTCCGCTTTTTCCTCATAGCGCTCGATCCACTCCAACCGCTCCGGAAGGCGTTCGGGATTGATCGGCCAGACGCCGGGGCGCGGCCGCAGGTGATCGGGAATGCCGATCCGCCACGGCTTAGGGCTGACACGAGCGCGAAAACAATTCTGATTTTTGCACATCAGCACATAAGTCGGATCCGCACCCAGACCATCGAACGCCTCCTGAGCCTGCTGACCGCGGGGATCGAAAAGCGCATGCATGGCGAGCAGGCGATAGCCATTCGGCGTGCGGTACACACGAAAGCGCCAGTCGGGGCGGGTATCGAGAAACGCATCAAGACGCGCCTTGACGTACGTATACGATTGATCACCTGTCCGGTGAAGTTGCACCTGATGCAAAATCGTGAACACCGTGATGAGTGCTCCGAGCACCGCCACAATGATAAGCGAAAGATTCCAATTCTGAATGATCAGGCTGTAGGCGAGCGCGATGACAGAGACCAAAATCGTGAACGTGCCGAGACAGGGGATGATCGGACTGACGTAGGCGGTGTCGATGTCGATGAACATCACGTTGGGCGTATTGAGGCACTGCGCTCCGTAGGAATTCCTTGTGATGATGGTTTCGCCGTGCGTTGCGAGAATCTCTTCGCGGATCGGCAGGCCATCGGCGCCGTTGTAGGGGACTTTAGGTTCGCGGTTGGCGAGGCGCTCGCCGGAGCGAATGCGATTGAGCGCTTCGCCGGCACGCTCCGCCGCGTGGGCTTCCGCTTGCTCCTGACTCTCATTCGACCAGCCGAACCGGCGGACCGTAACTTGGCGACCGCTGATCTGCTCCTGAAGTCGGGATTCAGCCCAATAACGGGGAATGATCATTTTGAAGCATTGCGTTTGGGGCGGTTACGGATATCGAATAACCCAAAAATCTCATCTTCGTTGAGGCCGAGCGAACTCGGTTTGTCGGCTTGTCCAATGAGATCATTAAAGATCTGACGCTTGGCGTCAAGAACGCTGGCGATCCGTTTCTCGATGGTATTCTCGGTCAGGAATCGTGTGACGGTGACGGGGTGCCGCTGTCCGATGCGGTGGGCGCGATTGATCGCCTGATCTTCGATGGCGGGGTTCCACCAGCGATCGAACAGGAAGACATAATTGGTGAATTGCAGATTAAGCCCGACGCTTCCGGTGCCGTAACTCATGAGGATCACATGGGCATCCGGATCGGCTTTGAATCGATCGAGGATGGGAGTGCGTTCGTTCTGCGGAATGCGTCCGTGGTATTGCAGCGGACCGTATGGTTTAAGCGCATCGGCGATGATCAGGAGCGGTTCGACCCATTGCGAAAAGACGATTGCCTTGCGGCCGTTCTCCGCAACTTCTTCCATGTCGTGAACCAGTTGCTCGAGCTTCGCACTCTCACCCGTGAGCGGATCGAAATTGCAGATCTGTTTGAGGCGCATAACGAGTTGAAAGACGTGCTGGACCGTGAGCGTATCGCCGAGTTCGTTTAGATGAATGACGCCTTCGTTTTCCGCACGGTCGTACGCGGTCCGCTGTGCGGGTGTTAAATCCACTTCAACGTCTTTGATCATTTTCGGCGGCATGTCCGACTGGACATCGTCTTTTGTTCGTCGAAGGATGGTTCCGCTGGTGAGTGAAGGAATTTGCCGTGCGGGGCAGTCGGGCGGCAGACGGCCCGGATCGATGAAGGAGAACAGATTGACCAAATCGTCTGGGTGGTTTTCGATGGGCGTGCCGGTCATGGCCCAGCTGCGCGAGCGTTTGATGCTGCAGACGACGGTGGCGGTCTTCGATCCCTTGTTTTTGATCCGCTGGGCTTCATCGAGGACGACGATATCGAACTTCAGATCCGGTTCGGCAAGGATTTCGACGTCGCGAGTGAGCGTTTCGTAGTTGATCAGTTTGAGCGGGCAATTGGAAACCGTCCAGCTTCTTCGACGGTCGGCCGTATCACCGCCGATGACTTCGAAGGGAAGATCGGGTGCCCAGAGTTTCAATTCGCGGCACCAGTTGTGGATGAGCGGTTTCGGCGCAACCACCAGTCCGCGTGCGATGATTCCCTGATGGAAAAGCAGCCGCAGGGAAAGGATCGCCTGCGCCGTTTTTCCCAATCCCATTTCGTCTGCCAGAAGGGCGGCATGGCGCGGCATGAGGAACGCGATTCCTTCGAGCTGATAGGGGAACGGTTCGAAGGGGACTTCGAGCTGCCGACCGTCGAAGAGTCCGTCGAGCGGGGGTTGAAGCAGGTAGAGAAGCCGATCCTTGAAGAGGACGTGATCGGCGGTGGGCAGCTGCCGAACGCGTGCTTCGCGTGGTCTATTGGGGTCGGAATTTGGCCGCGGGTGCGGGGCGGTTCGCGCGTTCGCTTCAGAGCGTGGGACGACCGCGGCTTCGAAGGCAGGGGCGGGGAATTTCCAGCCATCCGTCTGGACGTTCAATTCGAGTTTGCCGACGGGGCGAACCCAGGGCGTGTGCGAGAGCAATCGGGCTTCTTTGACGTTGGTTGTGATCTGATCACTGAATTTCGGAACTGGAACGATGTCCGGCGTGAGATCCAGATCGATGGGAACGGTCTGAAACGGTTCCGTTCCCTGCAGCGCGGAGAGCGCCAGCGCCTGCAGTGTGAGTGGGCTTGGTCCATCAAGCTGCACGGTTCGTAACCCCCATTTTTCGAGCTTCGATGATGGCGTCGCGCACGCGGGAGAACGGCTCGTTGAGATCGACGGAGGGATCGATGGCGTTCAGCAATTCTTCGATGCGTGGTCCGTCATCGGAGAATTTCACGGAGTAGTGGATGGGATTGCGGCAGCGTGAATGCGTGAGCGCAAGCGACTGGGCATGAGTCTTCGATTCGTTCGCGACACAGATGACCGGCATATCGATCCGCGACCGCAAGGACACGAGATCCAACGTATCAACTACAACCAGTGCGGGTTGCGTAGCCGTTTTTTCGATCAGGGTTTTCCCAATCAGATCGGCCAGGATATACTCGCGCAAGGTCGAACCGTAAAGGATCTCCTGAACCCGATTCGGCTGGACGTTGGTCGTGAGACGGAACTCCAATGGTCGTCCCCATGCGTTCGTGACAAGATAGCCTCCCAGGTGACCGGTTCCTTCTGCGATGATGGTCAGGAAACCGAGATTTGAATTCGATGGCGTTGGGCGCTCAATCACGGCTTATAATCTCCGTCGGTCGTCCGTCACGGTGTACCACTTGCGGTACATCGGCGTCGGGTGCGGGGTTCCTTGATAGGTGATCCGAGATGTCCTGCGGAGATTCTTCATAATTGAAGGAGGATTGGCACGATCACCGCAAATTGCCAAATGGGATTCAACCATCTATCGATTAACTTGATCAACTTGGTATTATTACAGTGTGAAGTTGTCGCAAAGTGATGTCGATTATAACGTAAGTTGCAGGAATGCGGTTCATTCCAATCCGACGAACAGCCACGCTGTTCCCTACTCAGGACGATTGTTTTCATGTCGAATGAATCTCAACCCAAGCAACCATCCCCTGTGGAAGCGATCAAGTCTTCGAGTCGATTTCTTCGAGGTACGCTTGCGGAGGAATTGGGTTCGGACGCCGATCATTTCGGGGAAGAATCCAAACAATTATTGAAGTTCCATGGCAGCTACCAGCAGGAAGACCGCGACGCCCGCAAGCGCCGTGATAAGCCCGCAGGCAAAGCGTATATGTTCATGGTCCGGCTCAAGTTGCCTGGTGGAAAGCTATCCCCTCAACAATACCTGGCGATGGACGATATCTGCGAAAAGTTCGCCAACGGTACTCTACGACTGACGACACGTCAGAGCATTCAATTTCATGGCATTCTGAAGGGCAATCTCAAAAACTCGATCGCGGCGATGAATGACGCGTTCGTGAGCACGCTCGGCGCGTGCGGAGACGTGAACCGCAACGTGCTCGCGTGCCCGGCACCGACCGGCGATCCGGTTCGTGCACAGATGCAGGAGCTTGCGGATCGCGTGGCGGCGCATTTGGCGCCTAAAGCGGGTTCGGGTGCGTATCATGAGATTTGGCTGAACGGCGAGAAACAATCCACGTTCGCGGCGCCGGATCAGGCGGAGCCGATCTATGGCGACATTTATCTGCCGCGGAAATTCAAGGCGGGGTTCGCGCTTCCGCACGACAACTGCACAGATATCCTGGCGCAGTGTCTGGGCTACCTCGCGATTGCGGAGAACAATCAACCGGTCGGTTACAACTTGTACGTTGGTGGAGGGCAGGGGAACACGAACAGCAAACCGGATACGTATCCGCTGCTGGCGCAGGCGCTGGGGTTCCTCGAACCCGATGAGGTGATTCAGGCTGCGGAAGCGGTTGTGCGGTTGTTCAAGGATCACGGCAATCGCACCGACCGCAAGCGGGCCCGTCTGAAATACGTTATGAAGGATTGGGGTGTTGAGAAATTCAAGGACGTCTTTGAACGTGATTATTTCAAGCGCCCTTTGAAGCCGCTTCGCCATGCGCCGATCGCGGGGTTGGATCTGCACCTCGGCTGGCAGCGGCAGTCCAACGGCCGATTCTTCCTCGGGCTTTCGGTGGAGAACGGACGGATCAAGGACGAGGGCAATTACCGCCTCCGCAGCGGCATCCGGGCGATCGTCTCGCGATTCCGGTGCGTGGTCCGGATCAGCGCACAGCAGGATATCTTGCTTGGCGATATCGAGGCGGTGGATAAGCCTGCCATTGATTCGCTTCTGAATGATTATGGGATTCCGCGGCCTGAGAATCTGACCATGGTTCAGAAATGGAGCATGGCGTGCCCCGCGATCCCGACCTGCGGACTGGCAATCAGCGAAAGCGAACGATCGCTTCCCGGACTGGTTGATCAGCTCGAACCGATGCTGGCGGAATTGGGTTTGGCGAACGAGCCGATCAGCATCCGCATGACCGGTTGCCCGAACGGCTGCGCACGGCCGTTCCAGAGCGAGATCGGGCTTGTAGGCCGTTCCGGTTCTAAATACACGCTCTACATCGGTGGTGACAGCTTTGGACGGCGATTGAACTTCCAAGTGCAGGACAGCGTACCGATCGAGCAGCTTCCCGGAAAACTCGCGAATGTCTTCAAGGCCTTCAAGAGCGAGCGCCAAAACGATGAGCTGTTTGGCGAGTATTGTCATCGTGTTGGCACTGATCGCCTTCTGGAAATCCTTGGCCCAGTGGTGAAGTGACGTGCAGGAACCGGATCTGGTCAGGCAATTGCGGGCACGCGCGGCTTCGCTCAAAGCCGCGGGCGTCGAATTCCTGCTGTCATCTGCAGGTGGTTTCACTGTTCCACAACAACTCGAGCCGGCGATTCACGTCGAACCTTTGCCACCTTTCCCGCAAACCGTTGCGTGCGCCAACCAGTCCCGGCGAACGGAACTCCAGCTTCTTGCGGAAACTGTTCAAGAATGCACTCAGTGTTCGGAATTGCACTCAACTCGAACGCAGACGGTCTTCGGCGTGGGGAATCCCAGTCCTGAAATCTGCATGGTCGGCGAGGCACCGGGTGGCGATGAAGACCGGCAAGGCGAACCGTTCGTGGGACCGGCGGGCCAACTCCTGAACCGAATCATCTTGAAGGCGGGTCTGAAGCGCGAAGAACTCTACATCTGCAATGTGCTCAAATGCCGTCCGCCGGGCAATCGGAAGCCTGCATCGGATGAAATCCGCAATTGCTTGGGGTATCTCAAACGGCAGATCGAACTCCTCGCTCCGAAAGTGATATTTTGTCTGGGCGGAGTGGCAGCGAATACTCTTCTTCAGAACTCGACCGGTATTATGAAACTCAGAGGACAATTGTACAACTACAAGGGGATTCCTCTTGTGTGCACCTATCACCCGTCCTATCTGCTCCGGTTAGAAGGGACTCAAGAAGAACGGCGATCGAAGTTCGAATGCTGGGATGATGTGAAGCTGATGCTCAAACAGATCGGCCGAGAGGTGCCCGGTGGAAACTGACCTCGTGACAATCGTGTTCAATCCTCTTCGGATTCGTCTTCTGAATCGGCATTGGCTTTGATTCGAAGAGTTTCCTTAATACAGGTTGCTAGTTGTTTCATGGTCACAGGCCGCACCAGCACATGGCTTCCAACCCTCTGTCGCACGGTTTCCTTCCAGTTCGCCTGATCTTCATTGAGAATCAGAACTCCTGCGAAGTTCAGGTGCAGGAGTTCGGATTCACGAAGCACCTTCTCGTACCATTCGATTCCTTCACGTCCCACCGTTCCCGCATCGATGATCAAAGCGTGGTACGGTTGCTGTTTGAACCGAAGGAGGGCCTGCTGTGGATCGATGGAAATCAAGACACGGAAACCGAGCTTCTTGAATTGTTTCCGGAGAACGTCCTGGAGCTTTTGATGATGCTCGGCGACAAAGATCGTCAGCGGGCCGCTCGCCTGCTGAGTATCCGTACTTACGTTTCCGCCCTTGAGTTCGGCCTGCACCGCCTTGATCCCTTCATGCATCATCGCCGGTGTCTGATAGCGTGATGCAGGATCGAACGCGCACATCCGCAGCAGCAGTCCAATGACCGAGGCGGGAAGATCATTATCGATTCCGAGGCGGCGAATCGTATCATCCAGTTCGTAGCGCTGCCGCATTTGCATGACTGTTTTATCACGCGTCCGGGGGAGCAGTCCAATCCCCGTCAAAAGCTCGAATAACACGATCCCCATAAAGTAGATATCGCTTCTCGGATCGCCTTTTTTGCAACCCGTGAGCTTCTCCAGACCAGCATAATCAACCGTTCGATCGACTTCCGATTCGTCGAAATGGCCCGGTTCCTTGCTGGTCATGATCGCTGCGCCATGACTGATCTCAGCAAGTCCGAAATCGACCAGTTTGGCAATTTTATCTGTCGAAATCAGGATGTTGGTGGGTTTGATGTCCCGGTGAGAGAGTCCGCGGGAATGAGCATAAGCCAAGCCCGATGCGCATTCCTCGATGATGTGTAATCCTTCGGTCAGATCAATTTTCTTCCGAATGGAAAGGATGTCCCGGAGATTTCCCCCTTCGACGAACTCCATGACAATGAAGTACTGTCCGGTAATGTTATCTTTGCTGACCGTCAGAATCTGAACAATGTTCGGATGTTGCATGCTCTGGCCGATACGACCTTCACGCTCGAACATCTCGATCCGCTTCTTGTCTTCCGTCCATCGACGCCTCAAGACCTTGATCGCCACGATCTGGCCACTACGCGGATCATCACCCCGATAAACGCGGCCGAAGCTTCCCGACGCAATCTTGTAGAGAAGGCGGAAACCGCCGAGGACGTAACCGTCCATATCGCCTTTGAGAAGTTTCGAAGTCTGAAGCGGAGTGATCAGCCCTTTGCGCTCCATCAACCGACCGATCTCACTCGCTGGCTTTGATTTGTCTTCGATCTCATAGAGACACTCTTTTGCCGTTTCATCCTCAACAAGACCGACACGTACGGCCAGTTGAGCAAACTCAGCTGCATCGGTCGGCACGGACATATCCGGGCTCCCGGTCACGGGGCATTTTGAAGAGGACGTTAAATCACTCTATCAGGTTCTCATATCAACGCAAGAAAGCTTGGGATGACGGGAGACCATCCAAGGATGCCCAGTATGAAAAAATCAGCATGATCTCGATCGTGTTACGCCATCCTCTACACCAAGTACTCAACCGAGAAAATTCCAACGAAGGTGGAGATAACGAGCAATTCGAATTCCGCTTGATTGATCTCAAAAAAGATCAGAGGGTTGAATGCCCTCTGCCCTCAGTCTGATAACTCTGTGTCGAGTAGTACTCAATCGTCGTCATCGTGGTCTTTTTTCGCTTTGATCGGAACGAAGAACGCTGCGCGTATGGGTGCCGGCATTCGGCTGTGAGCACCACGAACCGATTTCCAGATAACCTCATTGAACAGAATATCATCGGCCCGGTCTTCTTTTGCCAGATCCATCTTCTCAGAGAGCTCTGCTCCAAACACTCCCGGTTGATTTGTCGCCTTGAGGTCGACTTGTGCGGGGGCGTGCTGATAAGGCGTGATGTCGGCCTTGGAGGTAAAGGAATTGTACATGGGTCGCGCGGCCGCATCGAATTGGCTCATGGGTTGTAATCCGAGAATCAGTTCCATGGTGCGAAGCATGCTGCTCGTGGAGTACATCGTGGAATCGACGTACTTTCGCTTGGTGTAAGGAGAAATGACGAGCGCAACGACACGGTGAGAGTCCACGTGATCCGGGCCATTTTGAGCGTCGTCCTCGATCACAAAGATGGCGGTCTCTTTCCAGAATTTCGAATGACTGATGGCATCGACGACCATTCCCAGAGCCAGATCATTATCCGCCACCATCGCTGTCGGTGTCGGTTTGCCGATGCGGGTCCCTGCAGTATGGTCGTTGGGTAGTCGTAGGATCGTCATTTGCGGGAATCCGCCTTCACGCTCGAATTGTTTGAGTTCTTCGATAAAGCGTTGGGCTCTTTGGACATCGGTATAGTCGAGATCGTATCCGCGGAATTTCGGATCGAAGCGACCCTCAAGTGCTTTGACGGTGGCCCTGCTATCCTCAAAGGTTCCGTCGGGATTTTTTTTGCCATTCTCGATCCATTCGCCATAACTGCGGTATGATACACCGGCCGTCTTGCATCGATCCCAGATATAACCGCCGGCAGGCCGGGCGATGGTATCCATTTGGCCTTCCGAGGGATAGCCGAACGTCCCCTTGGGGCTTCCCCGGTAACTCAAGGGCCACATCTTTTCGACAAAGTCGGTCGCATAGGCGCCCATAGACCATTCGTGTCCATCAGCGGAGACTTCACCTTCGACGTAAATGTTGTCTAAAAGCACGAATTCCTGAGCCAGCTTATGGTGATTCGGCGTGACGCGGTCGGGGAAGAGACAGAGCGTGGGTTCGCCGTTACCTTGCTTGATATCGCCAAAAACCTGATCGTAAGTCCGGTTTTCCTTGACGATGTAGATGCAGTGTTTAATGGGCGACTTTTTTCCCAGTTTGTCCGGTATCGGGTTGTCGGGCGAGACTGTGGCCGGCGCCTGGAGATCGGCTTTCAGAGGTGAACATTCGAACGCGGTCTTCGAATAGCGTGCCATGTCTTCGGGGGAGGGAAGCGGGGTCGTGCTGACCGTCCCGGAGAACAATGAACCGATATACTCGATTGTCGAACGGGGATTTTCGGGAACCGCTCCACTGGGATTGGGCTTAGAGGCACGCCCCTTTCCATTGGCGACATAAATCATTTTTTCCTTGGCATGGTACCGGACCGAAGTGGGATACCAGCCAGTAGGAATGAATCCGAGTGGTTTGGCGGCTTTGGGATCGGAAACATTGAACACCGCGAGATTGTTGGCGTCGGCGTTGGCGACAAAAAGCATCTGACCATCAGGTGTCAGGCAGAGGCTGTTCGGGGTATTGCCGCTCGGAGCTTGCGGGTAAAGCCCGCAATGAATGGTCTGAATTGGGCGACCGGTTGCGATGTCGAATACGCTGACTTTCGTTGAGTTCGCGCACGACACATAGAGCGTTTTTGCATCGGGTGACAACGCCAGTTCCGTGGGATGCTCGGCCGTCTGCCAGCCATCGACGATTGTATTGGTCTCAAGATCGACGACTGCGATCTTGGCGTTGGCCCAAAGCGAAACGAACAACCGCTTGCCATTCGGTTCGACAAGACAGGTGTATGGGTACGAATTATCCTTGATGGGCGACTTATCGAGTTGTCCGGCGGCGGGTGCTTCGGTTTTGCGTCGGCCGTCCGGAGGACTCGGCGGGTCGCCCTGCGGCTTTTCCGGCTTGGTGAGTTTTGCTGTCATCCGGATGACAGTTCGATTATCGGGATTGACCAGCGGAACCCGGACGACGGCATCGGACCAGACTGCGGTCACGAACAGATCCTTACCGGCCGCATCCAGGGCGATGCCGCCGGCGACCATTCGGCGGTCCTCCTGTTCAATGCTGATGGTTCGAGCGTTGTGAAGTAGGCCTTTGTCAAAATCCCAGACGTGAACGCGATCGAACTCGCCTCCGCTGGCGTAGAGTTGTTTTCCATCAGGTGAGAAGACAAGCCCGGTAAAGGATTGGGGGATAATGGTTCGTGAAACGATTTTTCGTCCGGTATTTTCCAGGCTGATCAGGATGACTTCATGCTCCCGATAGCCATTATGCAGGACTGCGGCGAATTGACCGGAAGGGTGGAACTGAATGTTTACCGGAAAATCACCAACATCGATCTGGCTACCAGTGGGTTTGAGCTTCCAAAGATTTGGGAGCTGAACAAAACCATCGTGTTGCAGTCCCGGCAGCACGCGAGAAGGCGGCGCAATGGTTTTCGGCGCCTGTGCATTACAATCGAGACTTCCTGTGATCAATACAATAGAAGCAAATGCGAGACGATTCATGGAGATGCTCCGTGTGTTTCAGTGACATTATGCGGAGAATCGCGGTACCATCCATGAAGTTTCAATGATTGTGAGTTGAGTATGATTTCCGAAATCACCGATTCGATTTTCGAGGCGATTGCTTTTGCGTCACGAGCCCACCGGCATCAGTTCCGAAAAGACGGAGTGACGCCGTACGTGAGCCATGCCTTTCGTGTTGCGATGATCGTTCGGCAGGTCTTCGGATTCGATGAACCGAAGCTTCTCACGGCGGCGTTGCTTCATGATACGATCGAGGATACAACCACCGATTATGACGATATCGAGCAGAATTTTGGGCGAACGGTTGCGAGTTGGGTGGTGGCATTAACGAAGGATAAACGGTTACCTGAAACGGAACGCGAAAACGCATACGGACAAAAGTTGCTCCAGAGTGGCTGGCAGGTTTGTGTCTGTAAGCTCGCTGACATTTATGACAACCTGACTGACAGTGTCCTTCTCAAGGACGAGCATCGGCGTCGAACGGTGGCCCGTTCTCGCTTTTACCTGAATTTATGGAGCGGGCAGGTGCCCCCGGAAGCCAAAGGGGCTTATAATCTTGTCAGTAATCGTCTGAAAACAATCGAACATCAACTGAACACGGACCAAGGTTCTGTCACAGAGTGAGGTCGCAAGAATGACTTGTAAAACCCGATTCCTCGCGTTTTTTGCGATGCTTGCCTTTTCATCGGTCGCGTCCGCATGCCCGTTTTGCTCGGTGCAGGGGCAGACCCTGGCGGGTGAAGTCGCGCAAGCGGACATGATTATTCTTGGCGTCCTCAAGAACGCTCAGCGGGATCCGAACGATCTCTCCAAAGGGACAACGGAACTTCATGTCGAATCGATCGTAAAGGAGCATCCCTACGCTTCCGGCAAGAAAGTTCTGATCCTTCCACGTTACATCCAACTCGATTCTTCGAATGCCACAGCGAAGATGATGGTCTTTTTCAACCTGTACAATTCAACGATCGATACCGCCTCGGCCGCGGCCGTCTCTCCGATCGTCCTCGCGAATCTGGACAGGTATCAACTCGATCCGTACCGGGGAGACGAACTCGAAAAAGGAAGTTTGCTGCCCGAGTATCTGAAAGGCGCTGCCGCCGTTCGAGAAAAAGACCCTGTAACCCGTTTAGTCTATTTCTTTGATTTTCTTGACTCGCCGGAATCCAAAATATCAACTGATGCATTCCTCGAATACGCCAATGCTGACTATAAGGATGTTCAGGAGTCATCATTGAAAGTGGATCTCAACAAAGTCCTGACCTGGTTAAAAAACCCTAACACGCCGGCATCGCGATTTGGCCTTTTCGGCCTCATGGTCGGACATGCGAAGAAAAAAGAATTTGCCGCCTCTCTTCGCGACTTGCTCGATGATCCCAAGAAACACTACAGCAGCGGTTTGGATGGTGTGATCGCAGGATATATTCTTCTCGACCCGATCAAGGGCTGGGAATTCCTTCTTGAACAACTTCGCAATGAAAAGAACGACTTTCAAGTTCGCTATGCGGGATTGCGCGTACTGCGATTCTTTTGGGAAAGTCGACCCGATGTGATCGAGAAAAAGAAGATCGTCGAAGGGATGAAGATTCTGATCGCGCAATCGGACATCGCAGACCTGCCAATCGAAGACCTTCGCAAATGGGACCAGCACGACGCCGCCGAATACATCATTGAATTCGGACAAAAAGAATCCCACAGCCAGATCCCCATCGTTCGCCGGGCGGTGCTCCGATACGCTCTGACGGTCGAGGCCAAATGCGAACCCGCGAAGAAGTACATCAACCTGATGGAAACACAGGATCCGGAACGAGTGAAAATGGTTCGTGAGATGCTCGCGGATGAACGCCCGAAAACGCCTGCCAAATAGTTAATCACGATCAACGAGCGATCAGCAATTCCCTCTGGACAAGTCGACACCCTCTGGTGTCTACTTGAGTCCATTCGGAGGATGAATTGTGAAGCATTTTCTTGTTCTCTTACTCGTTCTGAGTTCAGCGCCGGTTCTCTATTCGTGTAGTTTCTGCGGAGATCGTCTGGCAAGTCGCCAGTTGCTGCGCGAGCGTTATCGGGAAGCTGCCCTTGTCATTTACGGTAAGCTCCAGAATGCGGTGGCCAAGGCAGATGGAACCGGAACAACCGAGTTCAAATTCACCGAAGTCCTCAAAGGCGATGTCCAATCCGTAAAGACTCTGAACATACCTCGATACCTGCCGATCATCGGTGACACGTCTCCCGATTATCTCTTTTTTTGCAGTGTCAAAGACGGTGTGATCGAACCGATTCATGGCGTACCGGCAAGTCAGCCGCTGAAAAAATACCTCATCAAGATTGTCCAACCGAAAAAGGTCGAGAACCGCCTGCGCATCGCTTTTGAGCATCTCGGCGAGATCGATCCATTGGTATCGAACGAAGCATTTTTAGAGTTTGCCCGGGCAAGTGATCAGGAAATCGCCAAAGCGAAAAATCACCTCGATCGAACCAAGCTCAAGCGATGGATCATCGATTCCAGAACTCCTGAAGAACGGATCGGTGTGTATGGTTTACTTCTCGGATTGGCAGGAGAGGCGACTGATGCTCAGTTCTTCCAAAAACTTCTGACCCATTCACAACCCGGCGATCGGGTACAAAGTCATCTGGGTGGTTTATTGTGCGGTTTGATCTTATTGGATCCGGATGGCGGTTGGAAATTGACGCAGCAATGGATCGCGCAGCCGGATCGAAACTTCAGTGATAAGCTCAATATCATTTCGGTTGTCCGTTATTTCCAGTCGACTCGTCAGCGTGACGCACAGCAAAAGATTCTCGAAACATTGAGTATTGTGATTGAAAACGGGGAAATCGCCGACATGGCCATAGACGATCTTCGTCGATGGGAGTGGTGGGATCTGACAAGAATCATTCTTGAACAGTATTCCAAGCCAACGAACAAATCCCCAGTAATCAAGAGGGGCATTGTGCGCTATGCCCTTCAATGCCCTAAAGATGAAGCGAAGAAGTTCGTTGATCAAGTCCGTCAGGTTGATCCGGAACTGGTCCGGAAAGTTGAAGACAGCCTCAAAGTCTTCGAGAAAAAGGAATAACAGTACTCATTCTCTGGTTTTCTGAAATTGCCAGTTCTCATCTAAGAGTCCAGCAGCAACAACTTCTGCCGCCGCTGGATCGTCTTTGGTCGGTATCAGTCTGAGGACGGCCCAATCTCCCAAACGCGGGTAGAGAAGGGCGTTGGTGCCCTTCAAATCCGCAGCTCGAAACGTGTGTCCGCTGTTGATCACAAAGTAGCCCTTTTCGTTTTTCGGATTCGGATAGATCATGACCGGAATGTGAGTATGGGAATCATACTCAACGCCGTTGACGATTAATTTTTGCGATGTCCAGGTGATGGGTAAATTTGGGAGTATAGCGGCGATATCCGGATTGCTTTCTGGGTCTCCGAAGAGAATCACGGATTGCGGATTGGGTTGTTTTTTCGGCAGATTTGCTCTGAAATACTTGTCCCAGTCGTACTCAAAGCGATCGAGCGAAGCGCGGATATGGCGGTCAGTCTTCTCCGACCAGCCAACTTGTTTGGGTTCTGAGACGACAAACGACGTATGAAAGACGTCGTCGATCGGGCCTTGTTGCCCCGGTTGTTTTCGCGGTTTCGAGTTTCTGTTCGGATCAACGATCCATTTTCCTTGGGCTGTCTGGTTGAACGACAATGACGGAGGTTGAGTGCGAACTTCCTGATCATCAATGGAGACAACGACTTCGGGCGCTAGCAATTTCGATTGCAGTGTAAGGCGGAATCGTGTGATATTGCTTGTTTTCACGGTGATCGAGCGATCGCTTGTACGCACCGCATCAATGATCGCTTTCTGATAATGAGTTTTCAGCCCTTCAATCGCGACCCATTCGCAATCAGGATAGCGCAGAGTGTAAGTCACGAATCGCACTCGTTCCGGATCGTCGTTGTGCGGTTGAGCGAGTGCCTTTTCAAATTCGAGATCGATCTTTTTGAGCCATTCGGGTGGCTGTTTATGAGCGAGACCCGGTGCCACAAAGTGTTGAAAAGGAGTGCGTTCGCTCCACTTTTTCAATGCGTTCTCGATGTTGTCGGCGGCAGCTTTCTGGCCGTCGATTTCGCCGGAATATGCGATAACCGGAACTTGCAATGCGTTTTCCGCATAGTTGACCGCATCGTAAATCGTCAGGCATTTCTCTTGATAATCGGGTAATTTCGGCGGCAAATTTTTGATATACCCATGAGTCGTGGTAAATCCCGCACCGGGGCTGATGGCACGGAAGCGGGACGGCGCATGCAAGCCAATGTGCCAGGCTCCCGCTCCGCCCATCGAAAACCCACGAAGGAAAACGGGCGAATCTTTGAGAGCCGGGTCGCTGTTCTGAACGGCCGCAAGCGCTTCGTAGACATCGCGCTCACCCGCCCAGCGAAAGGCGTTGTTTCCTCGGCCATACACTTCAATCACGATCCGATCATGATTTGCAGTATTCTTTGAGTTTTCACGAGCACTGAGAAATTTGACTTCTGACAAAGTTCCATCGCGGCCATGGAGCACAACGTCGATTCTCCATGCTTTAGACGAAGAGCCAAACCCTTCGGGCAGCGAGACACTGTAGGGCTGTAATGAGCCATCGATGTGCGAGCGATAGGCGCGGATCACCGATCGGCCACGAGTCATTCGCCAAGGAGATTTCCCTTCCGCTGCCGCTTTCGCACGCGCGAGACCCACATCAAGCACGGTCAGCGTCTGCTTGACCGTGTCTTTTGTGAAGTATTCCCCATGCCGAACCATCCATTCGGCAGCTTTGCGATAGATCTCAACGTCATCAACGACATCAACGGGCAGATTCTTCGGGAGTGAATCAATGGCTTTTATTAAGAGTGAAGTTTTCTCCTGAATTGACTCTTTGGATTTCTCGTCGATGGGGAACGCCTTCGGCACTTCGAAGTTCGGCTGTGCCTGACAAAACGAACAACAAAGTACGGCGATCAATAGGAAGGGGTGTTTCACGACTGATTCTCGAAGAGAAGAAGATGAAGATCAAAGATAAAGATGACGTACGGATTTTTCGTTGCTCTCGCAAGCAGATCGTCACTGCCTACAATGTGCAGAACAACGAGTGGAGTGTCCGCTCATCGAATTCTGGATTGATCCAAGTAGGAGTATCCGATGACATTCAAGATTTTTATGCTTTGTTTTCTGGGGCTGGCAGTTGTCGCCGCCAATGGTGTTCGGGCTGCGAATCCTGTCGTCGTAATGGAAACGTCGATGGGAACCATTAAGATTGAACTTGATCAGGAAAAGGCTCCGATCACGGTCAAGAACTTCCTCTCGTATGTTGATGACAAGTTTTACGACGGGACGATTTTCCACCGCGTGATGGGTAAAGAAAACTCGGGGCGCGACTTCATGGTTCAATGCGGCGGATTTGAACCGGGAATGAAGCAGAAGAAAACCAAGGCTTCGATCAAGAATGAAGCAAGTAACGGACTCTCCAATAAGCGGGGTACGCTTGCGATGGCTCGAACGAGCGATCCGGACAGCGCAACCAGCCAGTTCTTCATCAACGTCACAGACAATACGTTTCTCGACCGTTCCACATCGAGCGATGGTTATGCAGTGTTTGGTAAAGTGATTGAAGGAATGGAGATCGTGGATAAAATCAAAGCCGTGCCGACGGGCAGCAAAGGCGGCCATCAAAATGTGCCAAATGACGATATCACGATCAAGTCGGTCAAGCTTGAAAAGAAGTAAATGGAAGATGAACAATCTTTCTCATTCTGCAGGCTCCAGTTCTGCCGTCATGGAGCCTGCACACCGTTTGATCGTCGGGTCGGGTCCATATGCGTGAATCTGTTCCTGCTTCAGTTCAGCCACCTCTTTTGCACCCGTAAAAACGATTGCCCGTCCCTGTTTATCTACCTCATCGGCAATCTGATAACCCTTTTCAACCGGATGGCCAAAGAGCTCTTTCAGCATCAGGATGACGTAGGCATAGGAGTGATCATCATCGTTAATGAGAATGACGTTGTAAGGTGGCTGCCGGCGCGTTTTTCGCTCGGTGTCCGATTCCACTTCGGGAAGAGTCAGGGTGTCGCTCATCGGGAATGACCTCGCAATCCGTTTCAATCCAAGAGTTGGGCTGACGGGATTTTGGTCTGATTGCAGGGAGTTTAGTTCCCGCCTTGTAGGATTCGCCCAAATACGACGATCGCGATGTCATCGTTTTGCGGACGACCGTTCGCGTGCTTGCGGACCGAATTAAACAGTTGTTCACCTAGGATTTTCGGGCTCGTTATCGGACCGTCCGGCGTGCCTCTCGCGATGGTCGCCATGACACCATCATAATTGAACATTTCTTCCTGTGGTGAAGTTGCATCAGTCACGCCGTCAGTAAACGTCAAAATCTGATCGCCGGGTTCGAGTTGAATCTCAATCGATTCATATGGGAATCCTTCCACGATACCGAGTGCCAGACCGCTTTGCTCGTTACTGATGATTTCCACAAGTGACCGATCTTTGGCCCGATAACGCATGGGGTTCAGGTGGCCGGCATTCACGATCGTTACTGTATGATCTTTCGGATTCAGTACCATCGCCGCCATTGTGACAAACCGATGACCGATCCCCCCGTGAATTAACGAGTCGCTCAGCATCTGGATCGCGGTCGGAACATCAGGTTGTGTGAGCATACAGTATCGGGCTTCCGCACTCAGCTTGGCCATGAGAAGTGCCGCAGGTACGCCTTTACCGGCTACATCGCCCAAGAGAACCGCTATTCGACCATCAGCGAGTTTGATGAACGTGTAGTAGTCGCCACCAACCGTCTGAGCTGCGCTGTACGCGGCATAGAACTCGTAGCCATCGACATTCGGCATATCACGCGGAAGGAAATCCAGTTGAACTTTACGGGCAATTTCGATTTCGTACTGCAACTTTTCCCGAAGTAACGTATTTTCTTGCAGGCGAGCTTTCTCGATCGCCACGCTTGCCAGGTTCGCCACGATCATGAGCATCTTCAAGTCGTCCTGTTTGAATTTTTTTCCCCGATCCTGTGTGTCAAGTTGCATCGCGCCGATTGAAGTGCCATCTGAGCCGATCAGCGGTACGCACATCACAGAACGAATGCGGAACTCCGCGATCGATTGCGCGGCCCCCATGGATGAATCACTGGACGCATCTTCACTCAGATATGCTGTCTGGGATTCCATGCATTTTCGAACAATCGTTTTGCTGAAGCTGGCAACGTCTGTGTCGATCTTGCGCCGTGCTTTGGTCACTTTGGCATGTAATCGCTTTTCTTCAGCCATTATTATGAAACAGCGATCCGCTTGCCGGTAAATCCCAAAGCTCGTGTCTGCAATCGTATCGAGTAACGATTCTAGGTCGCCCGTTTTCGACAGACTCACACTAATATCCAGCAACGCACGAAGCCGATCGCTGGGTTGCCCGAGAATCAGATCCGCTTCGGAACCTTTCGCGGCGAGTACGTGTTCAATGCTACTTGTCTCGCTGGGTCCCTCAGGTTCCGTTGTTTCACTCGAGTCCTGCTGTCGACCAAACTCTGGAGGGAGTTTTGGCTGAACAGACTGAGCCTTAGGATCTTCCTGAAACAGGTATTGAAAGTCGCAGATTTTGATTCGATCGTCGTGTTTCAGGAGCCAACGTTCAGTAATTTCACGGTTGTTGACGATCGTCTTGTTCCGGCTTTTCAAGTCTTCAATGTAATACAGGCCGTTTTCATTGATGATTCTGGCATGCTTCCGGCTGACGGCGTTATTCGGTACGACGATATGACAGATTTCTTCTCGCCCTAAAACAATCTCTTGATTTTGCAAAGAGAAGGTTTGTCCCGGACCGACCAATCCTGGAGCTTTTATGAGTTTCAGTGTCGGCATAACGACCGTCCTCGATGGGACTTGTGAATAAACAGTATGCGTCACAAGTTCAGGCATGAGTATCTTAGCGTGATCTTACCCGTCCTCAGA
Organism: Limnoglobus sp.; assembly: GCA_041742055.1. Taxonomy (GTDB): domain Bacteria; phylum Planctomycetota; class Planctomycetia; order Gemmatales; family Gemmataceae; genus Limnoglobus. Next base: position 24,698 of record JBGSJI010000005.1, on the reverse strand, counting down.
CTCAGATGCAAGAATCAGAAGGAAATCGAAGAAATGAGGTCAAATTGCCTTTGCAGAAGCTAGAATATCGGAAATTCCTAGTGATCAGGTAACCTATCATGGCGAAAAACTCGCCTCGGCCTCAAAAAAGTCGTTCGCGTGTGTCAGGAATTCTCGGAGTCGGTCTCGATCACTCTAAAGAAGAAAAGCGAATCACGCGGACCGAAGAAATGTTGTTAGTTGGCGGATCCCAAGAGACTCACGAACTTATGCAGGAGACCGCGATCCGATTTTCGGAATCGTTGGAAAGAGAAGGAAAGCCGTTGAAGGCGATCTCGGTTCGCAAAGCCATTGACCTGCTCAGAGAAGCGCAAGAAAAAGCCGGCCGATAATTGTCAAGATTACTTTCATCTTTGCGAATTACCTTTCGCGAAACTTTTCTTGCCCCTTTGGGGTATCATCTCTCGAGGATGACTGTGACTTCGGACACCGATGCCAGTTTGGTAGCCCGGTGCCTACGTGACGATAGTGTCGCCATGCGGCAGCTCGTTGAACGGTATCAGTCTGATGTTTTTTCGATTTGCTACAGAATGATGCGACACGCGCACGATGCGGAGGACGTCACGCAAGAAGTCTTCATCCGTGTTTTCCGGAGCTTGGCTCGTTGGGACTCCAGCCGGCATCTGCGTCCTTGGATTTTAGGTATTGCGATCAACCGCTGCCGGACGGCGCTGTCTAAGCGGTCCAAACGACCGGAAATGGTGGATTATCTTCAGGAAACGGTCAGCACCAAAGATCCGGATGATAGTCAGGAACTCGCGGCAGTTATTCAAAGTGCGGTTGATGAACTGAGATCTGACTATCGCGAAGTTTTTGTGTTGTTTCACGAGAGCGGACAGAGCTACGAAGAAATCTCCGCGATTGTAAAGAGGCCAATCGGAACAATAAAGACTTGGCTCCATCGCGCACGAACTGAAATATTGTCGCACCTGACGCGATGTGGAATGACCAGCATGGAGTGCGATGTCGTGGCAAAAACTGACTGACTGTAGGTAGTTTTAAAATGCCGAATACGTACAGAACCTTCATGTGCAATGACTACTTCGCTTTGGTCCAAGACGTATTGGATCATATACAGTCTGAAGCCGATTTGGATCATGAGCATTCACTGGTTTGTAAGGAATGCGAAAGCCTGAAAATCGCTACAAGAAAGTTGATCAGTTTTGAAACCACATCACCTCTACTGATGCCCAAACACGATCTGGCAGATTCTATCGTTCCTTCTGCCATCTATTGGCGGCAGCGAGATCGACTCAAACGCCGTGGCGTTTTCGCTTTTGCTTCGTCCCTAGCGGCATCTGTTCTAATCGCGATCGTTGCTTATCAAGCCGAAGAGAATGATTCAAGCCGGTATACAACACGAGAACTCAACATGAAACACGGTACGTTGAATTCAAAATTGGCTTCTCCCCCGCCGATCGATGATTCCCTGCGAGAGTTCGGCTCAACTTTTGTATCTTTGACTCGTAAAACGGCTTCGCAAACGTTAGAACCTGCTCGAAATCTGATTGTTGGCGATGATAGCAACTTCATCGAAATGGATCTGCAGAAAAGAAAAGAACTGACTTTGCCCGAGATCGCATCTCCTATCGATCCAATTGCCGACACGGCTCGGAGAGCAATTAACCTCATTATCCGTGACGTGAGCACGTTGGCGCCAACACTCATCAATTCATAACGCTTCTTTGGTGAATTCATGCGATGGATTCTGATAGTTTTATGCAGTTTGTGTTCTTCTCTACAGATATCAGCTGCTGAATACAGCAAAATCCTTAACCTGGTTCCTGACGATACAGCAATTTGCTTAGTTATTCAGGGATTGCGTGATCGAGCCAACGCGATTGCCAACTCACCACTGGCTGATTGGATCGGTACAAATTACGAGGGGATGGAAGGCTCTTCAGCCGAGATAAAAAAACTTAAGGAACTTGAATCACTACTCTCAACATTTCTTGGTGTATCAGTAACCGATTTGAGAGATGAAATATTCGGAGACATGATTGTTCTAGGTTATGAGCCGGGCCCACTCTCGAGACCAGATGAGGAACGTGGATGGATTATGATCAAGGCACGTGATCCGAAAAAACTCATGCAACTCCTGGAAAAGCTCAACACTTTGCAAAAAACCACGGGCGAGCTTGACAGTATCAAAGAGCAGAGATACCAGGACGAGATCATCTATCAGCGTTCCAAGAAAAAGTTATCCGGAGAGTATTACTGGATCAGTGAGGGGGTCTTTGTATTTGCCGCACAAAAAGAATCGATTTTTTCGATCATTGACCGAAAGAGGACTCAACCATCCAAACCCAATCAGTTAGTTAAATCCATCCAAAGACTGGGTGTCGAAAAGTCATTCATGTTCTGCTGGTTCAATACGAGAAAGTTCGACCGTCTGTTGCTCTCCCATGCTCAATCTGCACAAGGGTCCGAGAAAGAAATTCGTAATCATTTCGCAACTATCTGGTCAGCAATTGACGATCTGGCATTTTACATCGACGCCAAAAGCGATATCGAACTGGGTCTGGCAACCACATATCGTGTGAATGCGTTACCCGTTGAACTGCGTCCTTTTTTGGGACAGCAACCGCGAACTTCAAGACTCGAACAGGTCGTACCAGAAAATGTACTTTTTGCAGTCGCCGGGAGATGCTCAAGTCAGGAACTCGTCGACGCCATTGCGTCCTTCACGCCAAAAGAGTCCAGAGAATCGTTCAAACAGGAACTTGTCAGATCGATAGGGGCAGTAGTTGGAAAGGAAAAAGTTCCTGGAATGCTGAAGTCTATTGGTCCCGACTGGGCAATTTGGATTTCGCCTTCCGCTGATTCTGATTGGTTTCCGAATATCACTCTGGTGACTCAGCTTGAATCATCTGAACCAGAAACCGCTTCTTCAGTGAAAAACACCCTCGACTTTTATCTGAAATTGCTTCAAGTCCAATACAACCGCGAACATGATGACACAATCCAGGCAATAAACCAAAAGTACGGCGAGGAACTCGCAACAACTTTTGTTAATCCCACGCTTTTTCCGACCGGTGTTCAGCCGACCTTTGGTGTTAAAGAGAATTACTTAATATTTGGCAGTCATCCGGTTTGTTTTTCGGGGTTTACCCCGCCTAAGACTCAGGGTGAAGTGTCAACGAGCACGCGTGTTTTTCAAATTTCAGCATCATCGATTCGAGATTATCTCGACCGAAACGGAGATTCGTTAACGAAGTGGATTGCAGATCGAAATAACCGGGAAAAATCTGCAATTATCAAAGACCTAAACAATCTAAAAAATGCACTAAAAATAGTGGATCACATTGATATGACCATCGAAGGAACAGATTCGAAGCGAAAAGTCGCTCTTAAGATCCGTTTGGTCAAGCCATTATCTCCGTAATTTTTCCTTTTTATTGCGCAATTTCGCCATATTTTCTCGCTAAACTGTTGATTATCACTTGGGACAATCAAATCGCCAACGAACGAACTGATTCGTGCGTTATAATACTTGACAGGAATGAGGGTATCACAATGAAACTTCAAGTAGTTTTTTCGTCAATCTCGGTAATACTCGTGATCGCTTCAACGATCCAGGCACAAGGATTCAATCCCTACGGGGTAGGCGGTCAACCGAATCCTTGGCTGCAAAATAACCAGAATTCCATGCCGTACTATGGCCCTCAAGTCGGGACATTGCCCAATGGCACACCGATCCACAATCCTTGGCGGCGGTATTCGAGTCAGCCAATCGTGAATGCCAATTTGTTTAATTATCAGGTTAACTACAATACGCAGTCGATTCTCAACCCCAGCCTCTATCCGAGCCTTGCGTTTAACAACTATCGATCAACATATTTTAACAATGGATACACTCAATTTGGGATCAATCAATTTAACTCCGGATATGCCAATTACGGATATTACCCCCAGTACGAGCGCGAAGTAGGAACGTTTGTTCCGGTGAATCCACAACTCGCCTTGAATCCTTACAGTGGTACTATCCTGAATCCAATACGTGGCATCGCTTTGACACGCGAAGGGCCGTTCTATCGTGTTCCGGGTACTGGTTCGATTTCTCCGTGGGGGAATTACATTCCAGGAAGCGGTGTATATGTCAATCCATTCACAGGAGCGGCATACAATCCTCTAACAGGTATCATCGCTCGTTAATTCCCAGGGTCAACGCATCTAAAGTATTGAGTTTCCTTGCAGTATCGTTGTGAGGTAATTTGTGCTGCCGGCGGCCAGGACGATCTTCGTCGGCTTGCTCTGCTTGCCCGGTGCCTGCTTCAGCAGCGACAACGCCACTCGTCGGATCAACGCCAGGTTCGCACTCGCGTTCCGGTCCGCCGTGCGATGAGCGTCCTCGCCGAACACCACGTCTAGGCCCCAGTGCAACTCGTTCTCGATGGACCTGTCACACTGCACTCCTCGAACGAGTTGTGCGGAGTCCGCTCGAACACCGATTCGAGACCGACCCCGCACGGATCAGTTTATTCAAGCGGGACAGGCGTTCGCAACTGCTTCAACCGGTCTCGGTTCGACCACACGAGCGGGCACGCCTGCAACGCTCGTAGACGAGTCCATTCCGCGGCATTGGCCCACACCGCCCACGTACCGCCGCGACCGCCCAGTTGACGGGCATGCAGCCACCCCTTCTTCCGCCAGCCATGCAAGGTGTGAGGCGATACGCCCAGTTCCACGGCCATGACGTGCAACCACGCTTCGTCGCTCGACAAGGTCCCCAGGTCGCCACGACGTGATACACGCGGTCGTAGCCCCAACTCGTCCAGAAGCCGACGAACCATGCTCGCTCTGAAGATTGTCGCTCGTTTTGGGGGATGAAACCCACCCGCGTTCAAGGCGATCGCAATCTCCGCCGGGGTATGGTGCTGCTGATGGCGAGTTGTCAACTCCGCCGAGAGTCGCGGCCAATCCTGCTGCTGACGATACCCTTGCACTGTCCGACGAAACGTCCGAGTTTGCACCGATCCACCACACCATTCGATCCGCAGCGAGAAGCTCTTCGGCCGCCGGTCCCACGGTGAGGACGACTTGGTCGATCAACAGACGAACGATCTGGCAGCGGTCGCACCGACCAGATGCACGCACCCGCTGAAGGTATTGCTCGACGCGCCCCGCAGCGACTTGCCATCGACGGCGATGTGCTTCAGTCCCATCGACTCACTCCACTCCGCCACCCATTGACCGAAGCTCTGCGCGAACACCTTGGAGTCGAGGGCGCAGAAGACGCGATAGATAGTGTCGTGGCTGGGGATGCCGTTGGGGAGTTGGAGGAAGGTGCGCAGCCAGGCTTCGCGGCACTGGGCGAAGGCGTGGATCGTTTCGAAGGAGGTCGCTCCGCCGATGATCCCGATGAGGGCGATCATGAGAATGTCGTCGAGGCGATGCTTCTTGGTGCGTTCGATTCGGGGATCGGGGATGGAGGCGAGATGTTCGAGCAGCGACTGCCGTGCCATGGGGAATCCTCGGAGGTTTCCCCTAAGCTACCCGCAAAGCCTAAAGAGCGCTAGAACAAGCACTTAAGATGCGCTGACACTGCGTTAATTCCTATTGAGATCGATTCTTCAAGAGTGGTTTCTTGAGGACCGGGTCCGATTCCGTGAACGGTCCTTCTTTCATGTCATTGATTAACAATCGCGAATACATTTCAAATTTTGCATCTAAATCATCAGCGTAATGCAGGATGAGAACCTCAGGAATCACGGGTAATCGCAGTGAGCCCCACTCTGGTTTGACCAAATGCGAGATGATCATGTGATCCAGTAGAAGAAGCAGTTCTGGGTCAAATTCCGCAATTGATCGCGCTGCATCTCGAACCAGATCGCGTCCTAGAATCTGATGGCCAAGAACATGTCCTTCAATTGTGGTTTCAGGAATTGATGTCGCCGTTGATGCCAGTTCTCTGAGGCGACCGATGTCATGCAACACAGCTCCTGCAAGAATCAAGTCTCGATTGAACGGGTTCAAATCGGGATATCGCTCAGCATATTGTTGAGATAACCACATGCAGTTTTTCATCACATTCAAAGTGTGTTCGAGCCAACCTCCTGAAAACGGATAGTATGTCCGGCCACTTGCCGGGTAGATTTTAATTGCGTCTTCGAATTGTGCCAAAAGCGTGCGAATCAACTCCTTTAATTGTTGATTCTCCAATTCACTCTCAACCAATTCGAGAAGTTCCTTGTAGAGCAGATTGGAGTCAAATCGAGTTGTCAGAATGAAATCACTTTCTCTGAAACCGTCCTGACGATCGTCCTCGTTGATTTCACGAATTGCATGAATCTCGATGCACGGTCCGTATTTCTCATGTTCGATATAGTGGCCACGGATCTTATAAAACGAGTTGACTTTCCAAGCCTTTTCACAATCCAGAAAAAGCGGATGATCAGACCAGATCGCACACGAAACAGTGCGTTTACGATCTTTGAACTTACATTTATAAAACGCATTACCTCGATTTGCTATCGGTTGTTTTTCACTCAAAAGAGCAAAGAAATCAGCTGATGGATGGGCGGTATTCAATTCGTGAAGTTTGAATACAGGCGGTTTTTCGCGTGCCATGACGATCACGGAATCGAGGAAAGTCGATAGAGAAAAGGTGGATGCACCCAGTCCCAGAGTCGCTCGGGATGAGCGTCTGCGGAAATCGGGTCCGCATTCCAAAGCCACGCGTCATAATACAGACATGGCACATGAATCGCCAATCCAACTACGGCAATCATCGTGATCGCTAACCGACCCAATGGACGCTCGATAAGAGTCTCCACAGGTCGCACAGCGAGCATCGCAAGCAGCGGAACTACTTCGGCCATCAACCGCGATCCGTAACAGAAACCACCCCACCAGATGGGCCAGGAGGCGATCAAGACGAGATGAAACACGATCACAGTATAAACAAAGTAAATCCAACCCAATGGCAACTCTGGTGCTGATAGCTTTCGGTGAAAGAATGGCCAAATCAGCAAGGCCCAAAATAACGGCTGAAAAATGAATACTCCGCGAGCGGGACTCAAGAGCACACTCAAACTATGTTCACCGGGGAACCAATGCTCTTTCAAAAAGCCCATCGAAGGCCCAAACGGATTGTGATACAGCGTCCAATACATCAGCCCCCAGGGCAGGTAACAAACCAGCGCGAGCGCCGGAAGCATCAGACCACGTTTCCAATTTCGCAGCAAAATCCACAATCCAAATGGCACAAGAAACGTTACCGCCGACGGCCGGCACGCCAGCATCCACCCGCATGCGAGTGCTTGCAGCGCCAAACCCTTCCAACTCGGCCAACCATGGGTCTGGAATTCCACTAAGATCGCTACACTCATCCAAAAGATGATCCCGCCTTGTTGCCAAAGTAGCATTCCCAACGTTGACGAATAGACGGAACCGGTTGCGAGTAAGTAAGTTGTTACAAGTGCGGAAGTCGGGTTCCCGATATGCAGCGCAATCAAAAAGAACAACCCCAGTGAACACCCTGTCAGTATCGAAGCAGACCATTTCTCAATAACCAAATGCAGTTCATCATCCATTAAATCAACGCCACACGCGTTTAAAATCAATACCATCGGCCACGCAAACACCTCCATCCCCGCCGGATACGTCGAATACACACCCGCCGCACCTGGCACCTCACGCACAAAATACGGCCTGCCCGGTCCGCAGGCGTCCCAGCGCCGGAATCCCGATGACGGCAAGAACGCCGACAACTCCCGCTCGCCCTCGGTCGCCATCCGCACCACCGTCGGAACCAACGGCATCGTATCGCCCGTCCACACGTGCATCGTCGTCGTCGAATAAAAATACGCACACGGCAGCGCAACTCCGCACAACGCAAAACCATACGCCCATCTCGATGTGGGATGAGCCTTCATAGACTCACCAAACACCCGCCAACTCTCCCTCAACGCCGCTGGAATCGAGTACAGCCCAAACAGCAGACTCCCAACAATCAGCGTGAAGCGGCCAACACGATGTGCGACCAGGCTCGGAGCTTCATTTCTCAGGAAATACGCTGCCGCAATCGTCAGAAATAGGATCAAATAGCGTGAAAAAAGCCGATTTCTCGACCCGGATATGAACATATTCTGGGCCAAAAACACTGCCGCCACCACAATCGGGCCCGTGACCCGGACTTTGCCCCAAATCGTCAGATACACCACCGTCAGCGTCAGCAAGAACAGCACCCATTCCGCCAGCGCGGCCCATTCTCCGCTCTTCCATGCGAACCCGGCGCGGAGTCTCAATCGAGCAATCTGTTGCAACATGACACCCTCATCCTGGACCCGTACGTTACTATCCGCCGGGATCGTCCGTCAATTCGAATCACTTCTGCGCCAAGGCCCCTGCGAAATATTCCGATTCTCTTGACAAATCCCATTCCTACAAGGAGCACTCCGCCACCGGCTATTCATGCACTTGCCGGACTTGACCGCTGCACTTAGAAATTCCATTTTTGTGTGAAAATGTTCAGTTACTAGAAAGTGCTCATTTCCGAGAGCTTTTTACATTCACTGCCATTCTGGCAGTCGAGTTCGCCAACTTCGCCAACTCAAAACACACACCTTTTGGCGAAGAGACATTGACGCGCTGATATAATGAACTTTTGTTCCAATTCGTTGCGAACTCCGCACTCGTCGCGGGTCTCCGATTTCCTATCCCGCGATGGAACGATCACAAGAGCCACGCAAACCGCGACGTGGCCTTTCATTAAGAAATTCATGCCAACCGAGATGACGCGAATAAAACACTATCAGGTAATATCATCACGTTCCACGCTCCCTTCTCCTGAAAGGAAGGTTCCGTGTACCAGAAATTCCTCTCCCTGCTGGGCATCGTTTGGCTCGCGTCGGCAACAACCGCGGCCGATCGTCCCAATATCGTCCTCATTTTTTCGGATGATCACGCCTATCAGGCAATCAGTTCATACGGAGATCCGCGAAAGCTCCTCGATACGCCAAATATCGACCGGCTAGCCAAAGAAGGCGTGCGTTTCGACCGCGCCATGGTCACGAATTCCATCTGCGGCCCGAGTCGAGCAACGATTCTGACGGGAAAGTACAGTCATCGAAACGGTTTTTACAACAACACCAACAGCCGATTCGATGGGTCGCAGGTCACGTTTCCCAAACTGCTGCAGAAGGCGGGCTACCAGACCGCCATGATCGGAAAATGGCACCTCAATTCCGATCCGACTGGTTTCGATCACTGGCATATCCTGCCGGGGCAGGGGCGCTACTACAACCCGCCCATGATCAAAGACGGACAGCGGGTTCAGCACGAAGGATATACCACGGATCTCATCTCCCAATTCAGCATCGACTGGATCAAGAAACGGGACAAATCCAAACCCTTCCTGCTCATGACGCAGCATAAAGCCCCGCACCGCGAGTGGTCCCCGCCGCTGCGCCATCTCGGCCACGATGGCGACAAGAAGTATCAGGAACCCGCCACGCTGTTCGACGATTACACCAATCGTGGTGTTGGCGTAAAGGATCAGGACATGACTCTGGAGAAGACATTTACGCAACTCGATGCCAAACTCACAACTCCTCCAGGGATCAATGCGGAACAACTCAAACAATGGAATGCCTACTACGAACCGCGAAACAAGGCGTTCCGTGAAGCGAATCTCACCGGCAAGGAACTCGTCCGCTGGCGCTACAACCGCTACATGCACGACTATCTCGGTTGCGTCAAAGCCGTTGATGAAGCGGTCGGGAACATGCTGAAGTATCTCGATGATGAAGGATTGTCGAAGAATACGCTGGTGATTTATGCTTCCGATCAGGGCTTCTATCTCGGTGAACATGGCTGGTTCGACAAGCGCTGGATCTTCGAGGAATCGTTGCGGACTCCGCTGCTAGCCCGATGGCCCGGCACGGTCAAGGCGGGCCACGTTGATAAGAATCTGACCAGCCTGCTGGATCTCGCGCAGACGTTTCTCGATGTCGCCGGTGTTCCTGCGGACCCGGAAATGCAAGGCGCGAGTCTTCTGCCACTCATGAAGGGCGAAACGCCGGCCAACTGGCGCAAGAGTTTCTATTACGAGTACTACGAATACCCGGCACCGCACCGCGTCATTCCCCATTACGGTGTCGTGACCGATCGCTATAAACTCGCACGGTTCTATGTGCCGAAACTCGAGAGCAAACCGTATCCCGATTACTGGGAGCTTTACGATCGGGAAAAAGACCCCAACGAAACGCGAAGCCAGTACTCCGACCCCGCCTATCAAACGACCGTCAAGGAACTCCACGTCGAATTGGATCGCTTGCGCAAGGAACTCAAGGTTCCCGAGACGCCACCCAAGGAGTCATACGGCCGATTACTGATGCCGATGAAGAAGAAAAACTGACCATTTGCTCATTAGAGATGTGTGTAAAAGGAGCCGCGCACGAAGTAAGCTCAAATAGCGATTACTTCGTGCGCGGCTCTCTGTCTTGCACTCACCACTCAATCACAGAGTCTTCGGATCAGCGTTTCAATGCTCGGGTATTTTCTGATCTGAATCCAGCGGAAGACGAGAAAACAAAGACCGATACAGGGGATGACCAGCGCCATCGCGACCGGCCACTGGAACGTGTTTCGCCAATAGGTAATCGCCGGCTGACCATTAACAACCGCATAAAGCCACATGGGCCAGAGATGGATGACATGATGGAAAACATAAATCGAGAACGAGTATTGACTCATCGTCCGCGAAAATGACAGAAGGGCAGGGAAGCGAGCGAGTCCGTTTTTCCCATCCACCCACCAGAGCGTGAAACTGAACCCGAGCAGGATCAGACCCATCACCGTCGTCACATATTCCAGAGACGCGGGAAACATCGTCCAGCCGCGATGAAGTTTCGCGATCGTTGAATCAGTCGGGAGGTCCCGGTTGGCCCTGAGTATTACTGCGAAGATCAGACATCCGATTCCGCAGAGAACCACAGGTCGGAAGCGGTACCAGTCGAATCGGAGACTTTCTTTCTGATCGCCCCCTTCAGAAATGACATGCTTTCCGACGACATAGCCAATCAATGGGAACATCACCCAGGGGAAGATGGGAAAGTAGCCATTGACCAGATAGCCCAAAGCCAGTTGGGAGAATTCCCAGTCCGGATCGTAGTATCCCTGCAGCCAGTAGTCGTCATAGGACGAATGCATTCGCAGGATCGGACTGATCGAGTAGACCACCCATGCGATGAAAAGGGGGATGACGGCGGGGGTTTCGCGGATCAGCCACAAGATGAAGAATGACGAGCCGATCAGGGTCAGCACGTCCCAGTTGAATGTATCGGCTGGCAGCCAGACCAGCACATTGAAGAGGAAGCCCAAAGCGGTCATTACTACTCCGCGTTTGAAGGTCGACGCGGAGATCTGTTCATCGGTTCGTCCTTTGGCAAACTGGGAATTGACCCAGATCGAATAACTGACACCCACAAGAAAGCCGAACATCGGCGCTCCGAACCCGGCCGGCGCCCAGGTCACTCCTGCGAGATTTTCGAGGAAATGAACAAGGACCATCAGGATGATGGAGAGTGTTCGTAATACGTCGATCGAGGCGTACCGCATGGGTCAGCTCTTGGTGTTTGTGAGCCATTCGAAGACGACGAAAACGGTCTGAAGCGCGAGGAGTATGATAATGATCCATTCGAGCGTATGACCCCGTCGCGCGAGAACGAATTCGCTGACCCTTTGACCACAACCGTCGTAAATCCGCTCAAAGACTTCCAATTGAACTTCGAGCGATTCGACGCGATGGTGGACTGCAAGGCGTTCGCGCAATCGTTCCTGAATCTGCCCGGACAACGTTGCCGGGTACGCCGGCGGCATGCGCAACCAGGGCGTGATCTTGGCAAGTCGCGAGCGGAGTAAAAGGAGTTGCCGGAATTGAACTGCCAGTTGATCGCGATACTTCAGATCCCGCTCGCGGAATTCAAACGCCTGTGGCGCATGCGCTTCGAGTTCGGGCCAGCGCGTCGCCAAATCCGATTCAATCTGTCGAAGTTCGAGTTCCCAATACGCCGATTCCACGACCGCACGGCGAAGCATCTCGAGTCGGTCGGCGGAAGCAACGATTGCGACGCGAGGCAGGCACCAATAGAGATCGACTCCCTGCATGGTTACGAGTTGATCCTGAGCCTGTGCGGAATCGGTCGGCGCGAGCCATTCTCTGATACGATCGGCAAGACTGCTCGCATCGCTCGCGGAAGCGGGTATCGAAAGGAGACGGAGTTCCGCCTTGTCATCACTTTCCGAAAGTACTGCATGGCGAAGGAGAGGCGCAGGTAAGTCCGCTATTGCTGATGGGGATCTGGTTGCCCGATCCAAATAGATCAAGGCCTGTTCCAATGTTCCGACTGGCCACTGTTGTTCGATCGTCGTCATGTCGAAGGGCGCCTTGCTCATTGTTGGAGGAAATCATCCATTTGGAAACGTAGTCGGCCGAATCCAGCACTCCATTGAGCGTGGAATCGAAGAGATAGTCGCCGACAACAAACAGCTTCGCGTGGTCTTGGGGTTCCGGCTGATGGCGCTGTTCGAGCGGAACTGCTGACCATCCGCCGGGCATCGCGCTCACCGCACCGATCCAGCGATGGATTCGACCCTCGATGAAGTCTGGGCGGGCATCTGGGAAGAACGCGGGCAGCGAATCAAGCGCCGCCTCGATGAGTTGTTGATCATCCCAAAGGCTCATTTCCTCCGCGTTCTCTCCTGCAATCAGCCAACCCAGTACACCGCCATTGCAACTGGGATCGCGAAGCGATTCGTCATACAGGCAGCACCCGCCGAACTGATCGATCATCATGAACGAATCCGGAAACCGGCTGCGCCATGATGGTTGCTTGAAGGAAATCGTGATGCGCAGGTAATGGGCGGGGTGGTTGTAATGAGTGAGGTGCCTGCGGAACGCCTCGGACAATCGCTGTCCCTGAAACGTCACTTTGCACAGTGCCTGGTGCGGTAATGCGAGGACAAGTTGGTCAAAGGTTCGTTCAAAATGATGTTCGCCGGATCGAAGGCCGACACGCATTCGGCCATTGGAATCGAGCCCGACTTCGTCCGCGAAATGGTTGAGAAGGACTTCGGCGCGGATCCACTTCGCGAGTTCTTCAATCAGCCGTTCATTCCCGCCGACGATGCTGTAGAGCCGCATGTACCGCGGATCGTTCATCAGGTAGTTCTGCAGGCCGTATTCCAGATTCGTGTGGTCGGGTTCCGTTGCGAGATCGCTGTGGATAAGCGTTTCGATGTAGTGTTTGGTTTGCGGATTCGCAATGCCATCGATCAAAGGTTGAAACGGCAGACCGACGTTTGAGTTTTTCAATTGTCCAAGATCGTTGGCGAGATAAAACTCTCGCGGCGTTTGCATCCCCCGCGCCCTGCGATCGAACGTCAGCAGGGCCTTGGCACAATCCGGAGTCAGATCGTCGAGGTTGGAAATGAGTTGATTGCCGACGACGACGGACGTGCCTTCCATTCGCGTGGTCGACAGGCCAAGTTCGGCGATGAGTTCCTTGAGTGGATCGTCATCAATATGGGAATAATCGTAGAATTCCGCAGCGCCGGCTTCATAACTCATTTCGGAGTTCGAAAATTTCGATGTCTGGATTTTTCCGCCCAGACGGTCGCTCGCTTCGATCAGAGTCAACTGAAGCGGATGCGTGGCGTATTTCTGAAGAAAGTATGCGGTCATCAGGCCACCCGGACCGCCGCCGACAATACCGATACGCACTTTGTGGCTCAATCAGCATCTCCCTGCTGGATCTGTGGGTTGAATGTTCGGAATCAGACCGGGGAGTGACCTGGAACACGACTCTCTGAAGGGATAAACGGATTTTGTTCGAAACGGGGACTGACGATTTTCTCAGTCCGGTGATCCAACAATGTGAACACAATATCCCTGATCATACGAAAGTAATCATTTTGTCAGACTGAATATCTTGCCCGATCCGCTTTTGCTGCATAGGGATCGATTCAAAATGCCCGGCTCAGGAGGTCAGTTTCCAGTTTTACTATGATAAACTGTCTCCACTCTGTCTCTTGACCCGGAGTTTGTGTGAGCGAATCCAAGGCGCACCCCCTTCCACGAACCCCGGTTGCCGTGGGGGATCTTGAGATCAAGGACGCTCAACTGATTTTCTCGGCGGTCTGGGCCGATCTGAAGGAAAAGCACGGCGAGAATCTGGTTTTTCCCCGAGAGTTCATCTGGCTGGGCGGTGCTCCGGGTTCGGGTAAAGGCACGAATACGCCGTTCATCGCCGAAGCCCGCGATATCACTGCGGAACCGATCGTGATCAGCAACCTGCTGACCACTCCGCAGGCGACATCGATCAAAAATGCGGGACAGATGGTCGGCGATCGCGAGGTGATCGGTCTGCTGCTCGAAGAACTGCTGAATCCGGAATATCGGGATGGCGTGATTGTCGATGGCTTTCCGCGGACGAAGGTTCAGGTCGAGTTCCTCAAACTCTTTTACCATGCGATGATCGCTTCTCAGGCGGAGAGTACGAATTCGAACGGGACCCGGATATCGGGGAAACCGATGTTTCGAATTGCGTTGCTGTTCGTCGGCGAGGAAGTGAGTGTCGAGCGTCAGTTGAAGCGGGGGCGGATCATACGCGAACACAATCGCCAAGTTCGCGAATCGGGGATCGGAGAATTGCGTGAAGAGCGCGTGACCGACCTCGACCCGGAATTGTGTCGGAAACGGTACAAGGCGTTCAAGGATACGACGTTCGATGCCTTGCAGTCCCTGCGGCAGATTTTCCACTTCCATTTCATCGATGCGGAGGGGGATCTACCCGAAGTTCAGCGGAATATCGTTCGGGAGTTCACGTATCAAAGTTCTCTCGAACTCAGCCCGGGCGTGTTTGAACTGATCCAGAAGATCCCCGTTGCCACGCAACTGGCACGGCATGCCCGACAGGAACTGGTGAAACGTCTGGAGCAATACCACGAGGAAAATGCGGCGCTTTTTGAAAGCGTTATGGAACTGATCGAGAAGCGGATGATTCCGATCGTTCGGGCGCATGCGATGTCCGGCCATGCACAGATCAATCTCGAAGAGCCTCTTCTGGACGAGGCGTTATGCCTGCGGATGATGATTGATGTGTTTTCTGAGCGAGGGTTTCACGCCACGGTCGATGTCCGCAAGGTTGACGTGCCGGAAAAGATTGACCCGGAAACCTGGGAGATCCACACGCGCATCAAGAAGGTGTACCGAGTCGAGATCCGCTATCCGCCCTCGGATATCCGCCGCGGTCACTGAGTCGATTAGATTTTTGAATCGGAGTCAACCGGCCGGAATGAGACTCCGGCCGGTCCCATGTTGTTACTTCCTGGGTTGATCCCAGAGTCGGTACGGATCGTCCAGTCGTTCCATCTCCTTGAGCAGCAGGGCTTCGAGTTCTGTTCGCTTGTCCCGATACTTCGGATCATCGGCGAGGTTTGTCTCCAGCGGGTTCTTGCTCGTGTGCTCGGGCAGGTATTCGTTGGGATTTTCTTTCAGGTTGAAGAGTTGAGTCTGGCGAACTTTGCCATCAAGAACATCGTACTTGATCAACTTCCAATCTCCCTTTTTGATACAGCGCATGCCCGGTTTGGTCCCGCCAGCGTACACGCCGTGGAGGACGTCCCGGAGCGTGTCGTTTTTGCCTTCGAGGATCGACTTGAAGCTCTGCCCTTCAACCGTGTCTGGTGCTTTGATTCCCGTGAGATCGCAGAGTGTCGGCAGGACATCGAGAAGATAGATATTCCCCGGAACCCGCGTGCCCGGTTTGATTCCCGGACCTTTGACGATGAAGGGCACGCGCCAGGTGTGTTCGTAGAGGTTCTGCTTGCCTTGAAGCCCATGACGGCCGATCGCCATGCCGTGATCCGCTGTGTAGAAGATGTAGGTGTTCTCCAGTTCACTCATAGCTTCAAGTTTGGCCAGCACCTTCCCGATCTGGATGTCGATATTTTCACTGCAGGCGAACTCGCGGCCGAGTTCGTTGCGGATCGTCCGCTCATCGCGGCGTTCCCAGACACCGCTGACGGCCACTTCATCGCGCAGATTCGGATGGCCGTGCGGGAAGGGGTGTTTCGGCAGATAATTGACGGGCAGCGGAGGCTGTTTGGGATTGGCGGGTGGAACAGTCGTTTTGTCCGCGTGGTTGACTGCGCCGTATTTGGCGAGCAGTTCCGGTGTGCCATCGCGGGTGTCATGCGGATGCGAGAATCCGAAATAGATCAGGAACGGATCCGCGTCTTTGCTGGCCTGTCGCTCGTCCAGATAATTCAGAACCTGCTTGCCATGCCAGACGCTGCCGGTTTCGTCGGTGCCTCCGCGTTTTGTGGCGTCTCTGCGAACGGTGAAGAGTTTATTGGCGGCTTCGTAGCTGTTTCCGATCTTGCAGGTTCGCATCGTGTCGTATCCGGCGCGGTTGAATATCGCTGCCATCGTATTCTGGGGCAGGTCCGGCGGAATCAATTGCGCCGTTTTGGGATTCGGCTTACCAGCCTTTTTCCCCGCGGCGCCGGGAATGTGCCAGACGGTCCGTCCCGTCATGATCATATGTCGAGATGGTGTACAAACGGCTCCAGACCAGGACCCCAGGTGGTGGGCCGCATCAAAGACCATTCCGTCCCGGGCGAGACGTTCGATGTTCGGGGCGTTCAGCTGGGATTTCGGATCGTAGACTTTGAGGTCGAACGGAGATTGATCATCGACGATGATGAAGAGGATATTCGGACGTTTGTCGGCGGCGCGGCAGGCGAAACTGCCCGCAATTACCAGGATCAGGGAGAGGAACACTCTGGCCATATCGTTGGAAACTCCACGCGGTAAGTGGTTTAATCACCGCTATTGGACACAATTCACGATTCATGTCCACAGGAAATCCCAGAATTCCACCGGGTGAGTAAACAGATGTTCAAAATGAAAAGCCCGGGTGATAAGCCCGGGCCAATGAGGATCGAACGGGATGTCGGGTTTTAACCAACGAAGACTCCGCCATTGAAGTCATCGAACGCATCGAAATTCAAGGCACTCGTAGGCGTGCCGGTTGGTGTGATGTTCACTCCGAGGTACGCCGTCACCTTGGACCCGGCTCCGGTTCCGGCACCGACGATCAGATCCGCACGCGTGTCGCCGTCGAGATTCTTCGTTGCGAGTCGAATACCGCCACGACTGTCGGGATCGCCACCGAAGAAGTTGGCGAGGATGGTCTGCTGATTGGACAGCAGGGCGTTGCCGTCGAAGGCGGTGACTCGCGGTCCGCCGCCCGGTCCGCCGCCGGCGATGAGATCGGCGAAGCCGTCGCCGTTGATGTCGCCCACGGCCACGAAGGCTCCATTTCGCAGCGTTTCTTCGAAGACGAAGAAGTCGTTGAACAGTTTGACGGGAGTCGTGGTAAGCGATTTACCGTCGAAGCCCGCGACTCGCGGTCCGCCACCGAAGCCCGCGGACACGATCAGGTCGCCAACGCCGTCGTTGTTCAGATCGCCGATGCTCGCACGGGCACCGCCAAAGAAGTTCGGATCATCGATCGCGAAGAAACTGACGATCTTCGTGAACGCTCCGCCTTTGAAGATATCGACTCGCGGTCCGCCACCCTCATCCGGTGTGATCGCCAGATCCGGCACTCCGTCACCGTCCACATCCCCGACCGTAACGAAGACGCCTCCGGTAAAGGTTGATTCGAACGGTTGAACCTGGAAGAGTTCCGAGCCATCCTTCCCATTCAGAATCCGAACATTCGTCACGGAACCCGGCCCGGTGCCGACGACGAGATCCAGGATTCCGTCGCCGTTGAAGTCCGCCGATGCGACCCGGACATCGCCGGTGAAGCCCGTGAAGGGTGTGACCGAGGTTCCAACCGTAGTGCCATCGGCAGCATAGAGCTGTGCCAGGCCCGCACCGCCGGCTCCTTGGCCGACAGCGAAGACCGCGCCTGTCGGAATCGCAGGCGCTTCCGTGATCGTTGGTACCAGGGTCGCGGCCGATTCGTTTCCGGCGCCATCCGTCGATGTGGCCAGGAAGTTGTTGGCTGCGTTTTGAGTCAGTGGAACGCTGATGGAGAAGCCTGCGGAGGTCGCTCCCAGTTGCTGCGAACCCACGACTGTCTCGCCGGTATCCAGTTTGCCATTGCCGTTGGTATCGCGATAGATCTGAACGAGCGAGCCAACTTCGGCGGTGCCGACGATGGTGAACGTACCCGCATCGACGGTGACCGGTGCGGCGGGCGCCGTGACCGTCGGCGCGACCGGAGCGGTCAGATCCGCTTCCGTGATCGTCGGAACGACCGTGGCCGGCGAGACATTGCTGGACGCATCCGTGGCAGTGACCAGGAAGTTATTGGCGGAGAGCTGATTGAGCGGCACCGAGACGGTGAACGCAGTCGCACCGCCGGTCAGTTGTGACGAGCCGACTAACTTATCGCCGGCATCGAGCATTCCATCGCCATTGACGTCGCGGAAAATCTGCACGAGCGAATCGGCCTCGGCGGTTCCCATGATGTCGAAGGTATCTGCATCGACGGTGACCGGTGCGGCAGGCGCTGTCACAACCGGAGCGGCTGGCGCTGTCGGATCCGTTTCGACGGAACCCAGATCAACGGTCGTGCCGATGACCCTTGGGAAACCCGTACCCCGCTGGTCGAAGTCCGGAGGCGAGGTGAAGGCCGGGTCGCCTGCATCGACCACCGGGCTGCCCGCAAGCGGAGCGTGAGTGAATGTCGGTCCGCCGTTGTCTTGCAGAGCCCCCAGCATCGGATCACCACCCACGAAGTTGAATGTCGTGGAAATGGTTGCATTGGTGTCCGCGTCGGTGGTAGCCGTGTTACCGGCGACGATTGAGTTGGTGACGTTCAGCGTCGTGCCCGTATCGGCATTGATGCCACCACTGTTCACCGCAGTGTTGTTGGTGATCGTGGTCAGCGAAACATTCAGCGTTCCGCCTTCGTCATCGATTCCGCCGCCATCAATGCTCGCCTTGTTACCGGAGACTGTGCTGTTAACGAGGCTGATCGTCCCAGCAGTACCGTCGTTGAACAGACCGCCGCCGAACTTGGCCGTGTTGCCACTGATCGTGCTGCTGTCCACCGAGATCGTCCCCGCGGCATCGGAGCTGTTCCAGAGACCGCCACCTTCGTTCAAAGCCGTATTGCCTGAGAACGTGCTCGTAGTCACGTTCACGCTGCCGGCTCCCGTCACATGCAAGCCGCCACCGTTGATATTGGCGGTGTTTCCGCTCACCGTGACGCTCGT
The DNA here is from genome assembly GCA_041742055.1 of Limnoglobus sp. Lineage (GTDB taxonomy): Bacteria > Planctomycetota > Planctomycetia > Gemmatales > Gemmataceae > Limnoglobus. The sequence goes on along the minus strand of JBGSJI010000005.1, from coordinate 5,417 downwards.
GATCGAAACGACACCAGCGTTCGTCTCGATACCGCCACCCGCACGCGCTGCAGTATTGCCATCGATCGTGCCGCCGGTGATGGTGACTGTCGCGACTGTATCAGCGTCTCCAATGTTAAGGATACCACCGCCATTGCCCGAACCTGTTGTCGTGGAGTTTTCACTGATCGTCGTATTGGTGATGGTGATCGTGCCGGGCGAATTGCGTCCGTCGTTGAAGATCCCCGCACCACCGTCATCTGTTCCCGGCGTTCCACCAATGGTGTTCTTCGAAATGGTGGCGCTATCAATGATGATTGTGCCGCCGTTGTTGAAGACGCCACCACCGCCCTGTGCATCGCTTGCAGCATTGGCCACGTTTGCCGTGTTGCCGATGATCGTCGTGCCGGTGATGGTCATGACGCCGGTATCGTTCCAGACGCCGCCACCTTCCTGATTCGCCACGTTGCTGGAAATCAGACCATTCGTGATGGTAAACGTGCTGGTTGTGGTTACTGCGGACGTGTCGGTCACGTGAATCCCGCCGCCGTTGCCAGGGCTGTTACCCGTCGTGTTGCCCAGAATGCTGACATCGGTCAGTTCGACGACGGAGTCACGATTCTGTGCCGTGGCTTCGATACCGCCGCCCGCTCGATTCGAAACGTTCCCGGCGATCGTGCCACCCGTGACCGTAAGGCTTCCACCGTCATTCAGAATGCCGCCACCGCTGCCGGCCGCGCCATCTGCGATATTGCCCGCAATTGTAGAGTTAGTGATGTTCGTTGTGCCACCATTGTTGAACACGCCACCGCCGCCCTGATCCGCTGCGGCACCGCTTGCTTTGTTGCCCGCGATTGTGACATTCGAGACCGTCATCGTGCCCGCAACGTCATTCCACAAACCACCCCCTTCGGCCGAGGCGACGTTACTGATGAAAGTTCCGCCTGTGATGTTCAAGGTCGTCGGGTTCGCACCCATTGGTGCCGTAACGTGCAGACCGCCACCGTTGCCCGGGGTTGGACCTGTGGTGTTGTTGCTGAAATTCGATGAACTGATCGTGACCGTCGCTTCGCGCACGATCGAGCTGATTTCGATCCCGCCACCCGCACGAACCGAGGAATTCCCCGAAATCATGCTGCCGGTCACCGTCAACGTGCCACCATCAAGCAAGATGCCGCCGCCGCTTCCCGACGTCGGGCCGGTTCCACCCGCTCCCGTCGCCATGTTGCCGCTGATCGTGCTATTGGAAATCGTTGTGATTCCACCTTGGCTGAAGACGCCGCCACCGCCCGAATCCTGCACAGCGCCGGCCGCCGAATTATTCGTGATTGTGACTCCACTGATGGTCAGTTCACCCTGAACATCGTTCCACAATCCGCCACCTTCGTTGCTGGCAGTATTGCCGTCGAATGTTCCACCCGAAACCATCGTAGTGACTTGAGTGGGATCGCCGAGGACTCCCGCCGTCGTGATGTGAATGCCACCACCGTTGCCCGGGCTGGGACCCGTGTCGTTCGTCGTGAAGTCGGTATCCGTAATCGTTGCTGTGACCACGTTCGTGAGGCCGTTCAACTCGAGGCCGCCACCGGCTCGAACCGAGGAGTTGTTCGACAAAGTTGAATTCGAGAGGCTCAGCGTTCCGCCGTCGACGAGAATGCCGCCCCCGCTGCCGGAAGTTCCCGGCGTGCCACCCGCTCCATCAGCCTTGTTGCCGTCGATTGTGGAATTCGTGATGGTCAGCGCGCCGCCCTGGCTGAATACGCCACCCCCTCCACTGGATGACACCTTACCACTGGCGACGTTATTGACGATACTTGAACCATCGATCGTCAATTCACCCTGGAAATCATTCCACAACCCGCCGCCTTCGTTGCTGGCAGTATTGCCATCAAATGTCCCGTTGGTTACTGTGGCGGTGACTTGAGTCGGGTCGCCAACAACGCCCGCCGTCGTGATGTGAATACCACCACCGTTACCCGGGCTTGGGCCCGTTGCGTTCGTCGTGAAGACTGCATCCGTGATCGTTGCTGCGGTCACGTTCGTGATGCCGTTCAATTCAAGACCGCCACCGGCCCGTACCGCCGTGTTATTGGACAATGTCGTGCTGGAAAGTATCAGGGTTCCGCCATCCACCAGAATGCCGCCGCCGCTGCCGGAGGTTGCTGGCGTGCCGCCCGCGCCATCGGCCATGTTGCCGTCGATGATCGCATTCATGATCGTCAGCGTACCGCCGCCTTGGCTGAACACACCACCACCGCCACTCGACGAAACAGCACCGCTCGCGGAATTATTGGAAATCGTCGCTCCATCGATCGTCATGTCACCCTGGAAATCGTTCCACAATCCGCCCCCCTCGTTCGCGGCGGTGTTGTTCGAATACGTTCCCCCGATGACCGTGGTGGTTACTGTCGTGGCTCCGATCATCTGTGCTGTGCTGATATGAACGCCACCACCATTGATACCTGCGGAATTTCCATCGACCGTCAGGTTCGTCAATGTGGCCGTTGCGGGATTCGTGGCCCCGCTGATTTCGATCCCGCCGCCAGCACGATTGGCGGAGCTTTTCGAAATTGTGGAATTGGTGATGATGACGGTGCCCCCATCAACCAGCACGCCGCCACCGCTGCCAAGCGTTCCCCCTGCTTTATTGGCGTTAAGCTTGGAATTTTCGATCGTTAACAATCCGCTGCCCTGACTGAATACGCCGCCGCCGCCATTGCTCGCCGCATCGCCGTTCGCACTATTTTGTGTAATTTTGACGTCCGTTATCGTGAGTTTGCCCTGGAAATCGTTCCACAATCCGCCACCCTCACTATCGGCGACGTTCGATGTGAAATTACCTCCCGTCACTGTGACGGTTGCAGTCGTCGCGCCGACAACCTGAGCGGTGCCGATATGAAGGCCGCCACCGTTGATACCTGCCGTGTTGCCAACGAAATCCGATGAATCGATCGTCGTCGTCGCCGGGCTTTCAACGGAACGAATTTCAATGCCGCCTCCGGCTCGAACGGCGGTGTTGGCACCGCCCATCAGTCCGCCCACAGTGCTGCCGATGAGTGATAACGTGCCGCCGTTCTGGAAGATCCCGCCGCCGCTTGCACCCGTTCCCGTCACGATGTTATTGGTAAAGGACGTGTTCGAAATCTCCAGTTCACTCGACAGACTGTAAACACCACCTCCGCCGTCAGTCGCGCCGTTCACGGCGGTTACCGTATTGTTCTGAATGGTCGAATCCGAAATCTCCGCATGACTGCCCGCATCAAGGAAGATCGCGCCACCTTTTCCATTTTTCGTCGTGTTCGCTCCTGTTCCATTTCCGTTTTGCAGAATCAAACTTTCAAATGTGACCTGATCCAAGGTTCCGGGGAAGCCGATCGTATTCACGACGAACAATCGACTTGCGCCGCCACCGTCGATCGTGACGGTGGTTGCTCCACCACCATTACCGGTCGCACCATCGAGGATGAGATCATCGCTGATCAGCAAGTCACCCTGAGAGAGAGTGATCGTAGCGCCGCCTCCGAAGACGGTTGAATCGAATACGATCACGTCGTTATCTGCTTCGCCGGTGATATCGCCGCCGGTCGCGCCAACACTTGCCGCGACATTCGTATTGGCGGCCGTGATGGCATCACGCAACGTGACGATGGCATCGGTCAGATCAACGGCCAGATCCTGCGTGCTGTTGACAACAAAGGTCGCAGGTGTGACACGATCCTCGAGAATCTGTACGAGTAATGGGATTCGATCGGGCCTAGTACTCCTCTGGCTCATAAGTAGATTGGATCGTATGCCTTTGTGATGTTTTTTCATGTTGTCGTTCTTGTTCATGGCAGTTTCGATCCTTTCGGAGAGAGGGAGTGAACCGTAAAAAGTTGTCGATCCTGAATAGATTCAGTGTGAATTTGTCCGATTCCACTACTCAAAAGAAGCCATAGGAATCGGCCACTGCTGTTCAGGTCAAACGATCGACTCTGTGAATATAGTCGTGATGAAGTAGAAGGTGAGCCATTTTCCGATTTTTCGCATTATTTCATTTCTCCAGCTTACCCAAAGTGAAAATTACCGTGAGTTCTGCAACTCAAGATGAATCCTCCGGGCTCTGAGAATTAATCGAATCCAATCATCGTGCGTCGAACCCTTTAAAGCAAGTCTTTTAGTGATCGATCTTTCGGTGAAAAAGTCCTATTGAGAGCGGGGCGTAACAATAAATCAAATTGTCAATCGATCTATATAGTATTTGTTTGTAATGGCATGGCGGATTTTAAGACACAAAGGATTAACTTGGTTTTTTTGAATTGCTGTGTGGCCAATACTGACCATCACGACACACTTGTATCTCCGTTGCATGGTCTCAGAATCTTAGTGGTCATTTGTATGGATCGCGAAACGGATACACGCTGATTACGAAACCCGTCTGGATAGGTAAAAAAATGATTACTACTGATCAATTGTTTCAAATCGAATGGAAGGTGACTACAATCAACGATTCCTCTCATTCTCAAGACTTATCGCGGGTAAATGGTGGTGTATCTCTGAATTTCCCGTGAATCCTTATCTGATTCAAACATAACAGCAAAGAGATTTGAAATAATTATGAAGTGGACCACAGTGGGCAGTCCCGGGATTGAACCGGGGGCCTAACGATTTTCAGCCTCTGGATACTGATTTCCAAAGCCCTGACACGAAAGCACTTCCGCCCAAAGCCGCTGCCGGGCGTATCACCGGGCGTACCTGCGATACAAGCGAAGGGGGGATTCCCGACGCCGATCTGGCCGCGCTCGTGGCTGCGTGGCCGACGCTACCGGGACCGCTTAGGGCCGGTATCTTGGCAATGGTGCAGGTGGCGGGCGGGTGAAGCGTGTGGAACGTCTATGTTGTCTACCAGTACTTAGCCCCTACTGATTGAAGACTGGTACCTTTGGCGATTTAGGTAAGCATTATTTCGATCGACGCGAGCCAGACGAACCCCAGATCGTTTCTCGCCCATTTGTCGAACCGCGTCGCCACACGGCGATACTGTTTGATCCGCCCGAAGAATCGCTCGACCACATTCCGGGCACCATACAGATGCCGGTCATAGGCGATCGGCTGGGTGCGGTTCCTCCGCGGCGGAATGCACGGTTCGGCACCCTGCCTGCGAATCGCTTCGCGGTTCCCATCCGAATCATACCCCTTGTCCGCGAGCACCGCCTCGGGTTGGACACCGGCGATCAGACCCGGCAAGTGCGGACTATCGCTCGCCTCCGATCCGGTGAAGTGGATCGTCACCGGATGGCCAAACGAGTTGACGGCGGCGTGGATTTTACTGCCGAAGCCACCGCGGCTGCGACCCAACGCCTCGGACGCCTGACCACCGGTTCCATCGACTTTTTTTTCGCCCCGGCGGCCGCGACCGTGGCGCGGATACACGAACTGTCGACGCTCAGCCATTCGGT
>JBGSJI010000004.1:0-6161 GCA_041742055.1 Limnoglobus sp. | reverse complement strand
CGGCAGCGTGAAGTCGGTCCGCACGGGTGCCGACACCACGATCTTCCGCCAGATCTCCGCCAAGTCGGATGGCTCCGTCACCAACACCGAAGGCGTTCTTAACTAACATTCCACTTTTTCAGGATTGAAAATGAAACGTGTGATCCTCTGCGGTGTCATCATGACCGCAATCGGGGGAGCTATTGGTTGTGGTGGCAAAGACGATAAAGTCACTCCACCCACAAAGACGTACGCACCACCCGAACCCGAGCAGGAAATCGGCACCGGTGGGGGCAAAAATAAGAAAACCCCATCTTCCATCGATGCCAAGGAAGGTTGAAACGAATTCGTTTGGAAGCAAACCAACAGGCACCCGATTGGGTGCCTGTTTTCATTGACGGTTTTCGATCGGCACGAACGCCCGCGGTTCCGGGCCCGTGTAATTCGCGCTTGGACGGATGATCTTGTTGTCCGCCCGCTGCTCCAGCACATGGGCGCCCCAGCCCGCCGTACGAGCCATCACAAACAGCGGTGTGAAAAAACTCACCGGGATTCCCATCCGCTCGTACGACACCGCACTGAACCAGTCGAGGTTCGGGAACATCTTTTTCTCACGCATCATCACCGCTTCGATTCGCTCCGCCACGTCGTACATCACCCGATCGTTTACTTCATCCGAAAGTAGCTTTGCGATCTCCTTGATCACCACATTGCGCGGATCGGACACCGTATACACCGGATGACCGAAGCCGATGATGATCTCCTTCGCCGCCACACGCTTCACGATGTCCGCCTCGGCCTCATCAGCTGAAGTGTATCGCTTCTGGATGACCGCCGCGACTTCGTTGGCGCCGCCGTGCTTCGGACCACGAAGCGCACCGATGCCACCGCAGATGCACGAGTACAGATCCGAGCCGGTCCCCGCGATCACCCGCGACGTGAATGTCGAGGCGTTGAACTCATGCTCCGCATAGAGAATCAGCGAAGCGTGCATCGCCTTCACATGCGACGCGCTCGGCGGCTTGCCGTGCAGCAGATTCAGGAAGTGCCCGCCAATGGAATCGTCGTCGGTCTGCAGGTCGATGCGCTTGCCGGATTGCGAAAAGTGGTACCAGTACAGAAGCATCGAGCCAAGCGAAGCAAGAAGTCGATCGATGCGATCGCGAGCCGCCTCGGGTGTGAACGGCTCCGCCTCCGGATTCGCGCAACCGATTGCGGAGACGCCGGTGCGCAACACATCCATCGGGTGCGCCGTCGCCGGCAGCGATTCCAGGACCGCCAGTACCACCGGATCGAGATCGCGCAACGACTGGAGTTTCGTCTTGTATGCGGACAGCTGACTTTGCGTTGGCAGTGCGCCATGCACCAGAAGGAAGGCAATTTCCTCGTATTCGCAGTGGGCGGCGAGATCGAGGATATCGTAACCGCGATAATGCAGGTCGTTCCCGCTGCGGCCGACGGTGCAAAGAGCGGTGGAACCGGCCACGACGCCGGAAAGGGCGACGGACTTTTTCGGTTTGAAGGTCGATTCGCTCATGGCTTCTCCTTCGAAAAGAGTTCGTCGAGTTTCTGTTCGTAGGCGTGATAGTTCAGCACATCATAAAGTTCCGCCCGCGTCTGCATCTGGCCGGTGACCGCCGCCTGCGTGCCCTGAGTACGGATGGATCCGTAGACCGTTTCCGCCGCCTTCGCCATCGCGCGGAACGCACTCAGGGGATAGAGCACGAGTTTCACACCCGCTGTGCGAAGTTCATCGACTGTGAAGAGCGGTGTTTTGCCGAACTCGGTGATGTTGGCGAGCACCGGCACGGGAACCGATTGCGTGAACTGGCGAAACTCGTCGAGTGTCGTGAGCGCTTCGGCGAAGATCATGTCCGCACCGGCTTCGACATACTGCTGAGCGCGAGTGATGGCGGAGGCGAGCCCTTCGCTGGCGTGGGCGTCGGTGCGGGCCATGATCACGAAATCCTGGCTTCGGACATCGACGGCGGCCTTGATGCGGTCGCTCATTTCCTCGGCACTCACGAGTGCCTTGCCCGGCCGGTGGCCGCAACGCTTGGCCTGCACCTGATCTTCAAGGTGGCACCCGGCAGCGCCCGCGCGAATCAGTTCGCGAATCGTGCGGGCGATGTTGAACGCACCGCCCCAGCCGGTGTCGGCGTCCACGAGCAACGGCAGCGGCGTGGCCGAGGTGATGCGGCGGACGTCCTCGCAGACATCGTTGAGCGTGGTGATGCCGAGATCGGGCAGGCCGAACGACGCGTTCGCGACGCCCGCACCGGAAAGATAAAGTGCGCGAAAGCCGGCCCGCTCCGCGAGCAGTGCGCTGTACGCGTTGATGGCGCCAACGACCTGCAAGGGCGACTCGGCGAGAATCGCCTGGCGGAGTGCGGAGGCGGGGGAGGATGGAGACGACATCGAACGTTCCCCGATCGTCATTCGTTATGACATTTCTGTATCGAGTCGAATCTTTCGAACAATCTCTGAATCGGTGGGGACATAAACTCGTTCCCGAGGTGTCTTCAATGAGTTGACTCCACGACTATCAAGAATCGAACGTTGATCCGCAACGAATTCGGACAGGTCAATGACTTCAAGAAGCTCCTGCGTACCAAACTGTTGCAATATAGAGCCACGCAGTCCAAGTTGGATCGCTCGGCGTTCTAGCGGAGCACCTTTCGGATGATGATCAGGATCCCATTGCATCCGAACCATGGAAAGCGCTACCGCACGCGACCACTCTTCCTCCGTAGAAAACTCGTGCCGATCCCAACGGGATGATACCACTAAAGCGAGAAGGGAATCAAAGAATCCGCGTCGCAGTCGCAATCCCAGAGTGATTTCCTGACCTGATTTCGTCCCCCAGCCCGAACGATACATCATCCAGAGAAAATTGGGCTTGATCCAACTCATCCGGTTGTAACTGAATAGACCACCGAATCGTCCATGATCAATGGCATAACGACCAATCTCTTCCCGGTATGCCTGATAAACGATGATTGATTCGTCGTCATACTGAGCTAGGATATGTCGGCCATTCTGAGGCCAAATGGCCGATTGTTGCGAATAACTTTCAAAGGTCAGGTTCATCTGAATACTGCACCATTGGTCTTTCATGAATTGAGTCAAAGACAATAGCCGCTTCTATGTGGTTCGCTCTCAAAGTCGGATACTGTTCCAACAACTCCTCGATCGTGCTCCCCGCGCCCAGCGCTTTCAGAACAAGCTCCACGGAAAGCCGCGTTCCCTTGAAGATCGGCTTCCCCAGCAAGACCTCCTTGCGCTCCTCGATGTAATCGTCCCAGTGCAATGCGCTCATTTGGAATTCTCCTGAATCCTTGATTGTACCCGATCTTGCTGAGGACGCTCGGTTACTTCTTCTCTTCGAAGTCGGGGCGGATGGAGCCGTCGGGATTGATGATCGGCAGGCCTTTCGCGACTTTGCCCAACTCGCGGGAGCCTTTGGCCGGGCCGGCAACGCCCAGATCGCTCTTCATCCCCTCGATCACTGCTTCCAGCTTTTTGACGATCTCAGGATGCGCTTTGGCGACATTTTTCTTTTCGCCGATGTCCTCCTTGAGGTTGTACAACTGCGGCTCGAAGGCGGATTCCTTCGCGTTAGCCTTCTTGGCATTGGTCGCGATGACGAGTTTCCAATCGCCCTTACGCACCGCTTCGAGTTGCAGACCACGATAATAGAAGAAGGTGTCGTGCGGAGCGTACGCCATGGCTTCGTCCCGCAACAGCGGACCGATATCCACGCCGTCGAGCTTGCGATCCGCTGGCGGCTTGACGCCGGCGAGTGCGGCGGCGGTGGGCAGGATATCGAACATGCCGGTGATTGCGTCGGTCTCGGTGCCGGCGGGGACGGTGCCGGGCCACCAGGCGATCGTCGGCACGCGCACTCCGCCTTCCCACGTGCTGCCCTTGTTCCCTCGCAGCGGCAGGTTCACACTCCGGCCCGTTCCGCCGTTGTCACTCGTGAAGATCACCAGCGTGCGCTTGCTCAGCTTGTGGTCGCGCACCGCATCGAGCACCTGACCCACGCTCCAGTCCACTTCCTCCACCCAGTCTGAGAAGATGCCGTTCGGCGACTTCCCCGCCCACGCTTTGCCAGGATAAATGGGAAAGTGCACCGCATTGTGCGCGAGATACAGAAAGAACGGTTGATCCTTGTTCGCGGCGATGAAGGCCTTCGCTTCCGTCGTGTAGATCTCGACGAGCGATTGCTGATCGTCGGGAAGCACGCGCTTCACGACCTTGCCATTGCGCAGAAGCGGCAGCGGAGGCTGTCCTGCGCTTTTGGACTTCGGCAGCGGCTTGCCGAGGTCGCTCTTCACACCGTCCTCCGCCGGTCCCATGTCGTTCGAGTAGGGCAGGCCGAAATGAAGATCGAACCCCTGTTTGTTGGGCAGAAATTCCGGCTGATCGCCGAGGTGCCACTTACCGACGATGGCGGTGGCGTACCCGGCAGGCTTGAGGACCTCCGCAATCGTGATTTCCTTCGGCGACAAGCCGACATCGTTGGCCGGGAAGAGCACATGTGGAATCGGCAGCGCCCGTTTGGGGTAGCTGCCGGTCATCAGCATCGCCCGCGACGGCGAGCAGACCGGTGCGGCATAGAAGCTGGTGAGCTTACGCCCTTCCTTCGCCATGCGGTCCAGGTGCGGAGTGCGGTTCTTGGTGGAACCGTAGGGCCCGATGTCCGCATAGCCGAGGTCGTCGATATTGATCACGATGATGTTCGGCTTGGCATCCGCGGCTTGAAGAGCGGGAAGGACCAGCAGGAGTGCGAGAAGCGAGAGGGTGCGCACGAGTTCATCTCCACATTCGAAGGGATGGATTCAGTGATTGTAGAGCATCTGCCAGGAAATGGTTCCACCGGCTGCGCATGGACTTGGCGGAGACATTCAAACACTGACTCGTCTTTCCACCGACACTGCCACACCCTACCGTGGAACCGTGCCATATTTTCGGAAGCGCCTATGCGCCGTAAGGATTTACGTCAATTTTGTTCACTGACTGATATGATGAACACGTAATGCGAATCGACGAATTCATGCCGTAGCCGATTGATGCGAGAGCAAAAACACGCGCTCGGTGAAGGTCTCCCCCGCGCTCGTCGAAGGTCTCCCGACCTCGACGAAATCCCCGACCGAAGGTCTCCCTTTTCGCCGGATTCAGCGCCAAAACCGTCCCAAAGTTGCCGGAAATCGGGCCGGAATGGGTCAAAACTGCCACAAATCGGACCCAAATCGCTCCATTCCATTCCGAATTCCGCAATCCATTATCAGAAACTCTAAATAAGTTTTGGCAACGCCTCCGCAACGCGATTACACTTTTCAATATTTCGCCTTATCGGGAGGCGGAACCGCACACGATCGGGAACCACTTCCGACGCATGCTAATACTCAGTTCGGCGGAGAAGCCCCGGCCGGCGGAGGGCGCGAGTGATCTACCTTGACCGTGATCCGCGACGGCCGCACGTCCATGCCGCTGCCCTTCAGATGGCACTCGTGCGTGACTATCTGGGACGGATCAGTACCGCAGACGGCTCCGGCCGGTTGTACATGTTGGCCTTGCTCCGCCCGTGTTTCGCTGCTCTGCGGTGGCTCCAGGCCGAGCGGTTCGCGGACCAACCGCAACTCGTGTCACTGATCGACGACACCGAGCGGGAGGTGGAGGAGTTGTCACACTTGGGCCATGGCGAAATGAATTGGTCGGGCGGGATGAGTCCGCGGGTCCGATGCCCTGTTTGCGGTCACAAGCTCACAGTTGCCCCGGAGCTACCCGAGTGTCCGTCATGCGTGCAGCTCGCTGTGGCGGCGTACAATCGTCTTGCGTCAAGTTACGAGGGGTTCGGCACGGATAGCGTTTGACGCCGAACCGCTCTCATGGCCCACCGACTTGAATCAAACGTAGCAAATCTGTCTCCGTCTCTTTCATCGACGCATTGCGGTTCGTTTCGACACCAGCGTCCGACAAAGAAAAGGGGACGCAACTCATTTCCAGAAATGAGCTGCGTCCCCTTTTATTCATCCAGAAATGAGCTGCGTCCCAATCCTGTTCGGCACGGGATTTGCGCGTTGGGGTGGTTACGGAATTCCGTGATTTTCTAGCGTTTTCCTCTTGCGCCCGGCCTCGCGCTTGCGCATCATTATCGAGCATGGCTCCACCGCGTG
>JBGSJI010000003.1:0-55742 GCA_041742055.1 Limnoglobus sp. | reverse complement strand
CTGATGGGTGACTAGGCGGGTGGCGCATAGGTGCGTTTACCCTGTTAGAATGCGCAGTACGAGAATGAATAAGATGAATTCCAATGGTTTTCGCCTCATCGGGAGGCGAAATCGCGCACGATCGGGACTAACCCCCGACGCGCGCTAATACTGAGTTCGGCGGCGGAGGGCACACGGGTGGCGACAGGCTCTGGTGAGCGGATGCGGTTGCTCCGACGCCTGAGTCGGCGGAGGTTCGACCGCATCCGGTTTCGCGGTCTTGACGCGGTCGTCATCCGCGTACCCGACGACTCGGCCGAACCGCACCCAGCTGTCGCCTCGCGTCACGCATCATGTGGGTCGATGCGGCTGTACCCGGTCGATGGCGCGCACTTAATCAAGTGGCCGCACACCGGCGGGCCGGTGCCCGATGGCTGCGCAGTCGAGCCGGGCGGGTGGGACCACGAGCACTGTGACGGTTGCAACCGGCACATCAACGCCGGTCGCACGTTTTGGCAAACGGCCCGCGGATCGTGCTTCTGGTTGTGCCCATACTGCTATCGGACCCTGCGGCGGCTCTAAGACGCCGAACCGCTTTATGGCCCACCGAACGTGAATGAAAAGAGCGATCCTCCGCCGTCGTCGGTCTAACGACGGTCCCTGGCTCTGTGCATTCGACTCTTCACAGATCAACTCCAACGTAGCATCGGGATGGTTCACGCCTGCGGTGTCCAGCTTCTGGCTGACACCGAAGTGTCACCGAGTCTTCTTGGGTTCTCCCGGCCTGACGGGCCGGTTTGGTCAGCCCAGCGCGAGACGCGAAGCGGCGATGCCCTGGGTGGGAAAATTCCAAAATCCAAATACCAAATCCGAAACACGAAACCCAATTCGCCCGTTGAGCGTGGGTCATTTTCTTTAAAAATGACCCACGCTCAACGGGCGAATTTTTCTGTCTTTGGACCCGGGGCTACGGTCCTTCGGACCTTGCCCCGGGCTGACAGAACCGACCCTTCAGGTCGGAAAGACAGTCGAAACGGAGTTGCATTCGGTGGGATCGATGGCGAGAATAGGTGAGGAATTGGGATTCATGATGCACCTCGACGTGAGCGGAACGGGCGAACGGTCAGTGTAACCGATCCCCCGGTATCAGGGATTCTTTCGGCGGCAGGGTACTCAGATGCAGACGTACTGCGAGCGATGTGGCCCCGGCTTGCTCGACGAGCCGATCAACGCCGTCTCGAACGTTGTGTTCTTGGTAGCGGCTTGGGCCGCCTGGCGGGCCGGTGCCCGGCAGCGGGTTCTGACGCCCGGCCTGTGGAGTCTGATCGGACTGTCCGTCGCGGTTGGCATTGGGAGCGGACTGTGGCACACTTTCGCCACCCGTTGGGCGATGCTGCTGGACATCGTGCCAATCATGCTGTTCCAGTTCACCGGCCTTTGGCTATATGGCCGCCACGCTGCCCACCTACCAGTGGCGGTCGTCGGGGCCGCGCTCGCCGGCTACATCGGTATCGGGTTCTGGCTGTCCGAGTACAAAGAGTGGCTGAACGGGGCGTTGGTGTACGCCCCGGCGGTAGCCTTGTCGTGGGCCGTCGGTCTCCACCACGCCGCCTGCGGACGGCAACTCCGGTTCGGACTGGTGTGGGCTGCGGCGACGTTCTGCCTGGCGCTGGTGTGTCGGTCAATCGACCTGCTGGTGTGCCGCCAGTTCCCGGTCGGAACGCACTTCCTGTGGCACGTGTTCAACGGGCTGGTCGTGTACCTGACAATGCGGGTGCTGATTACGGTCTGGTGCGAGTACCAAGTCCCAGTGCCGGTCGAAGACGACGTACCGGACTTGAATAAAAACGAAGATTCTGGGTCGGGCTGAACGCCCGTCCTGAAGCACTTTGAAGCCCAGTCTGCTCGCACGCGTTCACCACAGGGAGCCCTCCTGGGATCACCGGGCCGCACCGGGATGGTTCTTTCGCCAGCATCTCGCCTTTTCCCGACAGTGACAACGGACGGTCACAGCCGAGGCGGTGCCAAACAGCTCTACGGGGTCGGTCAGCCATCACGTCAGTGACAACCAACTGTCACTCCACCAACAGACACCGCGGTGAGAGTGGCGGTGTGTGAGTTGATGGTGGAGGGATCGGGCGTGGTGGGTGCGGAGCGGAAGGCGACTTCGCCGGAGTGTGCGTGATACAAGCAGAAAACGGAGTTGTCTTTGCCGAGATCGATGGCGAGAATGGGTAAGGAATTGGGATTCATGGTGCACCTCGACGTGAGAGGAACGGGCTATTGGTTAACGTAACCGATCCCCTGGTATCAGGGATTCTTTCGGTGGCGGAGGGGGCGCAACCATCGACTTCGGCTGGAAGGAGATCGAGATGCGAGTTCTCGTGTGCATAGTGTTGGTGTTGGTGGTCGTTTCCGAGACGATTGCCGACGAAACGAAGGCCGTCGAAACGAAGGCCGTCGAAACACTCAAGGGGCTGAATGCGACCGTCGGGCGTGATGAGACGTTGCCGGGAAAGCCGGTGACTTACGTATATGCGCCCAGTCTGAAGCCGCCGGAGATCAGCAAGGCGACGGATGCGGTCCGAGAACTGAAGAGCCTCCGCAAGCTGTTGCTGACCAACTCGAACGTGGGGGACGAGAGGGCCAAGGGGTTCGGGGCGCTCAAGGAACTCCGATTCCTGCACGTTTACGGCAACAAGCTCACGGACCAGTGGGCAAAAGAGCTGAAACGACTCGATCACATAGAAGACCTCGACCTCGGGTTCAACCACTTCACCGATGCGGCCCTGGACAACATAGTCCACCTGAAGGGGCTGAAGAGCTTCCGGATGACCAATTCGCACTTAAGCGTTGCCGGGGTGAAGAAACTAGTCGGTCTGAAGAAACTGGAACTTCTGGACCTGTCGATGACGAGGGTGCGGGGCGATGACTTTAAGGAACTGGCCCCGCTCACGGAGATGCGGTCGCTGCGCCTGTACGGACAAGAGATCTCGGACGAGGCGATCAAGGCGCTCGGCGGCATGAAGAAGCTCGAAAACCTGGATCTGACCTATGCGAAGCTGACCGACGAGGGGCTTAAGGTTGTAGCCGGGTTCGACCTTCTGCGGCATCTGCGCCTGTACGGATCGCCCTTCACCGATAAGGGAATGAAGTCGATCGGCGGCCTCACGAAGCTGGAAACCCTGGACGTGCGAAAGACGAAGATCACGCCGGCCGGGCTGACAGAGTTGTCCGAGTTGAAGGGCCTTCGGGAGTTGTCGCTGGACAAAGAGATTGCTGCCAGCGCGGAGGCGGCGGCGTTGCAAAAAGCGTTGCCGAAACTCGTGCTGCGGCAGTGAGTTGATTAGGCAAACGAGGCCGAACCGCTCTCATGGCCCCACCGGACTTGAATAATAACGAAGATTCTGGGTCGGGCTGAACGCCCGTCCTGAAGCACTTTGAAGCCCAATCTGCTCGCACGCGTTCACCACAGGGTTCCCTCCTGGGATCACCTGGCCGCACCGGGATGGTTCTTTCGCCAGCATCTCGCCTTTTCCCGATAGGCTGCGTCCCCTTTTCTGTCAAAATGAGCTGCGTCCGCTGCGTCCCCTTTTCTGACAAAATGAGCTGCGTCCGCTGCGTCCCCTTTTCTGTTTCTAGAGCGCGATGATGAGCACGAGCAAGGTCGTGCAACCGACGAGGAATGTTATCCCGGCGACCTTGGTGGCCGTCCACAGGTGATTCCGGATTTCGCACCACTGCCGCTCGCTCTGCGGAGGGACCGAGTCGCGGACGACCTCCCACGAGTACGCGCCGGGCGGCAGCGGGAGCGTGTAACCCGGTGCGATCGCGGTCAGAGAACCGTCGGCCTCGCGCCGGAAGCCGACAACCTCACCCTTGCGGATGTGGTGTCTTCCGAACGGGCCGGGCACGGCGGATGCGTCCTTCGCGACCAACTCGTAGTCCGCCTCGCACTTCACCATCTTCATGGTCGGCGTCAGGCCGTCGCGGTACTCGACGATCGGGCCGCTCGGCGGAGCGCTGGCACACCCGGCCAGCGCGAACACCATCGCGAGGGCGAGGAGCGGGAAACGGGGCATGTGCGGACTCCGTGATTGTGACGTTCCGCGAGACGATAGCAGGCTCGCCAGAACGTGCAAGCCGAACAAGCTCCCGCTCCTACCCACTGCCCATTGCCCGCTTCATTTCGTCGGCTGATCGCAAACAACTGTCAGTCCTACCACTCGTAGCGATTCTGCGGGCGATATAACGGGTGCAATGTTCGCGATGGTGTGATTCGCCACACTCTCGCGGATCCGCAGATGTGCGGCGTTCCGGTCAATCACATGCGATTGCGGTTTGGCATGCGATTTCAATGGTTGCTCTGCTTGGCAGTCCCAGTTCCATCGGCTAAAACGTGACTGTGACGGAATTTTCCATTCCGGACAATACCCGCAGGGCGGGGGTTCGGCGAGGTCCGCCCACCGATGGGGCAATCTCATTCTCGTT
This sequence comes from Limnoglobus sp., assembly GCA_041742055.1. Classification (GTDB taxonomy): domain Bacteria; phylum Planctomycetota; class Planctomycetia; order Gemmatales; family Gemmataceae; genus Limnoglobus. The sequence continues at coordinate 51,272 of JBGSJI010000003.1, read as the reverse complement.
CTTCCCGCAATGGCTTACAGGTCATGGGTTTTCGACGATCGGATCGCTTTCTCACCGGGCTGGAAGACGCCGAACGTGTGGTTTTCATCTCGCACGTCCATCCCGATCCGGACGGCCTTGGTAGTATGCTCGGGCTGGCTCATCTGGTCGAATCCAAGCTCGAAATTCCCACCCTGATGACGCAGGACGGGCCGATCAGCCGGGCGGAAAACAAGGCGATGGTGGAAGTGCTTCATCTGGATCTGCTCCCGATCGAGCAGATTGAATGGCACGGCCACGATGCGGTGGTGATGGTGGACAGTCAGCCGAAGACGGGCCGTCATAGTATTGAGGACGCGATTGATCTTTATGCGGTGATCGATCATCACGAAACGCCGGGCGAGTTGAAGGATGTGCCGTTCGTGGATGTGCGGCCGAACCTGGGCGCGACGTGCACACTGGTGACGAAGTATCTGGCCGAGCAGGATGTGGATATTTCGGAGAAGGTGGCGACGGCGCTTTTGTATGGGATCGAGACGGAAGTGACGGGTTATCCGCGGGAAGCGTGTGCGGCGGATGACGAGGCGCAGGCCTATCTTTTCCCGCTGGCGGACAAGGATCTTCTGGCTCAGATCAAGAACGCGCGTTTACCGCATTCGCATTTCGAATGCCTGCTTCAGGCGATGCAGAGTTCGTTCATCTATGACAAGCTGATCTTGAGTTGGGTGGACGATCTTCCACAACCGGAGCAAGCGGCGGAGATCGCGGATTTTATGGTTCGATTTGAGCATGTGGATTGGGCGATTTGCGGCGGGCTGCACAAGGGCGTGGTGTATCTGTCAGCGCGGACGAACCTCCCGCATGCGGCAGCGGGGGAATTGCTTCGCTCTGCGGTCGGGAAGCTTGGCCGCGCGGGCGGGCACGATCGTCGTGCGGGCGGAAGCATCAAGTTGGCGCGATCGTCACCGTCGGCGTTCGACGATTTGCAGGCGGTGCTGCGCAAGCGGTTGTTGAAGAAGCTGGGGATTGATGACGTGCGTGGCCAGCGGTTGGTGCCCCTTCGTGAGATGCTTCAAAATCTTCAGTCGTAACGTCTTGTAACGAATCCGTCACATTTTGTGGACATTTCGATCGAGCTGACCCATAATCAGAGCGAAATCCCTCCCGCGAACGTTTTCCCAACGATCCTGCCCAGTTTAACGTTTTATGTTGGGAAACGGTGAGTTGTTGCTCATCGGATCAAAGAAAGTTCACCGATCTGTACGAATAACAATCCGGTGATCCGAGCTAATCCGAACTCATTTAGGGCGATTTCGAGAAAGAATACGAGCCGACCGGCGTATTACTGGATACAAGCCCGTACTGACGAGGTGAAAACCTCAGCACGGGGAAGGAGGAAACATCATGGCACGCGTTGATGCATTGAAGACATTAGAGAAAACGCTGAGTATTCGTCGAAACGAACTCCGCAAACGTCTGCATGGGGAATTGGCCGGGCTGAACGGTTCTGCCAACGCCTCCGGCGACGCTGCGGACGCGGCCTTCGACAACGCCGGCGAAGAACTGGCTTCGCAACTCGCCGAGTTGGAAGCCCGTGAGCTGGCACAGATCAATCAGGCGTTGAACAAAATCAAACAAGGGAATTATGGCACTTGTGATGCCTGTTCCTGCAAGATTCCGGTGGCCCGGTTGACGGCGTTGCCGTACAGCACGCTGTGCATCAAATGCCAGCGGGAATCGGAAAAGGACAGTTCGTTCCTGAGCGACCACGGCATCGTGGGCTGGGAAGGCGTTCGCGATTACGATAGCGACCGCGAGTTCCGCATCTCCGATCTCGAGGCACGTTTTCGCGATTAAGCTGAAGTGCGTGCCAAGACCGGAAGCCCGTAAACCAGGGAGTTTGCGGGCTTTTTTCGTTTTTTGCCGATAATTACGGATATCGTTCGGACCAATTCCCACTTCCTTGCCACTCCGACTTCAGTCCCGCGTTGACTCGCCTTTAAAGTGAGGGTGGCGGTGCTTCTTATTCCGTTTCCGTCGAAGCGAATTCACCATCATGCGGCAATCGTTTGCCTTCTTCGGCTTGATCATCCTGGGTGTGGTCCTGGGATTCCTGATCACCAGCGTTACGGTTCAGCCGATTCAGCCGGCGCTGGCGGAGACCCCGCTTCCGGCCCCGGCCCGGCAGGTGAATACGATCGGCGAATCGTTCGATCAGGTGGCGATGAAGATCGCGCCGACGGTCGTGGCGGTCGATGCCATGAAACCGCAGCTCGCCAGCACCTCAGGCACTTCCGGCAATAATAAGCCGCTGGAAGAATCCGGATCCGGCGTGCTCGTGACGTTTGAACAGCATGAGGGCGTGTTCGCGGTGACGAACAATCATGTGATCAGCGGAGCGAAGAGCACCGAGATCACGGTGACGCTGCACGATGGCAGGATCCTGCGGCCGAAACGCGTGTGGGCCGATCCGGAATCCGATATTGCGGTGCTGCAGGTCGAAGGGGCGAATCTCCCGACGGCGGCTTTGGGCGACAGCGACCGGGTGCGACCCGGGCAGTGGGTCCTCGCCTTTGGCAGCCCGTTCGGCCTGAACCAGACGGTGACGCACGGTATCATCTCGGCGATGAATCGCGGGCAGATCAGTCTTGGCAATACGATTCGGATCAAGGAATTTTTGCAGACGGATGCGGCGATTAATCCCGGCAGCAGCGGCGGACCGCTGGTCAGTGTCGATGGGACTGTGATCGGGATCAACACCGCCATCGCCTCGAACAGCGGCAGCAACAGCGGTGTGGCGTTCAGCATCCCGATCAATCTTGTGAAGCGGATCGCGCATCAACTCCTGACGCAGGGCAGCATCAATCGCGGTTATCTGGGCGTGCAACTCGCACCGGTTCTCGAGCCGGCGGAGGCGCTGCGGCTGGGGCTGGATCGCGTGCGTGGAGCGCTTGTGGACATCGTGAATCCGGGAAGTCCGGCGGCGCGGGCGGGGCTGAAGGTCAAGGATGTGATTCTGAAGCTCGAAAACATCGAACTGCGTGATGAGAACCACCTGATCAATCTGATCAGCAACCTTCCGCCCAATCACAAGGTGCGACTCGGCGTTTGGCGGTCCCGCGAGATGCAGACGATTGACGTCATCGTTGGCGAATGGAGCACATCCGCCAAGATCAAGTGACGGAAATTCCCGTGTTCCGGTCAAGCGTTCTTGATGCCGGGTGTGCCCGCTTCCACAACGAACGATGCTCGGGTCACGATCGCCCCATCCGGCTTGAGCACATCCTCGCACACCACATAATCGCTGGTCCAGGTCTCAGGCGTGACGGTGCAGCGCACGTAGCCGCGCTCGCGGTTGAGAAACTTGACACCCGGATTGTTCCGCTTAAGCTGATCAAGTCCCGCGACAACCTTGGGACCATTGCCTCCGCTTGAGATGCTGGTACAAACGAATTCACTGGCAACGACAGGCGTATCGTGCTTGCGGTCATCCGCTCGCAACTCGTTGACCCAGTTCGAGTGAATATCTCCCGTCAGAACAACGGGATTCGGAATTTTGCGATCGGCGAGGAACTTTACCAGTTCGATCCGTTCGTGTGCGGCACCGGGCCACTGGTCCATCGAATACCCTTCGCGATCACCGAATTTCAGCTCTACCATGCCCATCATCACTTGCTGGGCCAGAACGTTCCAGGTTGATTGGGAGGAAATGAGGCTGGCATCGAGCCAACCGCGCTGGGATTTGCCCAACAGACTGTTCGTGGGTTTCAGTGCGTCCTCGTTTAGCGGCTTCAATCCGTCATTGTTGGGCTGATCGCTGCGGTACTGACGGGTGTCGAGAACGAAGAAATCCGCGAGTTGTCCAAAACTCGCTTTCCGATAGAGGAGCATATCCGGCCCTTGAGGCAACGAGCGTTTTCGCAAGGGCATGAACTCGAAGTAGGCCTGATAGGCGGCCGCGCGTTGAACCAGAAACGACGCCGGATCGGTCTTGGTCCTTCCTCCGCGTTGTTCTTCCTGAATGTCGTTGGCGTAGTTGTTATCGAATTCATGGTCGTCCCAGGTGACGAACCACGGGCAGAGCGCGTGCATGCCATGCAAAAGCGGATCGGATCGATACAGCGCATGGCGCTCGCGATAGTCGGCCAGCGTCTTGATCTTGCCATCCTTGGGACCGGTGTGCGCACGGACCGTCTTCCGCTCCGGATTGTTCGGGTATTCGTATATGTAGTCGCCAAGGTGGAACACCAGATCCGGCTGATCCTTTGCCATCTGAGCATACGCCGTATACAGACCTTGTTCGTAATGCTGGCAGGATGCGAATGCGAATTTGAGCTGGCTCGGGGTTGCATCCGCCGCGGGCAGGGTTCGCGTTCGACCGACGGGCGAAACCGCATCGCCGGCCCGGAAGCGATACCAGTACCATCGATCCGGCTTCAAAGTGTTCACTTCAACATGAACCGAATGCCCCAGTTGCGGGGTGGCCACCGTTCGACCGCTCGCGATGATCTTCGTCATCGCATCGTCTTCCGCCAGTTCCCAGTGGACGGCGACCGCCTCGGGCTTCATGCCACCATCCACCTCAAGCGGCTTCGGTGCGAGTTTGGTCCAGAGCACCACGCTCTTCGCATCCGGGTCGCCCGATGCCACACCGAGTGAAAACGGATTCGCGCTGAACGAGACCTTGCGATCCGCGGCTTCGGCCCGCTCTCCCAACAGCGGCAACGACGCCAGCGCACTGCCGTAAGCAAGAAACAATCGGCGGGAGACTCCACCTTCCGAACGAACCATTTGTGGAATACGAGAGAAATCAAACATCACAACTCCTGATCGGGACGGTGCTCATCAGTGAGAAGTTTATTCCGCTCGAACAAGCGAATCGGGAAGATCGTGTGAAATCTCTTCAGCGGGACAACAGGCTCGTTTCAAGGTGACTTCTTCGGCAGCGATTGCACAAAATTCTTTGCCCTTTTGATCCAGTCCTGCAGCAAGTCGTCATCCGCTACGCCGGCCGGTTCGATGATCAGCCAGCCCTTCATCGGCTTGCCTGTGATGTCCATCAGTTTGATGTACGGTTCACGCAGCGACTCCTGCGCCTGATCCGCTCCGACGCGTGCGATGAGCGAGTTCTTCCAGACACCGACAAGCATGTTCCCGTTCAGAAGAAAACACAGCCCACCGAACATTTTCTTTTCCTGAATTCCTTTCGTACGCGCCAGCGCATCGCGCATCCGCTCCGCAAGCGATTCGTCGTAAGGCATGGAGGAACACCTCAATTCAGGAACAGAGCGGCTTTGCGAACCGTTACCCTGTTCGATTTGTGATAGTATCTTCTCAAACGCAAGAAGAAGGTAAGGACGGTTTTCTCCATTGGGGAGCCAAAATTGGATACTGATCAAACCGGCTATCAGCACAAACAGTATGCTCCCATCTGCCTGATCCTTTATCTCATGGGCCTGCTGTTCATCGGGATGGGATGGGTCATGAGTGACATCCCGTCGTTTGGCTGGCTATTTCCGACGATTGGTGTGCTCTCGCTCTTCGTCGCGACCTCGTTTCATTACCTTGAAGTGAAGGATCAAGGGGAGTCGCTCCTGATCCGTTTTGGGCCGCTCGGTTTGTTCCGGCGTACAGTACCTTACCACGAACTGCAAAGTATCGAATCGGGACGCACGCTGCTGCTCGACGGTCTCGGAATCCATTACAGCGTTCGCGGCGGGTGGGTCATGAATATCTGGGGCCGCGACTGTGTGGTCCTGCGTTATCAGGATGGCCGTACACTCCGAGTCGGAACCAACGATCCCAAGAACCTGACCCAATTTCTTCAACATCGAATCACCGAGGGGAACCGATGATACGCCCAGGAATCGCGATCTTTCTACAGTGTGTTTTCTGTATCGCGTCGGTCTCGGCCGACGAAATGCCGACTGAAGACTTCACCACGCAGATGATGCGAGCCACGGTGAAAGTAAACCACGAGAAATCCACAGGGACGGGATTCATCCTCCGCAAGGGAGAGCGTTTCATTCTGGTGACGGCGGCGCATGTCCTGATGCAGACACCCGGGCCGGAGACCACGGTGATCTTCCGCCGTCTGCAGGCGGAAGGTGAGTACACCAAAGAACCGTTGAAGATCACGATTCGCAAAGACAAGAACCCACTTTGGCTTCAGCATCCGCAATCGGATGTCGCCGTGATCGAATTAACCCCGCCGAAAGAGATCGACCTCGCCCCTGTCGGTGTTGAGCATCTGGCGACTGATGAGATGCTTAAGAAACAGAATGTGCATCCGGGCGATCAACTCACCTGTCTCGGCTATCCGCACCGGGAAGAATCGAGCGCTGCCGGGTTTCCGATCCTTCGCGATGGCCCGATCGCCAGCTTCCCACTGACACCGACCGCGAAGACGAAAACGTTTTACATGAGCATGAATGTGTTTGAAGGCGACAGCGGCGGACCGGTGTTTCTCGTTCGCCCTGCTCGCAGTAAAACGGAACCGGAGGCGAGACTGATCGTCGGCCTGATTTCGGGACAGCGGTTCCTCGACGAGGAAGCCCGGATGATTTACGGCACGATCAAGCTCCGCCAGCGCCTCGGCCTCGCCATCGTCGCTCATGCTTCGTTCATCAGAGACACGGTTGATCGAATCAAATAAGTTTCGAGCGATGTGGCGAAATTGTTCCTTTGACATCAAAAGACACGGACGATGAGCGGTTTCCGGATTTGACTTGAGTTTTTGCACTGAGTCTCGATGCTGCTGTTAAAAATGTTTGAATCAACCCCATGATCGCGTTACGATCATGGGGTTGATCTCGACGTTAAAGCCCCTCTCTCCGGGGAAATCGTTTATGCTCCGTTTGTTGATATTCGCACGATTCGCCGCCATCCTGACGATTGTCTCGTGTTGCCTGATCAATGGCGCATCCGCAGCCGATGTGGACTTCGCCCGTGACATCAAGCCAATCCTCACAGCAAGCTGTCTGAAGTGTCACGGACCGGAGAAGCAGAAAGGCGGACTGAGGTTCGATCGCCGCGACGGGGCGATGGCGAAGGGCGATTCGGGCGAGTTGTCGATCGTCACGGGGCAACCTGCGAAGAGCGAACTGTTTCGCCGCGTGACATCGAAAGACGAACTGGTCCGCATGCCGCCGAGCGGACCGGCGTTATCGGAAAAACAGATCAACTCGTTGAAGTCATGGATCGAAGCGGGTGCAGACTGGCCGAAGGATGCAACGGAAGCGGCGAAGCCGACCAGAACGGAACTGGTGGTCACGGACGACGACCGCCGCCATTGGTCGTACCTGCCACTGCGGACGATCGCTCCTCCAACGGTAGCCAACGATCACGTCCGCACACCGATCGACTCGTTCATTCTGTCCGCTCTTTCTGCGAAGAAACTTTCGCTTACCGCGCAGGCGGATCCGAGAGTTCTCATCCGCCGCGTCACGTTCGATCTGACGGGATTGCCGCCCACCCCGGACGAATTGGAAGCATTTGTACACGCCCGCGATCGAGACTCCGCCTATGAGGCACTGGTGGATCGCCTCCTCGCCAGTCCGCGGTATGGCGAACGCTGGGGGCGGCATTGGCTCGATGTGGCCCGATACGCCGACAGCAGCGGATATGAAAGCGATACCGACCGGCCGAATGCGTACCACTATCGCGATTTCGTCATTACGGCGTTGAACGATGACCTCCCGTTCCATGAGTTCGTCCGCTGGCAACTGGCGGGTGATGAGATCGAACCGGACAACTCCCGCGCCGTCGCTGCCACCGGATTCCTGACCGCCGGGCCGGGCGAAATTCTCCCGGACAGGTTGCTCGAAGAGGAACGGATGCGCCTGCGGTACAATGAACTCGACGATATGGTTTCGACCATGGGTTCCGCACTGCTGGGGCTCTCTGTCGGCTGCGCCCGCTGCCACGATCACAAATTCGATCCGATCCCGACCCGCGATTATTATCGGCTGCTCGCCGCTCTCCACTCCGGCGACCGGGCGGAAGTTCCGGTGGGGACGCGGAAGGAAATCGAACAAGCGAACCGTGCGCGAGCGGAATGGGAGAAGCGCCGTTCAACGGCTGAGAGCGAATATAAAACGTGGCTTGCGAGCCAGCGCACCGCCCTCGAACCGAAACTTCGAGCGGCAAAGATCGATCAGCTGCCGATTTCCAAAGAACAGAAAGTACTCCTGAAAGAAAAGCCAAGATCGCCCGAAGCCAAATCGCTTTCGAAGAAGCATGAAAAGGCGCTGGCGGTTTCCGACAATGAGATTCGCAAGGCGGTCGGCGGCGCGGACCGCAAGCGAGGCGATGAACTCGCTCAGCAGCTCCAAGAGGTGAAGAACCAGGAGCCGAAGGCGCTAACGAAGGCCTTGGCGTACAAGGATGCGGGTCCGAAGCCGGTCACTAGTTGGTTGTTCCGCCGCGGTGATTTCCTCGATCGTACAATCCCAGTCGAAATGGGCTTTCTCACCGTCCTGACGAAAGACAAAACGTCCGTGAATTATTGGAGCGAAGCGCGGACGGGCGGAACCCGGAACGACACCACATATCAGCGCCGCGCGATCGCGGATTGGATCGTCGATACGAAACACGGCGCTGGCGCACTTCTCGCACGGGTGATCGTCAACCGCGTCTGGCAGCATCATTTCGGCGAAGGATTGGTCCGCACCCCCAACGATTTCGGCATTCGCGGCGATCGCCCCACGAATCCTGATTTACTGGAATGGCTTGCCCATGACTTCGTTCACCATGGATGGAAACTCAAGCGATTGCACCGACTGATCCTTCTCAGTGCGACCTATCGGCAGGCGAGTACGTTCGATGCGAAGAAAGCGGAAGTCGATCCTGACAACCTCCTGCTCTGGCGCATGCGGCCTCAGCGCCTGGAGGCGGAGGTGCTTCGCGATTCGCTCCTTGCCGTAGCGGGCACGCTCAACTTGGAGATGTACGGGCCGTCCTTCAAAGCACCGATCTCGACCGATGCCATGGTCGCTCGCAATGTCAAAAGCCCATACCCCAAAGACGTTCCCGATACTCCCGCGGTCCGTCGTCGCAGCGTGTACATGTTCCACAAGCGCGTGATTCCGCACCCGCTTCTGCAGGCGTTCGACGCACCGGATGCGCAGCAATGCACTGGCAAGCGTGCGATTACCACTGTTGCACCGCAGGCGCTGGCGTTGCTCAACGATCCGTTTGTCCGCGCTCGCGCGTCCGACTTTGCGAACCGGCTGACGAAAGAATTGAAAGATGATCGGACCGCAATGATCGATCATGCGTATCGTGTGGCGTTCGGCCGATCGCCGACTGAAAGCGAACGAAAAGCGGGCAGCGACTTCATGACCACGCAAGAACGCGACCGCCGCAAACGCTTGCCGAATGCGGCACCGGCGGAGATCCGGCAACTCGTACTGACCGATTACTGTCAGGTGCTGTTCGGTCTCAACGAGTTCCTCTACATCGATTGATTCAGGAGCGAAACCGTGATTGCCTCTCAATCGAGTTCGTTCGACCGCCGCCGGTTTCTCCATCGCGCCGGTGGCGGATTCGGCATGGTCGCGCTGGCCGACCTGCTGAATCGCGATGCCGCACGCGCGGAGCCGAACGGACCACTCGAACCCAAAGCCACGCATTTTCGCCCGAAAGCCAAGGCCGTCATCTGGCTGTTCATGGAAGGAGCGCCGAGCGGGTTCGATCTCTTCGATCCCAAGCCGGAACTGGACAAGAACGACGGCAAGCGCGTGAAGATCGACGTCTTCAACGGCAATCCCGGCCCACTGATGAAGTCGCCGTTCAAGTTCAAACAGTACGGGCAGAGCGGAACCTGGGTCTGTGAGAAGTACCCGGGCGTTGCCAAACATGCAGACAATCTCGCCTTCGTGAAATCGCTTTACACCGAATCGAACGACCACGTCCCTGCCCTCTACCAGATCAACACCGGGATCCCGCGGCCTGGCTTTCCCTCAGCGGGCTCATGGATCACATATGGTCTGGGAAGCGAGAACCAGAATCTGCCGGGCTTCGTGGTCCTCGGCAATCGGCAGGGTGTGAAAGGTGGACCTATCAACTGGTCGTCCGGGTTTCTCCCCGCCGCGCATCAGGGAACGCTGTTCCGACCCGAAGGCAACCCCGTCCTGAACCTGCGCCGGCCCGGCGACGTCACAGCCGATGACCAGCGTGCGCAACTCGACCTGATGAAGAAACTCAACCACTCGCACCTGCGCGATCACCCCGGAGAGCCTGACCTTTCCGCCCGCATCCAGTCGTTCGAATTAGCCTACCGGATGCAGGGCGAAGCCGCGAATCTTCTCGATCTCTCAAAAGAAACGGCGGCCACGCGAGCCATGTACGGTCTCGACAACGCCAAGTCGCGCTCGTTCGGAACCAAATGTCTGACCGCCCGGCGGCTGATCGAACGCGGCGTGCGATTTGTTCAGGTGTACAGTGATGGCGAATGGGATGCGCACTCCGATCTCGCAGGCAATCACTCCGGTCACTGTGTCGCAACGGACACGCCGATCGATGGCCTGCTGACGGACCTCAAATCTCGTGGACTTCTCGATTCGACGCTCGTGATTTGGGGCGGGGAGTTCGGCCGGATGCCCGTCTCGCAGGGGAACAACGGCCGCGATCACAACCCGCACGGGTTCCTCACCTGGATGGCGGGGGCGGGAATCAAGGGCGGAGCGAGCTACGGTGAAACCGATGAATTCGGACACAAGTCCGTTGTGGATCGCACTACCGTTCACGATCTCCATGCCACCATGCTGCACCTTCTCGGTATCGATCACAAGAAATTGACGTACTTTCACAATGGTCGAAACTACCGCCTCACCGATGTCGCCGGCGACGTGCTCACCAAGATTCTGGCCTGAATGATGATTGTTTAATATTCGATTTCAAACTTTTCGAGAACCTGGCGTGAGAACGAACGAGATCAAACACCGCCTCAATCAGGGCGGGCACTCCATCGGCACGTTTTTTCTCGAGTTCAACACGACCGGGATCGGACGACTCGCCGCGGAGGCCGGTTCGGAGTTCGGTGTGTTCGATATGGAACACTCCGGCTGGACCCTGGAGTCCATCCGCATGCTGATCGCGAGCACGCGCAGTTCTACGATGATTCCGCTCGTTCGCGTGCCGGCGTCAGACTATCACTTCATCGCCCGCGTTCTCGACATGGGTGCCATGGGAATCATGATTCCCATGGTCGAGAGCGGCGAGCAGGCGCACCAGATCGCGCTGGCGGCGAAGTATCCGCCGATGGGCCGCCGTGGTGCCGCCTTCTGCATCGCGCACGACGATTACACCGTCGGCAATGTGGCGGAGACGATGGAATCCGCCAACCGCGAATCGATGCTGCTCGCGCAGATCGAAACGCTTGCGGGGCTGAACAACTGCGATGCCATCGCCGCGGTCAACGGCATCGACGTCCTCTGGGTCGGCCAGTTCGACCTCTCCAGCGCCCTCGGCATACCCGGCCAGTTCAACCATCCGAAGTTTCTCGACGCCCTCAGACACGTGGTCGAAACCTGCCGAAGGCGGAACAAGATTCCCGGTATGATGTGCGATCCGACCAACGGCAAACAATTGCTCGAACTCGGCTTCCGCATGATCGCCTACAGCACCGATCTCTGGATTTTCCAGGCCGCCCTCCGTACTGGCATCACCGAACTCAAATCCGCCGCCAGTGCCATTGCAAGTAACGAAAAACCGGCCGAATAACAAGGCTCGGATACAGATCACCCCCTCGCCTTTTCTCCACACAATAACTTGACTTATCGAAATCGTTATCGAGTACTCCGCCACCCTGCTGTTCATGCACTTGGCGGAGTCCCTGTGAGCGAATCACTGCACTCAGATTTTCCATTTTTGTGGAAAAATGTTCAGTTGATCGAAAATGTTCATTTTCCAGTGCTTTTTCCCATTCGCTGCCAATCTGGCAGGCGAGTTCGCCAACTTCGCCAACTCAAAACACACACCTCTTGGCGAAGAGACATTGACGAGCCGATATAATGAACATTTGTTTTTTTATGAGCTGTCAGCTGTTACAAGCCCGCAGAGCAAGGGACACAAACTCTTCCCCGCGCTCGGCGCAGGTCTCCTGACCGAGCCGCCGCAACGACCGAAGGTCTGCTCTTTTTTCGACAAGCCCGCAGCGTCAGCAAGGGACACTTCCCACGCTCGGCGAAAGTCTCCCGACCGAGTCGCCGCAACGACCGCAGGTCTGCTCTCACAACGTGGCGGAAATGGCGCCGAAACCGCCCGGAAACCGACGGAAATCGACGGAAATCGGTCCAAAATGGGTCAAAATCCGCCCCAAACCGCGCCTGAATGCGACCTTTTTCGCCTCTCATTCCCGACACACTATCGTTATCAACATAGTGAACATTAAATCACTCTGAGATCATGATAGTGAACCAAGACCTCCGAAGTCCGGCTTCGACTTCGGAGGTCGAATGTTGACTTGGACTTCCGAGGTCGAAGCCGGACCTCGGAAGTCTTTGTTCAGCGACGTATTTCGCCGGAGAAAGCCCTTGCCGACGCTGCGGGCTTGTTTGGAAGAAAAAGAGGAGACCCGCGACGAGCGCGCTGAGTGCGGGGAGACCTGCGGTCGTGAGTTTCGTCGGGGTCAGGAGACGTCAGGAGACCCGCGACGAGCGCGAAGAAGAAAGGAGGCGGAGACCTGCGGTCGTGAGTTTCGTCGGGCTCGTGAAGAAGGAAGAGGAAACCAGTGGCCCGTTCGCGGTGATTCGACATCCGAAATCGAAGTCGGACTTCAGATGTCTGGTCGCTCTGAGCGGGTGGTGTCAGTCACCGGAATTAAAGATGGAATTCAAATCAAAAAACCCCCGGTCAACCGGGGGCCAAAAAATCCGACCATCAAAAAGGTGACAGTCCCCTTTGATCAGACCGACCATCAAAAAGGTGCCAGTCCCCTTTGATCAGATCTTGTCGATCGAGTCGATCCAGACGCACAGTTCGATCAGTGTCGTCTGGAGCATATATTCCTTGCCGAAGTCCTTCAGCTGCCGGTAGATCACCGGGAACTTTTTGTCCTTGAGGGCCGGTTTGCTCTCGGCGATCGCTTTTACCGACGGATCTTTTTCCCCACCGACAATAAAGAACGCCAGCGGCTGATTCGGCAGGTTGTCCTTAGGCTGCGTGCCGAGGCTCGCGCCAGTGGTCGCGACACCGCGGATGAGATCGCGGGCGTTGAAGCCCAGATAGAACGCCATCTGTCCGCCAACGCCCATGCCGTGAGCGATCACGCGCGATCGATCGATCGTGTGCTGGCTGATGACTTCCTTGATGTCCTGCACGATTCCTTCGGTCTCGCTCGCCACCCAGCCATCGTTCCCCTGGGACTTCGGGCCGACCATGATGTAGTGATAATCCTCGAGGAAGGGCTGCCAGATTTTCACCATCTCCTCGGCGTCCTTTCCGCCTTGACCGGCGGGGTGCAGCCACACGATGATGCCATGGGACACGCTGGGTTTGTAATTCAACGGGACATAGACCCAGTACTCGCGGCCGAGAACGGCGTTCTTGCGCGTCAGCAGTCCGGTCTCCGGTTCCTTGTCATCCTTTTTGGCTTCCTCTTTCTTTTCCTCATCCTTTTTTGGTTCGTCCTTAGGCTTGGGTGGGTTCTTGGCACCTTTCGGGGCTTCGAGTGCGCGACCGGCACTCGAGGGCAAAGGTAACGCTTCGGGAAGATCCTCGTCGGGCACCGTCGCCAGACTGATTTTGACTTTCTCCTTCTTGTCGCCGTCCTTGCGCTTCACTTCGAATTCAATCTCGTTCGAGGGCGGAGTACGTGCGATCAGGACGGAGAGCTGCGCCCGGCCGCCGGTCAGCTGAGCCGCGGGCGGGGGTTTCTGTCCGCCGGGCGGAATCGGTGTCACGCTCATGATGCGATCGCCCGCCTTCAGACCGGCGGTGTCGGCGGGGCTCTTCGGATAGACGAAGCGGATCTGCACGCCGGGATCGGGGTCATCGCGCATCGGCAGGATTCCGAGGAACCCGGATGCGAACCCGGCAACGACTCCGCTGAGCGTGATCCCCGGAAACGCCTTCTCCTGATCGTCCCGCAGAACGAGGACATCGATCACGTCGCCTTCGTACTTGGGGCCGAGAATATGCTGGAGACCGGTCATGTGCGGGACCGGCTTTCCGGAGATGCTGAGAATCTTATCGCCGACTTTCAGCCCCGCGCGAGCGGCGGCGGAGTCGGGCGAGATGGTGCCGATGACCACGGCGGAATTGTAGAGCTCGGTGCTTTGCGGCGTGATGCCGAGCAGTCCGCGGCGGAGGTCTTTGCCTTCGCGCAGTTTGGGAACGACCGCCAGAACATCTTCGAAGGGAATGGCGAAGCCGATCCCGGAATCGTACCACTCCACGCCTGCGACATCGCCTTCACCGCGTTGCGAGGCGGGGACGAGGATGCCCATCACGCGACCGTCGATCGAGACAAGCGGTCCGCCGTAATTCACGGGTGAAACCTTGGCATCGGTCTGCAGGCACTTGCCGTTGATGCGGCCGGTGGCGCTGATGATCCCGGCGCTGATGGAGGGCGGAGCGGTGCCGACATCAGGCATGAGGGTGCGGCCGAGTGCCAGCGACCATTGGCCGATGGCGATTTCCGCTTTGGGATACGCGGGCGGAACGGAGAGGTTCTTGGCGTCGATTTTGATCAGCGTCAGCATGCGTGTGGTGTCGGTCGCGATTTTCTTGGCGACCATCCGTCCGGATTGACCGGCCACGGTGACGAAGATATCCGTGGGATTGTTGGCGAAATTGAAGGAACTGGTGATGATGTAGCCGTCCGGAGCAACGACGACGCCCGTGGTGGGACCGGAGCCTTTCCGCACGCCGGGCCCGCGCGGCCCGCGACCCGGAGGCCCGCTTCCGCTGGCCAGTTCCGTTCCGCCGGACGTCTCGATCTTTACGACTGCGGCCGCGACTTTCGACGTCGCGTCCTTCATCGCCTGTTCGTTCTTTTCGTTCACGTCCTGAGCATTCACCTGAGTGGTGAAGAGGACGAGACACACTAAAGCCAGTCTACGCATGGGTGTTCCCGGATTGAGATCGCTGTTTACTTTTTGGGTTCGACCGGTTTGGGAGGAAGTTTCTTGGCGGGGTAATCGCCCAGTTCCATCTCGATCGTCTGGAGGTTTTCGCCGCGGCGGACTTCGAGCCGGAGCTTCATCCCCGACTTCGTCCGTTTGAGATAATCGTGAAACATCTTGATGCTGTAAATCGGTTCACCATCGATGAAGCTCACGAGATCGTCGGTCTTGAGGCCGGCCTTGTCGGAGGGCGAACCGGTCACGACGTCTTCGATGTAGGGCGGGGTTTTCTCGAGCACGTCGGGCACGAAGATGATGCCGTGATACCCGCCGATGCTGTTGACCACTTCCGGCCGTTTGACCGGCTTGTACTGGCCTTTCATCCCCAGTTCGACGAACTGCGGAAGCGTGATCGTGACGGTCTTGTCGCCGTCCTTGGTCTCGACCTCCGCTCCGAGGGGGATGGCGTAGTTCATCCAGGTTTCGCTGAGGGTGTTTTTGATTTCCTTGCCGATGATTCCGAGCAGGTTGCCCTTACGATCGGTGAGCGGTCCACCGGCGGCTCCGGGATTATTTGTGATCTGATCAATCACGTAGACGTCGCCCTGGTAGGGGAAATCGAAGATCCCGCGGCGACCGTGCATCTTGGTGTACGCCATGATCACGCCCTTCTGGACGCTGAACTGTTCGTCACGCATGGCGATTTCGAACTGATTGCTGAACCCGAGAATCCAGTCGCCCGGCTCCGCCTTGGGCCGTTTGAGGGCCGCGAAGTAGTCGTAATAATCGAGGTCCAATCCGGTGGGTTCTTCGATCTTCTTGCCTTCGACTTTGATCTTGAGGAGGGCGGTATCGAGGACCGGTTCCGCCACCAGGACGACCGCCTTCATCTTGCGGCCATCGTAGAGGTGCACGACGATTTCGGCGGAGTCGAGCATCTGGCTGGCGGCGGTGAGAATGTGGCCGTCCGGCGAGATGAGGATGCCGGAGCCGTAATTCGCCACGCCGCGGAACCCGCCAGCGCCGAAGAGCTTGACGACTTTCTTATTGACGGAATTCACGACATCGCGGAACGGATCCGCGGCGGTTGCGCTGGAAACGAAGACCAGACTCATCAGCACGGCAAATCGCATAGTCATACCCGCACGAAGTTCGAATGTGTGAAGCTTATGATGTTACTTTTTGAGATCGAATTTTTCGAAGAACAACGCCCCGTAATTCTTGTCGCCCCAGCGGACATCGATCCGATGCGGAAGTGATCGTCCGTCCACGATCTTGTAATCGGAGAAGTAGCACTCGCAGGGGTCTTCGTCACGCAGCACCGCCACTTCGCAGGCGATGAGTTTGGCGTCCTTCGGATCGAAATACCACTTGCCCTGCACGCCGGCGTAGTTCGCGCGGATGACTTCGCAATCGACCCGCCGTGCGGCCCAATCCTCGACCGGTTTGCCGTCCGTCGGCGGAGGATAGATCGGCTCTTTGCCGCCGTGGTTGAAACCCTGAGTGAACCCGGCGGGGCCCATCGCGAGCAGCCGGCGGTAATGCGTGAGGACCGCGAGCAGCCCGCCGCTGTTATCGGGCAATTGGAGTTGCAGGCGTTCGGCGGTGGGCATTTTGATGACGAACGGCACGTTCATCGTGAGCTTGGATTCCGTCGTGCCGTCGGAGAGATCGGTGATCGAGAGGCTGAGTGGACCTTTGCGGTCGTTGGCGTCGAAACGGCCTTCGAAGAGCCACGCGCCTTTGAGAGCGGTGAAGTCGCCGTTCTTCTGGAAGGCGGAGTAGACCCGTTTGGTTTCCTGTTCGTTGAAGTAATAGTTCGCGTAGCCTTTCTTGGCGGTGAAGAGCTTCATAGCGGGCGAGCGTTTCGCGCGATCCTTCGACGGATCGGGCCGGGCCGGTTGCGGCGGACGCTGGGGCTGATTCGACTCGACGGGAGTATCCATGTTCCCCATCAGGCGGACGAGTACTTCCTTCCGCTCGTTCTCGCGGCGATAACTCAGCGGCAGGCGCCATTCCTTCGGGAAGATCCCGAGGATGTTCTTGTACTGGTTCGTGCTGGTCATTGGTCGACCGGCGAAGGCGATGAGTTTATCGCCCGGTTGCACGCCGCGGCGATAAATATCCGCCTCTTCCAGCATCGCATTGAATTTCATTTCGCTCAGCGAGCCGTCCTCGTTCTCCGTTTCGACCGTCGCGCCGAGGGTGGCATGATCCGTGTCGATCCCCGCACGGAAATGGCCGAGGAAGTTCTTGATCTGATTGATGCTGATCGCGTAGCCAACGCCGGAGTTCACACGGCCGCGCTTGTCGAAGGATCCGCGACCGTTGATGCCGATGAGTTCGCCGTCCATATTGAACAGCGGACCGCCGGAGTTCCCGGGGTTGATCGACGTATCGATCTGGATGCAGTCGGTGTATTCGAGCGTTCCGCCACCCGCCGGCGGTTGATAGCGATTGACTCCGCTCACGAGCCCGTAAGTGACAGTCGGAGTGAAGTCCATGGAAAGGCCAAAGGGATTACCCATGGCGAGCGACCAGTCGCCCGCCCGCACCTTGTCGCTGTCGCCCATCGCCACGAAGGGAAACGGCGTGCCTTCTTTTTTCGGTAGAAGTTTGATGAGTGCGACGTCACCGACTTTATCCAGCCCGACGATCACGGCGTCATAGAGGTTGCCGTCTGCCAGTCCGCATTGCATGACCGGTGCGATCGAATCGGTGACGTGGTAGTTCGTGAGGGCGTAGCCTTCGGGATCGATGATCACGCCGGAGCCGACCGCCGTTCCGCCGTACGCGCAGACCGCGACGACCGCGGGGCGAACCTTGTTCACGGCCGCGATCCGCTGTTTCTCCGCTTTCACGACATCCGGATCGATCGCCGACGCCGGCGCAAGGACCAGGGTAATCAGCAAACCCACCGGCAGACACGCAAGAAGAATTCGTTGGCGATTCATAGCCTCTGTGGACCCCAATCAGGGAGGTGGATTCGATCGTTGTTCAGGCGGAGCGATCTCACTTCTGCACGCGGGCTTCGGCCAGATTGATCTGATTCCCAAGGTACAGACCATCGCGGACCAGACGGATCGCTATCTCTTTGACGCCCTTGACGTCCAAATTTAACGTTTTCGCGGAATCTTTTCTGCTGACCTTCGCCGAATAGAGTTCCTTACCGTCGGCAAGAATAAACAACTGGACCGTGCTGTTCGCTACCGGAACCGCTTCATCGATGCCGACGATCATCTTCAATTCACGGTATTCGCCGTTCAGCTTGTAGGTGAGTGTCGTATCCGGATAAAGCCAGAGCCCTTTTGCATAACTCACGCCATCGAGCTTGAGCTGACCGCCATCCTGATTTTTGTCGTTCAGGTAGGTGAAATACGGTTCGCCGGGAACCTGCGGCGGGGCGGTGAGTTCGGGCTCCATGTCGGAGAGATAGGCGATGTTCCCCTGAGAGAAATCGAATTTCGTGAGGGCGGCGCGGTCGTATTCGAAGGTCGCCCCCGCCACGGTGGTGACGAGGAAGCCATCTTTGGTGACGCTGATCGCACGAGCGATGAGCGAGTTGCCGAACACATCAAAGACCTTGCAGATGGTCGGCGGGATTTCGCCGCGCGGCGGTTGATTGAACACGAGTCCGCCGGTCGCACGACTGAGGCGGAAGTTCACCTTCTGCGAATCCGACTCGCGTTCGAATTCGATCGAATCACCCGCCTCGTTCCCCTTGAGCACGGTGCCGGGTACCGGACTCAGCTCTTCGCCGTTTTTCACCACGTACAGATCGCGCTTACCGCGAGCGGCGAGGAGCTTCTTCCAGTTCAAGCGGGACTTGGCATCATCGGCGTTGCGGAAGAACGAGAACGCCGTCTCGAGCGGGATCGTCATCTTGGGGGCGGGAACTGAAACGGAGAGCAGCTTGGGCTGGATCGACTTATCCTGAATGGCGAGTTCGGCGGTGCGAAGGATCGAACCGTCGATCAGTTCGAGTTCGTCGTAATTGACACCTTTCGCCGGCTGAGAGGGCTTCTTGCCGAAATCCACGACGAAGACTTCCTTCACCGCAACGCCGACCGGACCCGCATCGGTGCGGATCACGAGCACACCGTCCGCGATTTTGGAAACGTCGCCCTGGTATTTCTTGCCGGTCAATGTGCTCAGGTCCGCGCCGGTGACAAACGGCATGAGAGACAAGCTGAGACATGCGGCGAGGAGTCGGGACATGGCAACTCGCGGGAAGGAGAATCGGTTTGAATGAGAAGTTATTTTAGCAACAGAGACGACCGATTGAAACGGTGAAATGACAACCGGGGTCGGGAATCGCCTGTTCACGAATCCCGACCCCGGTGTGTGAGTTGGTATTATCCAACTGACTATTTGACGTTATGCAGCTTGTTGAGGGACTTGAAGTACTCCTCGATCATCGGCTTGAACTTGGGCGGCAGGTCGCGGGTGATTTCCGTGATCGCCTTGGCCCGTTCCGCTGCGGGGAGCTTGCCCCACTCTTCCGCCAGCTTCTTGAGCTTCTTGTCATCGACCTTGCCGTCACCGCCACCGCCCATCACGGCGCTGTCAGAGGCAGGGTTGTTCGGATTGATCGTTCCACCGCCGGGCTGACCACCCTGACCATCAGGGCAGCTTCCACCGTTGCCCGACTTGCCCTTGGCCTGATTTTCCAGTTCCTTGATCTTCTCATCGAGGCGGAAGATGATCTTCTTCTGGATGTCCTGGGTCTTTTTACCACCGCGAGCGAGGTCGAGGCGGCGACCGCTGTTATCCATCAGACGGCCGATATTGGAAAGATCCTTGGCGTCCGCGGACCAATTCTGCATGTCGAAGAACATGAGCGTTGCGACCATCTTGTAGCGATCGGGCGCGTCCGCCACGTCGTCGAGCAGGCGTACGATCGATGCCACGGCCTGATCCTTCTGGATCAGAGCGTGCTCGCAGACCGCCTTGTAGAAGTAATAGGTCGAAGGATCGACCACTTGTTCCGGCATTGCGACTTTCAGTGCGTCCAATGCTTCTTCGTAGATGCGCTTGCTGGAAAGCGATCGTGCGTAGACGGTCGCGACGTTCGCTTTGAAGAACGGATCGATTCCTTCTTCGCTCAGAAATTTCGGCAGTTCGGTCGGCGGTTCGGCTTCGGGATTCCGGGCATTCTTCAGCAACTCTGCCAGTTCCGGCTGAGCCTGCGTCATGCTCTCAACGGTGCGATCAAGGATCGATCGATGGGACTTGGCCCAAACGGCTTCGAACGCGGCGGCGTTGAACTGGCTGGCCCCTTTGAGGTAAGACTCGGCCCGAGCTTTGGCTTCTTCAGGCTTCATGGCCCGGAGTGTGCCAAAGGTGTAAATCGTTGGGACAACGGGGGTCGGCGCCGGTTCAGCGGCACGGATTGAAAATCCAGTACTTGTCACGGCAACGGTCGATAACGCCGCTGCGGCTAACCATTTGCGATGAAACACGACTTATACCCCCCAGTTCAGAGGAACCGATTGCGGAACAGGAAATCAAAAGGAATGGAGAGGCCTAACATTCACCACTCTAACGTCTGTCGGTCGATCCGACAACAAAAATGATGAATTCTCATCGTCCTCTCCTTATTAGTTTCAGGACCAGGAGACACGGAATGACTATTTATTCGCTCCGGTCGCAATCTTGTGAACCATATCCTGAAGCTTCGCCTGACGCTGAGCGAGTTGACGCAACTCGTCCTGGACAATCGGATCCGCAGCCTGTTCGCCAGTGTACTTGGTCGAGTACATCTTGGTGCGGCCATTGACTTGCGTCTGGAACGCGCGGATGAGCTTCAGTTCGGCGAGGAGATCGATCAGCTGCTTGGGACCGGGCTTGCCGCCGCCGGGCGGTGGCGGTTGGCCTTGCTGATTCTGGATATCCTGTTGGGCCTTCTTAAGCGCTTCGATCATGTCCTTGAGAATCTGAATGACGTTTTCCTCGATCAGTTGCGTATCGGTATCGACCCACGTCGCAGCCAGACGCTTCTGGATCGACATCATATCGCCCTTCACTTCTTCGAGCACGCTTGCGAAGGCGACGGCGGAGCCTTCGGACTCGAGCAGTTTGAGGGCCTTCTCGGCTTCGGCCACGATCTCGTTTTCCTTGTCGCCCAGTTGCTGGGACTTCTGGTGATCGGCAGTGGTCTTCATGTTGCCGTTCTTGACGATGACCGTGTGAACCGACTTGGTTCCCTCATAGACTTCAATCTGCATCGAGAGCATTCGCTGGCAGCGGGCTTCGAGGGCGGCGAGCGTCTTGAGCATTTCCTCTTCGCGAAGCTGCTTGAGTTTCTTCTTGAGTTCCTCGATCGCCTTGGTCAGCGCTTCGATGGCTTTGTCCTGCTTCTTGGCAGCTTCGGTGTTGTTGGGCTTGCGGAGATCCTGTTCGGCGCCGCGCTGATGCGGGTACGCCTCTTCGACCTGCTTGCGGCCGGGGGTCTGCGCTTGTTGATTCTGAGGCGGTTGCTGACCACCACCGGGTTGGCCTTGCTGTCCTGAGCCCTTGGGCTCGCCCTGAGCCTGCTGCTCACCCATCGGCGGCATGCCACCTGCGCCTTTGGATTCGCCACCCTGAGCCTGCTGACCCTTGGATGACTTGGACTCGCCCTTGCCCTCGCCGGTGCCCTTGCTTTCACCGGGCTTACCTTCTTTTGGCTCGCCGGCTTTCGGATCGACCGCCTTAGGCTCTCCGCCCTTCGGTTCACCTGCGCCTTTGGGCTCGCCCGCTTTCGGTTCACCTTCGGCTTTCGGTTCGCCGGGCTTCATGTCGCCCGCTTTGTCCATCGGCTTGCCGTCGGCGCCGGCGGGTTTCGAATCCGAGCTTTTGTCGCCGTTCTTGGGTTCGCCGGCGTTCTCCGGGCCGTCCTTCGGATCCGATTTCTCACCGGCGCTGTCAGACTTGGATTCGGCCGAATCCTCGCCGTCCTTGGGTTCGCCCTTGGGTCTGGACTTCGGGTCCTGCTTTTCGGACGGATCCCCGCCCTTGTCGCCCGGTTTTTTGCCCGCCATGCGGTCGCCGAGATCCTTGGTCTGGTCGGCCAGATCCTTCTGGGCGTTCGCTTGCTTGTTCGGGTCGCCTTTGCCGGTTTCCGTCAGGGCTCGCTGAACTTCGGTCCGACGCTTGATCGCTTCAGCTTCTTTGAGAAACGCTTCGAGTGTTGCGATTTCCCGCTTCAGTCGCTCTGACTCGTCTTCGGTCTGGAGGATCGCGATCATCTCGGTGATCGCCTGAATCAGTTCCTTGTTCTTGCCCTTCAATCCGGTAATGTCCTGCGGATTGTCCGAGCCTTTACTCAGTCCGCCGATGAGCGTCTTGAATTGATTGTCGATGCTGGCCTTCTGGGCATGTTCGAGGGCGGCGTAAATGGTCTTGGCCCGCTCTTTGTCTTCCGGGCGGTCGCTCTTTTCGAGCCGCTGCGCCAGCGTAAGCAGACCGCGGGAAATCTCCTGGAAGATTTTGGCGGTCTGTTCGGCGGAGCCGCGGAGTTCCTTCGGATTCTCGGGAGTTTCCGGCAGGCCGGGAACCATCGGTGCCGCTGGCGGAGCTGCCGGTTTCGGTGTTTGTGCCGGGATGGCCGCCACGGCGAACAGCAGTGCGCTCGCAACGGCGAGGTGCGAAAACAGGAACGAATGGCGACGAATCATGGAAACTCTCCCGAACGCGGATGGTTCGGACCACGGAATCGGACACCGATAAGACGATAATCGGTCAATCCACCAACACAAAAATCTTTTCGTTTTCTGGGTCGGATTATTTCACTTTGACCTTGACCTCGATCGGATTGCCCACCGAAGGTACCAGTTGCAGCGTGTATTCGCCAGCCTGATTTCCGGCTGTCAGTTCATATTCCACATCATTCTTGTCATCGGCGACCAGAATTTCCATCGGGAACTTCAACACGTCTCCGGCGGGCCCCTTGATCGCGACCTTGTACTCGTTCCCGTCGAACGCCAGCCAGTTGAGCGGATTCTTGATCAGTTTCTTCTCGCCCTTGTTCAGTTCGATGGTCGGGATCGTGGCGATCACGGGCATTCGGAGCCGTTCGAGCGACGTCCGGAGAATCAATGCGAAGATTTTGTCGTTCTCTTCGAGCCGGTTCTTGATCTTCTCCAGTTCCGCCCGGAACTTCGTCAGGCTGACCGCTTCACCCAATTTCTCGCGAAGCGTCTGAACCTGCGTGATCAGCGACTGCAGATCGGCCTGATCCTTGGCGATGAGCGCTTCTTCGGGTCGGCGGCCCTCGATAAGCGCCGTCTGAAACGCCCGGTGCGTGTCTTCGGCGGTCACGTATCCGCGTTCGATGATGAAATCGAGATCGCGAAGGATTTCGTTTTCGATCCGCTGTTGTGTCTGCTTGATGTCATTGAAACGGGCTTCCTTCTCGAGTCGTTTGTATTCCGTCTGGATCGCGAGTGTCAGTTCGCGAGCTTTGGCGACGTCCTGCGCGAGGTCCTGCGAACGGACGCTGGCGGAGACGAGCAGATCGGGTGGCGGTGCGAGATCGCGGAGGCGTTGGGCGGTCTGCACGAGCTTCACCTGCGCCATGCGGAGCTTCTTGAGTACTTCGTCGAGCCGGGCAATCTGCACTTCTTCATCTTTGGCCATTTCCACCAGCAGTTCCGCCTCGGAAATGACCAGTAGGCGGATCGTCTCCAGGCTCTGCCCGACCTTCGGACCCGTTTCGATGTTCGTATCCGTGACCTTGACGACGACATCAATGCGATAGCGCGGTTGCGCTTTGGACCGATCCTTTTCTTCCAGACTCGGAATGGCGGAGCGGAGGTCGAAGACATCGGTGTCCTGATCGCGTAGGCGCAGTTCCTTGATCACCTGCGGATCGTCCGGCGGCTGCGGAACTTCGAGTTTACGCTTCAAGCCTTCGAGCGTGTCGGCTCGCTTCTTCGCGAAATCCTCCACGAACCGGGAGAGTGGGAACTCGCCACTGACCGGCTGACCGCGATTCATATCGGACGAATCCTGCATCAGTTGGGCGGCGATGGCAGATCGGATGGAAGAACCGATGGACGGCATGGCGGGTGCGCCGGCGAATACGCCAGCCAGAACGGGTATCTTCGCTTCGACGGTGACGGCGGCGTCCACCTGCTGATACGTGTAATCGAACACCGCCTTGCTGATCCCCGCATCATCCTTGATCTTGCTTTCCGTCAGGAACGGCACTCGTGCCACCGGTGTGACCAGATACGAATTCCCCTGCTTCCGCAGCGCATCCACCGCCACTTCGATCATCGGAATCGCATCGTCCGCAACCTGGACCAGAAGCGTTCGCGAACTCGTGACATCGTCATCGTCCACGAGTGTCAGGTCGAATTCCAGATTGGATGTCGGACGGTCCGCACCGCGGAACGCCAGCGTGAATTCCGTTCGTTCCGGATTGCTGGTCGGCACGATCAGCGGTTCGGTCGAACCGGCGGTCTGACCCGGAAGCTGACCGATCTTCGGAGTCGCCAGAACGTGCTTGAGCGGTTTGTCCGCCTGTCCGCTCAGGATGAATTCCGTGCCCTGCACGATGGTGAACAACGATTTATCACCGGTCAGCGAAAGACTCTTCGCACCGATCGACTGTCGCAGGCCCTTGAGTGCCGTCAGCTTCTGTTCGCCGTCGACGACCGGCGGAGCGTGATAGAGGTAGGCGGGTTGATATTCGTAGCGTTCGAGCTTCTGGAACGCCGGCGGAGGAACGAGGGTGATGGCGCGGGGAATCGTGCTGAAGTCCGCACCGCGAACCACGAAGCGTACCGATTCCTTCAGCCCGGAGATTTCGCCGGTGAACTGATTGCCCGGCTCGCGATTCAGGTTGACCTTCCCCCGCATTTTCTCGCCGTTGAATGTCAGGGAGATCGCGTCGGGGATTGCGAGTTTGCGCAGGGTCCGGGAATAGCGCGAGTCCGCCGCAAGGCCTTCCAGTTTCTTCATCAAAACATCAACGCCAGGATTGTCCGCACGCTCCGTCTCGATGCGATCGAGATCCCAACCGCGTGCCGCTTCCGGAAGCGGCTTGGGCGCTTCAAATACGCCCTGCGCGAGCGGAGCGACTCCCGACAACTCGGAAAGGTCGGTCCAGAGGAGCGGCCGCCAGCCGTGTGGCTGTGATCGATCCGCCAGCACCCACTTAAAGGCGCGAGTCGTGATTTTCGGTGCGGCGGCATCCTTCCCGATGCGCAGTTCGTCACCCGGGAAACCGATCAGCTCGATATGCGCCTGGCGGGGCCAGGGGGTATTGCGGAAGAGAATATTCCGTTCGGCCCAGATCGTTGCGACGTCGCCGAATTCGCCGGGGAACTTCTGAGCGGATCGATTGCCGAATGCCGCATACGCCGCATAGGACAGAGCCAGCGTTCCAATCGCGACCACACCCAGCACGATCACCTTGTTCCGGATCCGGTCCCAGTTGAACACGCTGGCGACCGGCACCTGCGCCACCCGCTCACGGGCTTCGTCGATCGTCTTTCGGATCATATCCGTGGAGAAACCGTACGCCTTCTGCTTCTCGATATCCGCCAGTTCGACGGCGGTGATGAGACGGTCGCCCAGAACATCCGGGAAGCGCTTCTCGAGCACGAGTGCCATCTCGCGGTCTTCGTCCGACGTCCGCAACCAGAAGATGTAGCGAACCAGCAGGATCACGAGGAAGACCGGCGCGAGCAGGGCCGCGATCAAAACGTGGAACAGCGCAGGCAACTCCAGCAGATGACGGCGAATCCACGGCTGCGGAACCAGGCTCACAAGCCGCTTCACACTCTCGCGACGGACCACCAGCACACCGACGAGACCGAGCACCAAAGCCAATTGCGCGATGTAACGGATGGGCAGCGACGAATCGAGAACCCAGTCGAATCCCGTCAGTTTGAACAGGCCGTAATCGAGGACGAGGCCGAGCCAAAACCACAGGACGACGACGATTGCGACGGTGACCGCCACATCCGAAAGGACGTACTGACGGATCGTGCCACGAATCTGATCGAGCGGACTCGCCAGTTTGGCATCCAGTTTGATCGGAGATTCCGGTGTTGCCGAAGACATAAAGCAATGATCCCAACAGCAGTGTTGATGGTAATGACCGTTACGCCAGACGCACGAGCTTGCGCGTCGCCCATTCAATGGCCAGCAATCCGACCGCCGCCAACAGGAGATAGCTGATCGTCATCGGCTGCGATCCGAACCGATTCGAGATCCAACTCGGCAATTCAAATCCTTTATCCCAGAGATCCTCGACCGCTCCGCGGTTCCGGAACTCCTTGCGATCCGACTTGAGACACGCCGGGATCAGCGCCAGCTTTTCCTTCTCATTCAGCTTGAATGCCAGCTTCACCTTGCTGCTGTCAGTCGCGCTTCCTTTCAGGCGTTCGAGCACGCCCGGTTCCGTGATCTTCGGTTCGACATCCGCAAGCGTGCTCGCGGCCGAGATGAGAATCGGGAAATCGGGTCGGGCGTTATCGAGTTCCGGATTCGTCCGGCGAACCATGAACTCGCCCGAAATCGTGTCGCCGGGGCTGTCCGGAACTTCCACCACCACGCGATAGCGGAACTCGCCGGGCGGGAAGACCTTCGGATCGGCGAGAATCTGTGCCTGATAGTATCCGTCGAATCCGCTGGCGCCCTTCTTGGCCGCCATCTGCACCGGGCCGATCGGCTTAGGCTTCTTGCTGCCATCTGCTTCGAACTGCTCGACGATGAACTTGGGCGTGATGGCGTCCGGTGGATAAGGCTTGCCATTCGGTGCGAGCAGTCGCGTTTGAACTCGGACCATCGAACCGGACGAATACTCCTTGTTAACGAGCACCTGACCGCGGAACGACTGGACATTCCGGCGGGCGGCGGAGAGATTACGAGCGAAGCGGATCCAGAATCGCTCGAAGTACGCGGCATCAACCATGCGCAGGCGCCAGGTTTCGCCGGAACCGAGGAACGCAGTTCGACCGCGGCCCGGCTGATTGACAACGAAATACGGCTTTGCCTCCGCTTCACCGCGTTCGTTCACATCAAGGAATTCCAGAAGCACGGCCGCACCGGGCTTAGTCATCTTGATGGGGTAGTACGAGAAGAAACCGTTCTTCGGGTTCAATTGCTGATTCGGATTACCGGGCACGATCGGCCCGCCGTTGGCAAAGAACCGCGCCCAACCCGCCACGGGATCATCGCTCGAATCATCGAGTTTGAGCACATCGAACTCGGCATTCGGATTCAGTTTGAGACGCCGCGGTGTCCGGGGAATCGGACGGGTCTTGAGCAGGATGATGTCATCCGGCAGCGCACTCAGCATTTCAAGCAGAGGTTTCAGACGGCCGGTTTCGTCCGCCCGCGCGAGCTGATACGTGTGAATCGGTCCAGCGATGTACGCAAATCCACCGCCACCTTCCACCACCCACGTCTTGAGGTTATCGATCTGATCGGCCGAGAGTTCCGACCAGTCTGGATCGAAGGCGAGGATCAGATCGTATTCGTGCAGGTTGAGATACTTGTCTTCGGGCTTGTCGCCGGGCTTCGGCGTCGTTTCGTAGCGCGTCGGGAACTTGATGAGCAGTCGCTCTGGAGCGACGTCCTGCGTGATGTTCCCTTCGCGTCCGCCTTCGTTCTGAAGGAAGATGCTGAGCTCGGCGCGGTTCTCGTTCACCTCGCGCATCAGCAGCGTGCGAAGTGTCTGGTAATCTCGGGTCGGACCGCTGGCCCAGAGCAGAATCCGCATCGGCGAATCCAGAACCTGGACAACCCGCGGCGTGGAGACGTGCTCGGGTTTCTCGTAAATCTCCCGCTTATCGGTCGCGATGCGTGCCACGAGCGACCATGCGCCCTGTTTGAGCTGTTTTCGTTTGCCCGACTTTTTCGGATCGTCCTTTTTCGCGTCTTCGGTCAGCGAGGCGGGCAGTTTATCGGCGTCCAGAATGAACTCCGCCTGACCGTGCGGTGGATCGCCCGGTTCGAATGTCAGCTTGGCGGTGAGTTCGTGGTCCGGAACGTCGGTCTTGGGATCCTTATTCGGAAGATAAAGTCCGAGAATCACATCGACTTCCTGACGCTCAAGCCCGACGCCATCCGCTTCGACCGCGATCTTGACCGGCTCGTCGGGCGGAATGCGGTCCGGCGCCTGCAAGTCCGTGATCGTGATGGCGATGTTTTCCCGCGGTTCACCCACCGCAACCGTGAAGACGGGAATCTTCTCGCGGGTCGCGCGTTCCTTCAGTTCGTTGTACGCCGCCTCGCTGCCGAGATTGCTTCGACCGTCCGTGAAGACGATCAGACCCTGCACCATGTTGGCGGCTTCGCGATTGATGATGGTCGTGAGCGAATCGGGAACGTTCGTCCCCAGTACGATCGCGCGGGCGACGTCGATGCGCTGATCGAGCTTCGACCTGTTATCGAGGAGTTTGGTTTTTTCCTCTTCGGAAAGCGAAGACGGGACGACGTCCGATTCTGGCAGTTTGCTCCACTCGATCGCCCACTCCGGCGTACCCGGGCTTTCGCCGTTCCAGGCGGGCATTTTGGCGATGGCATCGCGGGCGGGCTTGTCCAGACCGCGGAGAACCCACGGCTTGAAATCGTAGAGGGCCCACGACTCCCAGTCCGCTTTCGACCAGACCGGCGACTCTTTGTTCGTCAGCTGAGATTCATCATCCAGTCGGGCGCCGAAGCGATAGAGATAGACCGGATTCACGTCGATGATGGTCTTCAGGAAGTTGACGTTCTCATCCGTGAGGAAATCCAGAACTTTCTGCAGGCGCGTCGCGGGTTTGGGTGCGCCCATCGACGCCCGTTCATCGGAGATCTGTGTTAAGCTCGGCGAGACATCGACCGCAATGATCACTCGCGAGGTTTTTTCGGATCGTTCCCACGTCTGTCGGGCCGGAAGTAGAAACGCGATCGCCAACAGGGCGTAGACCGAAATCCGCAGGATCGCGAGCGGCACCGCCACGTACCAGCGGCAGGTCCGCGCGTCCCGTGTGTACATCCAGATCACAAACAGCGCACCGACGGCGAAGACGCCGATCACCAGCGCCCACCAGGCCGTCGCAGCCGCTTCCGGGCTGACGCCGGGGAAGGCGTCGCTCAGTCGGCGGAAGACGATCTCCGTCTCACGAGTGATTCCGTTATCGTTCATGGCTCTCGATTTCGTTCGTTAGGGACGTCAACACTCCGTTATCCGTTATCCGTTCGCCGCTGGAGTCGCTCCCGTGCGATTCAACATGGCCGCCACCGTCGGCGCTGCGTGGTCCATCGTACCCGGAGCGGTATGATGGCTCAGCTTCACCGCCAGCGCACCTTCGAAGATCAGCACCAGAAGCAGAACGAGGAAGATCCAGCCTGCTTCGGTCCAGTCGGTTTTCTTGTTCTTCAATGAATCGACCCAGCCGGGATCGCCCGCCGAATGCAGTTCGGCTCCGGGAGAATTCGTCAGGATGTCATCACGCGAGACGCGGCGAAGATCGCCTTCGTGCTTCGCATCCACATTGAACACATGACCGACATACTCAGGAACTTCGGATGCCTCCCCGCCGGCGGTCTGCGCCTTGATCTGCGTGAAGGTGAAGTAGTATCCGCCGGGCTTGCGCGAGTCCTTGAATTCGAGAAGATGATTCTCGCCTTCCGTCGTCATCACCTGTTCCTTGAGGTCTTCCGGTTTCAACTCCGGTGCGGCACCCTGCGGAAGACCCTTGAGCGGATCGAAAGTGATGAAGGAGCGATTGACTCCGGCACGATAGCGTGCCGATTCCAGTTCCAGCCGCAGTGGTTCGCCCACGGAACGGTTGTCCTCGGCGGTTCCGCCGGAGAGATACCGTTCGAGTTCCCGCATCATCGGCTGAAAGCAGGCGTTGCCCGGGGGCAAGGACGCCCAGTCGTTCCAGGTCTCGCCGGCGGTGGTCGTGATCAGGCTCACGCGACCGCGACCGAAGGTTTTGACGAACGAAAACGGATCGCCATATTTCACGAGATCCCGCAACCTCATCGCTTCCGTCTTCAGATCGCCGATTTCCGGCAGCGACCAGAACTCGCGCAGGAGCGCATCTTCCGGCCGGCCATCGCTTCGCTGATCCACGAGCAGCTGATCGAAGAGCGCTGCCAGCTCATAGAGTGGATCGGTTGAAAGCGCTTTCGAGCGGATCTTGGTTTTGAGTTCGTCCAGTTGCGGCTTGTACTTCGCGTACTTCGGCTCGTCGATCGGGAGCTTGTTCAGGAAATCAATCACGGTCTTGTCGTACGTTCCCATCTGAGATTCGTTGGGCATGCAGAACAGCTCTTTGACCGTCGGATCGTCTCGCCACGCACCCAGTCTCTTGACCGGCCAGTAGCGTGCGATCGAGATGAACGGGAAGAACTTCTCCAGTTCGTCATTCGATTTGACGCGATAGCCACGCTCGTCGGTGTAGAGCGGTGCCACGGCGGGGTGTTCTTTCAGAGCCGGATCGCGAAGCAGAATCTTCTTCGTCGGCGAGAACCGGCGAATGATCATGACATCATCAGGGATGACATCGCTCGGCTGATCGGGGAGCGGTACCGGGAAGATCCCTTTTCCTTCGTTGTAAAGCAGGCGATTGTAATCCGCGGGTTTGACGTCCGGCCCGAGGAAGAAGCCGACGCCACCGCCATCCCGTACATACGCTTCGAGATTCTTGACTGCGGCCTCCGACACGGTTGGAACGTTGAGCATCAGGATGCAGGTGTATTGCCGCAAGTCGGATTCGAGATCGCGCACCGTACCCGGCACCCACCGGAAGCCACCGATCGTATCGCTGAAAACACGCTGCAGATAGAAGCTGTCGCTTTCCTTCTTCTCGCGATCGGCCGGGCGGCCGTCGACAACCAGCATCGGCAGGCGCTCGCGCACCTCGACCACGGCATGGCGCACGTTGTCGATGGCGATGCCACCCGGTTCCGTGCCTTCCATGCGTGCGGTCACGAGGCTGAACCGATCGAGCGGATTCTCGGGGGTCCCGATCCGGTCGAGTGCGATGGAGAAATTGATCTTCTCAACGGAATTTCCGGGAATCGTGGAAAACTGAACCGAAAGACCTTTCGCATCGTCCCCGTTGACCGAGATCGGGAAGCGAACATCTTTCAGTTCGGTCGCGCCGTTGTTGCGGACCACCAACGCGAATTCCAGTGGCTCATAACGTGCAGTCACGAGTTTGGCGGGCTTCAGTTCGATGATGCTGATGTTGTCGTGATAGAGCGGAGACTGTTTCTCATCCTTGCGGTACGGATGCGCGACATCCACAAAATGAACTTTGACTCGTGCGGTCGTGAGGTCCGCAATCGTCGTTTTGATTTTGTCGGCTTCGAGTTCCCAGTCCACAGACCGGAAATCGCTGAGCACGTGAATCACCTGCGTGACTTCCGTTCCCGGTTGCTCATCCAAAGTCTTCTTCGCTTTGCCGAGCGCTTCGACCAGCGAACCGCGGACCGGTGATACGGTGACGCTGTTGAGATAGGTCGAAACTGCGTCGATCGAGGTGTTGTTGATGCGCTCGAACGATTTCGGATTCTCGGGATCTGAAAGAATCATGAGGTCGAGAGTCTGGACCGTGGTCGCCTGCGAAGCCGCGGGGGCGATCTGTTCGGTCAGCACTTTCTTGGCCATCGCGAAGGCGTCGGACATCTGTCCGTCTTCACCCCGGAAGGTATCGCCCATGCTGGGGGAATCGTCGAGGATGACGACGTGCGCCGTGGTGCGGGATTCGCGTCCGTCGAGCGGATTCAGGCCGAGGAAGCGGCCGACGAGCAGACCCAGCAGGAAGATCATCAGACAGCGCAGGAACAAAAGAAGCAGTTGCTGGAAGATGAGCTTGCGCTTCATCCGCTTCTGCGCTTTGATGACGAATTCCATCGCGGCCCAGCGAATCCGCTTGAACCGCATGCGATTGATCAGGTGGATGATGATCGGCACGCTGACCAGACCTGCGCCAGCTGCCATCGACCACGGGTTCAGGAACATCTCGAGCATAAGTACGATTCGTCTCGTTCGGTGTGATTCGGAGTGCGCTTCGAACCTAGCGTCGCGCGGGGGATGCTTTGTTCGACATCCGTTTGTGCAGGAACTGCGACAAGATCACGTCCAGGTAATCGCTGGTCCGCACCAGGGAGTAATCCACGCCCATCCGCGTGCAACCCCGGCGGACTTCCGTCAGGTACTCTTCCAGAACCTCAAGGTACCCCTCGCGGAGCGCTTTCGGATCGCAAAGCAGATTCGGCAGTTCTTCCATCCCCTCGAACCGCGTCATGCCGCCGAAGGGGAACGTCAGTTCGTCGTCGTCCATGATGTGGAAGACCATGACGTCGTGCCGGCGGTGGCGGAGCATTTCCAAACCCTTGAAGATCGGTTCGCGATCGGCCAGGAGATCGGAAAACAGCACGACCAGCCCTCGTGAGGGGGTATGCTCGGCAATCCGTTGCATCGCCTTGTAGACGTCGGTCTTTTCCCTCGGTTTGCTCAAATCGAGAGACCTCGAAATGGCGTCCACATGATGCATCGCGCTGCGAGCCGGGAGGACCTGGTTGATATCCACGCCATAAGTCACCAACCCGACTGAATCCTGCTGTTTGGCCGTCAGGTACGCCAGACACGCGGCGCCGGTGCATGCGTACTCGTACTTGTTCATCGCTCCGTTGCCGTAGAGCATCGACTCGCTGGTATCCACCACCAGCGTACAGCGGAGGTTGGTTTCGGCCTCGAACTGCTTGAGGTAGAAGCGATCCGATCGGGACCAGACTTTCCAGTCGATGTGGCGAATGTCGTCACCGGGAACGTATTCGCGGTGCTGGACGAACGCGACCGACTGGCCGAAGAACGGGCTTTTGTGCATCCCGGAGATGAATCCGGCGACGGCCTGTTTGGCACGCAGATCGAGTTGCGAGATTTTGGAAATGACCCGCGGATCGAGGAACCGCCGCGGATCGTCGTCGGACTTGGCCATGGTGCTCGTCGCAGTGTATGCGGGCCGTGTCTTCGCTGCCCGCAGGATCGTTGATCGTGTTGGTGGGCCTCGAAGACGCGGCCCACCCTGGGGGGTAATCGATCAGACCGTCGTGAACATCTTCTTGAAGCGTTCGTCGCGTTCGAGTTCGCCTTCTTTGCTGGGCGTCTCCTCAAGAATCTTCTTGATTACGACATCCGTTGTCACGCCTTCGGACGCCGCAGTGAAGTTCGTCAGAATCCGGTGCCGCATGACCGGAGGAGCGAGCTTCTGGATATCCTCCGTGGTGACATGCGGACGGCCGTACAGCAGAGCCCGAGCCTTCGCACCGAGGATCAGGTTCTGGATTGCCCGCGGACCCGCACCCCACGAGAGCCATTCCTTGATGAACTTCGGAGCCGCAGTTTCACCCATCCGTGTCTGACGAACCAGCGCCAGGCAATAACGAATGATGTGATCCGAAACGGGAACCTTGCGGACCAGTTGCTGGAGGTCCAGAATCTGCTCGCCCGTCAGCACCGGAGCGATTTCTTCGACCTGCGTGGAAGTCGTGCGCTTGGCGATTTCGAATTCTTCCGCCGGAGTCGGATAGCCAACGAAGACCTTGAACATGAAGCGGTCCAGTTGTGCTTCCGGCAGCGGATAGGTCCCTTCCTGTTCGATCGGGTTTTGCGTGGCGAGCACGAAGAATGGATTGCCGAGTTTGTGGCGCACGCGGCCGACCGACACTTGCCGTTCCTGCATGGCTTCAAGGAGCGCGGCTTGTGTCCGGGGCGGAGTCCGGTTGATTTCGTCGGCCAGGACGATGTTCGAAAAGAGCGGACCCGAGCGGAACTTGAGTTCCACGCCGCCGGTCAGCGGATTCTTCTCGATGAAGTCCGTCCCGGTGATATCCGCCGGCATGAGGTCGGGCGTGAACTGGATGCGGCTGAAATCCAGCGACAGACACTTGGCGAGCGAGGAGATCATCAGGGTCTTCGCGAGACCCGGCACCCCTTCGAGCATGCAGTGGCCCCGACTGAACAGAACGATGAGTAACTGCTCGATGACCTCGTCCTGACCGACGATCACTCGTGCCAGCTGCGCTTTCAGATCTTGATAAGCCGTCTGCAGCTTCTTGATGGATGCCAGATCGGAGGTATCCATGTTTTGACCGACGGTTTCGACGCTCATGGGGAAAAGTTCCTGGGGGAATGACTGATTCGTGGAGGGTTAACGGTGGTAAATCGGCAGGACGCCTTTGTCCAGCTGGAGAATGCAAAGGTTGACACACGTGGAGAAGATCTGCCCGGCACCCCAACCGCCGCCGTGCCAGGTGCCATCGGCCGCCTGCTGGTTCTTGATGTACTCGTACATCGTGTCGCGGTAGGTGCTCCATTGCCAGCGATCCTTCGGATCGGAGTCGGGGAACATTTCGGCGTAGCGGTCTTCACCCAGCACATAGATCGCCTGAGCGAGATAGTAGCTCTGGTATTCATCGTGTGAGAGACGACCGGAAGCGATGGGAATGTGTTCCTTGCAGTATTTGATCCACTTCTTGGCGTATTCGTCGTTGTACTGGCCGGCGCTGAACGCACACGCGACCGCGGCCGCGGTGATCGGCGCCCGCTCCTGACCGGCGGCGGCGATCCCGCTGCTCGAGAGGTTGTAAATGATTCCGCCGCGCGGTGTCGTGCACTTCCGCAGGTATTCGACGGCGTTGTCGATCGTTTTCTTGGGAACCGGGATGCCGGCGTTGCGGGCGGCGCGAAGCGCCTGCAACTGCGTGATCGTTGTTGATCCTTCGTCGAAGTTTCCGCCTTCGAGAGCGCTCACGTATCCCCAGCCGCCCTTGTCCGTCTGAGCTTTGCAGGAGAAATCGACGGCTCGTTTCAGGACTTGCTCAAGCTTCTTGCGCCGGTCTTCGTCATCTTCTTCGCCGTAAACGCTGGCGAGGAAGAGCATGCCGAAGCCGTGGCCGTAGATGTAGCGATCGCGTTCGGAACCGTTGGCGGGATTGCCGAGCAGGCCATTGGGCTGGGCGCGGTCCGTGAACCACTTGACCGCCTTGACCAGTTGATCGCTGTATTTGCCTTCACGGAGGGTGCTGCCCTCCATGAGGAACGCCATGCCCGCCACGCCGGTCATGGCGCCGGGATAGGCGCCGCCCTGCGCTTCCCAGCGGCCGTCCGATTGCTGATTGCGTTTCAGCCATTCGAGCGCTTTTTCGATGACGGGCTCAACATCGACTTTCTTTTTGGGAGCATCCTGAGCGGGTACGGTCGAAAGAGCAGCCAATGGCAGCGCCAGCAGGCTCGCCAGTAATATTCGACGCTTCATATCGTCCATCCTCCGGCTGGGGCATCACTTGGTTTTCGAAGCCGTGACGCCTTTCTTGTCCGTATCGGGAGTGATTTCCCAGTACATGTCATACCGACCAACTTTGGCAGATGCATTTTTGGGATCGGTGATCACCGACTGCAGATAGCTGTTGCTGGTATGGTTCTGAAGATAGCGGAGCCGGCCGTTGGCCTTATCCGCGATGATCATACGGTGAACCCACTGATTCGTGCCGTCATCCGCCTGCGCGGAGGTGCTGGCGACGAGCGCGGGGAGTTCGTCAAATCGGTCAACAACCAGTTGTTGGCCGACAAAAAGTTTATCCGTGAACCAGAGCCGTTGTTTTGATGTGCGATCGTAGCAGTAGATCGCGCCCGTCACAGGCAGGTACTTGATGTACTGCATGTTGTAATAGTTCCGCTGCGCGTTCGCCGACTTGTTCGTGTTCAGAACGAGATAGAATCGCTCGCGATCGACCAGCAGAACCGGCTTCTGCAAATCCTTGGTGTGCGCGGGTACGTTGGCTGCATCGATGGAACCGCTGAAGACCAGCTTGCCCGACTTGACGGCGAGCACTTCGAATTTGCCATCGGGTTGAATCGCCGAGGTGAATTCCGGATCGATCGATTCGAGCACGGTGGAACCCGCCGAGAACGTCTTCTTCCAGATGTCGCGCCCCGTGAGCGGATCGTACAGCCGGAGAACTCGGGACTTCTCGACCTCCTCGGTCACGAGCAGGTTTCGCCCGACGTAGTTGAGCAAGAGATCGTTATTGAGGAATCGCGAGAAATCGGGCGCTGCTTCGACCGGTTTCCCGTCTGAAGTCTGGAACACGCGTGTGCGGCTGAATCGGTTATCGTTGCCCCGTTCAACAACGAACACGTGTCTGGCATCGCCAAAGACGATCGCATGGGAATTCACATTATTCCGTGCCCACAATTTGGATCCCGTCATCGGGTCGATGCCAACGAGTCCATCGCGGTGAAGGATACAGGCGATGTTGGCATTGATCGTGGTTGCCCGGCCGATTCCGAGTTTGGTCCCGTCGGCGCCGAGTGGAATGAAGACATCTTCTTCGTCAATCGGTTGCCCGTTCCAGCCATAACGATTGGTGTCGAGTTTCAGATCGCCGATCGGGTTGAACTCCCAGAGTTGTTTCTTCTCGGCGAGGTCGAAACAGATGACCTTGGAACCGGTGTGGACGAGCAGCAGTTGTCCGAATGCCTGCGCGACCCGGTGGTGTGGTACGCCGGTCGGAGCGTAGAACGCCAGTCCGGTGAATCGTGCTTTTTGTTCATCGGTGGTTCGATCGAGCACACGCAATTCCCACTGCCCGTTACCGCTTCCCTGGAGTACGATGCGGTTCCGCTTGTAGAACGGATTGTCTTCCGTTCCTTCGGGATCGAGATAAAGAAGGTTCGACGTCCCTCCGGAACTTCCCATCACGTGTTTGACCTTGATCCGCTCGGGGAGCGGGACGCGCGTTGGCTCAAGATACGGCAGCAGCCGTTTATCCGTCAGCAGATCATTGAAGAAGTCGGCTCCGGTCTTGCCGTCGCGAATCGTCGTTTCGGCAAATTCCTCGCCCAGCTTCGCGTAGAGTGCGACGGCGTCATCCATCATGCCGCGCGTGGTCATGAGGCGTGCCAGGGTTTCGATCGCACGGGCGGAAAGTT
Organism: Limnoglobus sp.; assembly: GCA_041742055.1. Classification (GTDB taxonomy): domain Bacteria; phylum Planctomycetota; class Planctomycetia; order Gemmatales; family Gemmataceae; genus Limnoglobus. The sequence continues at coordinate 14,291 of JBGSJI010000003.1, read as the reverse complement.
CCGGCTCCGGTGAGGTCGCCCAGACTTTCAGCAGCAGTGACTGCGCTTCGCGGGCGTCTTCGTCGCTGCGGGTGGCGATTTTCTTCTCCGCCAACACCAGTTGTGCTTCGCGACCCACGGGGAAGTGATCGCCGAACGAGCGAACGAATTCCGTCAGGGTATCGAGCGTATCGGCCTTGCGGACCGCATCCCACTCCTGTGCCACGCGACGCTCGAGCGGTTCGCGCACTTTAGCATCCGTCGCATTCTGAATCATCGCCGCGATCTTTCCACGAGCCCAGACATCGGGCCGTGTCTGACCGTATGTTTCGTCGTCGATGGTCACAAGCTGCTTGTTATCGCCGAGGTTGGCGAACTGCATGTAGAAATCGAACGCCTGATCCAATTTCCCCTGAGCTTCACGACCGGTGGCCATCAGCCGCAGGTAGATCTGCTTCCGGCGGAAGCCTTCGTCGATCTGTTGCTGCTTCGCCTTGGGATCCTCCGCATCGACCGTGACGTCGCAGAGTTGGCGGTATTCGTCCAGGAAGGATTCTCCGGCGGTGAAGTCTTTGCGGAGCAATTCGGTGTACGCGATGTAGAGCTTGTCCCGCAGGCGGCGATTCGCATCTTCCGGCGGGTTGTGCTTGGATGCTTCCTTGAAATCGGCGATGGCGGCGGAGATATTGCCGTTGTCCATGTTGATTTCGCCACGGGCCACGAGGCCGACCGGATCGTGCGGATTCGCCTTCAGCAACCGATCCATTTCTTCTTTCTTCAGGCCGGTCTGCGGGAAGACTTCGATTGCCGTCGGTGTCTGGCTGATGAGTTGCCCTTCGTGGAATATCAGATTTCCGAGCAGTACGGGTGGGCCATCGGGATCGGCCTTTTTGCGATACGTCGCTTTGGCCTGCACCGTTCCTTTGGCGACATCGATGGCCCAGATCGCGGGCTGCTTGCTGTCCGGGCTGTCGGCGAGCGGCAGGTAATAGACCCCGCCCTTGCTGGCGATGCCGTGACCGGCCGGATTGCCGATCCGCAGATCGCGCCACGCCACCACGGCTTCTTCCTTGCCACCGGATGAGCCTTTTTCACGCGGCTTGCCATAAAGATTCACGGCTCGAACCGACTGCTTCCCAACGATCACAACCTTGTCCGCAATCGCGCCTCCCACATACAGATCGCCGCTGCGGCGCGGTTCGGTCCAGATCAGGTCGCCGGTCCGCAAATCGAGACAATCAACGCTTTCGGAATCGAACGACGAAAACACGACTCGGCCATTCGAGATGATCGGTGCGGATGCGCGATAACGATCGGGAGAAAGCAGCGTCTGCGTGGCCGGTTGAGAACCAGCACGGCGGATAATCCTCGCCCCACCGGGAACGCCCCTCACGTTATCGGTCGGCTTGATGCTGCGATATGATCTCGCCCACAAAAGGCTGCGGGACATCACATCGACGGCTACGACCGCGCCGGCGTTTGTCGGACAGATCATTACGCCTTCGGAATAGGCGAGATACGAGCACTGGAAGCGGCGGATGGTGTCCAGCGGCAGTTTCATGTTCGGTTCGCCCAGCCGCTGGGACCAAACAAGTTCCGGAGCTTTGTCGCTCGGTTTGCCATCCGGTACCTGATAGTGCCGGACTTTGAGCGGGTCGAGACACGCCAGCCGCATGCGACCGGATTTCTCGAAGAGCACGTAAAGTTTGCCGTTGACGGGAAGCGGTGGCCCGAGGAAATAACAGTTCGACATCAGCAGAAGCGGATTGTCGGTCTTGTCTTCTTCTTCTTCGCTGAGCACCGGTGCGGAACGCGTATTACCGAGTTGCCAGACGAGATTCCCGGTGATCATGTTCAGGGCGACCAGGCGGTTCCCTTCGGCGAAGTCGCGATCGACCCCCATACTGGTAATCGACGGCATGGCACCGGGATTGATGAACCCCATGTTCGGATCGCTCACGGTTGGCGGTGCGGGCAGCGCGATATCATCGACGGCGTAGAGGTTCTGCCCGTCGTGCGTCATCGAACCGATCAGCGGGTTTTCGAACAGAATATTCTTGAGCTGGAACTGATCGCGATACTGCTGGAAGCGGGCTTTCGCATCGGAACTGTTGTCCGCCGACATGATCGACGCCAGCGAACCTTTCGCTTCCGCAAACCAGTAGAGATCGCCCGCCTTCGCCGGATGCCCGTGATTCGAGAATCCGTTCTTGGTCACGTAAGCGAAAATTCCGTCATAGGTCCGCGTGAAGAGCAGATTCTGTGCGGAGACGGGGAAAAAGCTGGGAATCGCGACTTCGCCTTTGGCCGGCTTCAGCCCCTTGATCACTTCGTTGACATTCTGCTGGATCCAGGTGATTCCTTCGGGGAAATCCTCAGTCCGCGTCATCATCGAGCGGGTGTAGAGCGGATCGAGGAACGGCGCTCCGCCGTCCCCGATGGCGGTGTGCGAGGCGTTGCCGAGTCGCATCGTGACATACGCATCGCCGACCTTGCCGAAGAGCGTTTCCGGCGATCGGGCCAGTTCTTCCTTGATGTCGTCGAAGGAGTAGGTCCGCAGGCCGATTTTCAAGCCGTTGCGCGGATACTTGCGCTCGAGTTGTTCGAGCATGGTTTTGGATTTATCGGCGGATTGTCCAGCCCGTTGAAGAGCGACGACCGCTTTGAAGATGTTCAGCGGCGAGAAGAGATCATCCGCGTCCGGCCGCGCGAGCAACCGTTCGTAGGAATAGGCGGCTTCGATGTAGTTCCCGCGATCAAGGTGCAAACCGGCCAGCAGCAGCGTGGACTGGGCACCCGCCTGCGTGTAGAAGTAGCGCTGGGACACTTCCGCAAGCGTCGCGCGATCGTAGCCTTTCTTGATCGCATCATTAAGAAGACTGTCCGCCGTGCCGCCAAACGAAAGCTGGTAGAACTGTTTCCCTTCTTTCGGGAATCGGCCAATCAAGCGATTCGCCTCGGCCTTGGCGCTGATCCGCTGGACTTTTCCGTCTTCCGTCTTGGCTTCGTAAAACGAATCGCTCTTGGCGTCGAGCACCTGCTGGGCGGCGAAGCAGATTTTATCCCACGGGGCGTTGGTCGTTTTGTCCTTGTATTCTTCGAGATAATCGTTGACGGCCTTGATCATGTTCTTCGCATCGCGGTCCGATGGGAAGATCATCACTTCCAGAGGTGCGCTCTCGTCCTTCTTTTCGGCGGGGTCATCTGCTTTGGCCGGAACCGGTGCGACCTGAGCCTGCGCGAGCGGAGAGCGGATCATCGCCACGCCGCCGCAGAGCGCGACAATCGCGAACATGCCCAGGACACGGAGAGAAGTTACGGTACGCATGGAAGTCATATCCATGAAGGAGCGACTGGTAAGGATGATAAAGATTCTGCCCGTTCTCCAAATCGCCTACAAGGAGAATTCGTGCCGACGCTTTCGTCCGGTGCCGTCATGGTCGGTAGAACCGCCAGAGCAGGCCAATCGGGGGACACAATCGTCCATTTCATTATGACGATTGGCTCGCCATAGTCTAACGCGAGGGCCTGGAGAGGTACTTCGTATATTACCCAAGTGTCAGAACCGTTACCATCCCCTGAGTCGCAGGTTGTCAAAAAAGTGTCAACTCCCCCACGCGAGCCGGGACGGCCTGTCGCCCAGCGCACGCGCACCTTCCGGCCCAACTATCTCTCCTTCGCCGGAACCTACCAGTGCAATCTCTCCTGCCCGCATTGTTGCGTTCCCATCGAGTGGACCGACCGACTCGACATCCCCACCGCCATTCGCTTTCTCGAAGAATCCCACGCCGCCGGGATCGAAATCCTGGGCTTCACGGGCGGTGAGCCGTTCCTCTATCCGGAGTTCGTCAGCGCCCTCACACGCCGGGCCGCGGAACTCGGCTTCCGCTTCGACAAGATCATGTCCAATGGCGTTTGGTTCTCGGATGAATCGCATCTGGAGTCAGTGCTTACGTCGCTGCACGAGGCGGGATTTTCCGGAAAACTCGGTTTAAGCGTCGATAAGTTCCACGGTCTGGAGATTGGCAAGCTGGCGACATTTGCCCGCGTCGCGCGGCGGATCTTCAACCGCGATACCATCGTTTCGCTCAATTACGCCAGCCGCGCTCCGGACGTCGGGCTGGAACCGATCCGCAGGCTGGCCGCGGAGCTGGATGCGGTAGTCGAGTGGTCCGACTGGCTCAATCATTATCTGCTGGTCAGCGATGAGCTCACGATGACGCTGAACTGGAACCACCTCGCCACCGTGGAGCGGGCGGAGCATCTGGGGCACACGAATCCGTGGGATGGCACCTGGTTCGAGGAGGATTTTTGCGAAGGGCCGGGACAAGCATTAATTGTGAATCCCCGCGGCGAGGTGAAGCCGTGCTGCGGGTTCGCCAGCGATCTCGATCAGCTGACGATCGGTTCGATCTTCACCGACAGCGTGGAAACGATCATCCGTCGGGCGCGTGAGCATCCGTATGTCGGCACGATTTTCCGCGAGGGTCTAACGGCGATTCGCGACGAGATTCTGGCCCGCGATCCCGATGCGCTGCCCGGCGCCACCAGCAATCATTGTTATTTCTGCTGGTACGTGCTCACCCGTGGTCTGGCAAACGGGGTGAACGGCGGGGGCGGGAAGATCGGCGCGTGGACGGGCGAGCGGCCGAATTTCACTGGCGAGTTGCTTCAGCTCGGAGTTCGAAGAAATTCCTGAGGAATCATCAGCAGACTTGCGAAAACGAGCTCGCATGGCAACAATAAGGACATTCACGTGCTGGCTTTTCTCTCCCAATCTGCACGAAATTGAAAAAAGACGCCGTCGCGAGCGTCGAACAGTCATGAAAGGAACGAGGAAGCCGTAATGATGACTCGAATGCTCGCGCTCCTGATTCTCGGTCTGATTTCGTTCTCCCTCTCCGCTCAAGACCGCCCCGAGCGACGCGAGATCACACAGGAAGAAATTCAGAATCTGCAACAGCAACTGTCTGCCATCGCGGCCTTGCAGGGCAAGACTCCCGAAGAACTGCAGAAGCTCTTCAAACTTTTCGAAAACGGCCAGTTCGGGAATTTGGGCGATCTCAAAAAGAACTTGCCCAACGGCATTCCCAAGTTGCCGAAGATTCAGCCCCCTGCTGCACCACCGATCCCCGAACCGGCCTTTCCCAATGTTCCGCGTCCGCCGGTCCCAAATCAACTTCAGCCGGTTGAACCCGCTTTACCCGGCGGACAATGGAAACCCAATGCGTTCAATCCTGAAGCATTCAATCAACCGCCGCTCGATCCCAAGCTGAATCAGCATCCCGGTGTCGCGGAGATGGCGAAATTCTGGGAGAAGAATTTCGGTCCGCTTGAGAAAACGCCGGCGGTGCGCGATGCGCTCATCGAACTCTTCGAGATGTCCAAGGATCAGAAACTCTTCGATGGCGAGTGGAAGAACTTCATGGATGAGTTCAATAAAGGCCAGGGCGGGAATGACGAGTTCGCCAACTGGCTCAAGGAAATGAACCTGAATGGTGGAAAGTGGGACATGCCCGACTGGGGTAAGGGCTGGGACATGAACTGGGGCGGAGGTTGGGGCGGAGGCAACTGGGGTGGTGGCGGAGGCGGAAACTGGGGCGGAGGTTGGGGTGGCGGAAACTGGGGCGGAGGCGGATTCGGAGGGATGAGTGTCGGCGGCGGGGGCGGATCCTGGCTGCCAGTCATCATTCTTGTCGCGATCATCGTCATTGGTCTTCTGGCCTGGAAATTCTGGCCGATGATTCAGAATCGCGAATCGTCCGCCGCACAGGCTGTCCGCTCGCTGGGGCGCTGGCCGATCGATCCACGAACCATCAATTCCCGCGAGGAACTGGTGCGGGCCTTTGAGTATCTTTCCGTGCTGCTCTGCGGCGATGCCGCCCGCGTCTGGAATCACCTGACGATCGCCCGCGCACTCCGGACCCAGATTCCGTCTTCGGAACTCGTCGCCGACGAACTTGCGAAGCTCTACGAACTGGCCCGGTACACCCCCGCGGGCGAGCCGCTCTCACCCGCATCGCTTGCGGATGCGCGGCGATGCCTGTGCACCTTGGCCGGGGTCACTCCATGATGCGATGCGTGACCGCCCTCATAGCGCTGGTCCTGTTCGGACCGGGTGCCGGTTCCGCTCGGGCCCAGAATGGCGTACCGGCGCAAGGCACCGAAATTCTCCGGGGATTGCTGAAGTATCACGGATTCAAACCCGTTGAAAACCTGAACCGCGATCCGCGTTCCACGTTGTTTGTCATCGTCGGTTCCGAACGTTTACCCTTTCAACAAAATGCTTTGATTTCTCAAGTCCTAACCGGAGGCGGAGGGTTGCTGGCGATTTCGGATCAGCCGCTCGAGTTCCGGAATCTGCTGCCGGCTGTCAATAACCTGAATCGCGCATCCCGCATTTCGGGGTTGAGGATCGAACACGCCGATCCGCAGAAATGCTGGAATGGCAATCCCGCTTCGCCGCTGCCCGAACTCCCGCTCATCGATCCGACACTGATGGGACTGGCCAAACGCGGCGCTCCGGCCCGGATCTGGGTCGATCAACCCAGCACGATCACCTCGCTGCGCAATCCCCTGCTCAGCGAAGAACTGATGCTCTTTCCCGAGGGCTCCCACTACGCCGGCGGAGACCGCATCCGCGTCGCCGAAGGAACCCCACTCGCCGTCATGTCGAACCCCAGACTTCCCGGGCTCGCCATGGCCTTCGCTTCGCGTTCGCTCTTCACCAACGAAGCCATGGTCATGACCGACCAAAACGGGAACCGGTCCGACAATTTCCTTTACACCTTTCTCGTGGTTCGATTGATCACCGAGCGACTCAAGAAGAATGATGCGCCGCTCGAATGCGTCTTCATCGAAGACGGACGCGTCACGACCGATTTCGATCGCGTGGGGTTTGCCGAACGGCCGGACATGAAGATTCCGCCCGGCATTCCCCCCGTGATGCCACCCTTGCCCGTTCTCCTCGACTTCGCATTCGAAAAGGGGAACGAACTGGTCGATCAGGCGGAGCAGCGTGATATTCCGAACATTTTTCAACAGAAGGATACGCGGAACCGCTTTCAGGAGGGTGTGCTGACCGCCGTCGCCGTGATCTTGTCTCTGGTCCTCGCCCGTTACCTGCTTGCTCGCGGATGGGGCACGCGGCACGCTCCCGAGTTGGCACCGCGCGTGCGCATCGACCCCGATCGCGGCGGGTTCATCCCCGAGCGCCGCTACGCCCTGCTCGAATCCGGCAACTTCTACGAACCGATGCGGGACCACCTGCGCACGGTCTTTCAGAACTGGAACGCACCGGACACGATTCGCGAGGAACTGCCTCCCATCCAGACCGATCGACCCAGCCGGCCAATCCGGCGCATCACCGCCGATCTCACCAAACTCTGGAACGTGGCCTATTCACCCGAACGACTCATCATCGCACCGGACAATCTGGAGGAATACGAAGAAATGATTTCGGAACTTTCGAATGCTCACACCAACGGCATCTGGCACTTCGGCACAGGAGGAACCTCATGAGTGTGCAGACCGCCATTCCGACCATCGGAGATGAGAACACCGCCCCGGCCAAGGAATTGGCCATGCAGGCGGGTGAACTCAAGCGCAAAGTCTCCGCCGAGGTCTCAAAGGTCGTGGTCGGTGCCGAGCATGTGACTGAAAGTTTGCTGATCGCGCTGCTCGCCGGCGGACACGTACTCCTCGAAGGCGTACCCGGTGTCGCCAAGACCACGCTCTCCAAAGTCTTCGCCAAACTGCTGGGTTGCTATTATCAGCGGATCCAGTTCACGCCGGACCTTCTGCCGTCGGACGTCACCGGAACATCGATCTATGATCGCAACGCCGGCGACTTTGTTCTTCGTAAGGGTCCGATCTTCTGCCAGGTGCTGCTTGCGGACGAAATCAACCGTGCGCCGGCCAAGACGCAATCGGCGCTGCTGGAGGCGATGCAGGAATATCAGGTGACAGTGGATGGTCAGACGATTCAACTCACCCGGCCGTTCATGGTGATGGCGACGCAGAATCCGATCGAACAGGAAGGGGTCTACCGGCTGCCTGAGGCGCAGCTCGACCGCTTTCTGGTGCGCGTCGAGATGGGTTACCCGGGATTCGAACACGAAGTGAATCTGCTGAAGTTGCACAACAAGCCGGTTCCGGAAGTCGGCACGGTCTTCGATCCGGAAATGATCCTGAGTCTGCAGGCGAAGCTGCCCTACGTTTTTGGCGGCGATGCGCTGTACGAGTACATCGTGCGTCTGGCGGAGGAATCGCGCCGCCATCCTGATGTGTCGCTGGGTGCGAGCCCTCGGGCGGCGCTGAGCCTGATGCGCTGCGCCCGCGCGCGGGCGGCGCTGCACGGCAACCATTACTTCACGCATGCGGATGTGCAGGCGGTGGCGCTGTCCGTGCTCGGCCACCGACTGATCCTGCGACCGGAAGCGGAAATCGAAGGACGCGATGTCGGCGATGTGGTGAAAGATATTCTCGGCGCCGTGGAAGTGCTGACGACCGTGTAGCCCCACTTGAACATCCGTTCCCCGAGGAATTCTCTTGCTGACAGCGCGTGGATGGTGGACAGCGGCAATCGCCACCGTGATGGCCGCACTTGGCCTCACAGGCCTGGGCGATACCGCGCCCGCGATTCCCATCCTCGGGCTGACCATCCTCGCCTGGTTCCTTCTCGAACTCACCCTTTTTGCAGTCCGCTTCCGCCGCAACTCCGGGCAGATCGGAATCGTGCGCGAAGTCCTGCAGGGCGGGCGCTCCGTCATCACGGCGTGGGCGAAATCGACCTGCACTGTGCGCGTCACGATCACCAATCGCGGTCCGTCGGCGTGGCCGCTCGTGTTCATGAAGGATCGGCTCCCCGAAGGCCGCAAGATCCGCGGCGGCGACAACACGATTTCGTCGGAACTGCAGCCGGACGTTCCCGTCGTCATCGAGTACGAACTGCGCTCGAACTCGGCGGGGCTTTACCGTTTCGAAGGCGTCGAATTCCGCGTCTCGGATCTCACCGGCATGTTCTATCGCCGGTACTTCCAGCGCGAACCGCTCGACGTGCTCATCCTCCCTCCGCTCACGGACGACGAAGGCCACCAACGGGCAGACAAGCGCTTCAATTCCCTTCCACCCCCGGGATTGCACCGCCTGCGGCGTGCCGGTGGCGGAAGCGAACTGCTGGACCTTCGCGACTACCGCCCCGGCGATCCGCCCAAGATGATCGCGTGGAAACCGTCCGCCAAAAAAGACAAGCTCATCACCAAGGAATACGAGAGCGACGTGCCGGTCCGCGTCATGCTCTTTCTCGATCAGTCGGAATCGGTCCGCATTGGGCCGGCGGGTGAGACTCCCATCGGTAAACTCGCCGAGACCGCGTCCGGCATCGCGCAGGCGGCAGCGGCATCACGCGATCTCGTCGGGCTGACGCGATTCGACGAAGAAAAGTCCGACGTGCTGACGCCCGCCCGCACCAAAGTGCACACGATCCGCCTGCTGGGCAAACTCGCGGAGGCGGCGGCACGCATGCCCAATCCGGGCCCGCGCCAGATCGATGAACTGCAGGACGTGGCGTATCCGATCGCGCAGGAAATGTACCCGGAACTCTTCGACAAGGAATACAATTCGCGGCCCTGGGGCATGTACTGGCTACCGCTCATGGATACCCGTTGGGGATGGATCGTCGCCGCTCCCGTCTTCATCTGGATGGCGTTGATCTACTTTCAGTTCTTCTGGGTCGTGAATTTCACCTTCAATGTCGTGCGGGTGGTGCGCCCCCGCATCGGAACACTCTGGCTCGACGTTCCGCTGTTTTTCCTGACCGCGATCATGGCGTTCTTCCTGCCGTTCACGGTCTTTGTGCTCGTCTGGTTCTTCAACGGCATCCGCGGCTTCTTCCCGGGCCGCGCACGGAGAATGCGCAAGCGCAAGCAACTCGCCGCCATCTTCGTCACGCTCGATCAGGATTCCCCCGGCAAAATCGAACGCTACCTCCGCGACGACGACGCCCTCGCCGATCGCATCGGCCGATTCCTCACCGATCATCAGGTCCGCATTCCGCCCAAACTCTACGACCAGTTCGGCAAATACCGCTATCGCGGCGAATCGAAAGCGCAGGTACTCGCGACGGCGATGCTGCATACGATCGTGCGTGCCCGCGATAACGAACTCTACGTGGTGCTGGCGGACCTGAACGACCTCGGCGATGATCTGGAACCGTTTCTGAAGGCGATCCGCGTGACGCGCAGCCGGCATCATCATGTGATGGTCGTGGTCCCGTGGCCCGAGGATATGCCTCCACCGGAACCGGCGAGGAACGGCGTACCGGACGAGGAACTCACGTGGCGGGCGCATCAGCCGGGGCGCTTCGTGCATCTCGCGCTCATGCGCGGCTATCAGCATCGATTCGAAGAACTCCGCACGAACCTCGCTCGCGTCGGCGTGCCGGTGGTGCGGGCGTCCGTCGATGATCCGGTCCGGATCGTGCTCGACCGCATCGATCGCATCCGCGGAATGAGGAGCCGGCGGTGACCGAGAAAGCCGACAACCTCCGTGCCTACTGGCAGCGCCTGCTGGACGAGCGCCTGCGAAGTTACGTCGTCGTGGTCGCCGCGAGTCTGCTCATCATCTTCGTGCTGGGACTGATCGCCGGTTCACTCTATGCGGGTCTGATTCCCGTCCTGTTCGGGCTGTGCGGGCTGGGGTTGCGCTGGTCGGTCATGCCGATCTTCTGCGTCATCTCCGTCGCATGGTTTCAGGCGCTGCCGTTCGGCATCCCCGTTTATTCGCCACCGCGGATCGACGCCAGCTACACGCACTTCCGCATCAGCGATCTGCTGCTCGTCGCGGCCGTCATCGTTTATCTCATCTCACAGTACCGCCTCTACAGCCTCGCACACCTCGCGGTGCCGGACGATCGCATCTTCCGCAAGCGAAGGAAAAACGAACTGCCGGACCTCCGCAATCCGGACCTCGTCGAAGAACGCGAGATCCCGCAGATCCTCGTGATCATGGCTCTGGTTCTGATCGTCGGTCAGTTCCTCTGGCTGATCCTGAGCGAGGTCGTGCTCGACTTCCGCATCCTTCCGCCGTTCCGGATGCGCGAAAGCGGTCTCCGCCGCGACTGGTCTTGGACCATCTCCAGCCGGCTGATCATGTTCGCGATCGGTTTCGGCATCGTGATCTTCACCGGTCGGTTGTTCTTCTGGTGGTGGAAACTGCGGCGGTTGAATGCGGAGGAAGCGCAGCTGATCCTCGCGGATACCGGCTGGGTCGAGATGCGCCGCGAAGCCGCGCGGCTGGAAACGTGGCGGAGCGATCGCATCGACCGCAAGCGGGCACGGTTGATTCCCCGCGCACCGAAGCGGAAACCTAAGAACCAAAAGCCGTGGCTCGGCCCCGCTCTCGGCCGCGCCTGTCTGACCCTCATGGTCGCGATAGTCATCGCCCTCGTTCTGGTTTGCGGCGGATCGTACCTGTTCCTGCGATTATTCCGAATCTGAGTTGAGAAGGGGAAATCATGAATGTCTGGGTTCGCGAAGTAGCCGGGTGGGCGCTCGTACTCTTGGGCCTGATTCTCTTCGGCGAAGCTTGCCTCTTCGTCATCAATAAGCGAATCTTCTCCGCCGGGCCGTTCCTGTTCGCGGGATTCGTGGTGTTTCGCGGCGGATTGCACCTCGTGAAGGTCGCCACCGCGGCACGGGCCTGCCGCGAAGCCGTCGGACCGATCGCCGGACCGCGTGTGGTTGCACGGCCCGTCCGCCTGCGATCCTTCACGCCCGGCACGCCCCGTGGCAATGTTGAACCCGGACCGGCTCGGCGCGGCTAGAATATTTTGTTCGGTGTCCGCCATCCGGGTTCAACTATAAATCATGGGTACACCAACCTCGTAATCCTCTCGCTGAGACAGACATGACCGAAACCGACTACAAGCCGGGCCTCGAAGACGTACCGGCCGCGAAATCGGCGATCAGCTTCATCGATGGAAAACGGGCACGGCTCGAATACCGCGGCATTCCCGTCGATGTCCTCGCCCGCGAAAGCTGCTTCGAAGAAACCGTCTGGCTGCTCCTCAAAGGCGAACTTCCCACCCAGAAAGAACTCGCCGACTTCGACCACCAACTCCGCGGCTGCCGCTCGATTCACTTCCGACTCAAAGACCTGATCAAGTGCATGCCCGCCAGCGGACACCCCATGGAAGCCCTCCAGGCCTCCATCGCCGCACTCGGAATGTACGATCCCGTCCGCACCGTCAGCGATCCCGTCCAGAACTGGAACGCCGCCTGCCGCATCATCTCCGCAATGCCCACACTCGTCGCCGCATTCGCACGAGTCCGCCGTGGCGAAGAAATCCTCGACCCCCGCTCAGACCTCGACCTCGCCGCCAACTTCTACTACATGCTCTTCGGCAAGGAACCCACACCCGCCACACGAAAGGTTCTCGACGCCTGCCTCATCCTCCATGCCGAACACGAGATGAACGCCAGCACCTTCACCGCTCGCGTCACCTCCTCAACACTCGCCGCACCCTATCAAGTGGTCGCCGGCGCCGTTGGCACGCTCTCCGGCCCGCTCCACGGCGGCGCCAATGAGGAAGTCCTGCTCATGCTCGAGCAGATCGGCAGCAAGGACAAAGTTCAGGCTTGGCTCGACGGCAAGCTCGCGCAGGACCCCAAGTTCAAAGTGATGGGACTCGGCCACCGCGTCTACAAAGTGAAAGATCCCCGCGCCACCGTGCTGCAGGAATTCGCTGAACAGATGTTCGCCGAGAGCAAACGCCCCGCGAACTACGAGACCGCACTCGAACTCGAACGCATCACTGCTGGCATCTACGGTGCCAAGGGCGTGTACCCGAACGTGGACTTCTTCTCCGGCGTCGTGTATCAGTCGCTCGGCATCCCGACCGACGTCTTCACGCCGATCTTCGCCATCGGTCGCGCCGCCGGCTGGCTCGCCCACTGGCTCGAACAACTCCAGGGCAACCGCATCTACCGCCCCGCCCAGATCTTCGTCGGCAAGGAAGACGTCGAATACGTCCCGCTCGAAAAGCGCCCGTAAGTTCAGCCGTTCACCAAATCAAAGGGGACGCAGCTCATTTCCCAAGGGAATGAGCTGCGTCCCCTTTGAATTCGGCTACATTTCAAGCGTTTTTTTTGCACTGGCGCACAAGCTGGCCCGTATTGTCTACGTGAAGAAGACCGAGGCCGACTATGCCAACGAGGTGCGTGAGCGGTTGGTGAAGAGCCTGCGCCGCAGCGCGAAGGAGTTGGGCTTCGAGATGGTGAAGTAAGTCGAGGTGGTGGTGAAGTTCGAAGCCGAGACCGCGACCGTGAGTTGAATGAGCGCGAACGCAGATCCGAACGGAGGTATTGATGGTTTGAAGCGGAGATCGGCCGTTCACTCGCAGCGACGCAACGCCGAGCCCGCACGCACATCACCAACCTCGACTGACAACCAGATGTCACTCAGGGCCATCATCGCCGGAGGAAGTTCCCGGGGCGGCGTCTGGGGCCCTGCCATACAGGGCGATGCGGCCGCACCCCGCGCACATGTGCCCCTGCACCACGCCTTGCGTGGGGTACTTCCCCGTCCAGAAGCTCACGCGGTCGTCCGGTAGGCGGTACGTCAGCGGGCCGGCCACCGCGCGTCGGGCCACACCAGGGGCCACGTCCATGATGACGATGGGGGACATGGAACCCTGGCACTCCGTACACGGTCGCACTTCACCTGCCATCTGACACCCCCATCACTGTTTCGGAAGGTCAACGCCCGCCGCCGTACTTGTTATTAGACAGAATTGTATCCCGACTAATATACAGATATCATTCTAACTAATACGTCTTGGCTCACAACGAACCAGAGACCTACTCCCAACAGTAATCAGGGGCATTTTATGGGTCAAGAAAATTCCCCAAAAGTCGCACAACCACCCAAGATTCTCGATCTCGTGCGGGCCAAACTGCGGGTGATGCACAGTTCCATTCGCACTGAGAAAAATAGTTCAGTGGAATCGGTGGTTCATGCTTCAAAGAGGGGATCATCCGGTTCATTCTACTCCACGTCCGTCCGAATGCCTGACCGTTCTCTTCTGGGCAGGCCAACGGCCTGCGAGTGCTGAGCCCAGGACGAGGAGCGAAGCGACGACGCCCTGGGTATATGAAAGCGTGTTCATGCATGCTGAAGGCCTGCGACAAGAATGTGAACATTTGTGAATTGGCGGTCCTCGCAAAGCCTCGGCACGAAGTTACATGACAGGCGAACGATGAGACGAACAACTCTTGGCGTGATTTTGATCCGTTTTTGACCCATTCCGGCCC
>JBGSJI010000002.1:0-73216 GCA_041742055.1 Limnoglobus sp. | reverse complement strand
CTCGCATCGACTTCGGCGGCCTGTTCAAGCCTGGTCCCGCGATCAACCCGGAGGTGATGATACCGCTCATGCTTCGGTTGTTTCCGACCGCCCGTGTCGTGATCCCCGTGCGCAATCGGAGCGCGGAGAATAGCTGGATATGCCGCCTCCGTGATTTCGGCGTCCCGCAGCGGATCTGCAGCGCGACTGACTTGAAAAAATCCTGGTGCGCCGGGCCGAAGGTACTCGTGTCTTCTTTCGCGAAATTCGACTCGTGTCAGCGATTCGATTTCGACGTCATCATCGTTCCCGACGTGCGGCCGCTGATGGACAACATGCCCTGGGATCCCGACGTCCATGTCCCGCACCGGCAGGACTTTCGGCTTCTGCGCGATCCGACCGCCCCCGCATTCGGATTTCTGCCGCAAGGCAGGTTCTCGCACGCGGAGTTTCTGCGTTTGTCGGCGATGTTCATCCGCGAGATCCCGCTGCCGGGACGGGAAGAGGTATGCGTTCAAGTGCGCACCATCGAATTCGACAGTGGACGAAGTTCTCGGGTCGATGAGGTCTCAGACATCGATCCTGCTTCGCGGAAACGTGCGTCGATCTGGATGAACGACTCACGGAATCAGTTCGTGGCGAAACTCGCCGAAACTGAGATCGCGACGATGGCGGAGGAGCAAGGGTTCGAGGAGATACCGACCGAGGAAGAAGTGAACGTACTCTGGGAGAGATCGCTATCCCGGTTCCGGGCCATATGCGATGACTGCCCGAAGAACGCGGTCACTGCTATTACGGGCAGCATGCAACAGGACGTTGCGGCTCCGCCTGCAACAATTAAGGCAACTATCGTGCCGAATGAGGCGGAAATGGTCGTCCTCCCTTCGAGCCCATCCGACAATCCGTGGACCGCAACTACATCATGTGGCGTTCGCGGTGCCGTTTTCGTCCAATCAGGCAAGAGTGCCGCGGCCGTTCGGTCTTGCTCGAGACGCGGGCTACGAAAGAGATCAATCTGCAGTGTGGAGCATCCACCGCGGCCACCTCCACTTCGAGGAACGCCATGCCGTGATCGGAAAAGTTACCCGCGAAGTCGACTCGCCGGTAATGCATCGATCATCGATGTTCCTCAACATCCTGAATCCGCTCTCCGGTTCGCCGTCTCCGGCGACCCCGGAATCGGTGCGCCGCTGGCTCCAGTCCACGCTGGATTGGTTGGGAAGGCTATGGCCGATTCGCGTTCGACTCGGCGTCCGCAGAGGAGTGAACGTGCTCGGCGACATGAAAGGAGCGGCATCGCGGACGTCATTGCAGCGCCTGATCCCGGCGGCGGCTGCACGAGAAGGTCTTTTGACGGCACGAACGCCGTTGTGATGTTGTCGTTCTCCGGATTCGACACAGACTACGCGGGCGGTTTCTTGATCGCGGTCAACGACGCCGACGAGAATGGACGAATCGCGTGATCACCGCCCCGACCGCGGCCGGCGGCGGTTCGGTACGTGCCTGGCTGTTTGACAACACGTCCCGATGTGGGCTCATGTGTCGGCATCCGACACAGACGGAGTTGAAGAGGACGAAATCCTGATCGAAGTCGGCGCCGGATGGATCTCCTCAGCGACCGCGGCGGATCGGCCCGGCCCGTGTTCGCCACACCCGTACAAGTTCGGCATTGGTGAACGGGCCACCGGGCTGCCACGCTCGACAATCATCTCACGTTCGACGGCGTAGCGAGCGGATGAACGCCACGACCGCCATTGGCTTGCTCGACTTGCATCGCAATCGAGAACTCGCTGGTGAGTCGTAATGACTCTTGGCGAAGACTGAGACCGCACGAGCCAAAACTTTCACAGAATCTTTCACACAATTCTGTGAAAAGTGCACGATTCGAGCAATTCGCATGCAACGGATCGCACTGTTCGCAAAGATGCCTATCGATAGAATTACCGTAGAAACATGGGCTATCGGCGTGTTTCTGGGGTTTGCTACACAGTCCTCCGGAGCCGAAGGTTACAGGTTCAACTCCTGTCGGGTGTACTGAAGAAAACCCTGAAAGTAGAAGCGTTTTCGCTTACCTCGGCACTTCGCCGGGCGCAACTCCGAAACCCCTGAACTGTGCAACTGGTGCACAGTTCAAAGGAGTTGCGAACGTGAAGCGAAATCCAGTTCCATCATATTTGAAGCACGGCCAGTAGGATCAAGCTCGGGCTGTCTGGACACATCAATCCGAAACGCGCCGGTTCCGACTGCTTGCGGAATGCGGATTAAAGAAGAAAAAGAGGAGACCTGCGGTCGTTCGTGGACAATCAGGGCGCTCACGTACTCCGCTCGCCAAGAAAAACGGGAGACCGGCGGCTGAATTGGGCGAAGAATTTTTCCCGAAAAAACGAAAATTCGCGCGAACCTCGTAGCGGGTTCGCGTCTCTGACACACAACGCGGCGAAAGTCTGTTGGTAGTTCATCGTTTTTTTCACAAAAAAGTGGAAAAAAACGAATCGAAAATCGACGATCGGCGTGTATATATGGTGTCCTTCCAATTTCTGCGCAAACTGAGTCGGTTTGTGCGTGTTGGAAGAGAAGCAATCCCAATCCTCTAACCGCTCGACCTTGAGTCGATAACCCAATCCACGGCGGATGGCAAAACCATCCGTCAAAAGTTCCGTCGGAGGTTTCTCACATGAGCACCATGAACCCGATTCACCGAGTGACGAAGACCGTCCGCCTCGCAACCGCGAAGCGTGATACGGCCAATCGCGTCGGTCGTCGGTTCATGGCAGTTGTCATGGGGAAACCGCCGGTGGAGTTCCTGTCTCCGGGACATGAATCCATGTCCCATCAACTGGCCCACGAACCGAAACCCGGTTCGCGGCAGCAGGAGGTATCCACCTTGCGATATCAACCGAACGCCGCGATACCGACCGGTCCGGTCGGCCGTCCCACTGGTTCTGTCAGCTGTCGCCTCGCGACACGGCAGATTCAACCGTGGTCTTCGATTTCGCCATGCGAGAACAGTAGCGACTGCCAATCGCTACGTCTCAGAGCGAAGTTCTCAGACCTCAAACGTGAAACCTGGCAATGCGCCACAGACACGTTACGGCTGGATTTGCTGCCAATGACAGTTGCCTAGACAAAGTGACGCACGGCATACACGAGAAACTTTGAATTTCAGCATCACAGCCGAAGCTCTGACGTTTCGCGTGTCTCGAACCGTGAAGTTGCAAATCAGAAGTCTCAACCTCAATCGTGTCGGCTGACACCGAACGAGCGAAGGTACTCCTCAAGAACAGTGTTTCCTTCGTGGAACCACAGTCCTCTTGCGGTGACGTGGAGCAAGGTCGAGAAACCGACGAGTCCGCTGGCTCAGTCCGTTTCCGCACACCCGATCCCGTATTTCCTTTTCTCGATCGCACAGCCTGAATCAACCGCACCGGTTGCGGGACCAATCACGAGAGACGTGATCAGAACGTTGCATCCGCTCGCCTCAGGCGACGCCCAACGATGCGAATTGTGATCGTCCGCGTGACCCGCTCGGAACGTGTGCTGGAGCCCCCTAGCTGATCCGGGGTGGCCGTTGCTTCCGTTCTGAAAACACTGGTCCGGTCCAAACAATCGATGGGATCGGGGCAGGAACCCAACATGAGCTGGATGGAAATTACGATCCTCGTGGACAAGGCGAAGACGGGCGACCGGATGGCGTACGGCGAACTGGTCGAGCGATTCCAGAACAGCGTGTACGCGATGGCGATCGCGCGGGTGCGCGATCCGGTCGAGGCGCAGGAGCTGGTGCAGGAAGTCTTCGTGCACGCGATGCGGAAGCTTCCTCAGCTGCGCGATGCACGGTGCTTCGCGGGCTGGTTGCGTCAGATTCTCGCGCGGATGGCGATCAATCGCGCAACGCGGAAGGGTCCGGTCTTCGGAACGGAGCCTGAGTTTCTGGACGGTGTGGAAGGCGACTTCCGCGCTCCTGACGAGCAGATGGTCCTGGCAGAGGAGAAGGCCGGACTGCATGCGGGTCTGAAGAAGCTCAAGACGCTAGACCGCGAAACGCTCGAGGCGTTCTATCTGCGTGGCCGAAGTCTGAAGCAGATGGCTCGCGAATTCGAAACGCCGGTCGGTACGATCAAGCGCCGACTGCACGTGGCTCGTGCGCGACTCAAGGATGTGATGGAGGGCCGGGAGCCGGGCACGGGCTCGGTTCCGGTCGCTCTGGCAGTCTGATGATTTGAAGCCCCGCACTTGGTTGCGGGGCTTTCTTTTTGAAATTCGTTCGGTTAAAGTAAAGCAAACCCGCCGCTCCCGGCCAATCCCTGC
Source organism: Limnoglobus sp. (assembly GCA_041742055.1). Lineage (GTDB taxonomy): Bacteria > Planctomycetota > Planctomycetia > Gemmatales > Gemmataceae > Limnoglobus. Next base: position 68,929 of record JBGSJI010000002.1, on the reverse strand, counting down.
CGGTATCGTTAAATGCACAACCGCCACCAGCATTCCTTTCAATCGTTCCTTCCACACACTCACGAAGGCCTGATTCTTCCTTCACGAAGAAACCTTTTGAAGGCTGGCATCGCCGGAATGGCAGGCGTGACGCTACCGGGTCTGCTCGCGAATGCCGCACGCGCCCGCGAGAGCGGACGAAGCAGCAAATGGAAAAGTGTCATCTTGCTCTGGATGACGGGCGGTCCCAGCCAGATCGATACGTTCGACCCCAAACCGGATCGACCGCCGGAAAATCGCGGACCGTTCGGGACCACGAAGACCAAACTCCCCGGAGTTCTGGTCTGCGAACACTTGCCGAAGATCGCCTCGCTTCTGGATCGCTGCACGATCATCCGTTCGGTCGATTGTCGGCACAGCAATCATGAGCCAAATACGGTGATGACGACAGCGAATCTGCTGGCGGAGCCGCGAACGAATCCGGAGGCGAAAAGTTATCCAGCGATTGCGTCGCTCGTTTCAAAGTTTCACGGTTCCAATCATCCCTCGGTCCCCGCCTACGCTGCATTCATTCGCTCGCGCTCCCACCTTGCATTTGCCGGCCGCGCCGGACAGCAGTACAACCCGTTCCTCGCGAACGACGCCGCCAAACTGCCCATTTATGACCTGGTGGGCAAAGACACCGGCAAACGCTCGTCCGGCGGAATGTTCGAATTGCCGAACGGCGTGGACCCTGTGCGCTTGGACGACCGGCAATCATTGCTTCGCGGTTTCGATCGCCTGCGCGAATCACTCGATTCCTCCGAGACGGGCCTCGACAAATACAGCCAGCAGGCAGTCGAGATGCTGACGAGTGGCCGGATGCGCGATGCGTTGGATCTGGAAAAGGAACCGAAAGCGACTCGGGAAAAATACGGCAGCCATCTCTGGTGCCAGCAGGCGTTGCTGGCCCGGCGGCTTGTGGAAGCCGGATCCGCGTTCGTGACGCTGGACCTCAGCTATCACACCGCATCCGGAACCTGGGATACGCACGGCGATAACATTCCCCCCTACGGTGGAATCAAGAAAGGCCTCGGGCCGCTCCTTCCGCTCTTCGATCATCTCTTCACAACGCTCATCCGCGATCTGGACCAACTGGGAATTCTTGAAAATACGCTCGTGATCGGGATGGGCGAATTCGGCCGCACTCCGAATCTGGGAACGCAGGGGAGCACCGACGGCCGCAATCACTGGCCGTATGTCATGTCGATGCTCATGGCCGGTGGCGGACTCACACACGGGCAGGTTATCGGAAGTTCGACATCGGACGGCGGACAGATTCGGGAACGGCCCGTATCGCCGGGTGATCTCGCCGCGACGATCTATCGCTATTTTGGAATCCCGCTCGACAGCGCTTACGAAGACGCGACCAACCGTCCCTACCACATCCTTCCGAACGGCGGTGAACCGATCCGCGAACTCTTCTGAGTTGATTGCCATAAACGGCAGAGTTGGTACCTTTTCATTGAAGCCATTACTCTCCCATTCATGCAGGATCTTCATCTCATGAGCAGCCAAAAAGTTCGTGTGGCAATCGTGGGCCTCGGATTCGGTGCCGAGTTCATTCCGATCTTTCAAGCGCACCCCAATGCCGAGATCGTCGCGATTTGCCGGCGCAACAAAAAAGAAATGGATAAGGTGGGCGACAAATACGGCATCGCCAAGCGCTACACCAGCTACGAGGATCTTCTCAAAGATCCCGACATCGACGCTGTTCATATCAACAGCCCGATCCCGGATCACGGCCCACAGAGTATCGCGGCTTTGAAGGCGGGGAAGCACGTCGCCTGTACGGTTCCGATGGCGACGAATCTTGAGGATATCCAGCAGATCGTCGAACTGCAGAAGAAGACGGGCAAGGTCTACATGATGATGGAGACCGTTGTCTATGCCCGCGAGTATCTGTTCGTCAAAGAGCTTTACGAAAAGGGCGAACTCGGCCGCATCCAGTTCCTCCGCGGTTCTCACCAGCAGGACATGGACGGCTGGCCGGACTACTGGCCCGGCCTTCCGCCGATGTGGTACGCCACCCACTGTGTGAGCCCGTGTCTGGCATTGCTGAGCAAGCCGGGTGCGCCGGCGCTCGCGGAGAGCGTGGTCTGTCATGGTTCGGGCCGCATCCGCGAAGAACTGATCGCCAAGTACAACTCCCCCTTCGCGATCGAAACCGCGACCTTCAAAATCAAAGGTTCGGATGTCGTCGCTGAGGTGACGCGCAGCCTCTTCGACACTGCCCGGCAGTATCGGGAAAGCTTTGACGCCACCGGAAGCAAAAAGAGCTTCGAATGGCAGCAGGTTGAGGATGAAGATCCAATCATTCACACCAAAAACTCGGCGGAGAAACCACTCACAGAGAAGGAAATTCCTGAGCGTGTGAAGGTGCCGGACTACGCCAGCCGTCTGCCGGAACCAATCCGCAAGTTCACGATGCCGGCCGCCATTCAGGACGCGGACCACCTCTCGTTCCTTCAGGGGGGCGGGCACGGTGGGAGCCATCCGCACCTCGCCCACAATTTTCTGATGGCGGTGCTCGGTCAGCAACCCGCCTTCCCGGATGCGGTTGTGAGCGCGAACTGGACGCTCGTGGGTCTGTGCGCTCACGAAAGCGCGATGAAGGGTGGCGAACGCGTGGTCATTCCTCAGTTTTGATGATGAACCATGACCGATGAACGTATGAACCGTGCCCGTTCGCTCGCAATCTGGCTCGTGCTCGCTTTGCTGGGCACGGGCCTGTTTCTCGTCCTGCAATGGCTGGGGTCGTCACGTCAACCCGCTGTTCCCAATGACGCGCAGATTCGAAACGTTCTGGATCTTCAAGTCGATTCGTGGAATCGCGGCGATCTGGATGGATTCATGAGCGGCTATTGGAAGAGCGATCAGCTCACGTTCTGTTCTGGATCGACTATCACGAAAGGCTGGCAACCCACGCTCGATCGCTATCGCTCGCGCTATCAGGCCGAAGGGAAAGAGATGGGGACGCTGGACTTTCGCGAGATCGTGATCGAACCGCTTTCAGCGGATCTGGCGATGGTGCGTGGGCGCTGGCGCCTGCGAATGAAGTCCGGCGAACCCGAAGGACTGTTTACGCTGCTCGTCCGCCGATTCCCGGACGGTTGGCGGATCACCTACGATCACACGTCGGCTCAGACACCCTGACACGATTTGAATTCGCTGGTGCATCAACGCGGCTCAATTGACCGGTGTGAGCGGTTTTTTTTCTGAAAAACGATTCGATCGAGCAATTCTTTTGGTTAAATCAGAAGTCTCGGTCGTTCGGGTGCCATGCTCATGGCTTTGCGTGAGCATGCCCACTCCCAGCAGTGGGCATGGCACCCAAAATACGGAACGGAGTCTCTTTCATATCCGTGGTACCGTCAAATCAGCCCAGTAAAGGCAGTAGTAGCATCCTCTTCAATGGTCAGACAAAAAGCACCGCTTCGGCAACAAGACCCGGACCAAACCCGAGCATCACGCACGGAAGTTCCTGATTCGTCTTCATCATATCATTCAAAATGAAGAGCACTGTCGGCGACGACATGTTCCCATACTCCTCAAAAATCTTTCGTGAAATCGCGCTGGCACCGGGCGCTAACTCGAGTGCGGATTCGACGGCATCGATGATTTTCGGGCCGCCCGGATGAATGGCCCAACTTTTGATTTCATCGATTCTCAATCCCGATTGTGCCAGCCAATCGCTCATCCAACTGCCAAGATTCTCGGTGATTCGTTTGGGGACGTGTTTCGAAAGCGTCATCTCAAAACCGTGTTCGCCGATAGTCCAGGACATGGCGTTCGCCGTGTTCGAAATGAGACATGAGCCGGTGGCAGCGACCCGCCAGGCTCCTTTGCCAAACGTACCGACAACCGCAGCCGCTCCATCAGCGAACAAGGCATTGGCAACAACTTTCTCCGGTTCATCTCCGAAATGGAAATGCAGACTGCACAATTCCACCGCGAGCATCAGCACGACAGCGGATGGTTCCGCAAGCGTGAACGCATTGGCGACTCTCAGGCCGTTCAGCGCACCATGACATCCCATGAAACCAATATGGGTCCGGAGTACGGTCGGTTTCAGACCCAGTCCGTTGATGAGGGCCAGGTCGATCCCGGGTGCCATAAACCCCGTACAGGATACCGTCACGAGATGTGTGACTGTTTCTGATGGTACTTCCGCTTGTTCAAGCGCACCCAAAGCCGCAGTCACGGCAAGAGGCGGAGCGTGAACGGCATACATCCGGTTCCGGACCGCCGTCGAGGGGCCAAGAAATCCCGGTTCGCCGTTGGGAAGGAACGGTGAGCCTGAGATTTTCGTTCCTTCGAAGAGATCCCGGATGACATCACGATCGTGGACCAAAGCCCGTCTACGATTGCCTGAGCCTTCATAAACGGCGGGTAAGAAGCCGGACTCACGAGCGATCGGTCCGCCGATGATTCGCGCAACGTGCAGACCTTCCTCATTCGAGACATAGCCGTCAGGAAGCGAAGTCCCGATTCCGCGAATTTGAAAACTCATCGAAGTCCTCCGTGATCGAATTCCGTCTGATGAAGGGAATTGATGACCGGTGATGCGAGACCGGGAAGGATCCGCAGAAAATGAATGGCGATGGAACACAGTACGGGACGTTTTAATGCCCATGCCAGAACCCGGCAGGTCTTTTGTCGCCTGCGCACAATCTTGTTGTATCTTTTTGTCCAGGTGGTTTTGAGTTCATCATTCCAGCCTGTTGTCGCAGCGACAGCAGTTGGCATGACAGCGAGGGCCGACATGAATGCCCAACCCATGCCCTCACCGGTGAATGGTTCGATGTAACCAGCCGCGTCTCCGATTGCGAACCAGCGCCGTCCCGAAATTTGTCGGGCCGTTCGCGTCAGGGCAGGGGTTCCCTTCCAAGGGGCCGTGAGTATGGGTTCGTATTCCGGCCAACCTGCGGCCTGAAGGATTTTCATCGCAGCCGGGCCCAATCCACCATTCGCTCTGACAAATGCGGCATCCAATGCCGCCGCCAGATCCAATCGGCCGTCTTCGACTAGGACAGCACCGACATAACCTCCCTTCGAGGTGGACATATAGACCGTGCCCCGTTCAACCCACGGAGGGGGATCCGGGATCAGACACCCGGCCCCGATCCGTGAATGTTGAACGGCTTCACCCGCGATCTGACTGTTCAATCCATCCGCCAGAATCACGACATTTGCGAATAACGTCTCTGTTCCAACTTCCACGGATCTTACGTTGTCTGTGACATTCCCCATTTTTGCGGAGTGGCCGGGGATGAACTCCGCGCCAGCGTGAATCGCTTTGCGGATCAACTCCGCGTCCAGCGCTTCACGGGACACGCTCACCCCGCCCGGCCATTTCAGGGTCGCTGAAGTGGCATTCGACGAAAGAGAAATGCGGTCAAGCGGGATGCCACCCAATCGGGTGGGAAGATCGCCCAGTCCGGCCAGATCAAGAGCGGCGAGGGCATTGCGATTGAGACAACACCCGCAGACTTTCGATCGTGGAAACTGTGAGCGATCCAGAAGTAAGGTTCGGAATCCCCTGCGAGCCAATTGGTATGCGGCCAGAGATCCCGCTGGTCCAGCTCCAATGACAATAGCGTTCCAGATCTGACTCGCAGCTTCTGAAGTCGAGCGTGTAGGGTCGATTGTCACTGGGAATTCCAGGTCAGGATCAACCGGGCCGGGAAATGACTCTTTATGATTGCACCGTTCAGGCCAGCCTTTTCGGCGAGTGTCATGACCTCATTCGGCGTGAAGGCGGCACGCACGGATGCAGGTCCATCGTAGTGCACGACCCGAGACGAAGTAAAGAGATGGCATGCGATCCAGACAAGAATGGCGTTGAACCGTGAACGTGAAAGATCGCTGATGAGAACCAATCCGCTTGTAGCTTGCCTCATGAATTGGAGGAGTTTTAAAGCATGATTTTCATCGAGATGATGCAGGAACAATGAGGACATGACGATATCGTACGTGCCGCGCAGCGGACCTTGAAAGACATCGCCGACATGAAATGAGACTGAGAGGCCAGCCTTTTCAGAACGAGCGCGTGCCGCACCGATAGCCACGGGGCTGAGATCACAACCGGACAAATCCAGGGCAAGATTCGCACGCCGCGCCCGCTTTCCGATCTGAACCAGTACATCTCCTGAACCGCATGCGACATCCAGAATTCGGATTGGTCGATTCTTCGACCGTGCGAACTGAGCGATTGGTTGCCAAAGCCCCGTTCCCCCAATGGCGTTGATTCGTGCCAGTCCAGCTAACGCTTTTCGGTGTTCCTCCGGATCAAGTTGAGGATCATCCATCAGCTCGGGTTGAAGATCGCGTTTGGCTAATGATGTCAACATTGGGATTTCATCAGGTGCTCGATCATTCCATCCGCCAGGAATTTTCCCTTGAGAGTCAGTCGGACAGATCGACCGTCATCGCTCAGGAGTTCCTGAGCGATCAGGTGTGTGATCGGTTCGCCGATCAGTTCATCGAGATCCATCCCCGACTGCGTCAGAAATCGTGATCGGTCGATTCCATCGCTACGTCGAAGTTGAACAGCGATCGTCTCAAATGCTCGACTACGTGGATCGAGCCGTTCTGATTGAAACGTAGCCGGTTCACCGGAGAGCAGTAATTGGATGTACTTCTTCGTATCGCGGACGTTGAGTTCGCGAACTCCGTTCTGATATCGTGCTGCTCCGACTCCCAATCCAAAATAGGCCTCGTTGGCCCAGTAGCGCTCGTTGTGGCGACAGCGGTGCCCCGGCTTGGCGTAGTTGGAGATTTCGTAATGCTCGTAACCTGCTGAAGTTAGCGTTTCGATCGCATGTGCGTAAAGATGCAGTTCCTGATCTTCCTCGACGGCGTGCACGAGACCGCGCTCGCGCTGCTTCCAGAGCGGGGTGCCTTTCTCGTATGTCAGGCCATACGTCGAGAGATGTTCCGGCTGATACGCGAGTGCGGACTTCAGATCGCGTTCCCAGTCGGAGTTCGATTGTCCCGGTGCCGCGAAGATCAGATCCAGCGAAACAACCGGGATCTTCCTGCGAACCCACTCCAGCGCCTGCGCGATCTGTTGAACGCTGTGTTTGCGGTCCAGCGCACCAAGCGTTTGATCCTGAAACGATTGCACTCCGATGCTGACCCTATTGACGCCATAATCGGCGAGAACCGCGACCTTCTCTTCGCTGAAACTTTCTGGTGTCGATTCGATCGAGAATTCGCGACTCGCGTCATCGACGAAAAAAAAGTTGGCTCGAATGGATTTCAGGAACCGCTCGAGTTGTCGGGGACTGAGGTGGGTTGGCGTTCCGCCTCCGATAAACGCAGTCTCGATCGGGTGCGAACTTGTCCGTTGGATTTCCAGTTCCAGGGCATCAAGGTAAAGTTCGATGAGGTGATCGTTGCCGACAGATACGGCAAAGTCACAATATCCGCAGTGATGTGCGCAGAACGGGATATGAAAATACGCCGTCCGCGGCTGGAGCCACGGCGGCGCAGTGAAGATATCAGTTTTCACAAAACTACTTTGTGCCGATGGCCCAGAGATACTGAAACCCTCGCAGGTAGATCCTGCCGCCGGATACGGCAGGAGAGGCCGTGAACGTGTCGGGAAGCTTGTTCGTGGCCAGGATTTCGAAATTCGGGCCAGGCTTCACCACCACCACCACGCCATCCCGACCCGTCAGGTAGATTTTCCCATCCGCATGAAGCGGGTTCGCCCGGTGGCGCATGTTCGTGACTTTTTCGCTATAGATATTCTTGCCCGTTTTGGCTTCGTAGCAGGAAAGGACTCCCCGTTCGCCCATTATGTACACATGGTCACCAACTAAAAGTGGCGAAGGGACATCAGGCGTATTTTTGGGCAGGCGCCAGATTTCAGCGGAGTTGCCCGGATCGATCGTGCCGGACGCTTTGGACGGATCGACGGCAACAGTCACTCCACCCTTGCACGATGGAACCACGATCATGTTGGCCGTCACTAACGGTGACGACACAGCCCGCCAGGCACCATTGTAATTCGCTTTCGGATTTAATTCCGTGACGCGCCAGACTTCATCACCGCTGTCGAGTTTGTGGGCGGTGCAGTAATCGTTGCCGTGCGAAATCAGAAGAGCATCCTCGCCTTTGGTCCAGATGAACGGAGACGCATAAACGTCGGGCGATTCGCCGCGACCATCGCTTTTACGCGAGTGTTTCCAGATCTCCTTGCCGGTCGCGGCTTCAAGTGCGACAAGCAACTGAGCATTGCGGTGAAGGAGCGAAAGGTAAAGCCGATCTTTGAAGAGAACCGGCGTCTGGTGAATTCCGAATTGGATGTCGAATTTTCCGTACTTTTCCTGAGCGTCGAAGCCCCAGACTTTCTTGCCATCGAAATCAAAGGCGACGAGATTGCCCGAGCCTGCAAAGGCGAAGACGAGCTTGCCGTCGGTGCTGCACGATGCGCTGGCATCGTTTCCTTCGTCATTCCGATAGAGACGTCCTCGTGTGCTACCAAGCTTTTCGCTCCATTTCGGTTTGCCGTCCGTGCCGATGCACTTCACGAACTGGTTCGATCCTTCCTGAGTCGTGATGAAGATCTTGTCTCCCCAGATACACGGGGTCGAAGCACCCATGCCAGGAAGTGGTGTTTTCCACACGATGTTAGTCTTTTCATCCCATTTGGTCGGCAATCCCGTTTCCGCGCTGTGGCCGTCATTATGCGGCCCGCGCCACTGAGGCCAATTCTCGGCACGGGAGTGATGTACCGCAAGTCCGATAGCCAAACAAACCAGAAGAATTTGTGATTTCATAATGGTTCAAATTGAGGGGTTGACCGTATCTGGTCAGGAGTGATTCACGAAGTCAAGCGTATCGGATTTTCACGGTCTTGACAATCAAAACCCACGCAATCGCAGGTGATTCTTCCAGCTCCAGCGACTGATGAAAAACTCCTTGGCTGAAAGATAACCGCGGACGTACAGTTGCTCCTTGTGTTCGTTCGTCAGCCCGAATTGTGTGGCAGAGATTTTCAGCCCCGAGAGGTCGATATCCACCACGCGGCCCTGATGACGCTGGCTGAGGTAACGCCGGTCGCCGGCGAGCATCATGGTGCGCAGCATCGAACCCAGTAATCCCGTCGCACTTCGGATCGGATGTTCCTGCGGCTCCGAGCGATCAATCAGTCGGAAACCGAAGGTCGGCCATCCGGGCGGCGTACCCGGTGTGTCGTCGTCGAAGATCCAGAGCGGGAAATTACTGAGGATTCCGCCATCTACAATCGTACTTCCATCAAGTTGGCCCGGTTCGAAAAAGAACGGGATGCTCATCGAGAGACGTACAGCTTCAGCAACGCTGAAGGTCCGTTGTTTCGGTGTCAGCGTCGAACGGTAAGTCACCGGTGATGGCAGCGAGAGATTAGTCGTTCCCTCCGCAGGGCGGATGTTGGTCGCGCGAGACGGTTCCAGATCGTCCGGAAGTACCTTCATCTCGCCGCGAGAAACATCCGATACCACGACCTTGAGCTGACGATCACTCGCGAGCCGGCTCCGGTCCCACATCTCGCCAAATGTCTGTTTTCCAGCCCATTTGAGCACCTCGTCCAGCCAGTTTTTGAATGGAAGCGAGGAATACTGCCCCAGTTCTCCCGTCATGCTGAGATTGGTCAGCAGGAGCACCGGATGATCAAGATCATCGCTCGGGTCTCCGTTGAATATCAGCCGACTTGTTTTCTGAGACAGGAATCGCTTGTAATCGATCTGAGCAACGATTTGTTCGAGCTGATCGATGTTCAGGTCCGCCGAGAGCAGACTGGCAGTGATCGCGCCGGCGGATGTGCCTGCGATCCCGTGCCAGCGGATGCCAATCTCGGAACAGCACCGCACCGCCCCTAGGAATGCCAACCCCAATACTCCTCCGCCTTCAAAGACCACATCCGCATCGAAGAGCAGTTCGGTTCGCGCAAGCGGCTGCATGTTTTCATCGATCCGGGATCGATCCGCTGCCGAAAGCGTCAAGTTGAATTTCCGACGCGTTTCCACCGGATTCCATGCATCGGCCATATTCAACTTTCGGTAAAGATCCCGAATCGGTTAATCGGTGGGATTCGGGAGCGCAGCCAGTTTGAGTGGGTAGGGGGAAGCCGGATTCTCTACGACGATCGAGCGTTTGCCATCCAGAAACGCCTCCAACTCCGGCAGGATCGCACGCTGGCGCCATCCATTGGCCAGACTCGAAGGGCTTGATCCAGGGGATCCGGGATTCTGACGGGCCCGCACCAGTCTTTTGAGATCGCTCGCCGTAGCCACTATGCTCTGGGCGATCTTGTTCCTCGCACACCACTCCGCGAGCACGACACTCAGTAAGTTCGACAGCAACGAGACATGGGGAGCATCGTTTTCGCGTTCGTCGGGTTCCGGGCATTCGGATAAGGGCAATGCTTTCGCTTTTCGAATCGCTTCCAGAATGTGGGGTGCGTCCGATTTGGCCATTCCACGATAGCTCAGGACATCTTCGAGCTTTGTTGGCGGACGGCGGGCGAGATCGCCCAGGAGTTCATCGCGAAGGATGGAACGCGAGGGGCGGTTGCTGTAAGCGGCTCGCTGATCGCGCCACAGATAGAGTTCGCGGGCGATAGCCAGACCGCGGGGATCCAGTGCGCCGATGCCCTTCAATTTTCGCCAGCGTTCGACAGTCGGGTCTTCTCCCACGGATCTGCGGATGAAGGAGGAGAATTCTTCCGCGGCCCAGTCTTCGCGGTTGAGCCTGCGCAAGCGGTCGTGAAGCTTTTTCCAGATCGGGATGAGATAGCGAACATCGTCGAACGCATATTTTTCCTGCGATGCGGTGAGCGGGCGCCGGCGCCAGTCCGTCAGCGTTTCACCTTTCCCCAATCGGACGCCAAGGAGTTCCTGAACAAGCCCCGAATAACCGATCGGGTATGAGTAACCGACCAACCCCGCTGCAATCTGGATATCGAAGATATGCGAGGGGGTGCGTCCGATGCCGAAGTGGCACATGCGCATTTCCTCGCGGCCGGCGTGGACGATGGCGACCCGGCTGGGATCGGTCAGCAATTCCCAGAATGAAGTGAGGGATCCGCAGCGATAGGGATCGATGAGATAGAGTTTTTCGGCGGTGGCAACCTGGACGAGGCAAAGTTCCGGCCGATAAGATTGTTCGCCAACGAATTCCGTATCGAAAGCGACATGCGAACACGCCGACAATTCCCGCAGACAATTCTGGAGTCGAGCGGTATCGTCTACGATGATTTCTGGTAAGCCCGAACCTGTCCCTGTTTTCTTCGGCATGGGATTCCGTGTAAATACGATTATCCCAAACCTAGGACTTTATTCATGCGTGCGGCCACATCCCGCAGTTCTTTTTCTCCACCGCCGCTGACTTCAGACGTCGCCCAGCCATTGTAACCGACCTCGCCGAGCGCTTTGAGCACTTCGGGCCAATTCTCGTCACCCTCGCCGATTTTCACCCATTGTTTCGTTTGGCTATAACCTTTGAAATCGAACTTGAGCATCCGCTTGCCAAGCTTGCGAATCCAGTCCGCCGATGAGACTCCATACTTCACCATGTTGCTGCAATCAAAATAAGCCCCGACCCATTCGGACTTGAACGAATCGACATACTCGATCAATTGTTCTGGCTTCGTGATGAAATTGTTCCAGACGGTTTCGATGGCAATTTTGATCTTCAGCTTCTCCGCCAGTGGGAGAACCTTTTTTACTTCGGCCTGTGAGCGTTCGAAACACTGCTCGTAAGTGACATCATCCTTGACCACACCCGGAACGAGTAGCACAGTATCCGCGCCGACTGTTTTGGCGTCGTTGAGCGCCGTCTCGAGCGCTTTGCGACCTTTCTCGCGAACGTCCTCGTTCGGACTCGAAAGTGGCTGCGACCAGTGGATGGAATCGATCACACCATGAATCGCGATCCCGGTGGCGTCACGGGCTGCGACCAGGTCATCGAGATTGAGTGAACTCGGACTGTCAATCTCAACCCCGGCAAATCCGATCTTCTTGACGAGTTCGAATTTCTCAAGGTGGCTCGCGTTGGGTACCCGCACCATTGAGTATTTCACCGCGATCTTCAATTTGGGCTTATTGGGTTCAGCAGTCCAACCGGCACGGGCAGCGAGTAGGGAAAGAGTCACCGACGTTGAATAGTTGAGAAAGTCACGGCGTCCTATCGGTGGCATGATCAACGCTCCTTGTAAAAATGACAAAAGCCGAAGGCATCGTACCTTCGGCCTTGCATCAGGTCCAACAAAAAAACTCAGGCAGATACGACTCCGGGCATCGGGATCGGACGGACCGGGTTCGGACCCCACTCATAACTCTTGGGGGCCATGCTCATCTTCGAATTCATCATGGCATTCCACTCGATCCGCTTGCCGGTGTAGCAGGCTTCACGTCCGAGGATACCCATGAGGCTGCTCTTGGCGGCGTTTTCCATGTCGTTGATCGGTTTGCCGGCGCGAATCGAGGCGATGAAGTCCTTGTGCTCCTGGACGTACATGTTTGTCTCGGGACCATCATAGAACCAGATCTTTCCGCCCGTGTTGATCGTGTGGCTCATCAGTTTGGCAACGCCCTTGGTTCCATAGACATTGTCGCTGATATCTCCGTGGCACTTGGGCATCTGACGGCAGTACGAGAAGACGCGCTGCCCGTTGGCGTATTCGAAGACCGTGCTGAAGTGGTCGAAGATGTTGCCGAATTTCGGGTCCGTTCGAACCTGGCGGCCACCGAGTCCGGTCGCGGCAATCGGCAGTTCGTCCTTGAGAACCCACATGGCTTTGTCGAGGTTGTGGCAGTGCTGCTCAACGATGAAATCGCCTGAAAGCCACGAGTAGTAATACCAGTTCCGGACTTGCACCTTCATCTCATCCCAATCGGGCTTCACATCGCGATACCAGATCGGGCCAGTGTTGTACGTCGCTTGGATATTGACTACATCGCCGATCGCGCCGTCGTGAATACGCTTCACCGTCTCGCGTTTGGCGAATTCGTAGCGGAAGCAGTAACCGGACGCGCAAAGGAGATTCTTTTCCTTCGCTTTCTTCGCGGATTCGATCACCGATCGCACGCCCGGCGCATCGACGGCCATCGGCTTTTCAGCGAAGACGTGCTTGCCCTTATCGACAGCGTAAGCGAGGTGGACGGGACGGAAGCCTGGAGGCGTTGTCAGGAACACGATATCGCAATCGACGGTATCGATGAGTTGCTTGTAGCCGTCGAACCCGCTGAAGAGACGCTCCTTCGGAACATCCACGCGATCCTTGTATTGTTGGCTCAATTCCTTGTGAGCAGTTTCGAGGAAGTCTTCAAAGATATCGCAGATCGCAACGAGTTTGGTGTTCTTGTCGGCGGCGAGCGAATCGCGTACGGCGCCTTTGCCGCGGCCTCCGGCACCGATCAGCGCAATCTTGATCGTATCACTTCCTGCGGCATGCACGGAGGGCGCAAGACCTGCAAGCGCGGCCGTCGCAGCCGTGGTCGAAAGAAATGTTCGGCGGTCGGGTGAATGGGAGTTCGTCATGATCGGCCTCTGGCGGGAGGGAAAATTGGCTGAAGCTTATTATTGCGGAAATACTCGCCGAAGTCATGGGTTTTCCCGGTCGACTGTTTACGCAGGTTCAACGCGATGCCCGGAAACAAACCTTCCGCCGCCTCTCCTTGTCTTTCCGCCGACACTGCCACACCCTACCGTGGAAAGACGCCAAAATTTCGGAAGCGCCTATGCGCCATAAGCACTTACGTCGATTTCCACCCCCGCTTACGCTGCCACAGAAACCTGATTCCGTCATTCATGCCGACGTTGGGGGAATCAGGACATTCAACGCCTCTGCCTCCTTGACCAGCATCTGCCAGGTACCGTCCGGAATCGTGATTCCGTCCAAGAGTCGTTTCTTCTTCATAAGTCGCTCGGGATCGCCCGGCAAAAGAATCGACTCGACTCCGGGACTGGTCGGGCAGGAGCGAACGAATGAAGCCAACCCTGTCGTGGATTCGAGGAATCGTTCGCTTCCGCCAAACATGGCGGGGTTGAGAACGATGAAGAGCAGGCTATTGCCGATTCCCGCAAGCGGTGCGTCCGGATGGCTGCACGAACCGCCTGAAAGTCCGCCAGCGAACAGATCGATCAATAATCCCAGCCCGAACCCCTTGTACGCCTGCGTCCCGCCAAACGGCAGCAACGTCCCTCGTGGTTCCTCATACAAAACCGCCGGATTCGTCGTCGGCTGTCCGTTGCTGTCCAGTAACCAGCCTTGGGGAACCGGTTCCTTCTTCTGATAGTGAACGCGAACTTTCCCTTCCGCCGCGACCGATGTCCCGAAATCGAGGACCACCGGATCGGTTGCCGTCGGAACACCCAAACAGATCGGATTCGTGCTGATTCGGCCTGCGGTTCCGCCGGGCGGGGCGACACGCCGGCCTGCGCCGTGGGAATTGACGCATGCGATCAACGCTAATCCCTGCGCCGCTGCGACTTCCGCATATTCGCCGAGCCGACCAACGTGCCCGCTTTTCCGAAGCGTCCCGGACGCCACGCCAACGATCTTCGTCTTCTCAAGGAGTTTCGCCAATAATCGATGCGCTTGCACCTGCCCGAGTCCCCAATTCGCATCGGCAGCAACCACGGCGGGGGTTTCATTGAGAATATCGAGCGGGACATTCGCGCGGAATTGTCCGCTCCGGAGGAACTGAAGATACTGGGGAACCCTCATCACACCGTGGGAATCATGACCGCAAAGATTGGCATCGACAAGATGGCGGCTCACGACTTGGGCATCGTCTGAAGGAACATTCGCAGCTTCGAAGAGTGAGCATGCAAAATTCGTTAACGGTTCCGCCTGAAAAGTTGGCATAATACACCCGGTGAAAGTGCCTTCGGTGTCATTCCGGGCACGAGTTCTTGGCGTTCGCTTCGGCAAGGGAGGAACGATGTCGTTCTCGATCAGTCAGCGTGATGTCCGCGCCGGCGACCGCTCAGGTACGGCGTATGTCCTTTCGAGTGAAACGGCGAGGGCGGAAGTCTGGCCGTCCCACGGATTCAATTGTCTCAAATGGCAGGTGCGGGATTCGCGAGGGAATTGGGATGACATTTTGTTCTCCATGCCGGACTGGGAACAGAACGCAGTACCCACGCGAAGTGGGCATCCGATCCTTTTTCCCTTTCCGAATCGATTACGACACGGAACGTTTAGCCATGCGGGCAAAACGTATCAACTTCCGCTGACTGAGTCTTCCGGCAAGCATGCAATTCATGGTTTCACTCCGCGTATTCCGTGGCGTGTGATTGAAAGCGGAGCGTCTGGCGATTTCGCATTCGTTACGGGTGAATACCAGATCTCAGTGGATACGCCAGCGATGTTGGCGAATTGGCCCGCGGATGCGCGGCTGCGGCTGACGTATCGCCTGAGCAACGAAGCGCTGACGGTGACAGCGGTCGTGGATGCGGCCGACGGCAAGGAACTCCCATTCGGTCTGGGTTACCACCCCTATTTCTGTGCGCCCGGTGGAACCGAGACTGTGGATAACTGGCACCTGACGATTAATGCCAACAAGACATGGGAACTTGAAGAGGGGATGCCGAACGGGCAAACCCGCGATTTTGATCCCGAATTCGATTTTCGCAAGGAGACCGCAATAGGTCAGACGGTCTTTGACACGGCCTATACCGATTTGATTCGCAGCTCAATTCCGGGCAGCTCACTCCATGAATTGGCACGATTGGAGGCACCCGGTACGCAATCTCGCTTGATTATTGCGGGTGATTCGGCTTTTCGTGACTTAGTGATTTTCACACCGGTTCATCGGAAAGCGATCGCGATCGAGCCATACACCTGCGCGACCGATTCAGCAAATCGGGAAGGGGTAGCCAGAGATCGATCCGGTTGGAAAGTTCTTTCGCCGGGTGATAGGTTTATGGCGGTAGTGGAATATCGCATTGATCGAAGTTCAGAATGAGGTGCATTTTTGTTAACCAATCGATTCAGATTGACACTTTGATGGATGGATTTCCCGAAATTATGATTGCGGAAAATTGAACAGATTTGCGTACCGGAATTCCCCGAACTACCCTTTTGAGGAAACGTGACGGCTTTCCCATTGTGGGCAGTTCGATGGTTTGGATCCGCAAGACGAAATCGATGCCCGCATCCGCGACGATGCGAAGCCCCATCGGGCAATTCGCCCTCGGCAAATACGAATTGCTCCAGCTCCTTGGCGAAGGAAGCAATGGCGAAGTTTATCTTGCACGTCCCCGGATGTCCGGAGACTCAGAATATGTCGTAGTGAAACGGATGAAGACTCACCTGCTGGAGAGTCCACGTTTTCGACAATTCTTCGACAGCGAAGTCCACTCGATGGCGAGATTCAATCATCCCTACATCGTTCAACTTTACGATTCTTCGCTGCATGATCCCATCGGTCCTTGCCTCGTGATGGAGTATGTTCCCGGCGTGACGCTTGAGTCATTGCTTGAGCAATACCCGCGATGGTATCCCGAACGAATGGGAGTCATCGTCGGAAAACTGTGCCACGCTTTGCAGGCCGCCCACGATGCCGGGATTATGCACCGGGACTTGAAGCCCGCGAACATCATGGTCACGGATTTCAACCGGGCGAATGAAAGCATCAAAGTCATGGACTTTGGCTTCGCCGGGTTCACCGACCGGACTCACATCCCGCTCTCGGAATTACTGGACGACAGCGACGTCTCCGCGCTGGGAACACCCGCATACGTCAGCCCGGAGATGGTTCGGGGCGATACGGTCGATCATCGGGCGGATCTCTATGCTCTGGGTGTGATCATTTTCGAAATGCTGGTCGGCAGGCTGCCGTTTGATTTTCCAACCATCAGCAAAATTGTTCTGGCCCATGTGAAGCATCCGGTCCCAAGTTTTGCCGCATTCAACGTCAAAGATGTATCACCCGCTGTCGAAGCCGTCGTGCAATGTCTCCTGAGCAAATATCCGAGCGAGCGACAAGCGAGTGCGAAAGAGTTCGCCCGCCGCTTTGGTCAGGCAATCGGTTCGGATATCTGGAATGACACCGCTCCGGATGTCAATCTGATCGTCGCGTCCAGTCACCAGACTCTTGCGAATTCCATCGTCGAAAAAACGATGGTGGAAATCCCGGCACCCGATGCGGAGGTCGAGAAATTCACGTTTTTTGATCAGTTCGAAGCCCTCCTTCCACCGAAGTTGGCAGCGACCAAAATTAAAGGTTTCGTTGATGAAGTCAATGGAGCGGTCATCGACAGCGAACCCGGTCATGTGCAACTCAGCATTGGCTTACCGGAAGGAGGTCGGACGAAGCCGACACGCAGCGGCGTGATTGGCTGGCTTTCCGCGATGCGAACCCGGGGCATTCAACCTGGGGAAGAGCCGATTGAAGTCCATCTCCAACTCCAGAACCGGGATGCGAATCGCGTTGCGGTTTATGTGACTTTTCGACCCTATCAAGAATATATTCCCGATGATCTTGATCACTGGAAGAATCGGTGTGAAGAGATTTACAACGTGCTTCGCATGTTCCTGATCGCTCGATAACCGGTTCACGAATCCTACATTAGCTTCATGAGCGAAGTGCTACCCGTTGTCCGACTGAAGATCGAACGCCGTTCGTCCCATCCCTGGATCTTCCAGAAGATGGTCGAAAAACCGGTCAAGCGATTGCCGGGCGGAACGATTGTTGAGATCGAAGATCGATCGGGTCAATGGGTGGGCAGGGGGTTTTACAACGGCCACTCCCGGATCGCCCTGCGGGTTCTGACATCCAACAAAGATGAAGCGATCGACGCGGATTTCTTCCAGAGGCAGTTGCGGCTTGCCATCTCCCTCCGCAAGGATGTACTGCAACTCGATCGGGTTTCGAACGCCTATCGATTGGTTCATTCTGAAGCGGATGGTCTCAGCGGGCTTGTCGTCGATAAGTTCGGTTCGACAATTGTGCTGGAATTCTTTTCGGCCGGCATGTTTCGGGTTCGTCAATTACTGATCGATCTGCTTTCTCAGGAATTACCCGGTTCCCATTTTTACTGGTTTGCTGAAGAGCATGTCGGGAAACAGGAATCGTTCGACTGTCGAAGTCCCGAACCGCCTCCGCCGGACGTCATCCTGGAACATGATCTGAAATTCCGAGTCGCACCGGGGTCAAAACACAAAACGGGCTTCTTTCTGGATCAGCGAGACAAT
Organism: Limnoglobus sp.; assembly: GCA_041742055.1. GTDB lineage: Bacteria > Planctomycetota > Planctomycetia > Gemmatales > Gemmataceae > Limnoglobus. The sequence goes on along the minus strand of JBGSJI010000002.1, from coordinate 50,718 downwards.
CGAAAACAACTGGGCGACATGTGCCCGGGCAAGCGGGTTCTCGATATCTGCTGCAACACTGGAGGCTTCGCGGTCTATGCGAAGGCCGCCGGCGCCAGCGAAGTGATCGGCCTCGACCTGGATGAAAGTGTTATTGAGTTGGCCAAACAGAATTCGAAGTTGAATCAGGTCAATATCCGCTGGGTCCAATCCGATCTGTTCCCCTGGCTTCGTGATGCGATTCCCAATAAAGAGCGCTTCGATGTTGTGATTCTCGATCCCGCCAAATTGACCCGAGATCGGGAGGATGTCGAGACGGCGCTGCGCAAGTATACCGACATGAATCGCCTTGCGATGCAAGTGGTTTCTCCCAACGGAATCATTCTCTCGTGCTCGTGCACCGGTCTGGTGAGCGAGCCGGATTTTCTGGAAATGCTCCGTCGCGCATCCTGGCAGGCGGGCCGCCAGTTGCAGATCTTCAAGGTGTCGGGAGCGGGTCCGGATCATCCGTTCCTGGCGCACGTTCAGGAAGGTCGATACTTGAAAGCCGTTTTTGCGAGAGTGCTCTGAATCCCAAATGGCATGCGTGTCCGTAATTTTCAAACGATCAAAGGCGTTCGTACATCAAATCTGTTGATAGCGATGGCTCCATCAACTGAGTCGCTTGGCGATGGTAAAAATTCCTTTTTGCGATCTGATTATTGATCGTTGAACGAAACCTGAGTATGCTGAATTAGAGTAAAACCTCGTTATCCCTCTATGGAGGCGGTTATCATGATCCGCCATTTCCTTCATAAAACCGGACTAGGACTGCTGATCCTGCCGTTGGTCGTTCTGGCGGGTTGTTCACCTGCCGATCGATCGACCGGTTGGGAAAATGCCAAAGGTCCAAAAATATTGACATCCTTTGCTCCCATTCATTGTTTTGCGTTGAACGTTGCAGGCGACGACGCCACCGTGCGCATGGTCTTCGCCGAGGAAGGCCCGCACCATATCAAGGACAACCCGAATCATGTGCGAATGTTCAACGGTGCCGATTTGATTTTCATCAATGGATTGGGTCTGGAAGATCGCAATGTCAATACGATTCAAAAAGGACTTGTGCAAAAAGTCCCCGTGGTTTCATTGGGAAATCTCCTTCCTGAGGAATTATTGATCGAGGGGAGTTGTACGTGCTGTCAAGAGGAGGAAGGAGCGGAGGTTCATGATCATGACCATGGCGATCACGATCCGCATACTTGGCTGGGGATCGATCAGTCTATCAAGATGGTCGAAGGAATTCGTGACGAGTTGAAGCGTCGCGACCCAGCGCATGCGGACAATTACGAGCGAAGAGCCGCGGCATACATCGTGAAACTCGAAAAGCTCAAGGCCGATGGGATCGCGATGTTGAAGGATAAGTCGGAGCGTCAGTTCATCAGTTTTCACGAGTCGCTCAATTACTTTTCCAAGAGCTTTGGGTTGAAATTGCCAGAAGTGATTCAATCAACTGCGGGTCAGGAACCGACTCCCAAGGAACTGAAACAGCTGCTCGAGCGATGTGAATCGAAGAAGATCCGGGTCATCGCGATTGAGCCTCAATACGGCTCTGGTACGTCGGCAAAATCCGTTGCCGATGCCTTGAAAACCAAGGGATTGAAGGATGTTCAGCTCATCGTGATCGATCCACTTGAGACCGCGGATCCCGGCGAACTTTCCGCAGACTGGTACGAGGCCAAGATGCGCAAGAATCTGGAATCTCTCTCACAAGTGCTCAAATAATGCCGATCCCGCTCGCGGTTCAGGACACGGGACCACCCATGGTAAGCATCAGCAACTTGCAGGTGCTCAGGGGTGGTCGCCCGATTTTATCGGGATTATCCTGTTCAATCGCGCGAGGGAAGATCACCGCGATTGTCGGACTGAACGGGTGCGGAAAATCCACTCTGCTTCGGACTCTGGTCGGTGAGTTCCCCTATCAGGGAGTCATTCAATTCGCGTGTGGCGAAGATCACTCCCGGCCTCGGCCGGATCATGTCGGCTATGTTCCGCAACGACTCAGTATTGAAGCAAGCCTGCCCATCACCGTCCGTGATCTGATCGGATTATCGCAGCAACGCTGGCCAATCTTTTTGGGAGTGTCCCGATCTGCCGTCCGAAAAATGCAACCGGTACTCGAACGAGTCGGCGTGCATTCTTCGCTTCTTGATGTTCCGATCGATGGTCTTTCCGGCGGTCAACTCCAGCGTGTGCTTCTCGCGCTGGCACTTGAACCCAAACCGGAACTGCTCCTTCTGGACGAACCATCGTCAGGAATCGACTTTAAGGATGAGCTTTCCTTCAACCAGTTGCTCGCGGAAATCAACAACGAATCGGGTACGACCATCGTGCTTGTCTCACACGATCTGAATACGCTGGAGCAATTCGCACATCACGTACTGTGCTTGCGCGGCGGACGGATTGTCGCTGAAGGCGCACCGACTGAAGTACTCACGCCCGAGTCCATCGCAAAGACATTCGGCCCATCCGTTCTGGGTGTCGCGTATCAACCAAGTCAGAGTTAGTAAGAGGAAGGTGCTTTTCTTCTTCGCTCGAAATCGTTATCGTTGGGGTTCCACACCGAGGGAACCCGATGAGAAGAATCGTTCTGTTACTCCCACTATTGGTCTTCGCCCCCAGCCCGAACGCCGCCGATCCGCAACCCAATGCCAATGCGGAATCGATGAACTGGGTGAAACCGACTTTAGCATCAGTGGATGCCAAACTCAATACTCAGATCAACGACCTGCTGAAACTCTATTTCCACTTGCACACGAATCCGGAACTTTCGCTTAAGGAATTCAAGACCGCGGCACGGATGGCGGAGGAACTGCGTACACTCGGTTTCACCGTCACGGAAAAAGTCGGCGGAACCGGACTCGTTGGCGTATTCAAGAATGGCGCCGGCCCAACAATCTTGGTCCGAACCGATCTCGATGCTCTGCCCGTGACGGAACAGTCCGGGCTGGACTATGCTTCCAAGATTCGTACGAAAAACCGCGAGGGTCTCGATGTCGGAGTCATGCACGCCTGCGGGCACGATATCCACATGTCCTGCTGGGTCGGCACCGCCCGCGTTCTGACAAGCTTGAAGGATCAGTGGTCCGGTACGCTGGTCTTCATCGGGCAACCAGCCGAAGAAATTGGCGTCGGCGCACGGGCCATGCTCGAAGACGGATTATTCGAGCGCTTCCCCAAACCGGACTACTGCCTCGCACTCCACGCCGACTCGCACGCGAAGATCAACACCATCCGCTACAGCGAAGGTCTTGCGCTCGCCAACGTCGATACCGTCGATATCACGGTGCGTGGCAAAGGCGGTCACGGCGCCGCGCCGCACACAACCGTGGATCCCATCGTGCTCTCTGCACGAATCATCCTCGATCTGCAGACCATCGTGAGCCGCGAGATCGACCCAACCGACCCCGCCGTGGTCACCGTCGGCAGCATCCATGGCGGAACCAAACACAACATCATCCCGAACGAAGTTCAACTTCAACTCACCGTTCGAAGCACCAAAGATACGGTCCGCGATCACGTCTTGAAGGCGATTGTTCGCATCTGCAAGTCCGCCGCGGAAGGCGCCAACGCACCCGCGCCGACCGTCCGAGTGAATCTCGATGAGTACACACCGTCTACGATCAACGATGTGGCGCTTTCCCGGAAAACCGTCGCCGTCTTTCGAGAAATCCTCGGAAATACCAATACCATCGAGCGGCCGCCCATCATGGGAGGTGAAGACTTCGGCCGTTACGGCCGAGCCGGCGTTCCCATCTTCATGTACTTTCTGGGAACAGTGCCCGATGACCGATTCGCGGAGTCGTTGAAACAGGCCGGCAAGCCTCTGCCCTCAATGCATTCCGACAGCTACGCTCCGGCACCGGAACCGAGCATTCGGACCGGAGTCAGGACCTTGAGCATGGCGGTTTTGAATCTGACCAAAAAGCCGTAATCCTGCGGAACCACCGAATCCAGGCTCAACCCACTTCAAAAGGATTGCGAATCTTCCATTTTGTCGCACAACTCCGCCACCTGCTGCGCATGCTCGTGGCGGAAACGTTCAAGCGCCGACTCGTCTTTCCACCGACACTGCCACACCCTACGCTGGAAAGACGCCAGAATTTCGGAAGCGCCTATGCGCCGTAAGCACTTACGTCAATTTGAGCGGTCAGGTTTCAGCCGTCAAAACCACGATTCATCGTTCCATTTCATGCGAAATCAAAAAGCGAGCCTACAGACTTCCGAGGTCCGGTTTCGACCTCGGAAGTCCATTCCACGTTCGACCTCTGAAGTCGAAACCGGACTTCGGAGGTCTTGCCAAACCCGCCGGATTATGTGGCGGAAATGGCTCCGAAATCGACTGGAAATCGGTCCGAAATGGGTCAAAATCCGTTCCAAACCTCGCCCCTCGACCGTGTCTTTTCTTCAATCCGCATTCGAGCTCACTTACAGAGCTCTATTGACTGAATATCTATAATGTCTATTTGTTCACTTTCTCCCTCTTTGCCGGCTCCGGATCGGCTGGCAGAGTCAATCGAAACGATCGTGAATCCCAGATCTTTGCCTTGCCGTCCGCACTCGCAGTAAAAATCCGCGTGCCATCCGGGCTGAAAGACACAGAAATGATCTTGCTCGTGTGCCCCTTGAGGGTGAGCACCTCGGCCCCGGTCTGTGCGTCCCACACCTTCACCGTCTGATCCCCGGACCCGGTGATGATCCGGGCGCCGTCCGGGCTAAACGACGCCGCATACACGCCGTTCGTGTGCCCGATGAGACTGAACAATTGAGTCCCGGTCTTCGCATCCCACAGCTTCGCCGTTTGGTCCCCTGACCCAGTGACGATCCGCGTGCCGTCCGGGCTGAACGATGCCGCATTCACGCCGCCCGTGTGGCCCTTGAGGGTGAGCCCCCCGGACTTCGCGTCCCACACCTTCGCCGTCTGGTCCCAGCTCCCGGTGACGATGCGCGTGCCGTCCGGGCTGAACGACGCCGCATTCACGCCGTCCGTGTGCCCCTTGAGGGTGTGCACCTCAGCCCCGGTCTTCGCATCCCACACCTTCGCAGTCTGGTCGTAGCTCCCGGTGACGATGCGCGTGCCGTCCGGGCTAAAGGAGACGGAAAAAACGACATCCTTGTGCCCCTTCAGCTTGAGCTTTTCGTTGCCGGTCTTCGCGTCCCATACTTTCGCGGTGTTGTCGTAGCTCCCGGTGACGATCCTCGTACCGTCTGGGCTGAACGACGCTGAACGGATAAAATTCGTGTGCCCCTTGAGGGTGATAATTTCTGCCCCGGTCTTCGCATCCCACACCTTCGCAGTCTGGTCGTAGCTCCCGGTGACGATCCGCGTGCCGTCCGGGCTGAACGTCGCCGCATGAACGCTGCTCGTGTGCCCCTTGAGGGTGTGCCCCTTGAAGTTGTGCACCTCAGCCCACACTTTCGCGGTATGGTCATCACTTCCGGTCACAACACGCGTCCCGTCCGGACTGAATGACACCGCAGTCACTTCGCGTGTGTGGTCCTTAAGGGTGATAATTTCTGCCCCGGTCATAGCATCCCACACCTTCGCCGTCTGATCCCAACTCCCGGTGATGATCCTTCTACCGTCCGGGCTAAACGACGCCGCACTCACACTGCCCGTGTGCCCCTTGAGCTTGAGGATGTGTATCTCATCAGCCCCGGTCTTCGCGACCCACATTTTCGCGGAATGGTCATCACTTCCGGTCACCACTCGCACCCCGTCCGGACTGAACGAGGCGGAAGTAACGGCATTCGTGTGGCCTTCGAGGGAATACACTTCGGCACCTTTATTCGCATCCCAGATCTTTGCTGTCTTGTCTATACTTCCTGTGAGGATCTGGCTTCCGTCTGGGCTGAATGTTGCGGCAGTCAAGGCACTGCTATGTCCCTTGAGAGTGAACATGAGCGCATCCGATTTCGTATCCCAAGTTATTGGTGACTGGTCAAACCCTACTCGAGAGAAGAGTCGCTTCATATCCCATACTTTAGCCGTATTGTCACTATTCACAGTGACAATACGCATACCGTCCGGCCTGAACGCCGCGGAAACCACATGTCCGTTATAATCCTTAATTGTGAGCAACGTCACACCCGAGATCGAGTCCCATATCTTCGCTGATCCATCCTCGCTACCAGTGACAATCCACGAACCATTCGGACTAAACGACGCCGACCTTACAGGATCGGAGTGTTCTTTCAGAGTACGCACTTCTGTGCCGGTCTTTGCATTCCAAATCTTCGCAGTCTTGTCCTCGCTTCCGGTTACAGCACGCAAACCGTCCATGCTAAACGATGCTGAAAGTACACCCTGAGTGTGCCGTTCGAGAGTGAACACTTCTTTGCCGGTATTTGCGTCCCATATTTTGGCAGTTCTGTCCAGACTTCCTGTAATGATTCGTGTACCATCTGCGCTGAAAGATACAGTACTTACAGCTCTCGTGTGTCCATCGAGGGTTTGCACACGTGCTCCCGTCATTGCGTTCCATACTCTCGCATATCCGTCCTTGCTCCCGGTGATTATCTTTGCACCATCGGCACTGAACGCCGTGGCCAAAATCGCTTCGGTATGAGCCTGGATTCGAAGAATCACAGTGCCTGTTTTCGCATCCCATACGATTACATTCCCGTCACTGCTGCCGGAGACGACGCGTGTGCCGTCCGCGCTATATGAAGCAGCAAGCACACTATCCGCATGCCCACGGAATGTGAGTAACGTCGGGTCGTGTAATTGGTTGAGATACATCCATTCCCAATTACGAAACTTGGGGTACGTTCCATCAAGCAAGGATCGTAAGGCACCAAAGTTTCCATCACGCCATTCTTGATATGCCAGGCGCATCGTAGCGCCGTATTCCAATACCGCGAGTTTATTGCGCTCGATCTCGACTTGTTTTCGCGCCTTTTCCTCCGCCGTTTGAGCCAACTCCGCTATGCCTTTCGCCTTGACCGCTTCATTGAATGCATCGTTGGCAATTTGTTTTTGTGCAATCGCTTCGTTCTTGGCGAGGTCTGCCGCATCGCGTTGTTGTTCTGCTATTGAACGTTGCGTTTCGGCTATTGAACGTTGCGTCTCGGTCTCGGCGCTTTGAGTAAGAGCCAACTTGCGATTGAGTTCAGACGCGCGCCAGAGCGATCCAAATGATACACCCACACCTGCCGCCAACAGAAACAGTAGCAACGATGCTGCTGTAGCACGCTGCGCGAACCGGCGCTTTCGTTGTTCGATTACTTTAGCTTCCGCTTCTTGTTGAGTCTTGGCCTCCTCTTTCGCCCTCGCCTCTTCGACAGCACGATAGCGTTCAGCTCGATGAAGCTGAATTTCAACGTCCGCACGATAATCAGCCACGGCCTCCGCGAGTTTTGTGGCATCCGAGTAGCGGTCGGCGGCGTTTGCCGCGAGACACTTCTTACAGATGACCAAAAGTTCCTTTTGTGCGCCGCATCGATCGAGGTGCTCGTTGATGTCTTTCAAATCGGCTTGGCTTGCACGGATGATCGTGGCCAATACGCCTTTACCCAAGAATGGCGGCCGACCTGCAAGAATCACTGAGAGTATGCCTCCCAGTGCGAAGACGTCGGCTCGAGCGTCGACCGGTTCACCTCTTGCCTGCTCCGGAGCCATGTATGGCGCGGTCCCCTTGACATGGCCGGCCAGCGTCACCGCGAAGTCGGCGGTCGAGACGATTCGCGATTCCGCATCGGACGACGATTCCGCATCGCCGAGGAGTTTCGCCAGCCCCCAATCCAGCACCTGAACTTCACCGAACGCACCGACCATCACGTTGCCCGGCTTCAGATCGCGATGCAAGATGTTCTGAGAGTGGGCGTACCCGACAGCCTGACAGATTTGTTCGAAGACCGTGATCCACTTGGTTCGTTCGGATATCAGGTCGGTGCGTTTCTTGAGTAATTTGTCGAGTGCCTCGCCTTTGATGATTTTCATGACAAGGTAAGGGCGACCGTCCGGGAGCTTGCCGATCGAGTGGACGGGTGGAATGCCGGGGTGCGGAAGGTGGGCTGCGATACGCGCTTCGCGGATAAATGCCTTGGAGTTGAACCCGGGGAGCATCACTTTGATGGCGACATCACGGCGGAGGGCGAGATCCTTTGCCGCGTACACCGCACCCATGCCACCCCGGCCGATTTCATGCAGTAATTCATAACCGGCGATGACGGGCCAATCGGGATCTTTTGCGACCGGGACGCTCTCGCGATCGTCCCGGTCATGAGAGAAGTACGGAGTCGATTCGTTGTCCATGTTATTCGCCGTCGGTAGTTGATGGCTCGTTCATGGTCTTGCCCCGCTGGAATGAGTGGATTGTAAATGGCATCCGGAGGTGTGGCAAATGGAAATGAGAGGGGAATAATGAAACCACCAATCTAAAAGGTGGCAGTCCGGACGCAGTTCATTTTGTGAAATGAGCTGCGTCCCCTTTGTTGAGTGGGACCGCTCGGATTCGAACCGAGAACCAAGGGATTATGCCTCCCACTTCGGCTTTCGCCGCCCCTTTCGGGTTCGTGGTCTGGACCATACCTTCGCTTGACGCGTCTGCCGTCTGGTCTCTACACCTTCCGCATAATGCGGCTTGGCTCGGGATTAGCACGTCGATGGCAACAGAGCCTTCCCCGAATTTGACAGATTCTACCAGTGTCCTCGATACCAAGGATACCGGCAACCCGGTGAGAGGAACCTTACAGAATCCGCAAAGGCACTGATCTGCCCAAGCGATGATCTGTTTAGGTTCGCCTCGTCAAGTCCCCTGCTCTGACCGTTGAGCTACGGTCCCGTACCGATGTTATAGGGAAGACGTGAAGAGCGTCAGGGTTCGCGCACTGTGTGCAGTTCTCTTCTGGTGCTTCAACTGAACAGTGAATTGATCCGGTTCAGCAATCAGGAGTTGCAGGCATTCGATTCCTCGGTACAATCGTTCGAACTCAGTTGATCGGAATCAGGAAACGTCCCATGCCGAGAAAGGCCCAGGAAGGGCGTATGCCAACCTTGTTCACCGAACCCGCGTTCGAGGGGTTCGGTGCGAGCCGGTTTCACATTGAGAATGAACCGGTGAACTGGAAAGCGGTTCGTCGGAAAAGCGCGAAGGCACTGCGGGCGATTGTTCGTTCCGAAGTGCCGAAGGAGCCGGGCGTTTATGGGATGATTGATCGGCATGGACGGGTGATCTATGTGGGGAAGGCGAAGAATCTGCGCTCGCGGTTGCTGAGTTATTTTCGCCCGGCGAGCCGCCATCCGAAGGCGGGGAAGATCATCGGGCATACTCGTGTTCTGGTGTGGGAGCTGGCGGCGAATGAACTGGCGGCGTTGCTGCGGGAACTGGAACTGATTCGCCGGTATCGTCCGCGGTACAACGTGATTGGTCAGCCGGGCCGGGAGCGGTATCGGTATTTGTGTGTGGGGCGTGGTCCGGCGGCGTATGCGTATGTGACGCGCGAGCCGACGGGCAAGGAGTTGGCGTGTTATGGGCCGTTCGTAGGTCGCGATCAACTGACGATGGCGGCGAGGCGGTTGAACGATCATTTTCGCTTGCGTGATTGTTCGTCGCGGCAGCGGATGCGGTTTTCCGAGGATGTTTCGCTTTTTGATGAGCAACTGACGGCGGGCTGTCTGCGTTATGAGTTGGGCTTGTGTCTGGGCCCGTGTGCGGGTTTTACGTCGCGGCGGAGTTGTTCGACGGCGGCGCGGGCGCTGCGGAAGTTTCTGGATGGAGACGATCAGCGTTTGATTGAATCGTTGCGTAGCGAAATGGTGGAGGCGGGCAGGGCACTGGAATTTGAGCGTGCGGGGGCGTTGCGGGATAAGGTGCTTTCGATCGAGTGGCTGAGCCAGCGATTGAGCATCTTGCGGACGTCGCGTGAACAGGCGGCGATGGTGTACGCGATGCCGCGAGCGGATGGCCGGATGATCTGGTATCTGCTGAATCGCGGGCAGGTGTGGGCGGCGGTTGCGGAGCCGAAGACGTGTGAGGATCGGCAGCGGGTGCGCGAAGTGCTTGAGGCGGTGTCGCAGTCGATTCCGCGTGTGGGGCGGACGTGCGTGGATAGCGTGTTGCTGGTTTCGGCGTGGTTCCGCAAGCGGCCCGAGGAGCGCGAGCAGTTGCGCCCCGCCCATGAAGTTCTTGCCGAATTGCTCCATTGAAGACAGGACCCATCATGACCGAGCCCTCTCCGGCGCCGTCGTCTCTCCGCTGGTGGATTTGCGGACTTCTCCTTCTGGCGACGACCCTCAATTACATGGATCGCGTTGCTTTGAATCAGACTTCGGTTGAAGTCAAAGCGGCATTTGGTCTGAACGCGAATGACTGGGGAAAGATCGAGGCGGCGTTTTCGGTGGCGTTTGCGCTGGGGACGATTTCCGTTGGCTGGCTGGTCGATCGAGTGGGCGTCTATTTTGTTTATCCCGCTATCGTCGTTGGCTGGTCGTTGATGGGCTTCCTGACCGGTTTCTCGACGGGATTCTATTCGCTCATCGCCTTTCGATTTCTACTGGGTCTTTTCGAAGCCGGAAACTGGCCGTGCGGGATACGAACGACGCGGCAGGTGTTGAAGCCGGAAGAGCGCGCGTTCGGGAATTCGCTGTTCCAAAGCGGTACTGCGTTCGGGGCGATCATCACGCCGTTTATCGTACTTGCGTGCATTTATTTTGTGGGAGCTGACAATCCGGATCGTTGGCGCTGGCCGTTCCGGATCATTGGCATGATCGGTCTGCTGTGGGTTGCGGCGTGGTTTCTGATCGCGCGGCGGTCCGTAGTCGATCATCCGGTTCAGAACGATGCGAGCTACGCGAAGACGCCCTTTTCGAATATTTTTCGGGATGTGCGCTTTTGGCTCGCAGTCGCGGTGGTGATTTCGGTGAATACGAGTTGGCATACGTTCCGCGTCTGGTTGCCGTTTTTTCTTCGTGAAACGCGGGGATATACGGAAGTTGAGCTGCAGTATTTCACGGCGGGTTATTACCTCGCCGCCGACATTGGAACGTGGACGGTCGGTCTCGCGGTCATCCTCATGACGAAACGCGGAATAGAACTCCACCGTTCGCGGATGATCGGTTTTGCCGCAAGCGTTGGGCTGGTGCTGAGTTCGCTGGCGATTCCGTTTGTCACGGATGGTTATCTGGTCGCGGCTGTCATTCTGATCTTCGCGTTTGGTGCGCTTGGTCTTTTCACCGCCTATTTTTCGCTCAGTCAGGAATTGTCCGGGACCCATCAGGGGAAAGTCACGGGAACGCTCGGATTCATCAATGCGATTTATCTGGCGGGGATGTTCCGGATCGAAGGATTGATCGTCCATCAAATGGGTCGCTATGAACCCATTCTCGCTTGTGCCGGGATACCGGCTTTGCTGGCGTTCCTTCTGGTAACATTCTTCTGGAAACGGACGCCTGTTCCCGCAAACTCGGCAACTTCGTCGCCATGATCGCTTGCTCTGGCGACTTGCGGGCTGTACCGTAAACACGTTCGATCGTTCCCCGAACATTGAGTGCGCACATGCCAGTTTCGGATGTGGATCGCGTGGCCGTTGTGATCGGCCGGACCCGCCACAAAATGGTTGTCGTTGAACTGGAGGAAGCGGTTCGACGCGGAGCCGCGTTCATCGAACTCCGCCTCGACTTCCTCTCCAAGTCGGTCGATTTCAAACGGCTTTCTCCTCACAAACATTGCCCGTGGATGGCGACGTTCCGCCGCGTGACGGAAGGAGGCCGGCATCCGATCAAGGAAGATGAGCGGATCGCGATCCTGCGCCAGGCGATCGTCTCAGGGCATTTCGAATGGGTCGATCTCGAAACGGACATCGCGGATGATGTCCGGCGGTTCGGGAAAGTCCGCCGAGTCATCAGCTATCACAACATGAAAGAAACACCGCCGGATCTGGATACGATCTACGAGACCATGCTCCGGCAGGACGGCGACGTTTACAAATTGGCAGTCATGGCAAACTCGATAGCGGATCTCGAAACGATCCTCCGGATCCAGAAGTCGGCACCGAAGCCGACAATCGCATTCGGTATGGGCGATCTCGGTCTTCCGACCCGATATACCGCGTTGAAGTACGGCGCACCGTGGATTTATGCCGCATTCAATCGCGAACGCGGGATCGCTCCGGGACTGCCTTCTCTCGACGATTTCAAAACGACTTATCCCGTACGATCCATAAAGTCCGATACCCAGTTTTTCGGGCTGTTGGGCGATCCGATTGGGCACAGTTTCAGCCCCATCATTCACAATCACATGTATCTGCGCACGCGGACCAATGCGATCTATCTGCCGTTCCGCGTTCCCAGAGGATGCTTGAAAGAGGCGGTGAAGGTCTTCGATGTGATTCCTGTCAGTGGCTACAGCGTAACTATTCCTCACAAGGAGGATGCGGCAAGTCTGGCAACGGAAGCGGAAGTATTCGTGAAAGTTTCCGGTTCTGCGAATACGCTCGTCCGGCGTCCCAACGGAGAGTTCTTCGCCGCGAATACCGATCACCTCGCTGCGGTGGAAAGTTTAAAAGCACATTTGGCCGAATGGTATCCCGATGGCGATGCGCCACAACTGAATCAATTGGCGATTCTGATCCTGGGAAGTGGCGGCGTCGCCCGCGCGATCGCGCACGCGATGCATAGGGAAGGGGCGAACATCACCATTTCCGCTCGCAATCTCGACAAAGGCGCCGCCATCGCCGACGAGGTCCATTGCAAAGTGATCGACTGGCAGGGCCGATTCAATATTCACTACGACGTCGTCATCAACTGCACGCCGATCGGAATGCATCCCAACATCAACGAATCGCCGTTCCATCGCAGTGCCATCGTTCCTGGCAAAATCATTTTCGACACGATCTACAACCCCGAAACGACGCTGCTCATTCGCGAAGCGCGCGAAACCGGATGCCGTGTGATCAGCGGTATCGATATGTTCGTGCGACAGGCGGCGCGACAGATCGAACTGTTCACGAATACGACGGCCGATCTGGAGACAATGCGGATGATCATGCGCAAGGCGCTTTCACCTCTTTCGCGTGCCCTGGAAGACGAGGCCGAGAAATCTGCCGAAGGAGTGGCATGAGTGAGCGTACGCCGTCGCGGATTTTTCTCGTTGGCTATCGGTGTTCCGGAAAATCGACGGTCGGTCCGATGATCGCAAGCCGATTGGGCTGGTCGTACGTCGATGCGGATCTCCTACTCGAAGAACGGATCGGGAAGAGTATCGCACGGATGTTCGCGGAAGATGGGGAACTGGCCTTTCGCGATCAGGAATCGCAATTGCTGGACGAACTCTCAAAACGGGAATCGACCGTGATCTCCACCGGTGGAGGTTCCGTTCTGAGGGAACAGAATCGGCGAATCATGCGGGAACGGGGACTTGTCGTCTGGTTGAATGCTTCCGCACCGCTCATCTGGGAGCGTATGCAGGCCGACCCTGCGACACTTCAAAGACGACCGAACCTGACGGCGAAGGGCGATCTCAATGAGGTTGAAGAATTGCTGAAGATCCGCGAACCGTTGTACCGAGAGGCGGCTCATGCGACTTTCGACTCAGATCAGTCGCCGGAACGCCTCGCGGACGATATCGTTCACTTATGCAATGGCTATTCCAAATCCCGCTCGTGATCTGCATTCTCTTTGCGTTCCTTTTTGGACTCGGCATCGGGAGTTTCCTGAACGTCGTCATCGCCCGTTTACCATTTGAAAAAAGCCTTATCTGGCCCGGGTCTCGATGCTTCACCTGTTTCCGCTCGCTGAGGTTCGGTGACAACCTGCCGATTATCGGTTATCTGCGATTACGCGGCCGATGCCGGTTCTGCGGCGCTCACTTTTCGAGCCGGTATCTTTGGATCGAACTCCTGACAGGTTTGATGTTTGTGGGGGTGTTTCTGCTGGAAATCGTCTACAATTACCACGGCATACCGGGGCTGGCCAATGCGATGGGCTGGCCGGGGAACTTCCCGCACGTCACTGCAATCTGCTATTACGCGGCACTTGTCTTTTTCTTCTCGCTCCTGATCGCGGCGTCGACGATCGATCTTCACTACCGCATCATTCCCGGCCAGATCACCTATCTGGGGACACTCATAGGCTTGGTCATCTCGACTCTCGCCCCATGGCCGTGGCCGAGTTCACTCGAACATCTTCCTCCGCAGTTACCGGGCGGAATGGGCTGGATGAATCCGCTACTGCAGGGGCGAATCCCCATGGGGCTTGCGCTCTGGCCGTTCTGGGAACCGCCGGACTGGGCGCCGGCGGGGAGTTGGCAGTTGGGATTGTTGACGGGATTGATCGGAGCTGCGGTGGGCCAATTCATCGGGCGTTCGGTCAAGTTGCTGTTTGAAATGGGCTTTCAGCGAGACGCACTCGGCCTCGGGGATGCCGATCTCCTCATGATGATCGGTTCGTTCCTTGGATGGCAGATCGCGGTTCTCGCATTGCCTGCGGGTGCCTTTGTTCTTCTGCCATTACTCATTCCCTGGATGATCTTCAAGAAGATCCGCGACACTTTTCGAGGCAGCGATCAGACACAGGAGACTCCCGAATTGGCCTTGCCATTCGGGCCAGGAATCGCGGCAGGGGCCGTCGTCTGCTGGCTGATGTGGCCGGAACTCGGCGAAGCGGCACGATTCTTCTTCTTCTCACCGTTAATGCTCACCATGTCTGCCGTGATTGTCGGCGGTGGACTACTGATTTTTGGCGTACTTCTCCGCCGCGGCCCCGAACCAACGGAAGCGACTCAATGAAGTCCAAAGTCACGATCATCGATTATGGAATGGCGAATTTGCGGAGCGTTCAGAAGGCGTTCGAGTCCGTTGGCTGCGAGGCGGAAATCAGCTCCGATTTGAACCGGATCGCGGAGGCGAAGAAACTCGTCCTGCCGGGGGTGGGGGCGTTTCAGGATGCGATTTCCTGCTTGAAAAATCAAGGGATCGATCGAGTGATCATCGATTCCATCCGTTCGGGTCGTCCATTTCTCGGCATTTGTCTGGGTTTGCAACTCCTGTTTACTCGAAGTCATGAAGACGGGCTGTTCGAAGGGCTCGGCGTGTTAGAAGGGGATGTTGTCAGATTTCAGTCGTTACCCGGACTCAAAGTCCCCCATATGGGGTGGAATACTCTGGAGTTGAAATTATCTGATTGTCCGATCTTTCGTGGTTTACCGGAGAAGCCTTCGGTCTATTTCGTTCACAGCTACTATCCAGAGCCAGCGGATCGCACGCTCATATCCGCGAGCGCGAATTATCCGACCGAGTTTCCCTGCGCGATCTGGAGGGACAAAATGATGGCAACCCAATTCCACCCGGAAAAGAGTCAATCGATCGGTTTACAGATGCTCAGGAATTTCGCTGAATTCTCCTGAGCCCAATTCAAGAACTGATCCCAAAATGTGAACGCAGCTTTCGGATTGCCTTATATTTTTCATCGCTAACCCGCTCGACCGTCGTCTCGAGATTGGCAGCGATTTCCGGAATACCCCAACCGGATGCGATGTAATCGAGGATTTTCCGCTGGCGTTCATTCAGTACCGTCTCAGCTGCCCGGTTAAGCGTTTCAAGGTGCGATCCCGCTTCATTTCGGAATTCGTAACGATGGTCCGCGAAGTCGGATGAGAGCGAAGTAAACCTCTTGGATCGTTGTGTTCGCTTCTTCACCGTATCGATCGCTCGCAGAAATTCCTTTCGTTCTGACGTTTCTTCAGCAAAAATGCTTTGCCAACGGTCCTGTTCGACACGCTCGAGCAATCGGATCAGCACTTCCTGCGTGCAATCTCCCCAGCGATCTTCAGGCAATCGGGCGTTCCGCCAGCATGCCGAGCAGTATTTGTTGATATCGGTAATCGCCTGTGGATCTGCAACGGTGGCACGGGCGTCCGAACCTAACGCGCCCAGAGCGGTACCGAGCACCATGGCCGCCATCATCGAGCGGGCCGACCGGCTGCGCTGCGGGCGTTCAGAACCCGTCTGATTTTTCATTTCTTCACTCATCGACAATCCTCGTCTCATTCCCTGATTATACCGGACGGGAAGTGATTCGTTTCTCGCAAGATATCTTAATCAAAAAGTTTCTTCCGAAAATCCCGTCACCATGAGTGAAGAAATCATTGTGCTGGGATCAAAATGAATTTGCGAACGGTCAAAATTGGTCTAAATTACGCCATCAAGCTCGTCGCCCTGCGTTATGGAGCCTGATCCGCCCGACCAAACCCAAGGCCGGAAATGATCGCTGATGAAACTCTGCCGGCGTTGATTGCCGATACTCATCACCATAACGCTGCAATTCGTTTAGGTGCGCTCCGCTCAATTTCCAAACTGGGACAATTGGCACGCGAGGCGCTACCGGATCTGACCGCAGCCCTGAACGACTCCGATGCCAGAGTGCGCGAATGCGCCGCGCAGGCCATCGGTCAACTGGGCCGAGATGCCATTTCGGTTATGGTGCGAATGCTCTCACACCCGGATAAATACATCCGACGCAACGCTGTCTGGGGTATCGGCAAGTTGGGTGCGCAGGCTAAGCCGATCATCTTCGACCTCTGCCGATCGCTTAAAGACGAAGACGCGAGAACCGCATCCGGAGCCGCACAGGCACTTGGTAATATGGGCGAAGAGGCGGCGATTGCCGTGCCCAATCTCGCGGAAGCCATGCGGGGGACCAATATCGTTCTCTGTCGTCTGGCAGCCAAAGCCTTGAGTCAGATAGGTCGGCCGGCCCTGACGACACTCATCGTTCACCTGAAACACCCGGATATTTTTATTCGCAGCGAGGCCGCAGTCGCGCTCGGCTGGATGGGCCCCAAAGCCAATCAGGCGGTCACCCCACTTTTGGAATTGATTCGATCGGTTACGCCGAAACAGACATCGGCGAGCGCACAAAGTCTGATTGGCCAAATCACGCCCGCGACTCCGATCGCTGTGGTGACGGAATCCCGCGAACAATCGCCTGAAGAAGCCGCACGACTTAACGCCATCACGGCTTTGGGCCGTATCGGACCGGATTCCATCGTCGCCTTACCCGACCTGCAGGATGCGCTTCACGACCCCGTGGATGCGGTGCGCCGCGCGGCCGAACTCGCGATCCGACTGATCCAGGGCGTCGAATAGCTCGACTTCAGAACACGGATCAGCGACAGACAAATCTCTCTTGGAACGCGCGATATGATCCTGCGTCAATTTCGGATCTCATCGAATTCAACGTGAGCCTGCGATTTCGCCGTTAGGCTCAGACCCAGTCGATAAACTACCGGAGACCACATTCCGTCCAGATGGGCGATCCATGATGCGTTTCACAATCGGACTCATTCTGTGTTTCTGGTTTTGTGATTGGGCAAATGCTCAGCCTCTTCTCAAAGTGCCGGAAGGCTTTTCCATTTCGAAAGTCGCAGGTCGGGAGCTTGTCAAATTCCCGGTGCTGGGTGACTTTGACGAAAAGGGTCGACTCTACGTCATCGAAATGGCTGGGCCCATTTCGCGCGAAGACGTGGCGGCCCAGAAGCCTCTGCACAGAATCGTGCGACTCGAAGATGCCAACGGCGACGGTACGTTCGACAAAGCGATCACTTTTGCCGACAAGCTGCCGTTTCCCGAAGGCTGCATGTACCTGAACGGCAGCATTTACACCGCCTGCCCGCCCATGATCTGGAAACTCACCGATACGGATGGCGACGGCCGGGCCGACGAGCGCGAGGTCTGGTTCGATGGCAAAACGCTCACGGGCTGTGCCAACGACATGCACGGCCCATTCAAAGGGCCGGATGGCTACATCTACTGGACCAAAGGCGCGTTCGCGAAACAGGAGATCACTCTCGGTAATGGCAAAACGTTCACGACTCGGGCTTCGCACGTTTTCCGGGCAAAACCCGATCGAAGCAATCTCGAAGTGATGATGACCGGCGGAATGGACAATCCTGTCGGACTTTGCTTCACACAATTTGGCGACATCATCGTCAGCAACACCTTCCTTCAGCACCCCGCCGACGGGAAGCGCGACGGCCTCATCCACGCCATCCCCGGCGGCATCTGGGGCAAGGATCACAGCCCGATTTACGAGCACCCGTGGACCTCGCCGAATCTCATGCCGGTGATGACCCATATGGGGCCTGCGGCTCCGGCAGGGATCTGCCGGTACGCATCCGATCAGTTTGGTCCAGAATACAGGAACAATCTCTTCTGTGCGCAGTTTAACCTGCGCAAGATCAGCCGCCATGTCCTCCTGCCGAAAGGCTCGACTTATGAAACGAAGGACAGCGATTTCGTTTGGAGTGACGACCCGGACTTTCATCCGACGGATGCGATCGAAGCACCCGACGGCTCTCTGATTGTGATCGATACCGGCGGTTGGTACAAACTCTGCTGTCCGAGTTCACAACTGGTGAAAGCCGATGTTTATGGCGGTATCTATCGAGTTCGAAAAATCGGAGGTGGCCTTTCCTACGGCAAGCCACCTCCTCAATTCACGGCAATGACGGCGGAACACGAGCAGCGGCGTTGGGCGGAGCAGGCGGGCCGTGCTGGTCTTCCCCGATTGCTCGAACTTTCTGCGAAACCGTACGACCGACATCTTGAACATGCGATCACTTATGCGATGATTCGCATCGGCGATTTCGACGCGGTTCACCAGGGATTGAAATCGAATAGCCCTGCGACAAAACGAACCGTCCTGGCGGCTCTTGAAGCGATCGATCCCAAACGATTGACTGTGGACGACGTTATGCCGCATTTATCTTCAGCAAAAGAACCGTTGCGGGATACTGCCTGGTGGATCGCCGCCAAACATCCTGATTGGGGTGGCGCTCTCGTCGATCATTTTCGTGCACGCCTTTCAGCGAAACTGACGAACGACGAACAAATCGAGTTGAGTGAACGCCTCGCAAAATTCGCTTCAAACGGGGAAGTGCAGAAACTGCTGGCGGAAACTGCCGCGAATCCGATCAGCTTACGCGCTATGGCGCGGGCGGGTTTAAAAACGATCCCCGAAATCTGGATTTCCGCTCTGGCCCGGATCGCGCCAACGCATCCGCAGGACTTCATCGCCACCGTTCGAGCCTGGTCTCTGAAATCCCAGCCGGCAACGCTGAACGACCCTCTCTCCGCAATCGCCACCAACACGAACTCTACACCATCCTTGCGAATGGCGGCAATGGCGGCGCTGCCGGCTTCACAATTAAACGATCGCGATTTTGAATTCGTGTTGTCGTTGGTTTCGGCCGCGACGCCATCCCATCGATCAACGGCTTCCGAACTGATCGCGAAATCCGATCTTGAACAAAAGCAGTTTCTGAAATTGGCAGGTGTTCTGAAGTCATTGAATCCTGTCGAAATGGGCGGTCTCGTTTTGATTTTCGATAAAACTCGTGATGAAACGGTCGGTCTTGCATTCTTGGACGCATTGAATGATCCGAAAGTGCGCGCCGCCATTCGCACCGAACAGATCAAGCCGATCCTCGACAAGTATCCTGAGTCTGTAACGGCGAAAGCCGCCAAACTCTACGCACTCCTCGATGCCGAGAATGCCAAGCAACGCGAAAAGCTGGAAGCGCTCATCAAAGAGTTGCCAAAGGGCGATGTGCTGCGCGGGCACAAGGTCTTCAACGGGATCAAGGCCGCCTGCGCGACCTGCCACAAGATCGGCTACGTCGGCGGCACCATTGGCCCGGATCTGACGCGGATCGGCAGCATTCGCACCGAACGCGATTTGCTGGAATCGATTGTTTTCCCGAGCCTGAGTTTCGTCCGCAGCTACGAACCGGTCTCTATTGCGACGCTCGACGGCCGGCAGTTCAACGGCATTTTGAAAACGGACGCCCCGGACGAAGTAGTCCTCGTCCTCGCGGCCGACAAGGAACAGCGCATTCCACGGGACGACATCGAAAGCATCAAACCCGGCACGGTTTCCATCATGCCCGCTGGTTTAGACCAGCAACTCTCGAAGCAGGATCTGGCCGACCTTGTCGCATTCCTCAGGGCGGCGAAGTAGTCAGCCGAGTTTCTTCACCAGAGCTTCCACATCGTACACGCAGCCGCCCCAGACTCCGCCGCTCGCATTCTGCAGCGCGGCCCAGAGTCGCGTATCATCCGGCAACTGCGGGTCGGGTTGCAAATCCTCGCGTGGGGATCGCGCGGTCAGCTCATCCGTTCCGACATACTCAACCGAGCCTTCAAGAGTGTTTCGATTGACCAAAATTCTGATCAAGTCCCCGTCGCGGAGTTTGCCGATGGGGCCGCCGGCAAGCGCTTCCGGCGAAACGTGTCCTATACATGCTCCAGTACTCACGCCGCTGAACCGTGCATCGGTCAGCACGGCCACATGCTTGCCCCAGGGCAGGTGCTTGAGTGCAGAAGTCACCTGATAGGTCTCCTCCATCCCGCTGCCCATTGGCCCACGGCAACAAAGCACCAGCACATCGCCCGCCACCACGCGGCCTTCCTTGATCCCGGCGATGGCGGCCTTTTCGGTCGTGAAGACTTTGGCGGGGCCGGTCTTGCGATAGACGCCATCCGCATCGACCACGCTCGGATCGATGGCGGTCGATTTGATCACGCTTCCCTCCGGACAGAGATTGCCACGTGGGAACGACAGCGCACTCGTGAGTCCGCGAGCGCGGGCCTGATCCGGCGACATGATCACGGTGTCCGGATCGATCGTGTCGCGAGTTCGAAGAAGATCTCGCACTCGCTGGCGGCGCTCGGACTTCTCCCACCAATCGAGAACGGTCCCTAGAGCCTCGCCTGTGACCGTGAGTGCATCGAGATCCAGAAGATTCATCGCACGAAGATGCAGCATGACCTCCGGTACCCCGCCGGCGAGGAACACGCGAATCGTTGGGTGTCCGATCGGACCGTTCGGCAGCGCATCCACGAGTCTTGGAACCGACCGGCTGAAGTGCGTCCAGTCTTCGATCGTGGGGCGTTTAAGTTTGGCATGGAAAGCGATCGCGGGGGTGTGCAGGAGCAGGTTCGTGCTTCCGCCGAACGCGGAAAAGACAGCCAGCGCATTCTTGATCGAGGCATCGGTCAGGATTTGTTTCGTCGTCAGATTTCGGGCACTCAGGTTCACAAGCGCTCGGGCGCTGCGCCGGGCCATGTCGAGCCAGATCGGCTGACCCGAAGGTGCGAGAGCAGAGTGAGGCAGCGATAGGCCGAGCGCTTCACCGACCACTTGCGATGTCGCCGCCGTGCCGAGGAATTGACATCCGCCACCGGGCGACGCACACGCATGGCAACCCGCTTCCGCCGCCTGTTCCAGTGTGATCTCGCCATGGGCAAAACGAGCGCCGATCGTCTGCACCTTGCCCGTATCCTCGGTTCCCGCAGCGCCCGCGAGCATGACTCCGCCCGGCACCAGCACGACGGGGAGATCGTGCTGGCTGGCGAGTGCCATCATCATGGCGGGCAGTCCTTTGTCGCAGGTGGCCACGCCCAGCACGCCGGCGCGAGTCGGCAGGCTGCGCATCAGCCGGCGCAGGACCATCGCGGCATCGTTGCGGAACGGCAGGCTGTCGTACATGCCGGGTGTGCCCTGAGTGCGGCCGTCGCACGGGTCGGTCACGGCGCCGGCGAAGGGAATAGTCTTCAATCGCTGGAATTCCTCGGCGGCGGCTTTGACTAGCAGTCCCACCTCCCAATGCCCGCTGTGATAGCCAAGTGCGACCGGCGAACCGTCATCCGCTCGCAGTCCACCGTGGGTACTGAGGATCAGGAATTCCTTGCGGCCGAGCAGTTGCGGGTTCAGACCCATGCCGACATTCTGCGACCAACCAAAGAGATCGCCGGAAGGGGAATGGCGGAGGAGTTCGTCCGTCAGCGGCAGCGCTCCACCCGGGCCTGGAGCGGTGGTGAACAGTTCGTAGACGGACGCATCCGGGGATTCGACCAGATCGAGCAGAGAGGCCATCGTGAGATTCTCGTTGGGTGGAGATCATCGGCTGACGATCTGAAGCATGCGTTCAGGAGAAATCGCATAATCGGTCGGGGCGTCGATGATCGCATCCAGGGACGATCTCCGATCCTGAATATTCCATTCAAGGATTTTGGTTTCCCATCGACCATGCCGTAACTCGTCATATTCCCATTGTTCAATGAATTCGTCGTTCAAGAATTTCTGACTGATATGATCCGGGTACCCCAATTCCTGCAATACCGCTTCGGCAGCCATCGGGCAGGCGATCCGGGCCAATCGCTCAGCTCGATCCGGGATCTGCTGTGGGATGGACCATTCGTTCTCATCGAGGCCGCTCGTTATGGAGTAGGGCGGGTACGGTCCCGGTTGCTCGCCCAGTCGTTGCAGTGCATGACGGACGATGGGGCGATACAGCTTGATATTCAGCGAGCAACTGCGATCAATCGCACGAATGCCTGTCGAGCAGGAGCGGAGATCGAAAGACTCGAATTGTCTCAGGATGGGAATGCAATCATGGACGCGGTGGATGCCGGCGAGTTGGATCGCGCCATCCGCCGAAGCGATCCACTCGCCAAGTTCGTCATAAGTCACCGGTCGATTGTCATCCTGATTTCGTGCGAACCCCGCAGCGATTTCGACCTTTCGCGAAATGAGTTGCTGGAGTCGCTTGTGGACGCCCTGCGCTTCCGCTCGATCCAGCGCCCGCGCGAGTTTCGGAGAAGGATCGATTTTTGCTCGATCGGTCAGATCCACAACCAATCGGGCATTCCAATAGGTCCGCCACACGAAATAACTTCGATTGTCAACAGTGACGAAATAACGCCAGGAGGGAAACGACCAGTAGTAGCCAGCAGATGAATCGCACAACTGCTCAGCGACCCAGACAATCGATCCGGGTGCGCGTGCGCTTTCTTTGCGATTCGGATTGCCCCATTCGGGTTCGACCACGATCCGTATGACTGTTGCTCCATTCAAGTCGCGAATGATAATCTCGGGCCCGAAGCCATGCGTTCGGACGACGGTGAACCCGTTGTTCCCCACGATGAGTTCGCCAGGCGAATCCTCAGGTGTCGGCTGCCATTTTTCCCACAGAACATTTTGCGTTGTGCGTTCGATCAGTCGATAGCGGAAATTGTTCTGATGACTGCGATACTGCGCTCCGAAACCAATTGACCGTTTGCCATCCTTCTGACGGATCGTGCCGTTATCCGGCGAACGCGCTTCAAATTCCCACTGCCCATTGGGCGAACGAGTTATCAGGTCGGGATAATAAATCGCCGTCATGAGATGCTCTCCGACGATTCCGATTGACTTCATCGACTATCCTATCAAACCGCTCGCCGCTCCTGCCGTTGGCTTCTAGCATGTCTTCGCTCCCCAATTCCTCAGGAAACTGGATTATGCGATTCACGCTCTCCCTTTTGCTTCTGGTTTTCGCGCTTCCGGTCTTCGCTGCCGGGCCGCAGTTCGAACAGGAACCGTTTGGCAAACTCGCCGACGGCAAGACCGCCGTCACCGCCTATACACTCGTCAACAAAAACGGCGCGAAGATCAAGATCATCGATTACGGCGCGATCGTGACCGAGATTCACGTGCCCGACGCCAGCGGCAAACTCGGCGATGTCGCACTCGGGTTTTCGAACATGGACGGCTACCTTAAGGGCCATCCGTATTTCGGTTCAAACGCGGGGCGATGCGCGAATCGGATCGCCAAGGGAAAGTTCTCGCTCGATGGTAAGGAGTACACGCTGGCGACGAACAACGGCGAGAACCATCTGCACGGTGGCAAGGAAGGATTCGACAAGAAAATGTGGAAGGCCGATCAACCGGTTCTCGGTCTGGGCGGGCCCAGCTTGACGTTGAGTTACACCAGCAAGGACATGGAAGAGGGTTATCCCGGCACGTTGTCCGTCAAAGTGACTTATACCCTGACCAACGAAAACGCCCTGAAAGTCGCGTACCATGCCACGACGGACAAGGCGACTGTTTGTAACATCGCTCATCACAGTTACTTCAACCTCGGCGGACACGCCAGTGGCGACATCCTTGGCCATACGGTCCAATTCATGGCCAAGAACTACACGCCAACCGACGAAACGCTGATCCCGACCGGCAAGATCGCACCCGTGGCCGGCACGCCGTTCGACTTCACCAAGCCGATGACGATCGGCGCTCGCCTCAAAGAGATCGATGCGAAGCCACAAGGTTACGACCTGAATTACGTGCTCGACGGCAAGGCGTGTGATGAGCCGTTCTTGGCGGCACGCGTGTCGGAACCGAAAAGCGGTCGTGTGATGGAGGTGTACACAAACGAGCCGGGTTTGCAGTTCTATTCCGGCAACTTCCTTGATGGCACGAACGAAGGCAAGGGCGGAACGGTGTACAAGCAGTACAACGGTTTCTGCCTTGAGGCTCAGAAGTTTCCCGATGCCATCAACAAGGTGGGAACTGCTGGCTGGACCGCCCCCATTCTGAAGCCAGGCGAGGAGTATAACACGGTGACGATCTACAAGTTCAGCGTGAAGAAGTAGTTCACTTGATCGGGGGAGCCGGAGATCAGGTCACGGCTCCGAGTCCCGGTCCGTTGAGGATACCCGTATTCATTACACCGTTTCTGATCGTGAACACGCCGGGGAAACGAGGTTCCCACGGCGCGTTTGCGATCGGGCAGTACTGCCGACCGTTTGATTCGATGGCGGCCACGCCGGGGATGTGTGCCGCAAGCGCAGCGGAGTGAATCAGCGAAGCCCCGACGCAGGTGAGATCCTGAACGCAGCGGAAAAGCTTCAGATGTTGCGCGGCCGCAGCGAGCAAAAGCGATTGAGTTTGGCCCTTGCACGCCTTGAACGCCACCCCGGAATAACCCATCTCCCGTGCCAATAATAGCGATTCGAGATCGAGCAGCGATTCGTCGATCACGACCGGCTTCACTTTGGCCGCCTCGTGCATCCGGTTATCGGGATTCGCCTTGAGATCGCGGGCTGTGGGTTGTTCGACATATTGAATGCGATCGAATGCTTGAGGTGCGGAAGCCTTTACGCGATTCAGGACATCAAGAAGATAGTCCACATTCTGACATCGTTCGTTGAAGTCGAGTGAATACTGATACCGGCGATTGCGATCCGTGTCGTCCGCGACCTGATTCACGGCCAGAATCCGTGCGACATCCCAGTCCACGAGGTCGCCATTGAGCTTGATCTTCAGATGCGTGAGTCCGTCACGTTGGATCCACTCACCGAGCGTTTTCGGCAATTTATCGCCAACCGGTTTTTGAATGTCGGCTGGTGTCAGTGGGTCGAGTGCGCCAACGAGATGATAGAGCGGTAGGGTCGGTTGCGGTTTCGCGGCGATGAATTGCGAGAGGTGCAGTCCGTGGAATTCGCTTCCGAAAAAGTGATCGAGATCGAACGGAAGCAATTCCTTCGTACACGCCTGAAAGCTGTTGATTCCGTGCGCCTTGCCATACGCATCGTGGAGGGCGGCATCGAAGGGCGAAGCAACGACGAGCGCTGCAAGGTGCGGCATTGGCTCGCCAAGTTCGGTCATCGAATCCGAGGCCTGCAGGATCCGCGATTCCATTTCGTGACCGATAATGATCGGATGACCAGAAGGAGCTTTTGACAGATAAAGTTCCGGAATGATCGCGGCAAGCTGGCGCATACCATCGAGGGTCTGATCGTACTTGAGGATTTTACTCGGCCACGCCCAGACATTTCCCAGCGGCATCGAGCCAAAACCGGTCGCTCGTTTTCCCGAAAGAGTTTCGACTGTCATTTCCACGTTGAGAATCGTGGCGCGATCCAGCGCAACTCCACCGAATTTGATCGGTGTGCGATACGAAAAGTCTTCCATGTGAAACTGAATGTCGCAGAACCGGATATCGCTTGCCAGCATAAATCGTTCTCCGATCGAATTCATACAACACCGACATGATACCGGACTGGCAACTCCCGAACGGCGTTGATCGCGGTTTGTGGGATTATCTTCACAGCGAAGAGATGGTCGCGGGCTACGATGCCGCGATGAATGAGTCTTTTCTCGCGCGAGTTGACATCACCTTCTGCCGTGAACAATTCGCCCAACCGGGTCGGATCATCGATCTCGGTTGCGGCACGGGTCGGCTGGCGGAGGCGTTGTGTCCGCTGGGATTCGAGTATGTCGGCGTGGATCTTTCAGATGAGATGCTCAAAGCCGCTCGTCATCGCGCGATTCCGAATGCCGAATTCGTGAACGCGAATCTGATCGATCTGAAGCCGTTCGCTGATCACAACTTCGACTGCGCCGCCTGCCTATTCAGCACGTTGGGGATGATTCGCGGGGAGGAGAATCGACTTTTGGCTTTACAATCAATGCTTCGAGTTTTGAAGCCCGGCGGTCGTCTTGTGCTCCACGTGCACAATCGCTGGTGTCGGACTCTTGGCGTTCGTCGATGGTTCAAAAGCGATTTCACCATGCCGCAAGCGTATGGCGGAGCGCCGTTGACGATCCACCATTTCACTCGTGTTTCGATCACCCGACTTTTGAAGCGGGTGGGCTTTGAAGTCCAAACAATCAAGCCCATCAGTGACTCGGCTGATTGGCTTTTGACTGTTCGCTGGCCGCAGTCTTTTCGAGCCTATGGATATCTGATCGCCGCCGACAAGTCTTGAATCAGGGGTTCGTGAATGGGCGTGTGATCAATTTGGGTTCCGGTTTCACCGCAGGTGCCTTTGCAGGTACGGTCGCTGATGCGGGGATGATGGGGTTTATGACAGTCGGCGCTGGCCCATTCGCATAAATCGGTTTCCATCCAATGATGGGGCCGACCGGTGCCGTGGCCGTAGTCGCGCAAGTCCCTGTCGCACACATGCCTGTCGGACATTTCCCGGCGCCATGTTTCTTGCAGGTCCCGCATGGCATTCCGGGTGTCGGTTCTTTGCAGTTCTGGAAATATGCTGAAACGGGTGTCTGGTAAGGTTCCGGACAGAATGCGGGGAGCAGTTGTTCGTTGCACGGTTTCCATAGCAGCCAGGTTTTGAATCGCGCTGCCAGTACCCCACTTGGTGCCCAACCGAACCGAGCAGATGATTCCTCAGGGCAGGGTGCCATGCAGGGTTGCACGGTGACGGCTGGCCGTATCGGGACTGGTACCATCACAGTTTTTGGCGGCGCGACCGCAACCGGAGTGGAGCAGGCTGTTTCCGTACAGGTCGTGGGCGACTTCGTGCTGCAGAGCCAGTTTTTCAAGTTCGTCAGCACTCCGGTTCGCTTGGAGCCATGTGGCTTGCACGGATCGTCGCATGCGACTGCGGGCTGACAGTTGACTGTCCAGGGCGAGATAGGCATCACGGGAGTTTGCAGCGATTCCTGCACGACAGTAGTCGGCGTTGATTTCGTTTCCGATTGTGGAGCGATGACGGGCAATTCCGCTTGCGCGTTTGGTGTTATCAGAAGGAGGAGAAACAGGGAATAGCGAGACATCGGAAACCTCATTTGTCAATGTGATGGCGAATCACAGTTCTGGTTATTCGTCGGCAGTTCCTCCTTTCGTGCTCGCGATCAATCGTGGCTATTCCTCTTTGGCTCAATCGATCCAGCTCGAATATCCGGCAGAGTTTATCCAGCTTGCCTTATCTCACACGGATAAGAAAATGAGGCCAGTGAGCTTGTCGCTCTCTCGCCTCGGCAATATTGGATATCTCGCTTGGGGTTACTCGCTGGCAGCTTTGCTGCGTTTTTTCGAATTCGTTGCTGGTTCCTCATCGAGTGCGGTCTCTTCGTCTACCGCCTCCAGAGTTGCGGCGGCAGCCAGGGATGGAACCCGTTTGGCGAGGATCGCACGAATGATCGTATCGCGAATCTCCGGATTCTCGCGAAGGAAACGCCGGGCGTTGTCTTTCCCCTGGCCCAATCGCGTGTCGCCGTAGCTCCAGAATGCGCCGCTCTTGGTGAGAATCTCCTCTTCATCTCCGATCTTGAGTACATCGTTTTCGAGATCGATACCGTGATCGTAGTAGAGTTCCATCTCGGCGGTGTGGAACGGGGCCGCAATCTTGTTCTTCACGACTTTCACTTTCATTTCCGCGCCGATCGGTTCGTCGCCATCCTTGATCTGTGCCGCCTTGCGGACTTCGAGGCGGACCGATGCGTAGAACTTGAGTGCCAGACCGCCGGTTGTCGTTTCCGGATTGCCGTACATGACGCCGATCTTCTGGCGGATCTGATTAATGAAGATCACGCAGGTCTTGGTTTTGTTGATGACCGGGTTGAGAATACGCAGCGCCTGGCTCATGAGTCGGGCTTGAACGCCGACGGACGAATCGCCGATCTCGTTATTGAGTTCCGCCTTCGGCACCAGCGCCGCCACGGAATCGATCACGATGATATCCACCGCATTCGATTTCACAAGCATTTCTGCAATACGCAATGCTTCTTCGCCGTAGCTGGGTTGGCTGACGAGCAGGCTTTCGAGATTCACGCCGATCTTCCGTGCCCAAGTGGGATCGAGTGCGTGCTCCGCATCGATGAACGCCGCCACGCCGCCCTGCTTTTGAACATTCGCGATGGTGTGCAGGGCGATGGTGGTCTTGCCGCTGGATTCCGCACCGTAGATCTCGATGACTCGCCCACGAGGAATCCCTTTTCCTCCCAGCGCGAGGTCGAGCGCGAGCGATCCGGTCGAGATTCCCACGATGTCTTTGAGTGATGTTTCGACATCACCCAAGGACATGATTGATCCTTCGCCGAATTCTTTATTGATTTCGGATTGAACTTTAATGATGTCTTTACTGAATTTGGGTTCCGCTTTTTCGTTTTTCCCCGCCATGATGGGATTCCTTTTGGGTTGTTCTTGTTCGCATCACACAGAAGACTTTAGTCGAAACGGTGAGAGAGAGTGTAGGTCGGTAGCGGGATTTTTTTGAACTTCCCATTTCTTGGGGTACGTCGGGATCGTACCTCTCCCGAGGACTCCGCCAAGTACATGAACAACGGGTGGCGGAGTCCTCGATAACGAAGTGCATAAAGTCAAGAGCTTTACGATACATATTTTCATTTTGGACAAAATGACATGATGTGTCTTTGTTAAGCCTCGTGGCAAAATGCCGACAGGACAAGCGGTTTGGCGCGTCTGGGCTGTCAACGCGATAGGGGGCTTCTCCACAAAAAACCGAAATCGGGGAGGCATTCGTGAAGAAGCATTCCTATGGTAATCTTCGACTTCGATTATCAGAAGGAACCCTCTCATGCTCCGTTTCCTTGTTCTGGCATCGCTGGTATTTGTCCCTTCGCTCCAAGCTGCTGATATTGTTGTGTACGGCGGCACGTCGGCGGGAGTCACCGCGGCCATTCAGGCCAAACGGCTTGGAAAATCGGTTGTACTCATCGAACCAACGCATCATATCGGCGGTTTGACGACAGGCGGGCTGGGTTGGACGGATAGCGGAAACAAGGCGGTGGTCGGTGGATTGTCCCGGGAATTTTATCAGCGAGTGAAGAACCACTACGACGATCCGAAAGCCTGGAAATTCGAGAAACGGGATTCGTACAAGTTTTATCGCAAAGACGAAGACGCGATGTGGACGTTTGAACCGGGCGTAGCGGAGAAGATCCTGCGAGAGATGCTGGCGGAGGCCAAAGTGCCCGTTGTTGAGGGCGAGCGATTGGACCGAGCCAAAGGGGTGAAACTCAAGGGAAAGGATATCGTTTCGATTGCGATGGAATCGGGGAAAATTTTCGAGGGGAAAATGTTCATTGATGCCACGTATGAGGGCAATCTCATGGCCGCGGCGGGCGTGAGTTACACGGTCGGGCGGGAAGCGAACAAGACCTATGGGGAAACACTCAACGGCATTGCCCGGGTCTGGAACCGGTCGAATCACCGATTTACGGTCAGGGTTGATCCGTACGTCAAACCAGGCGATCCAAAAAGCGGATTGCTTTTTGGAATCGATTCCAAACTCGGTCCTGACGGTGAAGGGGATCACCGGCTTCAGGCGTACTGTTATCGGATGTGCATGAGTAATGTGGCAGAGAATCGGATTCCGTTCCCGAAACCGGAGGGCTATGACGAAACCCGATACGAACTCCTCTTCCGGAATTTTGAGGCGGGTGATCTGCGCTTTCCGATGAAGCCGGACATGATGCCCAATGGCAAGACCGATACCAACAATAACTGCGCATTCAGCACCGATTACATTGGGCAGAACTACGCATATCCTGAAGCGAGTTATGCCGAGCGAGAGAAGATTCTGAAAGATCATGAAGTCTATCAGAAGGGACTGATGTGGAGCTTGGCGAATCATCCGCGTGTCCCGCAATCGATCCGTAATCAAATGGCGAAATGGGGATTGCCCAAAGATGAGTTCGTCGCAACTGGCGGCTGGCCGCATCAGATTTATGTGCGAGAAGCTCGCCGGATGGTAAGTGATTACGTTCATACCGAAAGCGATTGCCGACGGCGAAAGCCAACTCCGCAATCCGTCGGGATGGGATCTTATAACATGGATTCCCATAATTGCACTCGCTATGTGACGTCTGAAGGTTTTGTTCAAAATGAGGGTGATGTGCAGGTGAGCCCTGGAGGGCCATATCAGATCAGCTATCTGTCGATCGTTCCCAAAGCAGCCGAGTGTCCGAATTTGCTTGTGCCGGTCTGTGTGAGCAGTTCCCACATTGCATATGGCTCGATCCGTATGGAACCGGTGTTCATGGTACTGGGTCAGAGCGCTGCAACAGGTGCGGCTCTGGCGATTGACGATCAGGTTCCCGTACAGAAGGTCAATTACGAGAAGCTCAGCAAGCAATTGCTTGCTGACAAACAGGTTCTCGAATTCAAGGGTGGACCGGGAGCGAAGGGGATCGATCCCAAATCGCTCAAGGGGATTTTGGTCGACGATCACGAGGCGAAGACCACGGGAGCGTGGTCCTTCTCTGCGAGTACGGGATCGTATGTCGGCAACGGCTATCTGCATGACGGCAACGAGGAGAAAGGCAAACGATCGGTGCGATTTGCACCCCGGATCGAGAAGTCAGGAACGTATGAATTGTTCATCTATTACAGTGCGAACGCGAATCGCGCGAGCAATGTGCCAGTGGTGATCAACTCGAAAGATGGCGAGAAAACGGTCACCGTGAATCAGAAAAAGCCCGTGAGAGAGAAAGGACTTTCGCTCGGTATTTATTCGTTCGAAGCGGGACATTCCGGCTGGGTGGAAATTCGCACGAATGGCACGAACGGGCATGTCATTGCGGACGCCGTTCTTTTTGTTGCGAAATAATCATAAGCGAACTGATTTGGGATTATTTCGCGAGACCTTCCGATGTGATCGTCAACGCGAGCGCTTTCCATTTCGCTCCCGTCAACGATGGAGCGTAGTCTTCCGGGGGAATGATCACGTTGACCAGTTGCGATTTTTTCGAGTCCTTCGCATCCGGTAACAAACACCAGTGTTGGAGGCCATCGAGCACCATGAGAGTCGATTTTTCCGTACGGAATCCGGCGATCATTTGAAACGTATCTGCGTCATAAGAAAATCCAAATCCCTGATCTGTGACAATGCTGAACGTTTCGGGGCGCGACCACTCCGCCTTGATCGGCTCTCCAATTCCGCTGGCATCGAGAGGATGATCCGATCCGGGAGTCGGGTCGCCAATCCGTGAATGAAGGAATCGGATATGATCTCCTGGTTTGCTCGCACGATACGCGCAGGCGATCCGATTGCCTCCGCTGTCGATTGTTAATGCCAGACATTCCGTGGCACCGTGCGGAAGCGTTAATGCCAGGCGAGGTTTGCCACCGGGCGCTACGCTATAAATCGATCCTCCTGAAAATGCAAAGATTTGTGCTTTGTCCGGATCGCGATCTTTATGGAAGTAGATTGAGCGGCGATCGACTAAATTCGCAACACCCGGAATGGCTTCGCTTGCAATAATTTTTTTCTTGCTGCCGATATCCCAACTCTCGACGACACCATTCATCGTTACAATGGCAACCTTGTCTTCGGTCAGAAAATAGATGGCGGCGAGACCAGGAGTCATCGCGCCCCCCTTGCCCTTATCAGAGTTCACCATCGGTTGAGATGAAAGTTCCAGACCATTAACGATCGGCGAGTTCGTTCCCAATTGAACTACAGATAGCCTCCCCCGGGGATGTTCGAACGCGTAACGGTCGCCACCAGGATTGACATCACCGATGCGAGGGTAATGTGTGACTGCGTCTGCGGAGATTTCCGTCTGATCGATTCGGCGGAACGTGTTCAGGGCATAGCGGTCAATCGTATCCTTGATCCCTTTGCCACCCAATCCATCGAACGTTCGGCGCATCACGAGTGCCACCGGTCCTTCAGAGCCGCCCACGAGGAATTGTTTGACTGCTGCGGTACCGTGTTCGAGAGGAATCGACGCAGTCGATTTTTCAAAGAGTTTGGGTTTTTCGGCAAAAGACGGAAGTGTCATTCCACCGGAAACTTTCGGTCCGCGCTTTTGTTTTCCCTGGCTTCGTTCTTGAGCTTTCTTCACTTCCGGTTCCGCTGGTAGCGGATTGGATTTGGTTGTGTTTGATGTGTCGTAATTGGGTGTCGGTTTGGGTTGAGATTGGACCAGTTCGTTCGAAGGAGCCTGGGCGACTGGCTCGGTTGGGTTCTCCTGTGATTTCTGATATACGGTATAAGCGTAAAATCCGCCAGCGCCACCAACCATGCAAAGAACCGCAGCCACGATCATGATGAGTGTTTTGCTCCTTCTAGGAGTGTTTGCAGTGTGATTCGAACGATACTGTGAGCGCTTCGCCGGCGGTGTTTTCGACTCTTTTTCTGGTTTGATTTTGTATTTCGATCGAGATTTGGGCTCTGTTTTCTTCTCGTCGATTGCTTCGGGCTCCGTTGTTGTCGTGGGAATCGCAAACGGATTGTCTGACGCTACGGGCGTAATCTTCTGATTCGGAGTCGCTGTCGGACCTGCCGAAGCGTCGAACTCAAACGGAGAGTTCGAAATGACACTCAGATTCTCTGCGTCCGTCGTACTCTCCGTGTCCGAAGGATCACCACCCGGGATTCGAAAGGAGTGCTGGCAACGTTTGCATCGTGCCTTTTTGCCTTGCATCCCTTCCGGGGCTTTGAGAATACTTTGACATTTCGGACAGGCTACTTCAATCGCCATGGATTGACCCTGACAGCGAGCAGACGGGATCGATCACGAATGTTATTTCAATCTAACTCGTGATACTCCAACTGTAAAGGTTTTGTCACTTTGACTTTTATCGTCCTTGACTTAGTCTTTCGAATATGCAGAAGAAAACAGTATTCACTTTGACCTCGATTGGTTGTCTGGCACTTCTTACTTCTCAGACGAGCTTGCGACCAACAGTCGACCACGATACTTGGTGGCATCTCAGAATCGGACAGGTAATCCTCCGCGATTCGGGGGTGCCTTCTGTCGATCCGATCTCACGCATGGGGATCGAAGAGTCTCGCCGGTGGCAGGCATATAGTTGGTTGCACGAATGTCTCATGTTTCAAGTGTTTCAATTCATGGACCTTGACGGCATCGCCTGGTTCCGAACATTTCTGGCGGCAATTTCAGCATCCGTGATCATGGTTTACACATACTGGCGCGTTCGAGATCCATTCTGGTTGATTGTTTGTCTGACGGGGATCAGCCTGACGTTGATTCCGATGGCGATGGAACGCCCCTGGCACTGGAGTATCGCTTTCACAGTGATCGTGCTGGCTTCTGTTCAACGTACGAGAGATGGAAAGGCGTTTTGGCATTCAGCTTTACTCGTTCCTCTGTTTACCGTGTGGGCGAACCTGCATATCCAGTTTGTCCTGGGATGGGGGGTTTTGTGTCTGGCCTGTATCGATCCTGGTCAAGCCAATCGAGGTCGAATGGTCCTGCTCCTTTTGGCTTGTATGCTGGCAACACTGATCAATCCGTTCCATTATCACTTAATAAAAGTGATCATTGACTATGCAGGAGACGCCACTCCACGCTATCTCTTCCAGGAACTGTCGCGGCCCGATCCGCTGGCGTATTGGTCACTCACTGTGATCATGCTGGTTATTAGTGCTCTTATCCGGCTACTCAATAACCGTTCGAAAAGTGTTTTCGACTGGGGACTACTGTTCGCCGGGATTTTCTTCGCCAGTCGAATGAATCGTGATCTCTGGTTTGGTGCCTTGTGTGCTGTTGCAGCGATCGGCTCTATTGAGAGGCGGCAAATGGCCGCTAACCCCATTCGTCGATACGTCGCCATAGTCATAGCCTGCCTTGTTTTTGCCGTGTACATCTGCATGCGTTTGCTTAATCAGAATGGAAATTGGGGAGAACGGATTACGTATCAAACGTGCGAGAAAGTCTTTCCCGTCCGGGCCGTGAACTTTCTCAAGCGAACCCGCTACGAAGGTCCGCTTT
Source organism: Limnoglobus sp. (assembly GCA_041742055.1). GTDB lineage: Bacteria > Planctomycetota > Planctomycetia > Gemmatales > Gemmataceae > Limnoglobus. Next base: position 16,433 of record JBGSJI010000002.1, on the reverse strand, counting down.
TCAACGACATCACGTGGGGCGGCTATCTCGCCTGGGCGCTTCCTGAATATCCAGTCACGATCGATGGTCGGACGAATCTCTACGGAGCTGAAAGACTGATTCAGTCTTCGCGGACCTGGTCACTTCCTGATGCCTGGCAGAGCGACAGCGAACTTCAAAAATGTCGACTCGTGCTAGGTCAGCGCAACAGACCGTTGGTCAAAGTGCTGAGACAGCGCACTTCGGAATGGAACGTCGTCTATGAGGACGAATTGACGGTGATCCTGATTCACACCGCCCGCTGACTACTGGCCTGTAATCCAAGCGGCTGCCTGCTGGATCAAGTTGGGTTCCGAAACAACCGGTGCCTGACCGTTCCTCACAACCAGATCCCATTGTTGCGGATCATTCGGCAGATTCTGTCCTGTGAGTGCGACTAAGCCTTCATGTGCGCGATCGGCCATCGCAGGATCGTGCGTCTTCTCCATGGCGAGTACCTTTGTGAGAGCCTGCACCGATTCCTGCGATCGCATTTGCTTCAAACCTCTCACAGCGGCCAATCGCGTTTCGCGATCCGTGGTTCCCGTTTTCTCGGTTCCCATCGCGACTTCCACAAGAATCGGCAGCGCATCGGGATGGCCGCTCTGCGCAAGCGATTCAATAGCTCGGCCTCTGATCACGCTTGCGACATCGGGTGCAAAGCCGACAGGACCGGTCAGCGAAGTGCGATCCGGTGTTCGCGCTGCGGCCGTTTGAAGTCCGTTCTCCGATGGTGCCGTTGGTACTCCGCTCGACTGATAATAAGCCGCGAGCAGGCTGCGAACGGCTCGGGGATCCTTGAACTTACCCAGCGCCTCAATCGCCGCGACACGCACCACCGGACTTGAATCATTAATCGCCGCATCGGTCAGCAACCGGAGAGCTTCTTCCTGATCCTGTTCGCTTCGCCCCTGCGAAATGGGCTCTTTGAGCTTCCGCATCGCCGCCGCGCGATCGTCCCCTTCAGGACTGGTCTGCATCACACTCAGCGGATCGCGCTGATCATAGATCGTGCCCAAAGGATCCTGCCGAAAGCGACGACTGCTGAGCTTATCCCACGTTCCTGCGCATCCCAATGATCCGGTCAGCAGGCTCATCGCGAGAAAATAGAGACAGCACCGGGTCATGAATGCGCACTCCCTTGCGACGAAACCGACTCAAGCAGGGGGATAGCCGCCACTCGTATAGAAGTCAACATCAAGTGGGCGACAACTAGAAAGACGTTAGGACTCGGCGTAGCCAGACGTGATGAACTGCAGACCCGCCGGCTCACCTCCTTCCGTGCCAAGACCGCTCACGAAAAAAATTCCCATTCAATTTGACATACCGCATTTCGATGAGGACGACTCCGCCGCTGTCCTGCGCACGCTCGTGGCAGAGTCCTTCGGACTATGACTCATTATTCCTCCAACAGCGCCCCACCCTTCCGTGGACTCATTCCCAATTTTCGGAACCACCTACGCGCCACAAGTACTTACGTCAATTTTGAACAGTTGATGAAACGATGAACACGTTACGCAGGCCAAGGAACTTCATGCCCAAGCCAATTAACGCAAGAGCATAAACACAGGCCGCCGCAACGATGGTGAAGTTATTTGATCGACGTTTTCAGGTCATCCGAAAGCGCTTTCACCAATCGATGGCACTCTGCCCGGGCCGCGGCAAAACCGTCCGCGGTCGGGTTCGGCTTCTTCAGATACTCCAGTACGATCGACTCCGCCTCCGCCAGTTTGGGGCAGCCCTTCGCGGTCCCATCCGCCAGTTCGTGCGGAACGACCGCTACGCCGTTCCGATCCCCATGCAGCAGATCGCCGGGGTTGATCCAGACACCGCCCACGCGGACCGGCACATTCAATTCCAGTATCTGGCAGTACCCGTGCGAACAGATCGTGCCGTTGGTGAAGCACGGGAACCGGATCGCCTCCACCTGATCCAAGTCACGGCCGGTACCGCTCGTGATCAGGCCCACCGCACCGAACGCCTGATAACTGGTGCACATGATTTCACCAAACGTCGCCGCGATCGACGGATCGTCGAGGTCCTGAAACACGATCACCTTCGGCCCCGGAATCTCCGAGAGCATCCGCACCTGCTTTTCCAGGCCCGCATAGACATCACCACCCCGGGGTTTCGTCGCCGCTCGAAACGTCGCCGTCACCGCATAGCCCACCATCGGCGGAAGCTGCGGAAAGCAGGCCAGGATGCGGGAATCCAGATAGCTCGACGTTCGCGGCATCGCATCGAACAGTTCCATCACATTGCAGATGGTCGGCGTGTCGTTCCGGGCGAGTGACTGAAGCGTTTCGGACGAATGCAGTTTCATGATCGTCGTTCGATTTCGTGGAAGAGCCATTGATGGGATTGATTTACGGTTCGCTTTTCCTCACGCCACTGATTTGCCGATCGCAGTTCAATCAATTGCGAAGAGATCCGAACCAGGAATCTCTGGTGTGTCTGGCGCTGGTTCGATTGTGAGATCGGATTTGGCACAGACAAATTGATGGAATACGGTTCTCATTTGAAGAATCAGCGTGACGGGTTCTGATTCAGCAACCGTAACTTAGTTCTTTCTGCCCCGTTCAGTTTGCGCAGACATCACAAATTCCGCAGAATTGTCAGTATGAACTGAATTCAACTGAATCACACTTGGCAAAGATGCGGATTTTAGGCAAAATGGGTTTCTAGGAGCATGCCCGGAGGTTGGACGATCCACGGGAGTCAGGGAATGGACGAAGTTCAAGCGTTTTTGGAAGCAGTCTCTTCGAAAGGGCTTGCAACCGGGAGAATCCGCGGGCTTTTGCATATTCTGATTGGTCGTCGCATTAGCAAATCCGACGGTACGGTCATCTCAACGGGCTTGACGTGGCGTCAACTCGCGGCGTTGTTGAAGCAGGCGAAGTTCAACAAGGATCACGTTCACGAGTTGGGCGCGGATCCGGATGCGCTGGCGCCGCGTGACCGGGAAAAGATGTGGTATGTGGCGATCGGATTGGCCAAGGTCGATTCGCTCGAGGCCATGGCGCAGGCAGATCAACTGGTGCCACTCATTGAAACATTGGGTTACACAGTGGGCCCGTCTCCATCGAATCTGTCCGCATCGGCACAAAGCGCATCCAAGAAAAAGAAACAGTAAGATCGATAACCGTTCAACGGTCGATCCTGAGGAATTGATTCCATTCCAGCCCATCGGGCAGTTCTGTTGTCGATGAACATTCGAGATGAAGGATGCGGCGATGCGAGCCGGATTCGGTTCGGTTGTGTCCGCTGGCGTGCAGGATGAGCGGTCGCATGACGAGGACGGAACCGCGAGCGCATTCGATGGTCACGGCGTCATTCGTCTGGTCCGATTCGCTCTTGTGGGAACCCGGAACAACGCAGAGTGCGCCGTTCGCGGCGTTCATGTCATCCAGGTGGATCCGGAATGTGAGTATTGTTTCCAGCAATGCCGCGGGCGCTTCGTAGTGCGGTACGCCGGCTTTAATCGTCGGATTCACGAAACCCGGTACGGGGCGATGCTCTCTGACGGCGATCGTGTAATCACGGTGCCAGGGAAGGGCCCAGCTTTTGCCCGGCGGTTTGTCGAAGTAGAGTCCGCGAACGAGACCGGCTTCGCAAGTCAGTGCTGCACGCGCGTGCGGTGAGTGGTCCAGAACCTGAGAGATCAGTTTCGAACATTCCGGCCAGAAGCGGGTCACGTTCCGCATGCCGTAAACGATGGAATCGCCGGATTTGAGAACGGATGGGTGGTTGGAATTCTCCTGCGTCAGCCGTTCCATTTTCTGGATCAACTGATCGCATGTGATTGAATCGAAGACATCAGGAATGAGCAGAATGCCGTCGCGCTCGAGATCCCAGTCCGTGTTCATGACCGTTTCTTGCGCAGGAAGAGGAAATAGACCAGTGCGCCAAGGGCGGCGTAGCAGGAGCCGACGATTGCTTCGGTTCGCTGGCTGGTCCCGATGAACATGTTCGCGAGAACGGCTGCCATGAACAGGACGTAGATCGCCGGCACGATCGGATATCCGGGGCAGCGGTACGGCAGGCTGGCGGTGAGATGCCGGTCGCGCCAGCGCAGAACGAAGAGCGAAGCGACGCCAAGCGTTTCGAACATGATTCCGCCGACCACGCAATAATCCGTCAGGATGTCGAAGACGAGTTTCTTCGTGTCGATCAGTCCCAATTCGCGACCGATCTCCGCGAGAAGGATGAGGAGCATCGCCCATCCGGAAAAGACGATCATGGCCGCCGAGGGCGTCTGGAAGCGCGGATGAACTTCGTGCAGTTTCGGCGGAGACAGGCCATCGTTGCTCATGGCGAAGAGCAATCGCGGAGCGACGAGGATGTTGCCGTTGAGCGAGCCGAAGACCGAGACCATCAGGATCAGCGATGCTAAGAGTACGCCGACGGGGCCAAGCAGCCGGGAGCAGAATTCGGTGGAGAGCGGGGTGGTGGAAAATCCGCCATTCGCATCCTTGATCGCCATGTCCGATGCGGGGACGACGGAGAAGTACGCGATCTGAGCGCCGACGTACAGGAAGATCAGCACCGCCATTCCGCCCAGGAGCGCACGTGGGATGTTCCGTTGCGGTTCCTTCAATTCTTCCGCGATCGGCGTGATGTTGAGCCAGCCGTGATACGCCCACATGACGCCGACGACAGCGATGCCGTAGTGCGACCAGTTGATGGATGAGAAGTCGGGCCAAATCGGTTGAAAGTTCGAAATCGATGGTCGAACCAGTGCTTCGTTGGGGAATAGCAGCACACCGAACGGCAGTGCCATGATGGCGAGCAGTGATGCGACTTTGAGCAAGGTGAGGAACATCTGCAATCCGCCGCCGATCCGCGTGCCGCGGATGTTCACGAGCGTCAGACCGGCGATGACGGACAGCGCACCGACCACGCGGAACCAGCGACTGATGCCGGTTCCGTTCACGAGGACGAGAATGTCGCTGAGCGATTCCACGAACATGACGGCGAGTACGGCGATTGAGGACGTGCGGATGATACCGAAATCGACCCAGCCCCAGAGGAATCCGGCCCAGCGCCCGTAGCCGTCGCGCAGGAACGCGTAGTTCCCGCCGACCTTCGGGATCCGGATGGCAACCTCCGCGATCGTGAGCGCACCCATCAGGGATAATAAACCCACGACCACCCAGACCGAGATTGCAAGCGAGAATTCCGGACAGTTTTCGGCGACATTTCGCCCCTTCTTGAAAACTCCCGACCCGATCACGGTGCCAACAACAATGGCCCCTGCCATCCAGGGGCCAATGATCCGAGGTAACGATTGCTGCTGATTCATGGGACGAGTTTAGCCGATCGGAAATCGGATAGGAATTCGAATTTTTTGCTCATTTCACGGTCGTAACGACGATTGTGCCGTTATCGTGTCCGCTAAAGAGGGTTTTGGCGTCATCGTCGACGGCGACGCAATAGCCGGGCGATGAGACTTTGCTTGAGAATACGCTCTTGCCCGTTGCGGGATCCCAAACGGTGAGCAAGCCGGAGTAGCCGCAAGTGATGAGTTTCTTGGACTTGGCCGACCACGCGATGCCGTACGGGTCGTCGGTGGTTGTCGCGAGCTTTTTGGTTTCCGTTCCGGCCGGCGCGTTCCAGAGGCGGATGGTGCGATCGAGGCTGATCGAGGCCAGCGTGGTCGCATCGGTGAAGATCAACCCGGTTACGGCCTGATCGTGCCCTTTGAGTTGCTTGAGTTCTTTTCCTCCGGCGACATCCCAGACACGGATGATGTTGTCTCCGCCTCCCGATGCGAGGAGTTTCCCGTCGGTCGAAACAGCGACTGAATAAACGGTAGCGGTGTGGCTGCCCAGCGTTTTCAGAGCTTTTGCGTCGGCGGTATTCCACGAGCGAACGGATTTGTCTGCACTGCCGGTGAACACCTGTTTGCCGTCGGGCGAGATCGCCACGGTATCGACGATGTCCGTGTGACCTTTGATCTCGGCGAGCATTTTTTTCTCCGCCACGCTCCAGACGCGGGCGGTTTTGTCGAGGCTTGAGGAGATGAGTAACTTCGCATCGCTGGAGAACGCGACCGCGTAGACCGGCCCGGTGTGGCCGGTCAATGTCGCCAGTTCCTTCAGCGCCGCTCCATTGCGTTCCCAGAGTTTGATCGTGTTATCAAATCCGGCCGACGCGAGAAGTTTGCCGTCTGGCGACAGAGAGAGGCAGTGAACGAGTGCGTTGTGAGCTTTGACTGGTGTTTGAGCCTGAGCCAGTGAGGAAATAGCGACGAAGAGTACCGCTGGGAGGAATCGGCGAACCATGTCATACTCCGGGAAAGGGTGTAAGACGATCGATGTTAGCGGATAGAGTACCAAAAGAGAGACGGAATTGCTTGTGGAGAGTGGATCGGTATCCTTCTCTCTGAGTATTCGGACAAGGAGTTCAGAGTGAACGATGTGGAACCCGTGGACGTTGTGGCGGTCGCGCCGCACCCCGATGATTTGGAAATTCTCTGTGGCGGAACTCTGGCAAAGCTGGTTTTGCAGGGATATCGGGTTGCCATTATCGACCTGACCAGCGGCGAACCGACTCCGCGGGGATCCATCGAGACCCGGCAGCGGGAAGCGGAAGAAGCACGGAAAATTCTGGGCGTGCAGGTTCGGATCAATCTGGATTTGCCCAATCGGGTGTTGATGGATCATCCGGACAACCGATTCGCTTTGGGTACCGCGTTTCGCAAACTCCAGCCGAAAATCGTCATCGCCGCGTTCGGGCGCACGCCCGCCGGATCGCCCGATCATTATCAGAGCGGTCTGATCGCGGAGGCGGCGCGGTTCTATTCGCAGCTCACGAAATGGGATGATCGGTTCGGCGGAACGTCGCCGTATCGCGTTCCGCATCTGGTTTACGTGCCATTTCCGTCCGATGCGGAGGTTCGCACCTGGCCCGGGACTTTTGTGATCGACATTACCGAGACGATCGATCAGAAGTTCGCGGCGGTGCAGGCGTATCAATCGCAGTTCGATGAAAATCGCTTTGATAAGGTCCGGCATTATCTGTCGAGTGCGAATGGATTCACGGGCAGCCGCTGCGGATTTCTTTACGGTGAGCTCTTTACGCTTCCGACTCCCGTCGGTGGCGAGGATCTTTTCAAACTGGTCCATGGAGGCAAGGGGAGCATCGCGCCGGTTCAACTGCCCGGCAAAGATCATTTACCATTGCAATGATTGAACACATTGAGGATCGACTGTGGACGTTTTGAAATTGCTCTCCGATCGCACCCGGCAGATCGAAGTTTCGGGGATTCGCAAGGTCTTTGATCTGGGAAAATCTCTCAAGAATCCGATTAACCTGAGCATCGGACAGCCGCACTTCGAGGTTCCGGAGCCGATCCGCGCGGCGGCACATGCCGCCATCGAGCAGGGGCACAACGGGTATACCGTCACGCAAGGCGTTGCAGAGTTTCGTGCGAAAATCTTGGCGGATCTCAAGCAGCGCTTTCCCCACGATCGGGATGTCATCATCACGAGCGGTACCAGTGGCGGACTGGTGCTGGCCTTGATGGCGGTGGTGAATCCGGGCGACGAGGTCATCATTCCCGATCCGTACTTTGTCGCCTATCCGCAGTTGGTGCGGATGGCGGGTGGCGTACCGGTTTATGTGGATACCTATCCGACTTTGCAGGTTGACCCCTCCCGCGTCGAGGCGGTGATCACACCACGAACGAAAGCAATTCTCTTCTGTTCGCCGGCCAATCCCACGGGTGCTGTCGCGCCGTTTGCGATTCTAAAGCAATTGGCGGAAGTTGCTCGCGCACACAATGTGTTACTGGTAAGCGACGAAATTTATCGGGCGTTTCATTACGACGAAGCCCCGCGAAGTCCGGCCGAATTCGATCCGGACGTGCTGGTTGTCGAGGGGTTCGGGAAGACTTACGGCATGACCGGCTGGCGGTTGGGCTTCGTCCACGGGCCGCGAGAGATCATTGCTGAAATGATGAAACTGCAGCAATTCACCTACGTCTGTGCTCCCAGCATCGCCCAGTACGCTGGAATCGCCGCCATGGATTTTGATACCTCGGGGATTGTGGCGGATTACAAGCGCAAACGGGATCGACTCTGCAATGGTTTAATGGATCGATTCGAATTTGATCGACCCGGTGGGGCGTTTTATCTTTTTGCTAGAACACCATGGGGGACCGGCACGGAGTTTGTTACGCAGGCGATTCAAGAATCGCTCTTGATGATTCCGGGCGGGGTGTTCAGCCGGCGGGATACCCATTTTCGGATCAGCTACGCCGCCACGGATGAGACACTCGATCGCGGAATCGAGATATTAAACCAGCTCGCGATGCGCAAGTAGTCCTGCGTTTTGAGGTTTTCATCTTACGACAGGCTTTGTTAAGCTCGATGAAGAGTGATCAGGGGGCTATTAAGATGCGATCAAAACTCATTTTGTTTGCGATTCTTTCGTTTACGATTTCATCGTCTCTGAACGTTGCAGCTCAGGTTCCACCCAGCACCGTGCCGCAGGGGACTCTTCCTCCCGGAGTGCCGATGGCGCCCAAGGAACCGGCGTGGCCAAAAGAAGTCGGTGGAAAAGATCTGAAAGGCTGGCTGGCGGAATTGAAGGATTCACCGGATGGTGCGGTGCGCGAAGCCGCCACCAAAGCCATTCCGATGTTTGGCCCATCTGCAAGAGACGAGGCTTTGGTTCCCTTACTCTACGCACTGCGGAGGGAAACGGATCCGGGTGTGAAGATCAATCTGCTGATCGTCATCGGGAGTATCGGACCGCAAACGCCTGAAGAAGGGAAGAAGGTCGTCGATCCGCTCAAGATCATTCTCTCAACGTCGTATTCCGGAAGTCCTTATCGGCTCCATGCCGCTCGCGGAATCGGTAATTGTGCGGAATATGCCACGGAAGCGATCCCCGAATTGGTCTCTGCCATGGATGATAATGCTTGGGAAACGCGCCGAACAATCGCTCAGGTGCTCGGTATGGTCGGTCGTCCCAGCGAGAAGCGCAAGACGCCCAACACTCAGGCGATGAATGCGGTTTCCAAAAAGATCCGAAGCGAAAAATCGGCGGCAGTCAGACTGGAATTGGTACAGGCCATGGTGAATATGGGACCGCCAGCTGTTCCCGCAAATCCCAACGATTATGCCAAGGTGATCGCACCGTATTACAAAGTGATCGTAGATCAGATGAAAGATGAAACCGACCCGTCGATCCAGGTCTGGCTCACGGTCCTTCTGATGCTCTACGACGGTTCACAATTTACGGAAACGACCATTAAGAAAATTGCGGATCACATCTCCGGTAAGGATGACAACGCACGCTTGGCGGCACTTCGTGCACTGGGGCTGTTCGACGAAAAATCCGTTTCATTTCTTCCTGTTATTACCGGCGCATTGACTCACCCCGATCCGATCACGGTCATCGAAGCGTTGAACACGCTCGCTGCTCTCGGAACTCATGCTCGAAAAGCGATTCCCGATCTCGAAAAGTTGAAAATGACAAGTAAAGATGAGACGATCAAAGCCATGGCCACGCAGACTATTGATATCATTCAGGGAAAGAAACCCGAAGCGGTACCTCCACCGAAAAAGCCATAGTTATACTTATTTCGGTCAATGATGCGACATCATTGATTTCTTGGAAGATGAGAGTCAACAGGTTTTATTGCGTGCCTGCGTGAGTCGCGCTCGGTCCCGTGAGTCGCCTGATACGGTCGGCGACCGAGGTTGTAGTGCGGACCAGGAAGGGAATCTCAGGCTTTTTTGCAGTGGGCGGTACAGGACTCGAACTCTTCGCAAAAACCTCTGAAAAATCGCACTATCTCAAAGAGAGTGGCGCAGAAAGCGACGCACACGACGCCGATCTGACCGCGCTCGTGGCCGCGTGGCCGTTGTGGCCGTTGCTGCCGGGGCCGATCAAGGCTGCCGTCCGTGCGCTCGTGGCCAGTGTGAACGCCGGCTGAGCAGTTGACGAGACAACAAGATGTCAGTTGAGGAATTCGCGACCTTCGACACGGTCAAGTTCCACAGGCTGGGATTGCTCAAACCAAATCTTGGAATGCGGACAAGGACACCACTGTTGAAGTGCGACGGCGGGCGTGTTGAATTTAATACTTCGCAGGGCGACGTAGATCGCGTTCTTTATTTGAGTCATTCCGAAGGATTGGGAGAACTTCTCGAGTACCCTATTTTTATGGTTTCTACCCCATGAAAACTCTGGGGTATCCGTTAGTGGTTTAACAGCCCATTTACGGCGAGCGGCATCCGATGGAGGAAACGGGTACGGAAGAGCATCGTCGAAGTGCCGGGCGTGACACCGCCGATCATCGACCCGCAGGATCGCGTGGACGAGGTTCACGTCGTTCTTCGGGCCGAAGACTTGGCGTTCTACGGCCTGAGCCGGGAGTACGTGGCCGAGTTCGTTCAGACCGTGCTGAAAGGAGAAGTCGTGTCGGTCGTGCTGGAGGGTCAGCGGCGCTTCGATCTCGTCGTGAAACTCAAGGAACCGTATCGGTCCGACGCCTACAAACTGGGCGAACTGCGGCTCGAACTCGGCGAGGGTCGGGGCCAGGTCCGCTTACGCGAAGTGGCCGACTTCCCCGCGACGGCCAGCGGGCCGAATCTCGTCAATCGGGAGAATGTTCGTCGCCGGCAGACCATCCGTTGCAACGTGGCCGGCCGCGACCTCGACAGCACGGTGCGGGAGATCGAGCGGCGGGTGCGCGGCCGCGTGGCGATGCCGCCGGGTTACTTCGTGAAATTCGGAGGGCAGTTCGAAGCGCAACGATCGGCCACACGGTTGATTTCGATCCTAGCCGGCGTCTCGCTCGTCGGCATCTTCCTCGTCCTGACGATGCTTTATCCCTCCGTGCGGATCACGCTGCAAATCCTGAACGCCATTCCCACCGCGTTCATTGGCGGCGTGTTGGCCCTCATTGTCACGAACCAAACGCTCACGGTGGCGAGCCTCGTCGGGTTCGTCTCGCTCGGCGGGATCGCCGTCCGCAACGGCATCCTGCTGGTGACCCACTACTTCCACCTGATGAAGGAGGAGGGGCAGCCCTTCACCCGCGAGACGATCCTGCGGGGCAGCCTGGAGCGGCTCGCCCCAGTGCCGGCCTTGATGGTTGCGGCCCTGGCCGTCACAGGTTGTGGCGACTCCAGCAGCGCCCCGGCGACCGGCAACAAGGTCAAGCGAGCCGCGAAGGAAGGCGACAAGAAGGGTTCCACCCACGCCCACGGCGAAGGGCCGAACGGCGGGGTCATCTTCGACTTCGGCAAGGACCACGCCGAATTCACGGTCGATCACCCGGCGAAGGAATGCACGATCCTGTTCCTCGACGGCGACGAAAAAGACGCCAAGCCGCTGGCGGTCGCCGCGAAGGAGTTCACCCTCACGACGAAGGAGACGAAGACCAAGGAGGGGAAGGTCGTCCCACCGATGACGATCAAGATGCTGCCGAAGGACGCCAAGGACGGCAAGGCGTCGAAGTTCGTCGGCACCGACCCCGGCATCGGCAACGTAGCCGATTTCCAGGGCGTCGTCCTCGGCGAGATCGACGGCAAGCCCGCGAAGGGCGAGTTCAAAGAGTGACCGACACGTTGAAGGGACCGTCCCGGTCGAACTTCATACCGGCCGGGGCGTGGTCCCGCGATTCCTCTTCGAAAGGCGGGCGTCCGATGCTCTCGTTACTCGTTCGGATCGTCGTCCCGGTCGCGATCATCGTCATCGTTTCGGAAGTCTCGCGCCGGTGGCCGCGAATGGGGGCATTACTGTTGAGTTTGCCGCTGGTCAGCCTGTTGGCCTTCGGGGCCTCCTGGTATCGCGATCAAGACCTCAAGAGCCTCTCGTCGATGGCCCGCGAAACGTTGATTCTCGTTCCCCTCGGGCTTCCCTTCTTTGTGCCGCTCGCATTCGCCGAGCGTCTCGGATTCGGATTCTGGAGCGCGATGGGAGCGGGCCTCGTCTTGGCATGTGCGACGATTGGACTTTGGTTGGCTTTCGCCCAGCGCATACAATAGTCCTCAATCCCACGGTCTTTAGACGAACAACAAATGAATCCTCTGAACCGCCGCAATTTCCTCTTCGCGTCGTCCGGCGCGGCAGCTGGATCGTTGGTGGTCCCCGGTTACGCGGAGGCCGAAGAGAATGACAAGTCGCCCTACGCCGGCAGCGGTCTATTGACTGGTACACCGAAGCCGTTGCGACACAAGGAAGTGCCCGGCTTCCTCAGCGCAGCCCAGATCGCCCCGCATCACACCGCCCACTACGGCGGGGCGTTGAAGGCATTTGTCGGTGCCGATGCTAAGTTCGAGGAGAGCTCTACAATAAGGTACTGCCATCGATCCCGCCGCGTTTGAACGACTGAAGCAGATCCAATCCAGCCGGGGCAACAGTGTGATCCTACACGAACTCTACTTCGACGGACTGGCCCTGAAGGCAACTGACCCGCCCGAGGGCATCCGCAAGGCGGTTGAGAATCGGTTCGGATCGTTGGACAAATGGGTGTCGGATTTCGTGGCGAGCGCGAAGGCGGCGGCGGGGTGGGCGATGGTGGTGGTCCATCCGGTGAACGGGCGACTTTTCAACGTGGTCAGCGATGAACACGCCCAAGGGCCGCTCTGGTTGGCCGAGCCGCTGGTCGTGATTGACACCTACGAACACGCATACTACATCGACTACCAAAACAAGAAGTCTGAATACGTCGAAAAGTTCCTGAGGTTCGTTGATTGGGCTGAGGCAGACCGAAGGTATCGCTCGGTTACGAAGGGATAAATCGACAAGCTTCCTACGGCGTCAACATCTATCCAAACGAGAACTCAATTGGCTTTGAGTTGATTCCGTAGACGTACGGGTTCACGTTCTGCATTCGGCAAAGGGAGCCGAAACGAACGGGAAGACGGTTGACCGCGTTCCTCGTATACGGGCCGAAGACAACGGCCGAAATCAAGGAAGCCGCGACCAGTGCGGGCCATGCCTGGCGGACCGTGCAGGATGCCGCCAATGATCTGGACATCGAGCGCGACCGCTCCGGATATGGGGGCGGAACAATCTGGCGCTTGCCGTGCAGAGTTCCTCCCAAGAGCAAAATAACTCTGCATCTCTGCAAAAATGGGAAAAACAAGGCGAAAGTGCCAATTCCGAACTCTGCGCGAATGGTGCGGATTCCATTCGCGCAGAGTTCTTTGATCCTTGCGCGAATGGGCTGTCGGCGTCGGAGGGTCTGGCCTCGCAGGTGTCCGCGTGGAGGATCGAATGGCGGATCGGTCTGCCGGTGGGTCGCTTCCAGAGCGTTACGGTAGAACGCGAGGGCGGTGGGGAAATCGGGTTCGTGATCAAACTGGCCCATGTGATAGGCGTTCTCGAAGAGCAGCAGCTACTCATCGTCATCGCGATCGAACTCGGTGGTGGCGGGTCGAATGGAGCGAACACGCGAAGCGATCCGCTGAAGTCGTCGTGATCAAGTCATGGAAGGCACTCAACAGGAGGAATCCGTTCGAGATCATCCCCGGTTCCAATCACTGTTCATCAACGCGGCCGAGCACTTCGAGAAGGGGAAACGTCAGTATTATCTGACCGACGAGCACATCGGGAAGATCATCGAGACCTATAAAAGCCGCCCGGAGAAAATGGAATGCTACGCCCGGCGGGTGGGGATGAGCGAGATCGAGGCGAACGATTACAATCTGAACATTTCGCGGTACGTTAGCACGGCAGAGGATGAGGTGGAGATCGACCTGAAGGCAACGCACGGCGAACTGGTGAAGATCGAGAAGGAGATTCAGAAGGAGAAGGAGCGGCACAATTCGTTCTTGAAAGAATTGGGCCTGCCACCGCTGCCGTAATTTGTCGGAGAGTGAGATCCGTAGAAACCATTCGCGGAATTATCGCTTCGATTTTTGCATCGTGTGCATCCGTCGGTTAACCTATTCTCACTCAAGGCGAGATAGATCATGGCCGCCGGATCGTGGGCGTTGACTGAAGAGCTTTTTTCACGCGGGGACGCCGCATTCGTGGACGAATTGCGCCGCGTGCACGCCCCGGAGCAACTCGGTGCGTTCGCGGTGAAGTGGATTGCCGACGGAAGGCCGTTCGCACGGCAGGCGATCCGAGACTACCTTTCTCGACCGCTGAACTGTTACCGACACGAACCGCTCGTCAAGCGGCTCTTCAAACTGGCGGAGGCGGCCAGAAACGACGAACTGATGGGGGCGTTCCTTGTCGCGTTCGACCGCTCCATCCGACGTGTCCGGAAGATGATTAGCCAGACGAAATACGAGAACTTCACGAACCGCGCCGCGGCGGAGGTGGCGGTGCGCGTCTGGGAAGCGCAGGGCTTTCAGAACGCGGCTATCCATCCCTTCAGCGGCGGGCGCGTGTATGCCTACGCGACGAAGCCCGTCGAAGTCATCGCGACGCCGATGAACACGGTGATGCCGCGGCCGGACGAGAAGCACCGCAAGCGGGCCGAGCAACTCGCGGACGCGCAGCGGCAGCGGCTCGAACGGAAGCACCTGCTCTTCTCGCTGCCGACCCGGCGGTACCTGCGGCGGCGCGCCTGGCGCTACTTCCGGCTCCTGGGGAAGGCCGACCCGCTGCGCTACGCTCGCGCGGCGGCGCGGTTCCTGGCGCTCTACCGCGATTCCGACGTCGACTCGGACATTCACCTGCTCGACAACTGGGGCCTGACGCACGCCCTGTTCCACAACTGCCCGGCGCTCGTCCGCCCCGCGAAGGGGTGGGAATTCGTGGCCGGGAAGGGCCTCGACGACCTCGCGTTCGCCCCGCGCCTCGAAACGGCGTGGACGGCGAAGCCCGAGCTTGTCTTCGACCTGCTCTTGGAAGCCAATTGCCGGACCGTGCGGCTCTTCGCGGTCTGGCTGCTCCGCACGAAGCTCGACGAGTGGCTGCGGCAACGCCCCGTCGGCACGCTCCTCAAGTTGGCCGACCACGTAGATCCCGAAGTCGCGGCACTCGGCTTCGACCTGTTGGAGACGGCCCCGGATCTCTCGGCGCTGCCGGTCTCCGAATGGCTGCGGCGTCTCGACGGCGACGATCTCGAGAAGCTCGCGCGGCTCTCCGACCTCTTGCAGCGCCGTCTCGACCCCGCACGGATTGAGCAAGCTGATGCGACCCGACTGGCAATGCACCGTTCGCGGCCCTCGGCTTCGCCCTGCTGCGTTCGCGTTCCTTCTCGAAGGACGACGTGCCGGCGCTCCTCACACTCACCGGGGCCGAGTGCGCGGCCGTGCGGCCGGAGCTGACATCGTGGCTGCGCGAGACTTTGAACGGGTTCGGACCTACCGAGAAGGCGTGGGTGCTCGATTTCCTCGACAGCAAGCACGCGGACGTTAGGCAGGTGGGCTGGACTTGGCTCCTCGATTCGCCCGTGAAGGACGAGACGGACATCTGGCACAAGCTGATCGAGACGCCCTACGACGATGTGCGAACCTGGCTCGACGAGAAGCTCGCGGGTTTCTTGGATACGACGAACACGGACACGCTGCGCATCCTGTGGGCGACGGTGCTGCTGTCAATCCACCGCAGCGGCCGGCAAAAGCCGGGCACGGTGGCACAGATCGTCGCGCGACTCGATCAGCGTCCGGAGGATGCACCGAAGTTGCTGCCGCTCTTGGCCGTTGCGGTGCGGTCGCTGCGCGGGCCGGAGTTCCGCGCCGGGCTGACGGGCGTGGTGATGTTGAGCGAGATCAAACCGGAATTGCTGCCGGCGATCCGGCAACAGTTTCCGGAATTGACGCTGTGAAATACGAGGGGGCCGTCGCGGGGGGTCGGTTGGGCCGAGACCATCGATGCTCCAATGTTCCGTCGGGGTGGGCGGTTTCCGACCCATTCGTCCCCGAAGCCGTTGCTCTTGGGCCGACCGGCCTCCCGGACGGCACTTGCTGAGTCAACGGGTTCCGAGCCGTCCGGGAGGCCGGTCGGCTGGGTGAACGCCTTCGGTCGTGCGGGGAAGTCGGTTCGACCGGCCCGCCGCTTCGGCCCCCTCAAAAGCTTGGGAAGCGAGCCGTCGCGACCGTCGCGTGGACTCGAGACCGCGATGCTCCGGCGTTCCGCCGGGGTGGGAGGTTTCTGGCCCGTTCGTCCCCGAAGCCGTTGCTCTTGGGCCGGCCGGTACGATTGTGGAGCTTGTCTGAGTCAACGTATTCCGGCCCCACAATCGTGCGGGCCGGCTGGGTTGTCCTTTCCCGCGCTCTGATCGCATTTTTGGTGGTGTTCTTGCCGAATAGCCATCGGAGTTCGTCGCCGCATGGGCAGCCGGATTTCGGCACGGTCGCGGTTCCGATTCTGCGGATTGCTCGCACAGGACGACCCCGCCTTGGTTGTTGCCGGAGTTTTCTCGGACCCCGCCCGACCCCGCCCCTCGTCCCCTCCGATACCGTCAATCGCACACCTGTGGGCGGCGAGCATGA
>JBGSJI010000001.1:0-9875 GCA_041742055.1 Limnoglobus sp. | reverse complement strand
CATGGCCAACCGACTTGACTAAAAACGAAGATTCTGGGTCGGGCTGAACGCCCGTCCTGAAGCACTTTGAAGCCCAGTCTGCTCGCACGCGTTCACCACAGGGATCCCTCCTGGGATCACCGGGCCGCACCGGGATGGTTCGTTCGCCAGCATCTCGCCTTTTCCCGACAGTGACAACGGACTGTCACAGCCGAGGCGGTGCCAAACAGCTCTACGGGGTCGGTCAGCCATCACGCGAGTGACAACCGACTGTCACTCACCCAGCGAGTGACGACCCAGAAACTTCGCCGGGTGATGCCTCCTCTCCCGCCGCAATTGATGCGTGGCGGCTCTGTTCTGGACAGGCCAACGGCCTGAGATTGCGGAGCCCAGGGCGAGACGCGAAGCGGCGATGCCCTGGGTAGTGAAAGCGTGTTCATGCAAGCTGAAGGCCTGCGACAAGGGGTTGCAAACATTTGTCGCAGGCCTTCAGCCTGCAATGTGTTCGTCTGTCCACCCGGGGTGGCGGGCCTTCGGCCCTGACCCCGGGCTGAGCACTCCCAGGCCTTCAGCCTGAAGAACCGGCCCTTCAGGTCGGAAGGCTGCGCTTATAGCGAACTGGTCATCGATCAGTTGCTCGCGAAACTGGCTTTTGATACCGCATTTGAGTCCTTTTGTCGTTTGAGCAAAACGGAGTTGTATTTGCCAAGAATGATGGCGAGAATGGGTAAGGATTTGGGATTCATGATGCACCTCGAGGTGAGAGGAACGGGCGATATCGGTTAGGGTAACCGATCACCCGGCATACAGGGATTCTTTCGGCGGCGGAGGGCTTTCAGCGGTGCAACCGCAAGACGGGCACGTGATGCCGCAGGACGAGGAGCTGTTACAGGCGTTGCAGTCGGTTCACGACGAAGAGACGTTCCTCCAATTCCTTTTGGCCCTGCGGGATGACCGCGAGGCGTCGGTTGCGCAGGAGAAGGCGACGCCCAGTTCGCCCTATGGCCCCGACGCCGGCGGGTGGGAGAACACGACGATCGAGCGTTTCCTGGATACGGCTGTCCGGTGGGCACGGGATTCGGTCAACGGCAACCCGTTCTACCAGAGGCCCGACAACCCGTGGCGTCGATGCGCCGATATCCTGTTTGCGGCAAAGAGCTACGAGTAGCGCAAGTGCCGCCAGCAGACGCCGAACAAAATGCTGCAGCAGACGGCGACCGCGATGTCGGTTCCTGAGAGTTCTTATCCTTATCGTTAGGCTAAGGAGGCGTCGGATGGGTGCGAGCTTTTGCGCAGTATTCGAGGCCGAGGTTCCCACGCTCGGCGGGGACCACCCCACGCTGCTTCGTCGGCAGGGGCGGCTTGACCGGCTGGCGGCCGACGCCGGCCTGACCCCGCTCGGCGCGTTCGAGAGCTACGACCCGGCGGACGCCGCAGACTTAATGGACGACGGCGACGAGCTGCCGGCCAACCTCCCACCGGCTCGGTGGTTCTCGGCGGCCGACGGACTGGCCGCGGTTCGGGCGTTAGTCGCCCACTTGGCGACGCATCCTGACGCCGTGTCCGACCTGCCCAACGTGGTGGCCGAACTGGAGAGCCTGGCCGTGGAATTGGCCGATGCTGTGCGAGCCGGCGTCCGGTTTCGGTTCGCGGTGGTGCCGTGAGCCCCAGACGCCGAGCGGTTCTCATGGCCGAAGAACTTGAGTGAAAACGAAACTATCTGAGTGGCGGCGGCACGTCATGATGGCGGCGACGTATTGTTGCTGTTGGTGAGCGATTGAACTCAGCAGGCCCCCTGTAACGATTTGGATGATGCAATGAAAGTCTTGCTCACACTCATGACCGTCCTGCAGCTGGCACCACTCGCCGCGTTGCATGCGGCCGATGGCTCCTCTTTGGCTGCGAAGCCCAATGTCCTGCTGATCATGGCGGATGATCTGCGAGACTTCGGCGGGGCCTTCACCAGAGAGGTCGTCAAGACGCCGAACCTCGACCGTCTCCGTGCCCGCGGCACCACCTTCGAGCGGGCCTACGTCCAATACCCCGTCTGCAATCCCAGCCGCAGTAGTATGATGACGGGATTACGAGCCGAGCAGACCGGCATTGTCGGCAATGACATCCCTCTTCGGCAGAAACTGCCCGACATCGTCACCCTGCCGCAACTCTGCAAAGACGCCGGATGGCAGTCGCATGCGTTTGGGAAACTCTACCACCTCGGCGGAGGTAAGGATGCCGAAGCCAGACTTCGCTGGATGGATGCCGGGAAGTCCTGGCACACGGCGCAGGCCTTTCAAGCAACACCGACCGGCAGGAAGATGCTCGAAGGCCGTAACGTCACCGGTGGAGCGCTGAATTGGTGCAGTTGGGGAGTTGCGGATGGTGGTGACGACGACCAGCCCGACGGACAGATTGCTACGGCCACGGCGGCGATGATCGAGAAACTCGGCGACACCCCGTGGTTCATCGGTTGCGGCTTCATGAAACCGCACGATCCCTTCATCGCGCCGAAGAAATATTTCGACCAGTATCCGCTGAAGTCGCTGAAGCCCTGGATCGATCCCGCCGAGATGACGCCGGTTCGGAAAGAAGCGGTGGGCTTCGGTGCATATGGTGAGTCTTTTGGCAAGTTCACCGAGGTCGAGTGGCGGGAACTTTTCCGTGCCTACTGCGCGGGTACGAGTTTCATGGACGCGCAACTCGGTCGCGTGCTCGATGCCTTGGACAAACGAAAGCTGTGGGACAAGACCATCGTCATCTTCGTCGGCGACCACGGCTACCACACGGGTGAACGGCAGTGGTGGAACAAGAACACGCTGTTCGAACGCAGTTGCCGCGCGCCGCTCGTCATCGCCGCTCCCGGCATGAAGGGTGGACAAGTCAGCCGCTCACTCGTCGAGTTCGTTGATCTTTATCCCACGGTCGCCGATCTCTGCGGCCTCAAGGTTCCCCATAAAGTTCCGGGCGTGAGTTTGCGTCCCGTGTTGGAGTCGCCCGCCGCCAGCGTGAAAGACACCGCCTTCACGCTCGTCACGCGCGGTCCGAAACTCCACGGCCAGAGCGTCCGCACCGCTCGCTGGCGATTCACCCGTTGGAGCGATGGCCAGACCGAACTCTACGACCACGACACGGACCCTGAAGAGCTGCGCAATGTCGCCGCCCGCCATCCGAAGATGGTCCAAGACCTCACCGCCCGCCTGCGATCCCTGCCGAAACTTTCCCCATGAAAGCGACCGTTCTCATGGCCCACGAACGTGAGTAAAAGCGAAAATCCGAGGAGAAAAGGGGACGCAGCGTTGCGCCCCCTTTTCATTCCATGTGAGAAATGATCGTCACGATCAATAAAGCGATATTGAATTCAAGTACAAAGGTCGTTAGAAAATACACAAGATATCGAATGGCCGACGAAGGATCCCTACTTCATGCGTTCATCCGATCTCTCATTTTGCTCTCGTTCCTATAAGGGTAAAGAACATGCGTGCGTTATGTGTCGTGATTCTCGGGTTGATCACCATGGGATTGGGCTCAACTCAGGCGACGCTTCAAGCTCAGGATAAAGTCATCGGTGCGATCTGGGAAGTTTGGTTCAAAGATCCCAAGACGGGCAAATATCAAAATGCCGGATTCTATCGTTGCACCATCGATGGAAAGGTGTACCGAGATGGCAAGGTGATCGGCAGCCACAAAAACACCAACTTGGATAATGTGGAAATCACGATCACCGATTTGCCCAAAGCCCAGAACAATGGTGTGTTAAAAGCGACCAAGGTCACGAAAGCGGGAACCGCCTGGGAAGGTGTGCACACCATAAAAAGTGGTGCCGAAATCCCCATTCGCATGAGACTGAAAGCGGACTGACGCGGATTGAAAAGGGGACGCAGCTCATTTTCAAAAATGAGCTGCGTCCCCTTTGTTTACTTCAGCACTTCTTTCCACTTCTTGATGCGCACGGGGTCGAGGTCCGCTTTCCGGTCGCCGCCCACGCACACCGCTCCCCGCACCGCGTACCAGTCCGGTGTCAGACCCTTGAGCTTCTTCAGATCCTCGATCTTCAGCGAGCCGCCGATCGCCACCGCCACACCGCCCTCCTGCAACGTCTCGATCAGTTCGCCGATCTCCTTGGCGTCCAGAAAGCTCAGGAGATTCTTTTTGTCTTTCACATAAGTATCGAGCAGGAATGCTTTGTATTTGTAGCGCCGGGCGAACTTGGCCACTTCGGCGGGTGGCACGCTTTTCGCGCGGACGTGATCGGCGTAGGCGACGGCGACGACTTCGGGTCCGCGTTTCATCTGCCGGCGCATGTCGAGCAGATCCTCGCCCCATCCGGGTGTGTGCGTGTAACCGGCGAGTCCCCATTTCACATAGCTGAGCGGAAGCTGGAGGTGCCAGTGCGCTTCGACGAGCGCGTTCGGGGCCCATTCGCCGAGGGCGGCGCTCACCGGCACTTTGCCGTCGACGACGGTGAGCACGGAGGCGACGACTTCCGCTTCGGCCGGCGCGAGCGCCCCGCGGCCGGGTTCTTTGACGTCGATGAGATCGGCGCCCGCCTTGAGTGCGGCAAGCGCTTCCTCGGGAGAGCGAACGCTCACCAGCAATTTGATCGGGCGTCCCTGCTTCGTGGCCTTCATGGCGAATACTCGGGGGGAAAAATCACCGGAGGCACCGTCACGCCGCCGACATAAAAAAACCGCGTCTGACCGGAACAGCGATGGAACGGGACCGCGATCGGCGTCGCGAGGCAAAAGCCATACATGGCCGGCGGATCGAACCACTCCGGCAGGTTGAGATGATCCGCGGCCGCACGCACAAACTGATCCCGTGTCCGGTACTCCTGGCATTCTATGAGATCGACCAGACCAATCACACCACCCGTCAGACTGCACAGGGCTTCGACGTCCGGGGTGATCCGGTAGAGGGCTTCGCGGCGTTCGTCGCGTGTCTTCGAGGCATGGATCAGCAGGCGTCCGCGCAATGAGGTGGACCAGTGTCGGATTTCGATCCGCTTCCGGCCGGCAACGATCAAACCTGCCCACGGCTGACGAATCGAGATGGCGGGCAGGAGCACGGCAGCACTCACGACGCAATCGTTCCGGCTGGGGAAATCGGTGCGGTCATTCTAGCGGAAGTAATGGAGTGATTTGACAGGCACTTGAAATTGCGACGGACTCCGTTTCTTCGAATGTTGGGTGCCATGCTCCACTGCTTTGAGTGGGCATGCTCACGCAAAACCGTGAGCATGGCACCCCAATTCCGTTGCTTGTCGGGAGTTCGTAAGCGTTGCAACAATCGCTATGACCTGTCCATTCAGTCCGGTTGAGGCACTTGCGGATCGATTATCCGCGTCGGGGCAGGATGTGGATTTGAAACGAAAACTCGCCGACCAAGACTCCATCGATATCCACGAACATGCTAGCGGTTGTCTTGCCGGCGGGACATTCCCAGGGAACGTGGACATCGAATGCCCGGGGCTTCGACTGCCCCTGCCAGGAGAGAGTCGTTTCCGATTGAGCCACGCCCGCATTCGCCACTTTCAACTGCAGGCCGAGATTCGCATTGTGTTTCACGGGTTGATCGAGAAAATTCGTTGAAAGCAGAGTTGAATCGCTGTGGAATGCCCGAGACAGAGTGCAGACACTCTCGAACGATTCGGGAAGATGGACGAAGACCTGCCATCGGACACTTTGTCCCGGTGTCAGATGTGATGGTCCAAACACACTGAATTGAACGAGATCCGATTCCCGCTTCTCCACGCGGTTGAACAGGGACTTGAACCAGCTCCATTGAGGCTTTTTGATTTTCGGAACGACCGGTGAAGACGGAATGGACGGTCGGAGCATCTCGGGTTGCGCTTCTGTGGTCTCAATGTAGCTGAACTGTTCGGGCATGGCCGATGGCATCGTCTGAGTGGCGGACTGCAATTCCTGGAGCGTCTCGGTTTCGGAATGCGGGATCAGCGGTTCGACTTGCTTGAGCGGACTGATCGTGTTCCAACCGGAGTTGTCATTTTCGTCGGGTGTGGTGTAATCGCCGAAATCGATCTCGCTGACGGACTGCGGCTGGTGCGAGATGCGGCGGGGCGGGGGAGCGTAGGTCAGTTCCTGCACGTGCGCTTGAGTCGGGGTAACTTCGCTCTTCGGGATTTCGCGATGAACGTCGAGTGGTGTGGACGGCATGAAATCCGCTGCCGGTTCCGGACTTTTCTCCTCCGGATGTTCGGGCAATTCAACATATTCCTTCGACGATCCGGATTCGAGTTCGATCCGAATCTCCGTCAGATGGGCTGGTCGATCGTCGGGTGACTTGGCCATCAGGCGCTGAATCAGCTCGTCGATCCAAGCGGGGACGTTCGGGTTGAGCGCTCGCGCGCTGGGAGGCGGTAACGTTTGGTGCGCGAGAACCTTGTCCACCACATTGCCATCGGGATAAGGGAGTTGCCCTGTCAGGAGGTAGTAGAACGTGCATCCGAAACTGTAGATATCGCTGGCCGGATCGCGAAGCGTGGGCGAATTGAGCGTTTCCGGAGCGCAGCAATCGATCATTCCCATGGTGGCGTTGGACGCGGACAGTGTGTCGAACATCGACTCGTCATCGGCGATATTCTCGGAGAGAATCGCTCCGACTCCCAGATCGAGGATTCGAATTTGACCATCGATGCCGATCAGCAGATTGGAGGGATTGATCAATCCGTGCGAGATGCCATGGGCGTGACAAACCGCCAGCCCTTCCGCGGCTTGCATCATGACCTGGATCGCGGCGGGGATAGTGGCGGGCCCTTTTTCCTTCACGCGTGCCGCCAGCGTGTGTCCTTCGACATAAGGCCATGCCAGATAATGAGATCCGGCGGCGGAATCGATATCAACAAAAGGAACGATCGCTGGATGATCGGGGAGCGCGGCGAAATCGCTCAGCTGTTTCTTCGCCTGACGCACATTCCATAAGCTTCTCAATGGCAAGACTTTAACGGCATATCGCTTCCGGTCGGACCGACCGATCGCCTGAAAAACTTCGCCAATGCTGCCGCTGCCGACGAATTCCGTGAGAAAATACGGTCCCAGAACGAGCTTATTCGCAGCGCCCGCCAGACATCGATCGGCCTGATAGCGTGTCAAAAGCCCGCTTTTGATCAAAAAATCCGCCAGAACTAACGCATCGCCTCCACTGCGATGAGTGGATTTGAACTCGGATAAGTAAGGGGCGAGTTGAATGGGTTCGAAGACGTGCGCATTCGTCAGTTCCTTGACGAACCAGGCGGCACTGGGGTTGGCGGAAGTCGCTGGCATACAGGACATTCAATGCGAAAGAGATCCATCGTCGGAGCAACTATAGATCGAACTTCCAACTGTTGCCAAGTAACTGTAAGGATTCCCGAAATGAATCGAATATTCAAATAGCGGCAGACCTGATTTCTCAAAATCAGACCTGAACCGCCCATTCAAGGCTCATCATGACGAAGATGAACCCTAGAATGGATCAGGTGCCGGTAGCCTACCGGTGTCAATACTTAACGGAGAGCGAAAGATGAACAGTTCTCCCAACCGTGCGTCGTCTTCCACCGAGAAGTCGAAACGGAAAGTGGTGAATCTGGATTTAAGAACCGCCCGTCGGATGTTACCGTTAGTTCATAGCATCGTGACGGACATCGTGACGACGACGGAACAATTGAATACACTCGCAACGGAACAGGCGACCCTGGATGAATATCGACGCAGTCTGACTTGGGTCAGCCGCCAGAGACGTTACGCGGTTCATGAGGCGATCGCGCACGCGGAGGAGCATGTGAGCGGTGCGCAGCGGGAACTCGATCTTCTCGGCGTCGATCTCGTTGATCGTCAGATCGGGCAGGTGGATTTTCCGACTCGGATCAACGGTCGCCCAGCCGCTTACTCGTGGCAGCTGGGTGAAGAGGCGCTGGATTTCTGGCGCTATCGCGGTGAACAGAACCGTCGGCCCATTCCAACCGAATGGCAGCTTGATGCAGCAGCACACGTAGGCGCTTCCCTTCCATAACGGAAGCGCGTTCAATTCACGGGAACGGCCAAGATTTGCGCCTGAGAGGAACACGGGAATCCATCCTATTTTCCTTGCAATTCGCACAATCGCAACCTAGATTCCTGTGTCTTCGCGAACGAGTTCACTCGCTCGCGAAGAGGATATCGGCGGCAGTTTTTGTGTCGTCGATGGTATTAATGTTGGCTTTTTCCGCTCCGAGGGGGGAGCGGTTTAGGCAGCCAGGCTACCGAAGGGATGGACGGGACCCGAACGTATGTCTGGTACCGGGCACGGGAAACCGTGCCCGGTTTTTTTGTTATTTCACGCTTACGACTTCCACTCATGGCAAGCGGTAGTCGCTGAAGAGGACTATGCGGTCGAGAGCCTGCCCGTTGCGAAGGAGGTAGTAGACTCCGGCCTCGCGGACGTAGGCGGTACGCGATGCCCGCCGGAGGGCGTCCGGCGAATCGATCGCGCGGTCGTCGACTTTCGTGACGACATCGCCGATGCGCAGTCCGAAGAGCCGGAGCGGCGAGAACGGCGACAGCGCGGTGATCTCGGCCCCCTTGGCGTGCAACTTGGCGGTCACGCCGAGGTCGGCGAGTTGGAAGAATTTGATGCGGAAGGGATTGTGACCTTTCCATTCAGGAAAATTGACTCCCTTGGGTGTCTCAATCGAGGTATCGGAACGGACGAACGAATCGGAAAACTTAGTTCTTTTCACGGCTGCGATTTTTCCGGCCGCACTTATAAAACAACCCGAGGCATCCAGTGATCCGGCAAATCGCAAGTCGCCATTTGTGATCAAGATCGAATCTCGTATTCGCAAATCTTGATCGAGAACGAGATTCGAGTCAACTATCCAAAGACATCTCGTGATCGCAACAACATTTGCGTTCGTCAGTGTTCCGTTAGTCATCAATATCGAGGATGTCCACGCGACCGATTTAGCCGAATTCGTATATTTATCAGCGGATACAATCAGCGAACCAAGCACATGTTTCATGGAATTCTCGATTGTACCGCCCAATACTACATTGAATGCTCCATCGCGTTCTGAAATGACCGCATTGCTGCGTGCGTACAGCGATGAATTACCTCGTTTGACGAGCTGATCAAAACTCTTTCCGAAAGGCATGAAATTGTCAGGATCATATCGCGATAACTGGGAATAATCCTTGTTGATGGTAGAGATCTTAGCGAAGTGCTTACATAATGTATTTACCATCCGAATTTGCGTGTTTCGTACCAATTCGGATCTAAGACAGTCCAATATCAAATCCATGCGAGAGCCGTTATTGGAGGCGTTAGCTAGCGCAATCGCTCTTTCTGCGAAATGCTCGTTGTGTCTACTCGACCAGTGGTCGAAAACGGATTTCTTGAAGGCACCTTCGTAATATTTAGCGGAGAATACGGCCATTGTCAGAGGTTCCGGCTCTATCTTTGTTATAGAATTCGTATGTGTCGCCTGTTGCATCGCTGAGATTGTGACATAGACCGATGCAGGTGCTGCATTGATGGATAACTGCACTTCCAAATTCATTAGCAACAGATGTGCTGCAACTAGAGCGTAGAGTGCCATGTCGTACTCCGAAACGCACGAAATACTAAATATCAAACAAGTTCTTTGAAGTACAATGCGTTAATCGAATTCCACGATATCGAGCGGTGCGCCGAAACAGAAAGTTTCTTCATCAACCATTATCTGCAAAGTGGGACCATTACTGTATGATATGCAATTTCCAATCAGTGCCTTATTGTCTTGAAATTTGGTAACCGTTCACCCTGTCGCGGCGAGGAGTGGCGGGCAGGGTTGCTTCTGGCGGTGGGCGGTGATCGCTTGCTCCAGATAATCCAGCACGTTTCGCTTCTGCAACTTCAGCGTTTCCACCACCGTCAATAACCGCTCC